>CP070813.1:1873384-1901045 GCA_020344055.1 Candidatus Zixiibacteriota bacterium | reverse complement strand
ATTTCATTTATCTGCGGACTTTTAATTGGTTCTCAATTTCCTTTGGCAAACAAGATATATCTAAGGAATAGCACAAGTTTAAGCAAGACAGCCGGGTTACTTTATGCTTCTGACCTGCTGGGCGGGTGGTTTGGAGGAATTGTAGGCGCTGTTGTGCTTTTGCCTGTTCTTGGTCTTACCGGTACCTGCATAACAGTGGGGCTACTTAAATTGACAAGCTTCATTGTTATAAGCACGCAGCATAATCGGAATCTATGAGGAGTCAAAAAATGAAAGATTATTTTCCTGAAAAAACTACGCGAAGAAAATTCCTGGGAAACACAGCCAGACTGTGTTTCAATATAGGCCTATCTTCAATCTTCTTAAGTTGCTTTAAGACGGAAGATTCTGCCACTGAAACAGCCACTGCAGTTGAAAAATCTGCTAATACCGGTTCCGGTTTTGAACCGGCTTATCTGGAACTTCACAAAACAGGTGAACTTAAAAAGCGAGCTGAAAAACTCTGGGCCATTATGGAAAAATGCCGGCTCTGTCCGAGAAAATGTGGTGTCAATCGTCTTGAAGGAAAAAGAGGATTCTGTCGTGCTCCTGGTTCAACACTTGTTGTTTCATCTTCTCATCCGCATTTTGGGGAAGAAAGACCACTCGTTGGAAAGGGCGGCTCGGGGACGATTTTTTTAACCCATTGCAATTTACGGTGCGTATTTTGTCAAAACTGGGAGATAAGCCAATTAGGAAGGGGCGTTGAAAAAAACATTTCCGAATTAGCCGGGATGATGCTTCATCTGCAAGAAATCGGTTGTCACAATATAAATTTCGTTACCCCGACGCATTATTCTCCACACATCCTTAAAGCTATTGATACGGCAGCGGAGACAGGGCTGCGGCTGCCGATTGTATACAACACCAGTGGCTGGGAGCGTCTGGAGATACTCAGGCTTCTTGACGGAATAGTTGATATTTACCTGCCTGATTTCAAATACTGGGATAGCGACATGTCGGCGAAATACTCATCTAACGCAGAGAGTTATCCTGAAATGGCAAGAGAGGCAATCCTTGAGATGCACCGTCAAGTCGGCGTGGCAAAACCTGCAAAAGACGGTATTATGCAAAGAGGACTGATGATTAGACATTTGGTTATGCCGAATAATACAGGCGGTTCAGAAGAAATTATGGAGTGGATAGCGGAAAATTTACCAAAAGATACTTATGTCAATATTATGGCTCAGTATAGCCCGGTCTATAAAGCCTATGATTATCCCAAGATAGCAAGGAGAATAACCAGAGAAGAATATAAAAGGGTTGTAAAAAAGGCAAAAGAAATGGGGCTTACAAATCTTGACGTTCAGGGATACTGGTGGCTGCAAAAATAAATGCCTTTTGCCGGGATATTCCTTATTTTTATGCTGCGCGATAGCCCGACTATTGGGGGCGGCTCTAAATTTCATTTTTAATGTTTAATATTCTTGTGGCCTAGCTTGTTTTGACGCTTCACAACTTATTGTTTTCCGGCGAGTTCCGTCCAAAAATTTATGGCACATGGAAATTTCGAATTCAATGGTCGCAAGAGTCCGCTGAGGTTGAGGTCAGGTAATCAAGCCATTGCAATTTCAACAATCCGGTTGCAAAGCTTGTCTTTTAGCTCCCGCTTCGATTATTGTCGCCGTTCATTAACCGATAAGTTGCTAAAAGGTCGTTGCCACAATAGCGGAAACTCTTATTGTATCTCGTGGCTCTGTTCTATGAAACTGATATCAAAATCACAAACTTGATAGATGATGGATTCGATTTCTTCGCCATCGGTAACACGTTCCTTTTCAGAAATAAATAGAAACAGATCCTTTTAATCGCCATGTCCTACCACATTTACTCACCGAATCCGATTGAAGGACCCTTAAAACAACTGTGGAAATCGTTTATAATTGAAAATATATTCACCGGGTGAACGAACATAGGTCAGACAATTCTCTCTTCAAATATATTAAATTAGCTTTATATGTAATATCAATCGTATTTATCCTTTTGACATTAATCGACGGATTCTCATTTTACTCGACTTCCTACCGGCAAAGACCTCAACACGAGGATTATCGCGCTCTCAGACCGGCGGGGGATTTCGGACACGGTGTTGGTATTATAGGGACGCTTATGATGCTTCTTATGTTATTATATTCCGTACGTAAAAGAACGAGAATTTTCAGAAATTGGGGACGTCTGAACAGGTGGCTGGATATCCACATATTCTTCGGGATAATCGGCCCCCTCCTGGTGGTAGTCCATACTTCATTCAAAGTCCAGGGACTGGTGGCGGTCAGTTTCTGGTCCATGGTGGCTGTGGCCATGAGCGGAGTGTTGGGACGTTACCTGTACCTGCAGATTCCCAGAAATATCCGGGGCGAACAATTGAGCGCTCAGGAGATCGACGACCTTAAAGGCGAGCTCGGAGGGGAATTAGTTATTGACGGCAAAATTGACCAAAATCAAATCGAAAGAATCGAGAAAGATCTATCTTTGGAACAGAAGGGGAAAAGGGGAACATCAGGGATGTTGCTGGCGATTATAACAGATGATTTTATGAGACCGTTCAAGATGAAACGATACAGACGCAGGTATCTGAGTAGTATGAATCTACCGCGAGAGGTGGAGGATAAAATCCTCACCCTGCTATTAAACAGATCATTATTGAATAGAAAAATAGTTTTTCTGAATCAGGTGCAAACCCTGTTCCATTACTGGCATGTTTTTCACAAACCTTTCGCCATTATAATGTATCTTATTATGCTGGTTCATGTGGGTATAGCCGTTTGGCTTGGCTACACCTGGTTATTTTAAACTGTTGAATTCCGATTTAAAATTGAAACAAATGCGCCCGCGGGTAAAGACTGCAAGATTATCAGCACCAATAGCAATTATTTTCCTATCGTTTCCCGTCACAATCAGGGCGCAACTATCGCCAGGGGACCTGAGTGAGGTCCACGCTTTCCTGGAGGGATTGAAAAATTGCGAAAGCTGCCACGAGGCCGGTAAGCAGATATCGGCTGAAAAATGCCTCCAATGCCATAAAATTCTAAATGAGAGAATTTCAGGCGGAAAAGGCCTGCATAAAAATGAGGGCTACGACGACTGCGTTTCCTGTCACGTGGAGCATCTGGGCCGCGACAACGAACTGATCTGGTGGCCGGACGGGATTGAGAATTTCGATCATTCCCAAACGGGCTACAAGCTGGAGGGCAAGCACGGCGTTCTGGATTGCAGAAAATGCCATAAAGGAGATCAAATCAAGAGGCAGGCGGAATTTCTGAACGCCGGGAAGGATCTGAACAGGACATTTCTGGGACTCGATACCGCCTGTCTGAATTGCCATCAGGATCAGCATCGGGGACAGGTAGGGGAGGACTGCCTGAAATGCCATGCCTATACAGGCTGGAAACCGGCGTCGGGATTCGATCATTCCGGAGCAGCGTTCCCACTGGAGGGCAGGCACCTGGAGGTGCAGTGTACGAACTGCCATACCGTATTGAGCCCTGAGGATTCTCCCGATTTAAAGTATATAAAATTTACCGGAATCAAACACGGCGAATGCACCGATTGCCATGAGGACATTCATCGCGGGAAGTTTGATCAGGCTTGCAGAACCTGTCACAATACCTCGGGGTGGAGAAATGTCAACCGGGCGGATTTCGATCATGGAAAGACGCGCTTTTCGCTCGAAGGAAAGCATGCCGCACTGGCCTGCGAAAAATGTCATGAAAAAGGGAAGCCGCTGGCCGGTTTGAAATTCAGTCGATGCATGGACTGCCACACCGATTATCATACCGGGCAATTCGTCCGCCGCGAATCCCGGGGAGAGTGCGCGGAATGCCATACAGTGATTGGCTTCGCTCCTTCTTTGTTCACGATTGAGAATCATCAGAAAACCGAATACCCTCTTGAGGGGAGCCACCTGGCAATACCCTGTATAGCATGTCATAAGGCTAAGTGGGACGAGAGTGGATCGGCTAAACTGCAGTTCACATTTGAATCCACCGATTGTAACGGGTGCCACAATAATCCCCACGGCGACCGGATCAACCAATATATGAAACCGGATGGATGCCGGTATTGCCATAATGTATCCGGCTGGAAAGCGGTCTCGTATGATCACGGTCCGGTCGGCTTTACGCTCGAAGGACGTCACGCCAGGACATCATGCGTTTCCTGCCATAAACCTGTCGAGACAAATGGCGGCGTTCGCAGTCTGGTTTTTTCCGGTCGTTCCAGGGAATGCCTGAGCTGTCATGCGGATATCCATCGTGGTCAATTCCAGGAAACTGCAATAATAGATGGAGTGGAAAAACAACATACGGAATGTCAGCGATGCCATACGCCGGGCAACTGGTTTCCGGATAGATTTGACCATAATCGCGACGCCGATTTCAAACTGGAGGGCGCCCATCTTAAGGCCAGATGTTCCGGCTGTCATAAAAGGATAGAGGAACCGGACAATACCTTTGTGTGGTTTAGGCCCGTAGATAAAAAATGCGAGAGCTGCCATGGTTCAAGCGATCTTAATCTTGAGGCAGGTGAAAATGATTAGAGCGATCTCGGTAATTCCGGGTATAGCAACGATTATCCTTTTTATGGTTGTATTTGTCGATCTCAGCGCCCGGGAAAATCCCCATGGCGATATTGGATGGGATTGTGATGCCTGCCATACCCCGGAGGGCTGGAATCTTGTAAAGGAATCCCCCGGTTTTTCTCATTCTAAAACAGGTTTTCCTCTTACAGGGGCTCATAAGGATGCCGGTTGCAGGAGTTGTCATAAGGAGCTCAAGTTCGCTTATATCGGAATAGAGTGCGCAGACTGCCATACGGACGTTCATCGGGCCCAGTTTGGCATTGAATGCCGGAACTGCCATACTCCGGTAGATTGGCAGGATAGAAAGGATATTTTGCAGACGCATGCCGAACGCGGATTCCCGCTGGTGGGAGTCCATGTGATCGTCGATTGCGACGCCTGCCATATCTCGCAGGGCCGCGAGGAGTTTGTCGGTACTCCGATAGAATGCGAAGGCTGTCATATCGATAATTTTAACGGGACGGCTGATCCTAACCATTCGCTGGCCAATTTTGGCCTGGATTGCCAGGAGTGTCACCCCGCGGTGTCATCCAGCTGGAATCAGGCCGTTTTTCAGCATCCCCGGCAATTCGCCCTCAGGGGCGCTCATACTACGGTAAACTGCAGCGGCTGCCATTTGGAGATGTTCGCCGGAACGCCGCAGCTTTGTTTCGGGTGCCATGAAAATGACTATAACTCAGTTTCTGTACCGTCGCACGTTACCCTTGGATTTCCCACCGATTGCGAGGCCTGTCATAATGAGGTGGCCTGGTCCGGGGCGACGTTTGATCATGTGCAGGCCAGCGGGTTTGAACTGGTGGCTATCCATTCGACCTTAAGCTGTGTGGATTGTCATGTGAACAATCAGTATGACCTTCCCCGTGAATGTATCGGTTGTCACCAGAACGACTATAACGCCGTAAGCGATCCCAACCATATCAACGCCGGTTTTCCGGAGGATTGCACACAATGCCATAACCAGAACGGATGGAGCCCGGCGACCTTCGATCACAACCTTACAGGTTTCCCGCTTACCGGACAGCATCTGTCGATAGATTGCTCCGGGTGCCATCTGAACGGGCAGTTTTCGGGCACCCCCTCCGACTGCTGGTCCTGCCACCAGGACGACTATAACAACGTCGTCGATCCCGATCATGTGGATAATGATTTCAGCCAGGATTGCACGCAATGCCATACCACCAATGGCTGGACGCCGGCGACATTTGACCACTCACAAACGCAGTTTCCTTTGAGCGGCGCGCATCTGGTTCTGTCCTGCATCGCCTGCCATTCCAGCGGTTATAATAACACTCCCACCGCCTGTTTCGCCTGCCATGAGCATGATTATAACAATACCACCGATCCCAACCACCTGGCAGCCGGCTTTCCCACCAGCTGCGAGCAGTGTCATAATACGAACAACTGGGAACAGACCATCTGGGATCACGACAACCTCTATTTCCCCATCTATTCCGGGCGCCACCAGGGTGAATGGAACCTTTGTGCCGATTGTCACGTTAATCCCAATAATTATGAAGTCTTTGAATGCATTTTCTGTCATGAGCACAACCAGCCGGACATGGACGAGAGGCATGACGGAATTCCTGGTTATGTTTACGAAAGCACGGCTTGCTATAACTGCCATCCCGACGGCGAATAGATAAAGCAATGACAATTAAGATTCAAAAAGAAATCGGCATTATCAGGATTATTCTCTTTTTGATATTAGCTGCGATTATGCTTTGGAGATCGGGTCTCAGGGCGCAGACGTCGGCAGACAGGTTCGTTGTAAAGTACGAATCCTCGGAGCATATCTATATTGACGGCGGAAGCGAAGACGGCGTTGCGGTCGGTGACACTCTGCAGATTTTAAAAGCTGATTCTGCCGTGGCGGAAATCGTAGCGGTATTTGTTTCGGACCATTCGTCATCCTGCAAAATAATCTCCGGTCTGGAAAGCGGTTTGAGAGGATTAAGCGCAAGGCAGAAGCATATAAAACCCGTGATAGTCGAGATCTCTGAGAAGGAGCAGGAGGTCCGGCGGCCGGAACCGGAAATAAAGACCGATTTGCAGACAGAAAAAAAACCACCGGAGAAAAGTTCCTTTATAAGGGGAAGGGCCGCGTTACAGCTCTATACATATAACGACCGAGGTCCCGCGGATCTCGATGTCGTTCAACCGACCTTAAGGGCTAACCTGGAGATTCAGAATCTAGGGAACCAGAATTTAACTTTAAAAATCAGAACCAGGACACGCTATACCGACCGAACCCGCAGCTACAACAGCAACGTATCCGATTCCGAGTGGCGAAACCGGATTTACGAGACCTCTTTGAATTATGATAACGGCGGTCGCGGGATAGGATTCAGGCTTGGCAGGATTATCGCCGGCTCGTTCAGCGGAGCGGGGTATGTCGATGGTTTGATGGGCTTCAATCGTTTTTCGGAAACCCTGGAAGTCGGGATTTTCGCCGGAACCCAGCCGGCGTGGCAATACGCCGATTTCCAGGCCTCTCTTCAAAAATATGGCGCTTATATCAATTTTAAAAAAGGTCACAGGCGTGGGATCCGTTATGAGTCCACGGCAGCGCTGGCAGCGGAGTATCATTCCTCCACGGTCAGCAGGGAGTTCGTCCACCTGAGAAACAGGATATCGCAAAACGGGAAGTGGAATATTTATCAATCGCTGGACCTGGATATAAACCGCGACTGGCGGAAAGAGAGAACCGGTAAATCGGTGATTGTATCGAATCTACTTATATCGGGCAGCGTCAATCCCTGTTCCTGGCTGCGGGTCACTGCCAGCTATGATAACAGAAAAAGATACTGGACGTACGAGATTCAATCGCTGGATGAACGATTGTTCGATGATAGGTATCGCCGAGGGGTAAAAACCGGGCTGACTTTTAGCCTGCCCCATAATTATATGATATCAACCGATTTGGGATTTAGAGGCATCGACGGGGAGGACGAGTCGAGGTATTCCTGGTCAGCGTCTTTAAGAAAATCCGATTTTACCGCGTTAAGGCTGTCGTACGGTTTGAATTATACTTTCTTTTCCGACATTTACAGCGA
Organism: Candidatus Zixiibacteriota bacterium; assembly: GCA_020344055.1. GTDB lineage: Bacteria > Zixibacteria > MSB-5A5 > UBA10806 > UBA10806. Next base: position 1,893,374 of record CP070813.1, on the reverse strand, counting down.
GGGCCGGAGATTCTCCGCGAACCTGGGCAGGTATTTCAGGTCTTTCAGCATCAACCTGGAATATGGATTTTACAAATACGATTACAATACATATATAACACAAAGATCCAGCGATTGGATCAGGATAGAGTCCTTTTTTAGAATTAGCAGAAGTTTCTATCTATCGGCCAACGGACAGAGAGGATTCGGCGACGATCTGAATGGCGATTTATTTTTGACGGAATTCGGCTACAGGTTTTAATATGGAATCCTATCTTATCTGGGTTATAACCGCTGTCATATTTCTTATTATATTTATCCCGTATTATAAAAAATTCACCAGAAAGCAGAAAGAGTTTCTAAGGCGGAAACAGGAAGCTGTAAGCCTGGGGATCGGAAGACCGAGATCGCAGTTTCCCATGGTGGATAATTCTGCCTGTATAGGTTGTGGATCTTGCGTGGAAGCGTGCCCCGAAGGGGATGTTCTGGGCGTGGTTTTCGGCAAGGCCACCATTATAAACGGCGACAGGTGCGTGGGCCACGGTTATTGCGAGCAGGTCTGCCCGGTGGGGGCTTTGAAGGTAGGATTGGGCGACATAAAAACCCGCGAGGATATTCCCATAACCGACGATTTCAATGAAACCAACGTGGAAGGGCTGTTTATAGCGGGCGAGCTTGGAGGAATATCTCTGATTCGCAACGCCATATCACAGGGCCGGATGGTCATAGAGAAGATAGCGTCGCGGGCGAGAGATTTGTATGTTCGTTGCGATTATGACGTTATTATCGTGGGGGGAGGGCCCGCCGGCCTGAGCGCCTCGTTAACCGCCATCGAGAAAGATCTTTCGTATCTGGTGCTCGACCAGCAGGAGCCCGGCGGAACCATACTACAATATCCCAGGAAAAAGCTGGTAATGACTCAGCCCGTGGATATACCGCTTTATGGAAAGCTCGATAAAAGCGAATATTCCAAAGAACATCTTCTGGAGACCTGGCTGACCGCCATAGACAAATTCGGCGTGATAATAAGAACTCTTGAGAAAGTTGAAAATGTTACAAAAAAGGAGAAGTATTTTGAGCTGGCGACGTCGAAGGGAACATACACATCGAAATTTGTCGTCCTGGCCATGGGCCGCAGGGGCACGCCCAGGAAACTGGGGGTTCCGGGAGAATCGATGGAGAAGGTAATGTATCAGCTCGTTGATGCGCAGTCTTTTAATAACAACAATATCCTGGTTGTGGGGGGCGGCGACAGCGCCGTGGAGGCGGCAGTGGGGCTCGCGCGTCAGCCGGGAAACCGGGTTACCATCAGCTATAGAAAACCGCAATTCTTTCGCATGAAAAAGAAAAACGAGGACAGGATCAACGAGCTTATAAGAAGCAAAGAAATCACTCCTTTATTTGAGTCTAATGTGAAGGAGATTCTGGAGGATTCGATCAAAATAGAACAGGCTGGCAAAGAGATCGAGATCCCAAACGATTTCGTATTTATATTTGCGGGGGGCATACCGCCGTTCGATATGCTCAAGAAGATGGGAATAAGATTCGGCGGCGAAACGGTTCCCCTGACAAATTGATTTAGCCTCAATATTATTCTCTGTTCTAAATAGTACGTCTTTTTCGATGCCATAATAGTATGATTACGGGTCCCTGAAAAGCATTATAGAATTTCCTGTAACGATTCGATTTTCGATCGTACCACGCGATCTGATCGTAATAGCGCGTCTTGAGGTAATCCTCAAATTCCCGATCGGCCGTAATAATAGCCTCGCAACGATAAGTTATCAGATGCCGCAAGTAATTGTTTGCGACTGTCCCGATCCCAGCTTTTGATCTGCCCGATCTATCGATTCATCACCAGCATACGGATCAGGCCTTCGGTCTCGTCCCATTTGAATGCGAACAGCTTCCAGGGATATCCCAGCGAGAATCGTTCGGCTCGCACTCCAAGACGCTTGGCAACCACAAAGTGGCCGAATTCGTGCACAAAAATCAGAAGACCCAAAACGAATATAGTTGCCAATATCGAAGTCATCAACATATCATCCTATCCCATTGCCGCTGGTGAAGACGGCATGTCTGGCTTAACTCTTGTCCCCAGTACTTCTACGCCGTGAATACCGAGAACGTTTGTATGTATTTCTCAGCTGACGGAAGAACATCTTTACCTCGGAATGATGACGGTCGTAGTATCGTCGCCCGTTAATCCGCCGCAGCGGGTTGACGAAATCGATACTGTCAATCCGCCTATAGCGGATAGCATAGACCGGCAACTGTAGCTCAGAGTTACTTCTTCTCGTAGATCCTCTTAATATGAACCGGCTGCAAAGGCTTATCCTGCCCGTCGCTCTCTACGTTGGCAATCCTCTTAGCTATCTCCAATCCGGTAACCAGTTGACCAAAAACGCAATATTTTGAATCATCGAGCGACGGTAGGCTTTTCAGGGCGATATAAAACTGACTGCCGGCAGAGTTAACATCCCCCCTACGTGCCATAGCTACCGCGCCGGGTTCATGTTTTTTATCGTTGACTTCGAAGTCAATCTTATAACCGGGACCACCATGACCGGTTCCCGATGGATCACCACCCTGAATGATAAATCCGGGTATAACACGATGCCAGGTCAAACCATCATAGAATTTCTGGCGAACGAGATACAAAAAGTTACTGGCGGTCATGGGGCTCTCCTTTAAAAAGAGCTCCATTTCCATGTTACCTTTTTCAGTTTCGATAATCAAATGAGGATTTTCATCCATAACGTATGGTTCGGTAGGAGGTTGAAGCTTCTGGTCCTCGCGGACAACCGGATCCGTAGGCGTAGGCGGCCGCATTGGGGGTATTATTTTGTAGATGACCCCCCCTACAACGACAGCAGCAACGCCGACAATCACGTAACGTAGCCACCGACGACGCGAGGGTATTATTTTGTCCGGTTTGGCTGTTACCGGTTCCGCGCCTCCCTCCACAGGTTCTCCCTTAACTTCCCTTGGACGATCATCGTCAGGAGCCACTACGTCGATTCCAGGCGCTTTTATTAAGCCTGCGATTGCAGATACCAGTTGGTTAAACTCATCGGTGTCAACATCCGGCCGCCAGTCAACCAGATTGGCCGCCTGGATCATTAAAAATTCAAGCGGTGGCTCCACCTGGTCTATCATCACTGGAACCAGTTTGTTTCGCTGCAGGGCCACGCTTGCCTCGGTCTTGACCCACCGCGATTCTACCGACCTTTTCGACCAAACGACTATCACGCACCTGGATTTCGCCAGTCCTTCCTTGATCACCTCGTCAAACGTCTTTCCCGGCGGGATCTTGCGATCCCACCAGACAGTCCATCCGCGTTTCCTAAGGGCCTCGGCCAGCGGAGCGACACGCTCGCGATCAGCGCTGGCGTAACTAAAAAATATTTCCGGAACTAAATATTCGTCTTGGACCATGCAAAACCTCAGCATTCGTCAACAAGCGTATTTTAATGCATCAATATTATTTTTTATATATTACGCCGGGCTATCAGCGTCTGTCAAGTGATTTTTCAAAACTGCAGCGCAGCGAATGTTATTGTCGGAGGGATAAATTCTATCTCCCCTGCTAATCAAGCATATGCCGTAGGATTAATGTCCTGCGTTTTGAGAAGTCAATCCCGCCATGAAAGTCGATCCCGCTACGAGCGGCGGGAGATGTTTTATTTCCTCAAATAAATACACGAACACTGATTAATCGAAACAACCACTAAGCCAGCACATGATATTTCGAAGAAAAAGTAGATTCTGTGCAGCTTCCGGACTGGTCAATCCAAAACTGGATCCTCCGCCGGCTACTTGAGAAGAAAACATGGCCGCCTCACCGGATACGAAGACTCTTCCTTCACCATACCTTGTAGCGGCCGCCTGCATCCAACCGGCTATTGGCAGGATCTCGGTCTTTTCATCGAATTCCCATGCGATTTCGGGGAGGTATACAACATAATTGGAATCGAAGACAATAACGGGCTGGTGGTCTCGATTTGCTTTAAACGCCTGCCCCGTAAAGGAGGCTACCGAATCAACACGCCCCGATGGATCTTTTCCGTCCGTTATTTTATGAGCCCGCAGAGATCCGTCCGAACGCCGGAAAATATCACGCCCCTGTTTCAACGTATCAAAGGCAAAGCCATTACTGAACTCAAACCCGAATGCCGCAGCCAGCTTTTGGGCGGCGCCGGGAAACGGCATATGGTCGGCGATCAAGAACAGGGCGCCGCCGTCTTCCACCCATTTGCGAACGACTTCAATCTCTTCATCGGTAAAAGCGCTGGGGGTCGGCAAGGACCAGTCTTCAATGTTTCTTTCATTCAGGGCATTGGAGATTACCAGAATGCTGCAGGCCCGTAGAGAATCGAGATTAAACTCCGAAGTATTAGCTTCAACCCGGTAACCGTCGTGGCGCAAAACCTCCGCGAAAGCGAGGTATCTTCCGTCCATTGTGTGAAAATTGTGATGAGCTTCATCGATCTTCACCACCGGGCCTTTTCCGATTTCGAAAGTGGGCGTCTCTATATTCGGAACAAAAGAGGAGTCGCCCAATTGTTGCTGGGAATTGCAGGCCAAACAGAGCGCCAGGTAAAGACAATATGCGAACTTAATTTGTATCTTTCTTCTCATTGAAGATCTCCTCCCGGATATGCGACGAAGTTTCCCGCCCAAGGAATCGATAGCCACGATCAACATCTTTCAGTGCCATTACATAGCAACGGTTCTTCCTATTGTCAAGAAAAATGCAGAACAATCAGGCCGGGGCATGGCACGCTACCCGCTCACCAGGTCAATATCTTCCAACGGGCGCCATTCACTCCGGAACAGGTGCATCGGATCCCGAATACGAACTCTGCGGGAGTTTGCTGAGAGTGAGGTCGCCCGCGTTTTTTCATTGATCCCGCGGCAGGACTGGATTATTTTGTGCGTATCGCTGTTACTTGTAAGCTTTGCTGTTAAATCGTATGAAAAAGCATCCCCGATACAAGGCTTTCGAAGTAGTCATGTCCGGATACAATCGGCTTGGCAATCTCTATACTTTGGAAAGAGAAAAGGCCGACAACTGGAAAGAAGTGAATGCGTTTACCTCGCAGCTACCCGCCAACGGAAGAGTGCTTGACGCCGGATCTGGAACAGGAATACCGATAGCTCGACACCTGGTTCAGGCCGGCTTCGAGCTCGTCGGCATCGATTTTTCGAAAACGATGATAGCGGCTGCGCGCGAAAACGTGCCGGACGCCACTTTTCAGCAGATGAATATGACGGCCATCGATTTCCCGCCGGAATCGTTCGACGGTGTGATTTCCACCTATGCTATTATTCATATACCGAGGGAGCTGCATGCCGGCATTTTTCGATCGTTCCACTCGATTCTCAAGGCTCGAGGCGTGATGCTTGTTTCGGTGGCCAGCTGGGCCTGGGAGGAATTCGCCGACTATATGGGCGTCGACATGTTCTGGAGTCATTACGGCCCCGATAAGACACGATCACTCATAACTGTAGCCGGATTTGATATCGAGTTCGGTCGCGATGTTGAGACCGGCGGCGAGAAACACCATTGGGTGCTGGCCCGCAAGCGCTGATATTAAACTGTCATACTTCGTTGAATGTTACCTGCAGGAATACAAAGTAGTTCCAACCTGAATTTGAGCTTCGCGGGAGTCCGGCCGTAATGGGCTGGACCCGGCCATGATCTACTGCTGTATATATATAGGAACTCAGTTGTCCATTCGAATCTTAACATCACAGTCCGTGAACTCCTAATTTGATCATAGCCCTATAATGACAAATCATTTACCCCTGCCAACCGAGTCGGGATTTCCCAAGAATTCTGTCCGGGGCGAGCTCGATTGCCTGGCACAAGAAATGAAAATGTAATTTAGAATACTACTTGATTTTCATAGCGGGCCTGGTATATGTTATTGCTGTTATCAGTCTTATTAAAGCGATAGGATGAAATTACCGCGCGAACAATCTGCGAACGAGATTGGAGGCTGCTCGCTGTCCATTTCTGGTTGAGGTTCGGGAATCCCGGAAAATGGATGACCTTCCTGCGCCAGTGCGTCGGTATTTCCGTCCGACGAAAAAGGCCATTATCGCGGCTAAAGATAAACGCGAATATGAAAGAGAGGAACATTATGCGTAAACTAATAATCGCCGCTGCCTGCATTTTGTATTTATTCGACGGCGCCTCCGCCCAGGATTGGCGGGCCCGATTCGGTACGCTGGTAAAAACCCCGGCGGGGCCGGAGAGGGATTCGATTATCGCCCGGATCGTCTCCGCGGGACCGGACTGGCGTGAGGTTATGACTGAGATCGAATCGTTAATTTTCCCCGATACGACCAGAGACCGGGCGTTACCGGGCTCGACAACCTGCACCGACGGTGTCATCCGGCCATACGTGATTTATGTGCCGTCGAGCTACCATCCTGGGGCTCCGACGCCGATGCTGGTCCATCTGCACGGGGTCGTAATGCGACCGAAAATCAATCCGAATCCTGAGGAATATATTGGAAATATCGCGTTAATGGCCCATGCGGATAAACTGGGTTGGCTTGTCCTTTTTCCCTTCGGGCAAAAGGGGGCCAGTTGGTTTGATGAGGTCGGCATGCCCAATATCATGTCCCTGGTGCGAACCGCGAAGGTCAATTTTAACATCGATGACGACCGCGTGTACTTAAGCGGCCTTTCCGACGGTGCTTCAGCGGCTTTTCTTTTCGCCATGACAATGCCGACCGATTTCGCTGCTTTTGCGGCCCTCAACGGTTCCATGGGCGCCGGCAGCGGGGAAGGCGATTTTTCAACTTATGCTCCTAACATGGCCAATACGCACATCTACGTCACCACCGCCAACCGCGATCGCTACTTTCCTACCGCCCAAATGGAGCGGACCATCGCCATGGCAAAGAAAGCGGGCGCGAAAATTCTGTACCGCAAGCTGATTGGCGAACATATTCCCAGCATAGTCGACTTCGAATATTCGGAAATGTTCGATTATCTCGGACAACACCCCCGGAATTCATCTCCCGACACGATTATCTGGGAGACAGCGGCTGCGGAATTCGGTATCTGTAATTGGCTGGCGATCGATGAGATCACTATCGATGAGCCCGCTCCCTGGCATATCGATCACAATGTAGCGCTGGTGGATAGTACGATCTCCATCGGCTTCCTGCCGGATGATACCTATCCGGGCGCCGGCGTGAAGGTAGGTGCCCTGGCGGACGGTGATTACCTGGCCAATAGAATCGGTCTAAAACTCGATGATATTATTATAAAAGGAAATGACATTTCTATCGACAGCCTTGCGGATATAGATAAATTCAAGGCCATACTGCAATACGGGTCCGAAGTCACGCTGATAGTCAGGCGCGGGGACAACGAGGTCGCCCTGCAGGGGAGGATGCCGGTCCCGAGGAACTACCTCATTTTCAAACGTTATCAACCATCGGCGCAGGTAAGAGCGGTAAACGCCGGCAATCGATTCGATATCCAGGGTTCACGCGTGGGGGCAATTCGCATCCTGATCAACCCGAAGATGATTGATCTTGATAAAAACGTGGTGGTAATATTCAATGGCGAAAAGATTTTCGACGGTAAAATCGCGCCGGATATCGACTATATGCTTCGCGACTTCCTAGCTAACCGCGACAGGAAACTGGTATCGGTTAATGAAGTATTTCTTCGCCCGACAAAATAAGCGTTGACTCCGCCCGGAATCAAATCACAATATTGCCACATTTTACGAAATGGCGAGATATAAGAATTTAAATAATATAATGTCACAGAACGTTATCCCGGATTGGTTATAAAATCAATATGCCGGGCTGATTTGTGAAATCTGAAACCTACGGATTTATGTCCCCTGGCAAGGAGAATCCGAGTCGCCCGGCATATTGACTAAGCTCTATCTGTAATATTTATCTAATTCTTAAGGATTTCCTCGACCTCCTGTTTGTCGAAATCCATGACGTGCGGGATACCGCTGATATCAGCCGCCTCGCGGGTCAGGGACGCGATATCGTCGCGCGTTATATGCTCCAGCGTAAACTTTCTGCTGCCGCACATAAGCTGACGCAGGCCTTGCGCCAGTCTCTCATAGTAGGTGTACAGACCGATAGCGCCGGTGGGAAGCTTCTCAAATTCGTTGTCACCCAGCTCTTTGCGCAATTCCCCGGAAGTTACAAAAATCTCATCTTTGGTATTGCCGAACCGCTCGACATATACCGGGAGCTGATGCTCATCGATGGTGCGGCCGATGGTTTTACCCACCATTGCGGCGGCTATCGGGCTTCTTGCCATTCCAATCAGTTTTACAAAGGGAGCTCCAAGAGCGAGACCTTTGAAGATCTGATCCTCGAACGTGAAACCGCCGGCGAGGGCCAACGCCGGTACATGTTCGCCCTTATCCGCAAGTGATTTGGCGTATTTGTACAGGAGAGAGTGGAGTTCCACCGGTGGCATTCCCCATTCATTCATCATTCTCCACGGACTCATTCCGGTCCCGCCGCCGGCTCCATCCACCGTTAGTAAATCGATTTTATATTTTGAGGAAAATTTTATCGCCCTTGCCAGATCGGCGGGTCTGTAAGCCCCGGTTTTAAGAAACAAATATTTCGCTCCCGCTTTACGTAATTCTTCCACTCTGGCGGCAAACGATTCCTCGGCTACCATTCCCACCCGGGAGTGTCTCTCAAACTCTTTAAAGGCGCCGCGCTCAAAGGATTTGATAACAGCGGGATCTGTCGGGTTCGGCAACACCACGTATCCGCGTTCGTATAGCATCTGGGCTTTTTTGAGGTTGCGGATTTTTACCTCGCCCCCGATGTTTTTGGCGCCCTGTCCCCATTTTAGCTCAACGACCTTTACTCCCAGTTTGTTAATAGCGTATTCCTGGACGCCCAGGCGGGTATCCTCCACGTTAGCCTGCACAATTATCGCCCCGTAACCGTCTCTCTGATGATCCTGGTATAGCTTTATACGACGCTTCAGATCCACCGTATCGACGACCCTGCCTTTTTCGATGACCGATTCCATATCCATACCGGCCACGTTTTCACCGATGGTGAGGCCGGTACCGGCGAGAGCGGAGCCGATGGCCAGACCCTCCCAGTTGTTCTTGGCGATATCGGTGGAGCCGATTCCGGGAATTATCCAGGGATAACGGAATTTTAATCCTTTATCATGTCCGAAATGGAGTTCGAGATTTACGGCGGGGAAGATAGCTTTGTCGCTGTCGGCCTCTATACCGTGGGCCCCGACGGCGGTGCCCATGATATTGAAATGCGAGTAATCCACGGGATAGGTTTTCTCGGCGGCAGTGGTGATAACCCCGAAAGGCTGAGGATATATAACCTCGTGGCCCCGGTAGGCCGATTTCCCGATTTCGCACATCCCGATACAACCGTCAACGCAGGTAACGCACATCCCCGAATTGGGCGTTATGGAACCTTCAGTTCTATTTTTGGTCAGGGTTGCGGCAGAGGCGTTTATTCTTGAAAACGTGATTGCCATTGTATTTTTCCTCCGTTTATATCAATCTTTCTTTATTTCACAAACGACGCAAGGATCCATGTAACACATCATATCGTCGAATTTTTCCTTTTCAACGCAGGGCGGGCTCAGGTTGGCGCAGCCGCCGCATATGGCTTTTTCCGGTTGATTGTAGGTGCATCTGAGCTGACAGGCCGGGCAGACGTAGATGCAGCCGCCGCAAAGACGGCAGACTTCCGATTTGATGTCGAAAGGGGTACCGAGACTGCGTCTTTCCCCTCTTCCGCGAAAGCCGATGGCCTTTGCCATCATCTGTTCCTCGCACATCCGCACGCACAGCCCGCAGAGGATACAATCCTCGTGTTCCTGCTTGAAACGCTGTTGAGAAACCTGATGTGCCGATGCGAGGTCCTGGATAACCTTCGATTGCGGGCACGAGGCCAGCAGGAGTTCCAGAACCATTTTTCTCGCTTTCACAACCCTGGATGAAGCGGTTCGAACCTTCAATCCCTCCTCCACCGGGTAGGTGCATGACGACACCAGTCTGGCCCTGGGGCCCTCGCCGATTTCCACCACGCAAAGCCTGCAGGCGCCGTAAGGCGAAAGACCCTCCATATGGCAGAGAGTGGGTATCGGGAACCCCAGGAATTTCGCCGCCTCCAGGATGGTTGTGCCTTTGTCAACCGAAACCCGAAGACCGTTGATATGCAAATTGATCATGATTTATTCTCTCCTATTTCGACGAATTCCTCTTCTTCAACTTCCGGCTGTGTGAACTCCAGATCGCACCTCAAACATCGCCTCGCTTCACATCGCGCGTCCTCCTCGGAATAACATAACTCGACCTCGGCAAAGGTGCTTTTTCGATCCTCCGGAGAGAGGGCGGGCGGTTCAATTCTCTCAGTAATTCCCTGATCTTCCGGCGGGACAGCAACCGGTTCCACGTAGACCTCCGGCAACCTACTCTCTGCCGGGATGATCATCGGTTTTCCATTCAGATAGCAGTCGATTATATGAGCGGCCTTTTTCCCGGTCGCGATAGCATTGATAACGCTGTTGGGACCGGTAACAACATCGCCGCCGGCGAACACGCCTTCACGTTTGGTTGAAAGATTACTCTCATCTATAACTATGGCACCGCCTTTATAGGTCTCGATCCCGGACGTACCATCGAGAGCATACGGATACATTTGTTCGCCGATGGCGACTATCAGGGTATCCAGCGGGGCACTGAATTCGGAGCCCGGTATTTCCTTAAAGCTGCGGCGCCCGCTGGCGTCGGGTTTCCCGAGCTCATTACGGATAAATTCAACTTTCGACAAACGGCCATTTTCAACTATTATTCCGGTCGGCGAAACCAGAGTTTGCAGATTCACTCCCTCCTCCAGGGCCGCATCGATTTCCATCTGAAAAGCCGGCATTTCCTTGCGCGACCGACGATAGAAGATCGTAACGCTTTCCACGTCGGATTGCCTCAAGGCGACCCTGGCGGCGTCGACGGCGGAATTGCCTCCGCCGATTATTCCCACATGTCCTTTCGCCAGGTTTTTTCCTTTAAAATTAAACTCCCTCAGGAAATTTATGGAAGGATGAATGCCTTTGGAATTTTCTCCCTCGATACCCATACTTTTGCTGTGATGGGCGCCGAGGGCCAGGAAAACCGCGTTGAAGCCGTCTTTGAAAAGATCGTCGACCGTAAAATCCTTGCCCAACGTGGTGCCGCACTTTACAGTTATGTTGTCGTCCAACAGGCATTCGATTTCTTTGCGAAGGACGTTTCTGGGCAGACGATATTCCGGAATTCCGGCCAGCATCATTCCCCCCGGTTCCCTGTCCGCCTCGAAGATGGTTACCTTATATCCTTTCAGAGAAAGATAGTGGGCGGTCGTAAGCCCCGCCGGACCCGAGCCTACTATGGCCACTTTTTTGGATTCGTTTTCGGGGATCGTCTGCCTGACGGGACGATAACTTGACGGATCAACCCTGTCGGCGATAAACCGTTTCAGCGCTCTAACCGCTACAGGCTTGCTCCCGGTGGTCCCCAGCTTGCATCGGTTTTCACAATTGTGATCGCAGACCCGGGCGCAAATCGACGGGAAAGGATTGGTTTCCCTTATAACGCGATAAGCTTCTTCATACTCGCCGCGGGCCAGGTGGGCGACGTATCTCCAGGGCTCGGTTCCCACCGGGCAGGCCGACTGGCAGGGCGCTCCCACCAGATCCTTGCATACATAGGCGTCGCAACGCTTATCCTCAATATGCCTTATATATTCATTGCGGAAATAACGCAACGTGCTCAGTACCGGATTCGAAGCGCCATGCCCGAGACCGCACATGGTGGTATCTTTGACGACTAAAGCGAGTTCCTCAAGAAGGTCGAGGTCCTCCAGGCCGGCTTTACCCTTCGTGATATCATCCAGTATTTCATACATCCGCTGAGTGCCTTTGCGGCAGGTGAAGCATTTTCCGCAGGATTCGTCCTTGAGAAAATTCATAAAATATTTGGCGACATCGACCATGCAGGTATTCTCATCCATTACAATCATTCCGCCCGATCCCATTATGGAACCGGCTTTGGTGAGGCTGTCAAAATCGATGGATAGGTCAAACATACTGGCCGGAATACATCCGCCTGACGGTCCCCCGGTCTGTACAGCCTTTATTTTGGCATCGCCTACCGAGCCGCCTCCGATATCGTATACAACCTCACTGATCTTAATACCCAGCGGAACCTCCACCAGGCCGGTGTTTTTGATTTTACCTACAAGAGAGAATATTTTGGTGCCGGTATTGCCTTTGGTTCCGATTTTTGAATATCCGCTGGCGGTATCCCTTATTATGACCGGAATATTGGCCCAGGACTCGACATTGTTTATTGCGGTCGGTTTGCCGTTTATTCCTTTTTGAACGGGGAAGGGGGGTCTTTGACGCGGTTCGCCCATTTTCCCTTCGATAGATCTTATGAGGGCGGTTTCTTCACCGCAAACGAAGGCGCCCGCGCCTCTCACCAGTTCGATACCAAATGAAAATCCGCTTCCAAGAATATTATCGCCCAGAACACCCAGTTCGCGGGCCTGTCGCAAGGCAATTATCAGATGCTTAATGGCCAGCGGGTATTCGTTACGAACGTAGATAATTCCTTTTGTAGCGCCGGTGGCAATCGCGCCGATAAGCATCCCCTCGATTATACTGTGGGGGTTGCCTTCGAGCACGCTGCGATCCATATATGCGCCCGGATCACCCTCATCGGCGTTACATACGAGATACTTCACACCGTCATCTCGTTGATTAGCAAGAAATTCCCATTTCAGGCCGGCGGGAAATCCCGCCCCGCCGCGGCCCCGAAGGCCGGAGGCCTTAATTTCTTCAATTATCCATTTGGGATCGCTCTTCTGCAGGACTTTTACCAATGCTAAATAGCCATTATTCTCTATGTAGTTGTAAATTCGAATAGGATCTATTTTTTCGTTCTGAGACAGTATGGTCCTTGTTTGTCCTTTATAAAATGGTAAATCCGCCAGCTTCTCGATCTTTTGCCCGGTAAGCGGCTCTGTATACAGAAGATCCTCCGCCACCCTTCCCTGGTCTACGGCTTCAATTATACGAACCATTTCATTTATTCCGATTTTCGGATAAATCGTTCCCCTGGGTTCGATCAGCACGGACGGCTCGATCTCGCAAAAACCGTGGCAGCCGGTAATGCGTATATGAATTCTCTCGGTCAGGCTTTTGTAGAGAAGTTCACGTTTTGCCACCCGTATAAGATCATTAGCTCCGCTGGCCTGCCCGCAGGTACCCGCCGATATTACGATGGTCGGGATTTGCAGATCTCGATCAGTGGTAATTCTCTTACTGAGCTTTATAAACTCCTCTATCGATTTTACACTTTGCATAATTCTATCCTGTTATGAATTCAGTTTACCGTAACAGCTAAACATTTTCGCCATCTAAGTCCAGCATGTGACCTTTGCAGCCGCGACGAGAACATATCTGTACTATTCCCCCTCCCCTGACTATCATCGGCACCATGGGGGCGCCGCACTCTCCGCACCTTGACGCCCCTAAAAGCTCAGCATGGCAGTGCGGGCAGAAGAAGTTAACAATTGTATCGGGAGGGATTTCGTATTCCGATGAAACATTATAGCTGCCATAAAGGCTCGACAGGGCAAGCCAACCATGAACACTACCGAAAGATATGGTTATGCGAATTGAAGGATGCCCGTCGATAAGGTGGCCGGGGTCCATCAGGCTGTGGTTACATCTGGAACAACTAACTTCCACCGGAAAAACTCGTTGGTCGGTTTCAACTTCAATCGCTTCAAAACCCAGTTTTGATTTTTCCAAAACCTGTTTGACTATCGAGGTACTCATATTGGGGAAATAGTGACCATCCACAACAGCTACCGGCCCCAGGGCGCACGCTCCGAGACAGTTTACGGTTTCAAAGGTGAATTCTTTGTCCGAGGTAGTCTGTCCCGGTTTTATTCCCAGCTGATTGCCGATTTCCTTTGCAATAACCGGTCCGCCGCGCACGTGGCAGGCAGTTCCCAGGCATGCCGAAACCAGATGCCGGCCCCTCGGCTTAAGGCTGAAGGCCCTGTAAAATGTAGCGACACCGTATATATCTACCAGAGATCTGCCGGTTTCCGCGGCAACCTCTCTTAAAGTATCTTCAGGCAAATATCCGAATTTTGCCTGAATATTTTCAAGGATGGCGATAAGGCTATCACTCTTTTTGGCCGGTTTCTCCGAATCGCCATCAATGTCAACGGGATTCATATCAGTCCTTTCAGAATTAAGAAAACCGCTCTAATTTCCGATAAGGCGGTAATTTTAGCTGTATTCCTCACAGTTCCAGACTCCGCCCTCTTTTTTCGGAAGAGTACATGTTTGCTGACTATCGCAAAACGCGCATAATCCCCTGGCACGATCTTCTGATAATCTGGAAAGCTCCGTCTTCTCATAGGGCTCATACTCGGCGAATCCCCTGGTAGGTTTTTCACGGGGAGGTTGATAATCATCAAACTCCTCACAGTACAATACCGGTTTGCCGTGATGCTTGCGCCGAACGCAATCGGAACCGTAATTACATGTGGTACAAAGGTCGTTGTATTCGACAATATCTGTCATTATATTTTCCTCCTTACTGCCAATAGGCAGCTGGCCCGTTTCAGCGAAATCTGCCATGTTATTTTCTCCTTGCTTCGCTTCAAATCCGAAATCTCCTTGCCATTGAGGAAAATCAACTCGATTAATTCCATAGTCTACAGGAGGCAATTGTCGTGCCACAATTAGGCGAGCACAATAGAGGAAGTGGATACGATCAGCGGTCTTTATAATTATATGTATAACAATGTATTACGGTGTAGATAATAGATATTCTGGATCGATTATATGGATGAATATTTGGTGGGGAATTTTGTATCGGCGGGGAAATATTCCCCGGTTTAAATTGTCCGAGTAATCTAAGACTCGCTCCCCTTTAGCTTTTCTCTAAGGGTTTTTCGATCGATTCTCAGGATTTGAGCGGCCCGGGTTTTATTGCCGTTTACGCTTTCCAGCACATTGCGAATATATTCGGTTTCCACTTCCGCCAGAGACCTGGTAAGTCCTGTATTCCGAAGCGCAGAAAATCGCATCAAAGAGGGTAGATCAGGGACCTCGATCGATTCGCCTTCGTTCATTACTATAAGCCGCTGAATCACGTTTTCAAGCTCTCTTACATTACCGGGCCAGTTATAGTCTCTTATAACCTCCAGGGCTTTTTCGCTGAACCGAGGTGTGGCCTTGCCCATTTCGTCGGCGTATTTGCACGCGAAATGCCCGGCCAGGAAAAGGATATCGTCTTTTCTATCGCGCAGAGGAGGGATAGATACGGTAATTACATGTAAACGGAAAAATAGATCTTCCCTGAAAGCGCCCTTTTTCACCAGCCCGAACATATCCTTATTTGTTGCCGCCAGAACCCTTACATCCACTTTGCGCGTTTTGGCGGCCCCCACCATACAGACTTCCCTATCCTGCAATACCCTCAATAATTTCACCTGCATGGATAAACTCATCTCGCCGATCTCGTCCAGAAAAATAGTCCCTCCGTCGGCTGTTTGGAAGAAACCCGCCCGGGATTCGGTCGCCCCGGTAAAAGCCCCTTTTACATACCCGAAAAGCTCGCTTTCCAGAAGCCCCTCCGGTATTCCTCCGCAGTTTACCGGCACAAAGGGAGCCGATGCGCGATCGCTGTTATAATGAATTGCCCTGGCGACCAGTTCCTTTCCGGTGCCGCTCTCTCCGGTTATCAAAACATTGGCGTTTGAGTTCGAGATCTTTGGTATAGCCCTGAAAACTTCGTTCATGGCATCCGATTTTCCCAGAAGACCGTAAGTGTCATAATCCTTCGTTTGCGCAACTGGACTTGCCGGTCTTCTCAGGTGGAGTTTATCAATCGCTCTCCTGACGGCTGAAAAAAGCTCCTCATCGGTAAACGGCTTGGCAAGATATTCCTCGGCGCCGCTTTTTACCGCCTCCACGGCTCCGTTGACAGAAGCATAACCGGTGATCATCATCACTTCGGTATTTTTAAAATTTTCCCTGACATGCTTTACCAGATCCAGCCCGCTTATTTCCGGCATTTTGAGATCCGTGATAACCAGATCCACAGGAGTAGCATCGAGTATCTTGATGGCGGCGGATACTCCTGAAGATGTGTATACAGTATAACCTTGAGAAGTTAAATTTCTTTTAAGTAATTCCAGAGTGTCGGGAGCGTCATCAACAACCAGGATGCTTTTTTTAATTTTTTCGTGGGCCATATTATTCGGTTCCTGTTTATCGAGAAATCTCCTTTACCGGCAACCGGACCTCGAAGCTTGATCCCTTGTTTAATTCGCTCTGAAAAGAAATCTTGCCGCCATGGGAGGTAACGATGCCGTGAACGACGGAAAGCCCGATACCGGTGCCTTCGCCGATATCTTTGGTGGTGAAAAAAGGCATGAATATTTTCTTTTTGGTTTCCTCGTCCATACCGATACCGGTATCCTTGACTGTAAGGGATACGTATGAATTTTTTAGTTCGGTTCTTATGGTCAACTCTCCGCCTTCAGGCATGGCCTGCATGGCGTTAACCGCCAGATTTACCAATACCTGGTATATCTGCGATTGATCGGCGGAGATTTCAGGGAGTTTCTGATCCAACTGCAAATCTATTTTTATTCCCGATTTTTTGCATCTTGATCTTAAGAAATACAATCCTTCCTCAATCAGCTTATTCAGATTTATGGCTGTTTTTTGCGGGGGCATCTGACGCCCGAAAAGCATCAGTTTTTTTACGACTTCTCTGGCGTGCAGGGAGGCATCCTCGATTTTGGAAATATCTTTTAACGCCTGTTTCGATAATCCCGGATTTTTTTTCAAAAGTTGCGCGAAGCCCAGCACGCTGCCCAGCGGCTCGTTTATCTCATGGGCTACACCTGCGGAAAGTTGTCCCAGAGTTGCCAATCGGTCAGCGTGCCGAAGCTGATCCTGGAGCCTGGATTTTTCTTCATCGGCCTCCCTGCGTTCTACAATAAGCGCCACCTGCCGGGCAATGGCGTCAATCAAGCTCCTTTCCTCCTTCAAGAAAGGACCCTCGTCCAGATCCGGTTTTTCCTCCAGATATGCGACCTCTATCCTACCCCGTAGACGCCCGTTCACTATAATGTCGGCATGCTGCTTATGTTTCTCTGATTGAGACCCCGGCGTCGAATATATTTGTCCGTCCAAAATTATCCTGCCTGCCGTGATTTCCGGGTATTGCCACGCGGGTGGAAGAAGATCCGTTATTCCTCTTAATATCCCCTCCAGCGATATACCTTTTCGATCTACCACCTGGGCAATACTATACAAACACGTCAATTCTTTAACTCGCTCCCGTAACGCCGCCTGGGCTCTCTCATTCACGAAGGTAACGCCAATGGTCTCTGCAGTAATCTCAAAATGCTCGATTTCATATTCTGTAAAATAGTCCTTCCGACAACACATAAACTGCAGGAGGCCTATGCAATCGTCGCCAACGACGAGTGGAATGATCGCCATTGAGTTAACATAATCATCAATCCCCGAAAATCGATTGTCCATATTTTCCTTTGAAACCATAACCTGATCCATATCCGATCTCAGGTTACCGGTCCAGAAACTTCCGTTGTCGGTGAAAAAATCGAGAGCCTTATCATATTGTTGCCTGAAAATGTCGACTCTAAGTTCATTCAATACGGTGGATTCCTTGAATAAAGGCGCTGATTTTCCATCTCCATAATCCTTTTTTGAGACCGCCTCATAGTTAATAGAAAAGTCGGATTTACGATTTATTCCGCAATGAAAATAATGATCCGTTTCCTCCAACCACAATTCTACCGCGTCGCAGCCTGAAAATTTCTGTATGATCTTCAAGATTTCATGTAAAAATTCCACCTTGGGGATTCCACGATTCCCGAACTCCATTATTTGATGTGATAGAAAGCGGAAATCTTCGGCCCGATTGCCGTCGACCGTCTTATTTTTTGCTTTTCCCGGATCTGAATTTTTCATTATCTTTCGCACATCCAACAAAGGTCATAACCTACGGTCAAATTCGCATGAGAAGTCGTTTATACTTCACGGAACCTGATTAATCGATTTATAGAATATTTCATAAGCTTTAATTAATTAAAACATCCGAGCAATGTCAACATTATCCCTGATATTTGAGATTGCGGAACTGACCTCTATACAATGATTTCCACTTGTTCATCATTGGCCGATTCCGAAGCCGGTCAGCATACAGATTGCCCAAAATGCTCATAAATAGTTTTTAAAAGGAATGGCGCTCTATCTCCTCCAGCCCGTAATAATCGATCCCAATCCCGTCAATACTCTGACATACTGCTATTAACTTGTTGTGGGGCAGCGGGGAAATGGAATTTTATATTCCTCGTTAATCAAGCTCATACCGCAGTAGATAAGGTTGGTGTTTTATGAGTTCGGCCCCGCTTTAAGTGACATCCGAACTACCCGGTTAGTGAACTCGTCTCGTAGCTCCCGTTTTGATTTTAGTTTGTATAGTGACTTTTTTCACCGGCGCTTACCCGTATAATCTTTAAATCCCGTAAAGGCGGGAGGGCGGGGTCCTGCCGTGATTCCATATTCCTTATAATAACCCGAAGAGGACTATGCACATCCCGAGTACAGCGCCGACAGCGCCGATCAGGTGTCCCATGAAAAGCAGAGTATTAATAATGCTGAAAGGTTTTGGTATAAGCGCCCGATAACCCGTACCGGCGCCCACAACGAGCGCAAATACAAAACCATAGCCGGATACTACAAACGCCCACACCAGAAGAGAACGGAGCCCTTCGCTCAAGGAGAGATGGGGGTTGATTACGCCAACCGTAAGCATCACCAGGCCACAGGTGATAAGCGTCGTGTGAGCGACACGCCAGGGTCGAACGGTATCCTCATCCCGGCGGCTAATGATGGCGATCCAGAACGGTATACCGGAGAGCAATCCCGAAAGAAGCACGATTGAACCGTGGATCAGAAGCAGGCGGACAGGTTGCGCATCCATTTTTTACGACCCACCTGTTGACGCACACTCGAGAACGGAAGTGTACATCCCGATTGTTATTCTCGCAAGGGCAACAAAATCGATCTTGTCCATCGTGTCGTCGACCGAAGTGTGCGAGGGAGATCGAAACGCGCCAGTATCGGTGATCTGAACCGCGCGGTAGCCATACTTCCAGAAGGAGAAGTGGTCGGACCAGGTTACGCCTTTGACCCATCTGGGAGCGCAACCCGCCTCGATGGGGAAGGAGCTGCCTTTCTTGAAGCCCCGCGTCGCCATGACCACAACGGACCGCGACCCGAGATCGGCAATAAAGCCCAGAAAATTCCCTCGATCGGGATAGAATAAAGAAAAGGGGAAGGGGAGCTTCTGGGTGCCGGGTTCCTGTCTATAAACACCGATGGCATCCATGCAGAGCATGACGCGTATGTTTTCCCCGCGCTCATTGCATCTTTGCGCATATCGCAGACTTCCCATGGATTCGGTGTTGCTGTATGGGGGTTCCTGCGTGGTGAAAGCTACAAGGCGGATTGTCCTGTCCGGCTGATGTCCTCTCAGCATATCACTGAGCTTTAAGAGTACCGCCACTCCGCCGGCGTTGTTGTTGGCCCCCGGGGTCTCGGGCCAGCTGTCATACTGGGCGCCTACGATGACGATTTCAGAGGGCAGCCTCCGGCCGCGGATCTCGATCTCAAGATTGGCGCACTCTTTCCCGTCTACCGGAAAGGCCTGGCGTTTTACCTCATATCCCTGCGATTCCCACTGCATGTTTATCCATTCTTCGGCTGCTTTCAGGGATGCATAATGAGAAGGGTTACGAGGACCCAGAGTTTCTGACAAAAAGGAAACACCGTCCCGGAGGATATTCTCAATACTGTCAAGCTCCTGTGCCATGCCTGCCTCCAGCGGCACGCCTTCCCAGTCACCCTCGC
>CP070813.1:1845264-1873284 GCA_020344055.1 Candidatus Zixiibacteriota bacterium | reverse complement strand
ATTTCACCTGATGATATTGGTCCCCCGAATCTGGCAACCATTACCAAGCGTTTGTTTAATATTGCATATAGGGATCCGGAAGGTTATGTTGATTTAGTACCCGGATCCAATAAGTTGATGTATTTAGTACTAGGCAAAAGCGAGAAATCTACAAAACCTATGGAAACAAGATTTCATTTATTCATCGAGAGAGCTGAGAAAAAGTATGACCTTATTTTTATAGACTGTCATCCAGCCGGTTCTTTTTTAACAAAAAGCGCATTGATGATGTCGGATATGGTCATTACCCCAGTTGTACCGGATTCATATAGTCAAAGGGGTTTGGTATTAATGAGTGATTTTATCGAATACATATCAAATTTTGGAATTCGCTCACCGAAATTAAAGGTTGTTTTTAATAAAATTCAATGGTCTAATGCAGATCAAAATCTGATTTCGAGTATAAGGCAAAATGAATCTTTTGGATACTCATGTATTGAGTCTGTCTTACATGTAAGTAACACCATCGCTGATTCAGCCAAGGAAATCGGCCCCAGTTGGCGTAGAATGATGCAATGGTCGAAAAAACCTTGGAAAGAAAGAGTAAAAATTGAACTAAATAAAATCTTTGAAGAGCTTTTTGAAAGCAGCAACTAAAATGAATAAATCAAATCTTACATTTAAGTTTGTTAAGGCTTTAATTAACGCAAGTGATTCCGATTCAGAGTTAAGCGGTTTTTTAACAATTGTTGAGAATAGTACTAAAAGAAATAAATTAATTAATATTCTAAAGAATATTATAGACCTAAGAAGCAACACTCTCAACTTGCCCAAAATAGAACCGAAGGAAAAAATTGAGAGTAAAAGGCAATATTCTTTAAAATATGAGATTGCTCAATTATCTAAAAGATTTAAAAACGGAGGTCTTACTGCGCCGATTATACATGATATTATTTTGAGAAGGTATAATGAAAACATACCCGTAAATAAAGAGGGCCTCGAAAAATATTTAAATCGTTTATCTAAGAAAAATTATTTTGACAGTTTAATCTCTTTTATAAAATTTAAATACCTCCGGTCTTCCATAAAGCCAATGGAAGATCCTTGGTTCCGGGAAATGATTAAAGAAAAAAATAAAAAAACCAGTGGCTAATCCAAGTAATTCCTCTTACATAAAGGCGATTAAAAAGCTTTTAGACAACAGAATTGATATTGAAGCCTTCGCTAAGAGCCAAAAGGGTCTCGAATTAAAAAATTCTTTTACTAAAATTATTTGCTGGTGTAAGGGTCTATCATATCAATATTCCACTAACGAGGCGCGTATATTTTTAGCGGGGGCTTGGAGTGAGGTTGTAAATATTTTGGCATTAGTCCCTTTGCATTTTTATAGGCAAAGTATAATAAGTATGAGAATAATATTGGACCAGATTCTTGCTTGGTCATATTATGAATCACATCCGGTAGAATTTAATACAAGTAAAAATAACCCTGAATATTGGGTGGGCAAAGAAAAAATATACGAATTTTTAAGAATTCACTTTTGGTCAGGAAAAATAGAATACATAAAATTAGGCATATGGTCTGAGATAAATAGACTCTACAGCGAATTATCG
Organism: Candidatus Zixiibacteriota bacterium; assembly: GCA_020344055.1. GTDB lineage: Bacteria > Zixibacteria > MSB-5A5 > UBA10806 > UBA10806. The sequence goes on along the minus strand of CP070813.1, from coordinate 1,871,692 downwards.
TATTTTATACATGCATCTTCAATAGCACATATGTCTCTTGTAGAATCATTTGAAAGCTATAAAAAGGATGACCAGAAAATTGACGAGGTAATCCGATTGGCTAAGAAAACTGATGAAGCAGTTGCGGCGTTTTTAAGCTCAATATATCAAGATGCTTTTTGTCAATTTACACCTGAATTGCAGAATGCAATTTTGAAGTATTGGAATAAAAATAAAATACGTAATTTAGGTTTGTCTCCTTAAAAGTTATTGCGGCTGTTGGGACACCTGATCCGTCAGCCTTTATATATAGGTTATATCTGTCATGATTAAGCTCTTGCCGGATATGATTACCCGGAAGACCAGTGGCCCATAGCTTGCTATGGGGTCATTTGTATTCAATGACGAAGATCAGCCAGTCGTCGGTTTTTTCTGCGAGTCATAGCCCCGCTACGCGGGATCCGGAGACTTGCTATGACCGCAGAATTTTTAGCTAGGCGCGCGGTCACGGCAAGCCTTGACGCACAATCTGTCGGGAGCCTAGGGCTCCCGACCTACCGCTTCACGGCTTGACGGAATTAAACTTACAGCGGCAAAATCATAGCCTAAGATTGAAGATATAGAGCTTTTCGGTATCGGTCAGATAGATATATCCCCCGTCGACACAAACGCAGTTCGCCGGTCCGGAGGTCCGGTAGCTTTCGATGAAAGCCGGGTCGGCGGGATCCTGGCAGTCGATTATCTGCAGCCCCGAATCCCTGTCGGCGACATAGGCGTAATTCCCGTCCGAGCAGGCCCAGAAGGCAGCTCCCGGGGTATCATAGGTTCCAACGCAAGTGGCGTTATTTAAGGGATCGATATCGATCAAAAACAGTCCGGAAGTATCACCCGTGACATAGGCGATATCATTACGTACGCACACTTCGACCGCCGGGCCGGGCACAAAGGCGCTTTTAATATGAACCGGGCGGAGCACATCTATTATGCCGATAATTCGAATATGATCCTCGTACGCCAGGAAGGCGTAGTTACCTTCTATCCAGATTCCGGAGGTGCTCCCGGTGGGATTATACTCGTTGACCAGAACAGGATTAGCCCGATCGGTTATATCAAATATCGTCAACGCCATGGTACTTGACGAAAAATAGGCGTAGTCGCCGTCGATAAAGAGGCCGGTCGGAACCAAAAGGTCGGGGAATCTCCCGATCAGATATGGTCCGGCCGGGTTTTCGATATTGACAATAGCGCCTGCGCTCATGTATGCATAGCTGCCATCGACGAAAATAGTCCCATCCGTTCCCACCGTATCGCAACTCCCCACGATGCCGGGATTGCTGGGATCGGAGATATCGATCACGAGCAACCGGGACCCTCCCACAACATATGCGTAGTCGCCATATACAGAAACCGAGTTTGCGTATTGAATATTGAGCGACGACATCAGGTGTAAACCGGGCAATAGGTTCGGATCAATGGATTCATCTTTTTCGCAACTGAAAAATGTTATGCAAAATGTAAAAGCCATAGCATAACATAACGGCCGAAAATATTCTGTTTTCATTTTTTCCTCTCCGCTAATATCATTAGCGTAAAATATAAAGAAAAGTCAGCTGCTTATACAAGAAAAATCGCGATTTAAAACAACAGGTCGGGCTCCTATTTGTAAAGATATTTAAGTTCCGGCCTGAAGAGAGTCGCCAGGTTGTTTGACCTGGCGACACGGATATTATTTAATCACGGGCGATGCTATCGAGCTGCCTGGTACTTGGCGTAGGCGGCCGGTGTATGGACCAGGTGGCACTTGAAACAGCTCTCCTGACCGATACCCTGCAGGAGTTGCCCCACCGCGCCGGGATCGACGGTCACTTCGTTCAATTTCGCCCTTATGCCGGCGATCATGGCGGTTACGCTTTCATCGACGTAGTATTTCCGTTCAGAATCGTGGCAGGCGGCGCAGACCTCCCTAAAGGCCGTGAACCTCTGCTCGAATCCGTTCAAACGATCCAGGGCGTTCTCCCGCTGGCCCTGCCCCATATCGATCCCGATCCCGACCATGTCGGTTTCCATCATATGCTTGAATACGGCAAAGGGATAATCCGATCCGGTGACAGGGTCGCTAACAGTCAGTATGTCGAAATCGCCCCAGTGGTATTTGTGCTGTACCGGGACCATGTAGCGGTAATGGCAATTGTTGCAGGTTTTGCCGATATTATCGATGGCGCCCATGACCTGTCCCGGGTCCCCGGATTCCAGGGCTGCGGCCAGCTGGTCTACGGGAGCCATGGGGTAGTAGCTCTCCCATTCCGGCACCATTTTCGAGACTTCGACATACTTCACCTTGAAGCCCTCGAAGTTAACCCGGGCGTCGGCCGGATCCCCCTCGAGCAGGTCGACGGCTACGCCGGAAAGGGGATCAGCCATCTCGTGCATGGAAAACAGGTAGATGGGGCCGGGGGCTGCCGGCGGATAATGGCTGTCCAGCGATGCCGGCAATGAGGCGGCCGCCTTTACCTCGCTCTGTTGTTGGCAGCTTATGCCGTTGAGGGCCACGACAACCAGGACCGCAAAGATCGTTACGGTTAGCGCTAAGGTAAATTTCTTCAATGTTCCTCCCTATTAAGGTGTGTCAGGTGGTGGTACTGATCCAGATAAAACCTAAAAAACAGGCCCGGAATATGCCTTGAACAAAGTCAAGAGTCAATGAAAATTTAATCTGGTCTATTCCGCCTTTTCAGTTAAAGTGCCTTATTGTCTAACGGAAGTCTTATCGACATTTAAATATTACCTTGATCTGCCGGAATAGTTTTATATTTTGTCTTAATGTATAACAGTCTTCAGGTTATTGGGCGAGGAGTTAAAATATTGTCAATAAAGGAAGTGAAAAGATGAGTGATTTATCAAAATACAGGGTTCCGGTCGAGCGGCTTCGCTGGAGCTGTAAGAAGGGCGCCAAGGCGGTTTGCGGCACCGACGACAGCAAGGCAACGGGGGAGATAATCGGGCAGGAACGGGCCATCGACGCCATCAAGCTGGGATTGAACGTCGATCAGCCGGGATACAACGTTTTCGTGGTCGGTTACGCCGGCACCGGCCGGTCCACCGCCATTCAGAAGATGTTGGAGGAGCTGGGGCTGAAAAAGGGAGAGCCGCCCGAGGATATCTGTTATGTCAACAACTTCAAGGACCCGGATTGTCCCCGGGCCCTGTTTTTCCCCGCCGGCAAAGGTGTGAAGTTCCGGGACGAAATGAATAAAGCTATCGATTCCCTGCAGGAATCGATCACGCAGGTAAAGGAATCGGATGATCTGAGGGCCAGGCATAAGGCAATCATAGAGAAATTCGAGGAAAAGCAGAAGGAGATGCTCAAGGCGTTCGAGGCGGAGGTCAACGAAAGACAGTTCGCCATGACCCAGGTCCAGGTGGGGCCGAACGTCCGTCCCGACGTCGCCCCGGTAATCGGAGGGAAGCCGGTATCTATGGGCGAGCTCGAGGCCCGTACCGAGGCGGGCGAATTCCCCCTGGAAAGATTCGAGGAGTTAAAGAAGATATACGATGAGCTGAGCGAGAAGATCGTGAAGATCTTCAAACAAACCCGAGAAAATCATAAGGTACTGAAAGATATAGTGGATAAGCTGGTGAAAAACGCCGTGGAGCCGGTGGTATCCGATGTTATCTCGGGGCTAAAGGAAGCGTTCAAAATCGAGGCAGTCAGTGAACACCTTGATGAGGTTCATAACGAAATCATAAATAACCTGGATAAATTCGATCAGGATGACGAAGAACAGCAGCCTCAGATACGCGGCAGGCGTCGGGCCCCGAGGGACCAGTTCCTGGAATACCGGGTAAATTTAATCGTCGACAACAGCAAGGCCAAAGGAAAACCGATCATAACGGAGATCAATCCCAACTACGGGAATCTGTTTGGAACCATCGAAAGGACGGTGGACCAGCGCGGCTTCTGGAGCACCAACTTCATGCATATAAAGGCGGGCGCCCTTCATCGCGCCAACGGCGGTTATATCATTCTCGACGTTATGGATGTTTTATCAGAGGCGGGAGTATGGCAGGGATTGAAAAGAGCCATGCATTCCGGGAAACTCGAGATCCAGGCCTACGATCCCTTCTTCAAGGCCAGCCACAGCGCCCTGAAACCGGAGCCGATAGATCTGAATACCCAGGTGATAATGATCGGAATGCCGTATTTCTACTATCTTCTTTACGAACTCGATCCGGACTTCCCCAAGATTTTCAAGATCAAAGCCGAATTTGACACGGTAATGGAGCTTAACGACGCCAACCTGAAAAAATACGGCTCTTTCGCCCGCAAGATAGTGGATGATTTCGAGCTGCTTCCTTTCGACCAGGATGGGATGTCGGCCGTGATCGAGTACGGAGTGCGCTTGGCGGGAAACCAGAAGAAACTCTCAACGCGGTTTAACGCCTTAACCGATGTCATGTGCGAATCGAGTTTCTGGGCGCAAAAGGCTAAAAGCAAGAAGGTGACGAGAAAGCACGTTCAAAAGGCGGTCGACGAGTGGATCCGCCGGGTCTCCATGCCGGAGGACAAGATAAACGAGCTGATCGAGGATGGCACCATATTGATTGACACCGACGGAGCCGTGGTGGGCCAGATAAACGGACTTTCCGTCTATATGCTGGGGGAATACGCGTTCGGCAAACCGACACGTATCACGGCGCGCACCTCGGTAGGAATGAAAGGCATCATAAACGTTGAAAAGGAGGCACAGCTTTCCGGCGCCACCCACAGCAAGGGTGTATTGATAATAAACGGTTACCTGCAGGGCAAATTCGCGCAGAAAAGGCCGCTCTCCATGAACGCCAATCTCTGCTTCGAGCAGTCCTATGGAGGTGTCGACGGCGACAGCGCCTCATCAACGGAGATCTACGCCATACTGTCATCGTTGGGGGAGATCCCGATACGGCAGGATATCGCAGTAACCGGAAGCGTGAACCAGAATGGCACCATCCAGGCCATCGGCGGGGTAAACCAGAAAATCGAGGGGTTCTTCCAGGTCTGCAAGATCAAGGGGCTTACCGGCAAGCAGGGGGTCATGATACCGAAGGCCAATGTGAACGACCTGATGCTCCGGCTGGAAGTGGTGGAGGCGGTGAAGAACGGCAAGTTTCATATATACTCGGTCTATTCCATCGAGCAGGGGATAGAGATCCTGACCGGTATGCCGGCCGGAAAGCAGAAAAAGGACGGCAGCTACCCCGGAGGGACGATTTTCCACCTGGTGGAGGAAAAGCTCGATTCCTACGCCGAAGCCTACAGCAGGTATATGCGGCCCGGAGCGGGAGAGTAGGGCTTTCATGATTTAGGTTATCAGGCTGACAATTATATTTTCCTGCATATTTTTTCACCTTTTAACTGTATATAAAATAAATGATGTGATAAACGATAAAATTACGCGGGGAGTTTTATTATGATTACCAGGTTTATTTTTGTATCGGCCTTTATGGTTTTGATGTTGTCGGCATGTCAGCCGGTTACCGATGATGCGGTGAACCCGTCCGGCCCCTACCTGGGTCAGGAACCGCCGGGGGATATTCCGCAGGTTTTCGCCCCGGGATTTATCTCAAAAGGCTACCACGAGCGGGGTATAACCTTTTCACCGGAAGGCGACGAACTGTTCTACCTTATGTCCGACGCCAGCTACCAGTACTCGACCATTGTATATACAAAGATGAAAAACGGAGTCTGGTCCGACCCGGAGATCGCCTCCTTTTCCGGCATATACAAGGATATCGAGCCGATTTTCTCGCCTGATGGTAGAAAGCTATTTTTCACGTCGCTGCGCCCGCTCCCGGGACAGACCGAACCCAGGAAAGATTCGGATATATGGATGATGGAGCGGAGCGGCGATTCCTGGGGCCAGCCGGTCAACCTCGGTTCCCCGGTCAATACCACCAGTCATGAGGGGTTGCCGTCGGTGGCGGAGGACGGTACGCTCTATTTCCAGGCCAGGTACGATCCGAAAAAGCCGTTCGACCTGTATTATGCGGTCTACGAGGACGGCGAGTATCAGGCACCGCAAAGACTTCCCGATGGAATAAACACCGAATACAACGAGGCCGGGCCCTTCATCGCTCCCGACGGACGTTATCTTTTGTTCCATTCCAACCGACCCGGAAGCATGGGGGTGATGGATATCTACGCAAGCTACCGTTGCGCCGACGGCCAATGGAGCGAGCCGGTCAACCTGGGCGCGCCGGTTAACTCCCCGGCCAGCGATTTCGACCCCAGGGTCTCGCCAGACGGAAAGTACCTGTTTTTCTCCAGCTACCGGGGTCTCGACGCCGACAGCCTGTACAGAAAAAACTACGGGGAAGCGTTACGCCAGCTCCAACGCCCCGAAAACGGCTACGCCACGATATTCTGGGTGGATGCCGGCGTAATTGACAGACTTGATCCATGCGAGTAGATTAGTTTAGGGCTTGCGTTGCGATTCGCGATAATATTATTTGGAGTTATATTTTCATCTTTGCGTTACTGGATTTATTTAATGTAGGTCGGGTTCCGAGCGAACGAGGTGAGCGAGAAACCCGACGCTCAAACCAAAACAGGATGATAATTCCCACGAACAGAAGATGAAAACATTTAGACGATTCGATTTGCGCAATAGATATTATTTCATAACCGTCGTGACGTACAACAGGGAAAAGTTGATGTTAAATGACATTGATTTATTCTGGCAATGCTGGGTTGACGCGCCTCCTGACGCCTGGGTGATACTACCCGATCATTTTCACTCTATTATAAAAATAGACAAAATATCTATGTCAGAGATAATGCATAAATTCAAAATAACCTATTCCCGGCGTTATCGTGATAAATATCGAAAAGGCAGAGTATGGCAAAATAGGTATTGGGACCATATTATAAGAAATCAGGACGACCTTAACCGGCATCTGGATTATATTCATTATAATCCGGTAAAACATGGAATTGTGCAAGATCCTTTCGAATATAATCATTCATCATTGACAGATTATTACAAAGAGGGTTATTATGATAGGGATTGGGGCGTTAAGGACATACTGGAATTCGACGGGGATTTTGGAGAGTGATGGATGTCGGGTTTCTCTCCCGACTTTTAGTCGGGATCGGAACCCGACCTACTAACTGAATCAATTATTTAAGTAAGGTAAGTAGAAGAGATGAAAGAAACAATTGCTACAATTCTCCAACAAAAGATGGACAAGTGCACTACTGAGCAATTTTGGGCGACTGGTGCAATCACAGGTCTAAACGCTTTTCTCATATCACAAACAGCTCCAATAACTGCCTTAATCTCAAATTGGGCTGTAGTTGTTGCGTCTCTTTTCCTAGCATTATATGGAATTTACTTTGTCATACATCGGCATATAAGTTACTTCGTATTACATAAAGAACTTGCTGAATTGCTAAAAGATGAACCAATCGTGCCAGCGTCAATTAAAATTAAACCCAATAAGTGGAAGGGCCACAATCTGAGCGGAATAGTATTCTTTGTAGTATGGATCGCTTTGGGTACCTCAGGCGTTGTGTTTTCTTATCTATGCTAGTCAATATCGCTATTCCATTCGGTGGTTTTACCCAATGTAGCCTTTAAACAAAGGTATTCTAAATGAAAAAATAAAAATCCCGTTAGCCGATAAGAAAAATTAATAATCCAGCCCACGCACCGCGAAAGGAGATCACAAATGCAACCATATGTAACAACTGAAACGATAGACACCAGATCTAAAGAATGGCTGAAAAAGATAGAGACGTTCAACCAGCACAGAATGGAGTTGAACGTAGAAAAGGCGGCACTCCTGGTTATCGATATGCAGGAATTCTTCCTGGATGAATCATCCCCCACCTTCACCTGCGGCGGCCTGGCGATTCTTCCCAAGTTGAAAGGATTGATTTCGGCGTTCCGGGATAGTGGGCGCCCGGTCATATATACCCGGCACGTTCATAATCCACAATTAAACGACATCGGCATTATGGAATGGTGGTGGGAGGGGATCTGCCTGGAGGGGAGCCCCGAAAGCGAGGTGCATAAAAGCATCGCCCCGCTTACCGAGGATAAGGTGATCTTCAAGCATCGTTACTCGGCGTTCTACAATACCGATCTCGAAACGGTATTGCGCTGTTTGAAAATCGAGGACCTGGTGATCTGCGGCATCATGAGCAACCTCTGTTGCGAGTCCACGGCCCGGGACGCCTATTTCCGCGATTACCGGGTATTTTTCCCGGCCGACGGCACCGGCAGCATAAACGAGGAGATGCACCTGGCCAGCCTGCTCAACCTGGCCTTCGGGTTTGCATATGTTACCGAGTGTGCGGAGATAGAAAGGTATTTGAAGAAAGAGAAGGCAAAAGTTACGGTGAGGTAATGACGATGAAGTTGCTCGAAAATATCAAACGCGAGATCGCCAGATACGATAAGCCGGAAAACAGGCTCAATTATCAGAAGTTCTTCAAAGAGAAGCTGGAACACCCGGTGTCGATCAAGACCGCTATCCTCCGCAAGATCTCCAACAACTGCTTCAAGGAGGTCAAGGGCAAACCCGCGGCGGAGATACTCGATATCTGCGATGAACTCCTGGAATCGGGGGAACGTTACATGCGGTTTTTCGCCTTCGACTGGGCCAGGAAGCTCAAGGGGCAATACCGAAAATCGGATTTCACCCGGTTTGAACGCTGGCTCAGAGATTATATCGATAACTGGGGTAACTGCGATCATTTCTGCGGTATCACCGGGCAAATGCTTATCCAGTATCCCGATCTGGTTATCAAAGTCCGGAAATGGACCAAATCCAAAAACCGCTGGTATCGTCGGGCGGCGGCGGTGAGCCTCATTGATCCGGTAACAGAAGGAATTTTATTGGACGAAGTATTCAAAACTGCCGATCTTTTACTAACCGACGATGACGACATGGTGCAGAAGGGTTACGGCTGGATGCTCAAGGAGGCCGGCGACCGCTTTCCGGATGAAGTATTCGAGTACGTCATGCAAAACAAGTGCGATATGCCCCGTACAGCGCTGCGTTACGCCATCGAGAAATACCCCGCCGCGAAACGTAAAGAGGCCATGAAGAGAGATTGACATGGCTATAATGATCTCTTAGTCTATATTTTAAGCTATATATTCAAGGAGGAGAGAATGAGGAACGCAATGATTACAATTGTCCTGCTGGTTATTGTTGCAGTGTTAAGTTGCGGGCAGGCAGTAGATGATCAAGCAGTGAAAAACAAAGCAGTTGTGATGGAAACGATCGACGTCCTGAACAACCATGAGTACGAGAAACTGGATCAGCTCTACGCGCAGGATTTCAAGCGGTATTGCCAGGCCACTCCCGAGGCCGTGGTTGAGAGCCTCGATGATTTTAAGGCGCTTTTAGCCGAATGGGATAAGCAATTCCCGGATAACTATTCCGAACTGCATATGATAGCGGCGGATAGCGACCTGGTGGCGTTTTACATGACCTATTCCGGCACCCAGGAGGGCCAGATGGGCCCGTTTCCGCCGACCGGCAAGAAAATGTCCCTCGAATGCGCCGGATTCCATCGATTGGAGAACAGAAAGATTGTCGAAACCTGGGTAACCTGGGATAACCTGGCGGCGTTGACACAACTCGGTCATTTCCCGCCGACGCCGGCGGAAGCGGATAAGTAGAGTTTTTCCGATCACAGTCGGGAGCGCGGGTTCCCTATCCGGCAAAATTCAAAACCGGGGGTATTGAATGAAAAAATTAATATTATCTTTTATATTGATGCTGACGTCAACCTCGTTCGCGCAACAGCCTGATAGCACCGATTGTGTCGGCCAGCTGAAAAAAGCGGCATTCCTTCTGGGTGAATGGAGTGGCACCGGATGGTTGGGCCTCACAGGCGATCAAAGAGAATATTTCGAACAGACGTATCTTATACAATGGAAGCTGGACGGGGCGATGATGTTGATAGAGGGCAGCCGCACATTTAGAGGGAAGAAGGAGAACAAACCGGATACAACTCTTAGTTCGCTCTGGACTCTGGCCTGGTATATTAAATTGAATCGGTTTAACATCACTTTTTTCAGGCAAGATGGAATCTACGAAATAGCAGCAGCTGAGTTTCCCGAATCGAATGAAATGACTTGGGAGTCTAAACATCCCCAGCTGGGTACTATTCGTTACGCTATCGCCATTGATCCTGAAGGCAACCTGGTTCAGACCGGCGAAGTCTTGGAATGTGATGGCGGTTCATGGATTAAAATACTAGAGGTTGTTTTAATGAAAGAGGGGTAGACCTGGCATCGGGAGCGCGGAATTCCCGACATACATACTTGTTATCAAAAGAGCCGGGTAAATTCGGGCGGTAGACATGGGGAGGTAGCCGGTGGGAATTACCTCAAAGTTATTCGGGGAGAAAAGAGACTTAAAGATCTCCCTCATCTTTTTGGCGCTCTGCGCGATTTTTGCCATCCTGGCACTCATAGTCGGGATTGCGGATAATCTTCCGGGATTCCTATTGCTGGTTCTGGGGACCTTTGCCATGGCGCTCGCATTTGTGCACCGCTGGCGGAAATCGAGGAAATTCGAGATTCTCACTATAGCCTCATTTATAGGATTCTTCGTATTCGCCATCCTGCACGGCGTATTCGAAGCGTTGGGGGAAAAATTCATTGACACCGTAATCATATATTATCTTTTCGCTGGAATAAACGTATCATCGTTCTTTATGGCGATACTGATCTGCCCGGTAGGATTTATTGTGGGTTTTATTGGGTTTGCGAAATTAAGCACTAAAGAATATGAAAGACGCAGGAGCCAGCCGAAGCAGGATAACTAAATCCGCAAACTCCCGTTTTCCGGGATTGAGAGTAAGTCTCTTACTTTTTTGCTACATGTATCCCTGCGATGCCGCGCCAGAGGGGGCGGTAATCGACCGACATGAAACCGATATGCTTCAGCATGTTTTCAATATCCGAAGGCTTAAAATAGTTCTTCGCCGAATGGGCCAGATAACTGTAGGCGCCGGGTTGACCTGATATAACATTTCCCGCCGGCTTAACGACCGACGAATAATATATGCCTGATAACTTTTTTAATATCACAGATTTCGGCTGGCTGGTCTCCACTATTACCAGTCGACCTCCGGGAGCGATTACTCGGCATATCTCTTTAAGATACAATTCGCTTCTGCGGTTTTTAAAAGTCAGGTTGCGGAAACCGAAGGCTATGCCGACGACGTCGAAATAGCCGTCATCGAACGGCAGCGAGGCGGCGTCGGCGATCTGAAACGTGATTCTATCATCAAACCCAAGCCTTGAGGCCTTGTGTTTTGCCATCTCCAGCATCGGTTCGCAGAAATCGGCGGCGATTATCTCGGTTCCCGGCTTTGCATTCTTGGAAAGCTCAATAGCCAGGTCGCCGGTGCCGGAGCAGAGATCCATAATCCGACCGGGATTCGATTCCAGGCAGACGGCGGCCGCTTTCTTTCGCCATCTCTGATCCAGACCGAGGGTTAGTATACGATTTAAAAAGTCATATCGGTGTGGAACATTAGAAAACATACGGTAAAGAGGACGGTTATTAAAATCTTTCCCGTTAATGATTGTTTTATCGCCCTTTATTGCTGCCATAATCGGCGCGGAATATATACACTGAATTATACGGAGGCAACCGGTTTTGGCATTAAAATTACCGGCGCCCTCCAAACAGCGCCGGTAATATTAAAAGATATAAGTGGGAACAAGGCCGAATGCTACTTCTTGCCCTTACCCTTTTTCCCCTTGGCTTTGTCGTCAGCGTCTTTTTTAGCCACCGCCTTTTTCTTATTCTTGGCCTCTTTTTCCTTCTTGAACTCGCCATGCATGCTGGCGAAGCTCTTGCCCTGTTTTCTCATCTTTACGATCTTCTCCGCCGAGCACTGGTGTTTTTCGGCCAGGAACCTGAGGTTTACCAGGTTTACGATATCATCATCGGCCAGCCTGATTTTGCCCCATTTTTTCCTGGGGGTTTTCTTGTAATGACCCCAGGCGTTGCCGTAGGGCGGGCCGGGATCGGAGGCGAACTTCACATAATATAACTCCGCCGTCAGGCCGTACCGGAAGGTTATTTCCATCCAGGTCATGCCGCCCAACCGCAGGTCGACCAGCACAATAGGAGAGATCCCGGTTCTGCTGGAGAGGAAGAAGACCACCGCCATTTCATCGTCAGGCAACGACCGCGCCCGGACCTTTTCGATCTCCCGTTCCTTCACACCGTAATGCGCGCCTATGGAAAGATGAAACTCCTTGATACCATCCCGGTCGGCGGTAATTCCGACGTTGACATCGGCCCGGGAATCGAGCGCCGTAAAACTCACAAGCAGAATCGGCAGCAACAAAGAAATTAAAAACTTGCGCATCTTAATACCTCCATAATTTTGAAATTACCTGTATCTAATACAGTATCGGTAGGATTTTACAATGATATAAGAAATTATTTCAATTACGGCCTGTTTACCTGGGAGATGCCCCGCAATCATTCGTCGCCTCAGATATAAATCTCACAAAAAACGCTGGAATCGTCGACCTCTTCAATTTTAACGGTAACGTCAAAACCGGCCGTCAGTTCGGCGAATTCCTCCGGGCTCACGGTTGTCGCCTTGAATCCATCCTTGCAGATAATGACTCCGTCTTTCGTTCGAGTCATATCGATCTCGCCCAGGAGACCGGCGGCGGCCTGCAGGCGGAACCATTCCAGACGCTGATCCCAGAATTTCTCGGAATAGGAGGAAAAGAATACGATACCCCCCGGTTTCGTCACCCTGATACTTTCGCGAATCAGTTCTCTTTGATCCGCGTGAAAGGCCGATATTCCGTTTTGAATACATATAACCTTATCGAAGCATCTGTCCGGAAAGGCCAGGTGAACGGCGTCCATGCAGGCGATATGACACGCTGTCAGATCCCCCGTCAAATCCAGGGCTGAAACCAGGCTGGAGAACGATGTATCTATCCCGACCGTCATACCGGCGATTCTCGAGAACGCCGGCAACGCTCTGCCGTAACCGCATCCCAGGTCGAGGACCGTATCGCCGCGTTCGATCTTCCCGCAGACATGATCGATCTCGGCCCGAAGATATTGACGTACCCGTGGCGGCGCGATCTCATAGACCAGCCTCAGCCTGGCGGATGAGAGTTTATCGGAATAGTACCCTACGGATCCTCCTTTGGGGCAATTATAGAGTAAATCGGCCCTGATGTCATCAAATATTATCGGAGATGGCCAGTTCCGGTCACTGTGGCGGTCCCTCGTATAACATGTTATTATTTGGTAAATTACGGTTTCCAGGCTCAAATGAATGGCAATTTCATTCATTTTTTAATAAAAAATTATTATTTTTATTGACTTATTTATTAACTATTTTAATATTATTACGTAGAATTATTAAAATAATTAAGGATTGGAGGTGTGATGACCACGGATTGGAAAGAGCTGACCCGGATTGCGGGCGGGGATTCCATAATTATTGAGAGGGTGAAACTCCCCGCCAGGGATATATCTATAGAAGGCGATTTCGAATTGCCTCCACTGGCGCGCCTGACCATGGAGGACCAGGTTTTTGTCGCCATGTTTGTACATTGCCACGGATCGATCAAGGAGGTGGAGCAGATATTCGGGGTGAGCTACCCCACCATAAAAAATCGGCTTAACCGTATAGCCGAGCAGCTGGAGGTGGCCAGGATAGACACCGTGCAACCGAAAAATGAGGTGCTCGAACAGTTGGAACGGGGGGAGATAACGGTAGATGAGGCTCTTAAAAGGTTGAAAGGATAAAAAGGAGGATGTCATGAGTGAAGAACGTCGCCAGATACTGAAGATGCTCTCGGAGGGGAAGATCGACGTTTCCGAGGCCGAGAGGCTTCTGGATGCCGTCAATGAAACGCCGGAGAAAAAAGAACTGGCGGAAACGCCGGGTGAGAAAACAACGCTGAAATATCTTCGTGTGCAGGTCGAACCGAAGGGAAACGGCAAAGGTGAGCGGGTCGATATAAGGGTGCCACTTCAGCTTATCCGGGCCGGCGCCAAGATAGCATCGTTTTTACCGAATGAAGCCAGAGCTAAAATAGATGGATCGTTAAAAGACAAAGGAGTTGATTTCAGCCTGTCGGAGATAAATCGTGGGAATATCGACCGCCTGCTTGACGCTCTGCGGGAAATGAGCATCGACGTCGACAGCGGTGTCGAGTCAGTGCGAATTTTCTGCGAGTAGATTTAACCTGTCGGCTTCTTATTGTGTGGCATGCTCTTTCGAAGAGTTCGAATGAGCATGCTCCCCGGGATATTTCCCATGCTTACCTGTCGGGATAGCATGCCTCTTGTCTATCGTGTTTTTGGGTTGCGTCAATAAAAGCATGACATTATATATCACCTGTTAGAAAAATAGCGGGTAAACTAATCCGATAAAACAAAGATACCGGATTGAATCTTAAAGAACATACTCTTAACCGATTAACCTTCACTGTTTTTATATTAACTATCATCATTTTCAATATCGGGGCAATTACCGGCAAAGGACGAATATGGGCTTTCAACTACTGGTCATTCTGGCCTTATCCGCTGTTGCTATTTCTATCGGTTTGCTTGATATCGCTCGCCTGGATACTGCTTAAGAGAGCCGATACCGCATCCCGTAAAAAGCAAAAATCTCAAAAGAAACAGGATGAAAAAAATAACTATTGGCTATGGGTTTCTTTGCTTGCCGCCGCATCCGGAATTGCCTTCGTTCTACTCAGATCTCAATTGCACTTTCTGGGCGACGGATACTCATTGCTGGGTGGACTGTCGTCCGATACTCCCATGATCAAACCGAGAAACTATATGGGAACCATGCCCCAGTACATGATATACCGGCTTTTAAACGGCACAGAGTGGAAAGACGCCCTTCTAAGTTATAGAATAATATCCTATTTTGCAGCGCTAATATCCATAGCCATGCTTGCCATAACCCTTAAGGGTCTTTTTAAGAATACGCAAGATCGGCTGCTTGCATTCCTGGGAATGGTATCGTGCGGAACAACCCTCCTCTTTTTTGGTTACGTCGAAAACTACGCCCTGTTTAACGCGATCGTTCTCGGATTTTGCCTTGCGGGAATGCTTGGTATAGAGAAAAAAATCAGCAAACTGTGGGCAATCCCTCTTGCGGCTGGATCTGTTTTCTTTCATTACCTCGGAGTGGCTTTAATTCCCGCCGCTGTCTATCTATTGCTGTGCGATACACGCCTGGGAATCAAAATATCAAAAACGCCGAAAATCGCCAGGGCGATAGCCACGGGTCTTATTTTTGCGCTGGCGATAATATTATTTATATGGTTTTACAAAAATAGCTATCCATTTAGATTTGCCCTGGTGCCGATCGTCCAGGATCAGTTTACTCTGGAAGGTTATGCGCTGTTTTCAGCGGCACACCTGATAGATTGCCTAAATATGCTTTTTCTTCTCATGCCGGGATTATTAATCGCGTTAACCGGCTTGCTGGCGGGTAAAACCGACCCAAAGGGTCCGAAGCAACGAACCAGATTCCTGTTAATTGCCGCCATAACATCCCTGGGGGTGATCTTCATTATCGATCCGAGGATCGGCATGGCACGGGATTGGGACCTGTTTGCCTTCGCCGGACTACCTTTCACGCTTTTGGTTATAGATATTTACCTGCGCCGGCAGTCATTCAGATCAAATGCGCGATTATCAGTAAAGATGATTGTAATTATAGGGATATTTATCTTAATTTCCCGAGCCGTCAACCTTATAGACCCAAAGGCCGCGATCGGATTGCTCGAAAACAACATGCGTCTTGATTGGCTTAAATATTCAAACGTAGTATATCCCTTAAGGCAATTTGTCAAATGGGGCGGAGATCCTTCCATGGTAAGTACGATAGTCCGCGCTCACAAGGATAGATTTCCGGGAATTGTGGAAACCGAATCGATGGAGAATTTTAAGGCGAAAAGATTTGCCGACGCCGCGAAGGGTTTTGAAATGCAAATAAAATCGCATCCTCAAAAGGCTTTTGCATACGGATATCTGGCAAAATGCCAGATGCATGCGGGTCTTTACGATTCCGCAATCGCGTTACTTGAAATTGCCCATGGTTTAGATAACTACCATCTGGGAGCAATCGATGATTTAGGATCATATTACGCAACTCGAGGGGATCATAAAAAAGCAAAAAAGTTTCTTCTTAAATCCCTTTCACTGGATAAGGATCATATTAATGCATTGGGAAATCTAACAAAATTATATATCTCCACCGACGATATCGAAAAATCATTAGAGTATTTCAACCGGCTCAGTAACCAAAAGGACGCTCCGTCTTTATATTTTCTCTCAATCGGAAACGATTATGAAGCCAGGGGATTTAAAACTGAGGCTTTTAAGGCATATCGTGAAGCCATAAAGCGGGGTTTGCCGGAGGAATTTCAAAACGATCTGATTTCGAAACATCCCGAATTGAGCGAATAATTTTATATAGCCCCCGGACGAAATTACCGGTTTACTATCCGCAGCCGGTATGAATACTTATCGCCGAACAACAGTGACCATCCTATATGGGAAGATCCTCGAATCTATCGGTTCGGAATTCCAGGGTGAGGGGATCGATCCTGATGGCCCTGGGGAATTGATTATTCATGGCATCGGCTTGCCCGGAGTTGGAAAAGGGCCACTGCAATACATATGGCGGATCGAAACGGCAGGGCTTTATGCTGCCGATCTTCGACATGGCGGCCCTGGCCGAGGTTTTTATAACCTCCCGCGCTTTCTTAAGGCTGAGAGAGACGGTCGGGGTTTGAGACAATCCCGATACAGTCGGCACGAGGCTCTCTTTGACCACCGCTGTTTCGATACCGGGAATCAACGTGCGGGCTTCATCGGCCGCCGCCTTATCGCCGCTTACGAATACGCAGGGAACGTCATAATGCGCCGCGATGAAGCTGTTCATCCCGATTTCTCCGATGGCTGTTCCGTTTAAGGTCCAGCGGCCATGGCATAACACCCCGCCTGCCGTCTCGGCCATGGCGTGCAGTCCCACCTGAAACAAAGCGTCGAAGGAGCCGTCGAGGCCGACAGGCCCGCCGTCGCCGGCCCCCATGACAAGCTTACATTCATGATGTAACAATTCGATATCGATACACCCCGGGAAGGGCCCGTGACCATCCCAGGCGATTATCTCCGTCGCTCCCCCTTCCAGGGCGCCCTCCACCGCGGCGTTGAGCTCCAGCGTCGTAAAACGCCGCGCCTGATCCAGATACCTGGCATACCAATCTTTCGATGTATCCCATTGACATTGCTGACGATGACAGATCACGCCCGCCACACCCTCAACATCACATACCACGTAGATCTTCATGATCGGTCTCCCTATGAATATGAATAAATAACGTTAACAGGCTCGAATCAATCGAAGGGCCTCTCCCGCCCCAGGGCTCGCCTTATCTGCACCATCTGCCCGGCGTGGTAGAAATCGTGCATGCACATGAAGCAGAAACGTTTCCAGGCCGGCATCGGCTTGCCCTCCTCCCCGACGTCTCTCTCCAGGTCCTCGTCGGAGATATTCTCCAGAAGCTCCAGCTCGCGATCATAAAAGCTGTTCAATATCTCCCGGAGTTCGGCGATGGAGGGATACGTCGAAGGATCCCCGGCGATCTCGGTGCCGCCGCTGAATAGCTTGCCGTATTTCTGCCAGTCCATATCCTTGCTGCCCAGCTGGGTGAGGGCGAAACCGTTGGAGTAGACCGCGTGCCCGGTCAGCCAGCGGATATGGTTGGATAAATTCTCGAACATGACCGCCGACTCCTCTTCGGTCAAATCGTCGAGCAGTCGTCCCGCCACCATCTTATTGACGTTCACCATATATTGAAGCTGTTCTCTCACATTCATATCGCGCTCCTTGAAAGAGGTCCGTATTTTTTCTCCTTAGATAAAGTGCCAGGAATAGCCTGTCAACGTAAAATAACATACGGAATATCGCGGTGGCAGTTTCATTATTAAAGACTGCCTGATGACTGCACCATGAAATCGGCGGTTTAACTTGACAACCGGATTTTCGTCAGTTTATTAGGAGCTACCATGAGGGCATCATTAAAATTAACGGCGCTTATAATGTCGGCCTGTTTCATTATTTCGTGCGGGTACGCCTGTAAAAAGCAGTCGAAAGAAACCGAGATACAAAAAACGACGATAAGCGCATCGCTCGACAGCAGTTTTCAGCTTATGCATAATCAAACCGCGGTCATAGAACCAGAGAATCTCTCCATCAAATTTGTGAATGTGACCGAGGATTCCCGCTGCCCGGTGGGGGTTGAGTGTATCTGGGCGGGCCAGGCCAAAATCGAGGTGGAGATAAAACGGGAAGACGAAGAGCCTGAAATAATTGTTTTGACCAGTCAGGCAGGTCGGGAGGAGCTCGCCGAAATGCAGGTTAAGGACTATTTCATCAAGCTTTTAAAGGTAGAACCCCCCAGACAAAAAGACGTCGAACTGAAGTTGTCCGATTATAATATCACCCTGATAGCCTCGCGAAATATAGAAAATTTATCGCAGTAAGAGCATTTTCCGGGTAAGCGACCCATTCTCGGTACTCAATCGGTAAAAATATACCCCCGAAGGCAGGTCGTTACCGTCCGAATATCTGCCGTCCCAAGTTATATTCACCGTTTCCGGGCCTGTAACCAGCCTGTTATACTCGAAAACCCTTTGTCCGAGTAGATTCGCTATTTCCAGTCGAATTTTTCCCGAATTTGGCGTATAAATCTGAATAACTGTCTCATTATTGAAGGGATTCGGGTAGTTTTGGCCCAAGAAAAAGCCGGATGGTAGGGTATGTGTATTTTTCACATCGGTGGTAAATTCATTACTTATGAGTACGGTATCGTGGCTGGCACCGTTGCCCAGGGAGCCCTGCAACCCTGCGTAGTAGAGCCTGACCTCGCCTGTGCCGGCATCAGGGGCTGTCCAGATAAACGTCCCGGAATCGGTGTAATTAGACGACCATTTGACACCGTTGGTTTCCTGAGCATGGGAGTATATTACGGTATTAGTACCGGCGCTGATAATCCCGCCGTTCTCCGAACCGTTGCCGATCCGGATAGAACCATTAAACTGGCTTATGGAACTGCCCTGAGTATGGCCGATAGTAACCGTATACTGCTGAACCGGTTCGTAGAATTCCGGAAAGCCTGTAATGGTGATACTGGGATCGAAATTATCCCTGTAATGGCAGGTCACGGCGCAGGTCCCACGTGACCCGGGGGCGCCGGAATAACCGATATAGCTATTGCGGGCGAATGCGCTTGAAGCGACAAGCAAAACCATGCTGAAAATCAACGCTCTCTTCATTCCGGCCTCCTTAAAGTCGGCTCAAAATAATAAATATTATGATTATTGTCAATAAAATTGCATTCTCTTTTTATTATCAGCCTTCATAATAGAAACCTTATCGTAGAATATACATCTATTTACAGGCTACTATTAAGACGGAATATCAATTATTGATTTTAGCATTTTAATTGCATATAATCATGGGGTGGTCGATATAAAGAAATCATGGGACAAAATAGCGGAACACTATAATAACCGTTACGAGATCTCCTGCGAAGTGGTGCATTATGGCCCTCTTTGCCCAGGTGAAGATAAACTGGGGCTTCTGGGGGATATTAAGGGGAAAAGGGTAGTAGATCTGGGGTGTGGCGGAGGTCAAAACGCGGTGGCGCTGGCAAAGATGGGTGCCGAAGTTACCGGTTTGGATCTATCGACCGAACAGATAAACCGGGCTCAGATGCTCGCGGCTGAACACAAAGTATCCATAAGTTTCAGACAGGCCGATATCTCATCCATACCTTTTATTGAGAACCATAGTTTCGATATCGCTATCTCAGCCTGCTCGATAGCGTTTCTCGACAAGATCGATACTGTGTTCCGGGAGGTTTATCGAATATTGAAGCCCAAAGGTTGGTTCATTCTATCGGATATGAATCCGCTTCAGTACCTGCTGGACGAAACCGAGGACGGGGTGGTGTTCAACAATCCCTATCGTCAACAATCGCTTCCCATCAACTGGTCCTGGGAGTTCGAGGAGCTGGAAAAATCCCCGAGATTTCGTCATTACGTGCGGATGATATCCGACTATGTTAATTCCCTGATCGACGCCGGATTTATCATCAAAAAGATCCTGGAGCCGGAATCGACGCTGAATACGCCTCATGCGGGATTTTCCCGGGAGATCATGGAGGAATACCCTTACATAGCGAAACATATACCCATTACTTTCGTAATCGTATGCGAAAAAGTATGACCAAAAGCGCGATCTTGAAATACTGGGAGAATGTAAGGAAGCTTACATTAACGGTCTTCGATCTTTTCCCGCAGGATAAATTCGACTTCCGGCCGGTGGCCGATGTCCGCAGCGTGGCCGAGCAATTCGACCATATCCTCATCTGCGAGCTTTACGCCCGGATCGGGCTATTGACCGGCGTTTGGGATATATCCGCGTTTTCGGGCGAAAGGGATCTCAGCAGGAACAGGCTCCGGGATAAGCTCTACAGCGAGAACAAGAAAACGCTGGGGCTTTTTCGCATGCTTCCGGAGGGGCAGTTTATGAAGGTCTACGAGACGCCCTTCGGGGCCATATCAGGGGAGGCGCTCATTTACGAGACAATAGACGAGGAGATACATCACAGGGGAAACCTTTACGTATATTTAAGGCTGCTGGGGATCGCCCCTCCGCAGATGGTTCAAAATTATGCTGATTTATTCATGGAGGATTAAATGAAATTCGATATGGAAAAGCTTTTCGAGAAAATAGACAGCTATCGAGATGACGTTATCGAGTTACAGAAAAAATTAACCGCAATTCCGGCGTTGGCCCCGGAAAACGACGGTGATGGGGAGGACAAGAAAGCGCAGGCTTTAAGGAAATACCTCATAAGGGCAAGATTTCCCAAGCCGAACGATTATAACGCTCCTGATACCAGAGTACCGGCAGGCTACCGGCCCAATTTCCTGTATAAATTCGAGGGTGAGGATCCCACCAAGACAGTTTTTGTTATGTCTCACCTCGACATCGTACCGGAGGGTGAGCGCGGTCTATGGAAGAGCGATCCCTTCGAACTCAAGGTTATGGGGGACAGGATCTACGGGCGGGGCGTCGAGGACAATCAGCACGGTCTGACGGCATCTGTAATGGCCGCCAGGGCCCTGATCGATCTGGAATTAAAGCCTAAATACAACATCGGCCTTCTTTTCGTCTCCGACGAGGAAGTGGGATCGAAATACGGTATCGACTACATTCTCAAGCATCATAAGATCTTCAAGAAGAATGATCTGATTATAGTTCCGGATTCGGGCGACGCCCAGGGCAAAAATATAGAGATATCCGAAAAATCGATCTGCTGGCTGAAAATCGAGACCGCCGGACAGCAATGCCATGCGGCCCGGCCGGATCAGGGAACAAACGCCTTCTTCGCCGCCTCCAGGCTGGCTGCCAAGGTCCACGATCTTTATAAGATCTTCAACAAAAAAGATAAGCTCTTCAATCCATCGACATCGACCTTCGAGCCGACCAAGAAGGAGGCCAACGTCCCCAACGTCAACACCATTCCCGGCGAGGACGTTTTCTGGATCGACTGCAGGGTGCTCCCCGAATACAACCTGGCGCAGGTGGAATCGCAGATCCGGGACTGGGCCGACGCCATCGAGAAAAGCGAGGGCGTAAAGATCAAGATAAGCCGCGGGCAGAGGGCACAGGCGGCGCCGCCGACGCCCAAAGACGCGCCGGTGGTCAAAGCTCTGTCCAGAGCGATCGACAAAGTTTACAACGTCAAACCCAGGGCTATCGGAATTGGAGGTGGCACCGTGGCGGCGTTGATACGTCGTAAGGGCTACCCGGCGGCGGTCTGGAGCCGCATTTATGAATCGGCGCACCAGCCTAACGAATTCACGGAGATACCGAATATCCTGGGCGACGCCAAAATTTACGCGCATATCTTCATGGGCGCGTAGGTGTACAATACGTGGCGTCAGGTGGCCTCACCTGACGCCTCTATATCGATATTTACGCGGTCGGGTCAGGTGACCCGGCCGCACGTTGGATTATCTTCCGAAACGATGAAAGAAGAAAACTCCCCTGAAGACCTACTGCAAGGCGTGCCGATTACAGCGCCGTTCATCTCGGTTTATTTAATCAAGCATATTGAAGGGCAGGCCAGATTCCTGATTATAAAGCGCGACCGGGAACCATATAAAAATATCTGGCAGCCGGTGACGGGAAGAATTGAAAAGGGAGAGAAGGCCTGGCAGGCGGCATTGAGGGAGATTAAGGAGGAGACCGGGCTGACTCCGGACAGATTTTACTCCGCCAATTTTATCGAGAAATTTTACGATTTAAAAAATGAAGTAATAGCCCACTGTCCGGCGTTCGTGGGATTTATGGACAATGATATGGAAATTAGGCTTTCGGTTGAACACAGCAAATCGCGTTGGGTAAAAGCCGACGAGGCCATCGAGAAGGTGGTATTTACCGAACAGAAAAAGGCGATCGCCCACGTAAAGAAATACTATATCGATGATACGCCGCCGGAGTTTTTGCGGGTTACGTACTAACCAAGAATTTTATTGTGCCGTCAGATCCCCGTGTTTGTACCATGACATGGGTAACAGTATTTTGGCATATATGGAACTTCATGGACTTGACGCCGCGCTGCCGGAATCGCGCCTATTTTCCCGGAGCATTTTTTATATTAATTTTGTATAATAATTAAAGGGAGATAGGTATGGCCTTAAAATTAAATACGATATTTGCGCTTATTATTGTCGCTGCCTTATTACAATGCCGTGATTCGTTCGATGAAAAATACGATAAGGCGGTATTATTGTCCTTAAGGGATGATATTATAGGCATGATCGGAGAACCCGCCTGTGATGGCGTCGGCCATTGCCGCTATATCGCCTTCGGATCCAAACCATGCGGCGGGCCCTGGGAATACCTGGTCTATTCGGTCTCCATAACCGACTCGGTACAGCTTACGGAGAAGGTCGAGTTCTACAACCAGTACGAGGATATGATGAATCACAAATACGGTTATATCTCCGATTGCTCGGTCCCCGAGCCTCCCCAACTCGGCTGTGTAGATGGTGTCTGCATGGATATGAATGTTTACTAATCGTATTTATGCCATCATTTCCCGTATCTGACGGTATGTGACGAAAGGCGCGTTAGTTCAACAACTAATAGAAACTATTTTAATATAACGGAATACCCGATTATCTCTTTACGGTCGTTCTCAAAGCCGACGAGCGTCCCCTCCCGGTTATTTTTTTCGAGATAATACCAGAGCCCGTCAACGGCAAGTACGTGATACCGATC
This sequence comes from Candidatus Zixiibacteriota bacterium, assembly GCA_020344055.1. Classification (GTDB taxonomy): domain Bacteria; phylum Zixibacteria; class MSB-5A5; order UBA10806; family UBA10806. Next base: position 1,848,330 of record CP070813.1, on the reverse strand, counting down.
TTTATCCCGTATACAAACTCCGGTAATGAACCGCTCCTCGTTTGCTTTTAAATCGGAGGCTGTGAACCTGGCCATCTGGAAATTATCATTTACATATACTTCCTTATCCCAGACGTTGGCCTTCGCCAGATCGGGGCCGATCTCGCATTCCTCTTCCGTTATTATTTTCCCCGAATAGTCGAAAAGCTGGAATATCAGGTAACTATGACTTCCCACAGCAAACGATGCCAGTCTACTGCCACGCGAAATCCCGATGGAATATCCTTTATTTATTCTATTGTTCGACCAGAACGATTTCCCGTCAACATCGATGAAATGAGCCTGGGTCATATCCCTGGCGATTATGATACTACCTCCGGGAGAAAAACGGATATTAAAAGATCGGTCGACAACATAAGACCTCTCGGGTAGATCCAGTTCCCACAAAATACCGTTATCGGCGGCATTATAGAGATAAACCCGGTCCTTTTCACCGGCGGCGAAAACCCCGTTCGGCAGGGCGTTGACTACGTACGTTTTTTCAAAGGGAAACTGAAATTTCTGGATCATTCCGGAATCGTATATTATCAAAGGCTGCCAGTCTTCCGCCTCAGTATAGGTATAAAAATACTTTCCGTCCGGGGATACATTTACCTGCGGGCCGATAAATGAATTCAAAAGTTCGCCCGACAGGCCGAACATCTCGTTTTTATACGCGCTGTCCCCGTGAGGAGAACTGACCAGGTAGGCGTTCATTTCAGGAATCAGGGATACAAAAGACCTGCCCTTTATGGCGCTATAATAATTTTCATGATCAAAAATAAAGGTCTCGGATCGCCTGAATTTGATATTCAGCTTGCCGGCCACATAGGTAGATTCGGGAATCGCCGTCGTCAGGACGAGAAAATCGGAGACAGATTCCGAGCTGTAGATGAGCTCGTCCAGCCTGAGGGCGTACGTTCTTTTGAGCTCTTTCGTTTTAAATATTTTGGGAACGACATCTAGGATACCCAGAACCTCCGCTCCGGGTTCGGAAAAAATAAGAACAACCAATATTGCCGTAATTAATTTTATCCTTAACATAACCTCTCCTTCTCAACCCCAATACGGCTGAATATATCCATTATATAGCCCCGATTCCTCGAAGGCGTCAAGAGCTTCTTTATATTCGCCTCTTTTGAGGCGTCTTTTAAGGCTTTCAATCGAATAGGCCTCATAGGCCGGGAAATACTGACTCATCAGTGATATATAGGTGCCTGTGGAAACCTCATTGGCGAGAAAATCGAATATCGCTTTAGAACCCGATATCTGATTGGGCAACACCAGGTGACGTATCAAAAGGCCCTGGGTGGCCACCCCCATACCGTTTAATTGCAGATCTCCCACCTGCCGGAACATCTCCTTTATAGCCATCCTGTTGATTTCGGGGTAGTTGTCGGCGTCGGAATAGCACTTGGAGTTTTCTGCGCTGGCGTAGCGCATGTCGGGCATGTAGATCTCCACTATGCCGTCCAGCATTTTCAATGTATCGACCTTATCGTATCCGGATGAATTATATACGATGGGCAGTTCCAGGCCCTGACGGTAGGCGAGAAGCATCGATTCCATGAGTTGCGGCACGTAATGGGTGGGGGTGACGAAATTGATATTGTGTGCCTTCCGTTCCTGCAGGAGGATCATCCGGCGGGCGACCTCCCCTGTGGTCATATATTCGCCGTGCCGAAGCTGGCTTATGGGGTAGTTCTGGCAGTAGACACATTTCAGGTTGCAGCCGGAGAGGAAGATGGTGCCCGATCCCCGCGGGCCGGAGATGGGCGGCTCCTCGCCGTGATGCAGGTTGGCCGACGATACCTTGAGCCGGGCGTCCACCCCGCAGTGGCTGACCTCGCCCTCCACCCGGTCGACACGGCACTCCCGGGGGCAGACGGTGCAGTCCTTGAGAAGCTCCAGCGCCGCCGGCACCCGCTCCTCCAGCAGCGCGATCTTGGATTCGACGGAGAAGCGGTTCATGGGGGGAATATAATAGGGATTTTGGCAAATGGTCCAAACTTTTAGCAGGGTTCGATCCGAGAAATGTCGGCAGCAAGCTACCGACCTACATTTACAAGGAGCTTTATTTCAATGCATTGTCATGCCGGACTTGATCCGGCATCCAGTAGAGTGGCCTTTATAGATTCCCGATTAGAGATTTCGGGAATGACATAGTCTGGTTATAGATATTACGGTTCCCAAGCGGCGTTTGGGAACCAGATTTAAAATCTATTTTTTTCTTGATCTTTTCCCTAAATCTGCCGTATATATTATTGAGTCCTATTCTGGTGAAAGTCGGCTCCATGCCGTGCGCCCTTAACCGGGTCTAGCCAGAACAGGGCTTATTTCGTTCAGCGTCGCCGGAGTGCGCTCCTCCAGAAGCGCTATCCTGGATTCCACAGAGAAGCGTTGCATGGGAGGAATATATGCAGGTTGCCGGCTTGCTGGCAACAAATATGCGGGCAGCAAGTTGCCCGCCTACTTTACTATTTGGCGCTAATTCAGCTAACTGTCGTGTCGGACTTGATCCGGCATCCAGAAGGCCGGCCTTTATGGATTCCTGCTTACGCAGGAATGACATAATATAATTACACTATTTTTCCAGCTGGTCCGCCACGGCGGCCAGGTCGGTGAGGTTGTTCTTGTAATCCTCGAATAACGCCTCTAGGAGCGCGGTGGCGCCGGACTGGCCCTGGTGCAGACGCCAGACCCGGTCGATGGCGGAGGTGTCGGTCTTGTAGATCTCTATTATCATTCGCAAAAGATCGGAGATATCGTCGGGCGGGGTCTTGCCCGCCATCCAGATCATCCCCCGGCAGGCGGCCAGTGTCGATGCCAGCGACTCGTCCAGCAAGGCCTCGATCTTCTCCCGTTTACCCTCGGTGCGCAGAAACCCGCGCCTCAAATTGACCACCATGGACTTGAACTCCCGCTCGCACTGGTAGCGCAGGTTCTTCCGCTCGATCACGGCGTTCTCCAGCGGATCGGCGCCAAAAAGCAGGATATGCCGCTGTTTCATGTCAGAAAACTCTATGGGGAACGTATCCAGCGACGATA
>CP070813.1:1817104-1845164 GCA_020344055.1 Candidatus Zixiibacteriota bacterium | reverse complement strand
TACGTGGGATTCATGTGCTACGAGAGCGAACCGGAAAAAATGGTTAAAATCCTGTCCGAAAGAGACAGCTGGGTGGCCGCCGACAGGGTCCAGTTCGAAATCGACAGTTTTCATGATCACATGTCGTCATTTTTCTTCGAGGTAAACGCTTCGGGAAGCATGAGGGACGGCTATCGTTTCGGAGTCGGGGATCACTATGATATGACCTGGAACTCGGTATGGGAGGCCAAGACTCATCTGGGTCCGGAGGGCTGGAGCGCCGAATTTCGTATTCCATACCATTGCCTCAGATTCAACGATGCCGGGGAACATGTCTGGGGAGTGAATTTTTACCGACATATCATGAGCAAAAACGAATATGTGATCTGGCATTACAATACCGAGACTCATTCGGATGATATCGCCGCTTTCAGGCACCTGGCGAATATAAAGGGGATCAAACCGGCCCGGCATTTTGAGGTGCTTCCCTATTTCGTATCGTCCCAACATAACGATCCGGCCGCAATAAACCGGAAAGACGGCCTGGACCTTAATTCCGATATAGGCCTCGATCTCAAATATGGAATAACTCCCAATATGACCCTGGACGCCTCCATCAATCCCGATTTCGGGCAGGTGGAATCCGATCCCGCTTTAATAAATTTGTCCACCTTTGAGACCTTTTACGAGGAGAAGCGTCCCTTTTTCATCGAGGGTGCCAATAAGTTCAGGACCGATTACAGGTTATTCTACTCCCGCAGGATCGGGCGCGCTCCCACGGGGTCGCCCGACGATCTTGATTACTGGATCGACAGGCCGAGTAGAACCACCATTCTTGGCGCGGCAAAACTGACCGGGAAGACCGTGAGCGGCTGGGAACTGGGGCTATTGAACGCGGTAACGGAAAGGGAATATGCCAGTTACGCAAACACCGACGGCGAGCAGATCAGAACCGTGATTATGGATGAGGCCAATTACAATGTTGGCAGGATTAAAAAAGAGTTCGACTCCGGTTCCTCGATAGGAGTCCTGACAACGGCTCACCATCAAAACGGGGCATCGCCGACATACGCATGCGGAGTCGATTGGGAGATGTTTATCAGAGGAAGAGAATATTCGATTTCGGGGCAAACTGTCGGCAGCCGCCTGGGAGGCGGAGAAACCGGAATGGGTATAGGGACCGAATTCAGCAAAAATTCGGGCAAGCATATACGCGGAACCATCGGCCTAGAATACAAATCCCGGGAATTAAACCTCAATAAAACGGGATTCCTTTCCAGGCCGAATTGGCTGGGAAGCTGGGGCTGGCTGCAGTACCGCATCGCTCAGCCTTTCTGGATAATTCGGCAGGGATCTCACAACATAAATTACTGGGAAGGGCAGAATCTCGACGGCGACTTAATATCACTCGGGGGCAATTACAATAACTGGTTCGAGTTTAAAAACCTCTGGAAATCGGGATTCGGGGTCTCCGTAGATTTGCCCCACTATGATGATCGCGAAACCAGAGGAGGCCCTCTGGTGAGGATTCCCCTGACGTGGGCTTTCTGGATCTGGGGCGAGACCGACGGCAGCAGACCATTTATGGTAAACGTTAATCCCGCCATCGGTACGGTAAGAGACGGCGAGTGGGCTGATCTATATCTCTGGTTTCAGCTCCGACCCCGTGAGAACCTGAGGTTCTCTTTCGGTCCGGGGGTAGAGACAATGAATGGCGTATCGCGATGGCTGACCGATACCGAGGATGATAACGGCGAACGGGTCGATATATTCGGCGAGCTGGATTACCGTGAGGTCAACATGAACTTCAGGAGCACCATGACTTTCCGCAGGAATATGACCCTGACGCTTTTCAGCCAGATATTTATGGGCGCCGGGGATTATTCCAATATCAAACAGTTCGTGCCGGTTGATGAATTTACGGAGCTGACGGTCGAATATGACGAGAATCCCGATTTCAATTACAAATCTTTCAAATTGAATGCGGTTTTCCGCTGGGAATATATGCCCGGTTCCGACCTGTATATGGTCTGGACCCAGGCCCGAGACTCCCAGGATGAATTCGGTGATTTCCGGTTCCGCCGCGATTTCGATGATGTTTTCGATACCGTATCAGACAACGTATTCCTGGTTAAAATCAACTACTGGTGGAATCCGTAAGTAATTTATTTACAATAAATTTCCAGGGCAGCCTTTTAGAAATGAAGCAAGGGGCTGAATTAAGCGCCGGAAACGGCGCTTTTTTTTTGCCGCCGCAGGCAATTTATGCTTGACATTCGGGGGGAAAATTCAGTAATTGTATTGCACTCAAGGGTGAAACTTATGCCTGGGTAGTTCCAGCCCCCCTCTATCCAGGGTCGTTTCACCCTTCCTTTTTTGGATGAATACGGATATGATTTGAATAGATCCATCCCTTTTTATTAATATAAAGCTCCACCCTGTAAATTCCGGGAGACTCTACGGCTATTTCGAACCTGCTGCCCACCTGGATCAACACCGGCCGGCCGTCTTTTATCAATCTTATATCGGCGGTTCTGGGCGAATGCACATTCAGCGTGAGCTCGTTTGAAAAATCGACGGTTTCGCCTATCCGGTAGATCCTATTTTTCCTTCTGGCGAAAAATTGAAAACCGCGGGCATCGCCCCAACGAAAATTCGAGACAAAAACCCCGCACTTTCTGATGGCATTAAAAATCTGTTCTTTCGCAGAGGTTATATCTTTCTTAAGCGGTTGATCCAGTAAAAGATGCGTTCTTATGGACCGGAATTGCACCTTATAGGGAAAAATCGTGAGCCGTATTAATCCTTTTCTGTAAATATGAGCATGGACGTCCGCGGAGCCTATTCCCGCTACCGGGCGGGTTTTGGCTATCTCATCCCATTTTTTCAGCACCCTGTCGGTGGGGCCCCGCAGGCTCCTTCGGGGCATTATTGCCATTTTAAGCATATTTATCCGTTTCAAAGATTCCATCCAGGCTGACATATGGTTCCATATCTCGAGGCCATCGTAACCATCGATATCCCAACGCGTCCAGGGGAAGCAGGGATACTTGGGCAAGGCATCCCTGACCTCGTCGGGATGGGCGATTATACCCAATCCCCCCGCTGCACGAACCCTGCTGACATATTCGGCGGGATCGATCCCCTTTTCGAGCGTCCTATCCAGCCCGAAGGCCAGGTAATGGTTTTCATCGTTTACATCCTGTATTTCATAGCCGATCAAAACCGCGGTTTTGCCATAGAACCTCTGGTGGCCGTCTTGAAGCGGTCGCAGGGTGTTGTGGTCGGAAAACATCAGGAAGTCGAGCCCGGCATGTTCACCGATTTTCGCTATCTCCTCGATTTTTTTGGTGCCGTCGGAATAGCTGGAGTGAATATGAATGACGCCGATTATTTCGTGATAACCGTTATCTGGCATCGGGCACCTTCCTCAGAATAAATAAACCGGCGATCATCATCAAAAGAACCGAACCAACCGCGAATCGATATTTAACCGCTCCCAAGGGACCGAAAATCAGCACGGTCAGGCCCCAGATGATCGGCCCGATGACGGCCGCCATCCGACCCGACAGGGCGAAGAGTCCGAAGTACCCCGCCAGTTTCTCATTGTCGCCCACCAGGTTTATCAAAAGCGGGCGTTCCGCGGTCCAGACCCCGCCGAGGGCGATACCGGCCAGAGATCCGAAGAAATACAGCAGGTTTTTTTCGCCGGCGAGAATTATTCCGCCGAGGGTGATAATCCATAATATTACGGTGCCCAGAAGCGCGTTTCGCGGCCCGATCTTTTCGCATACAAAACCCCATATAAACGATCCCACGGCCGTGAATACCGTCACCACAATCAGAAACACCCTGATCTCATCCAGGTTTCCAAATACCAGTTTTTCATCAGAAAAACCGGTTCCCTCTTTTAAAAAGACGGCCATAAACAATATTACGGTTTCGATAGCCTCCACCACGAAAAACCTGCCTGCAAGAACACGTAAAATTCCGGGTCTGGAGCGGGCGTCTTTAAAGACGTCTTTAATACGCCTTATCGATTCCACTGACGTTCTTACCACCCCTTTAAGGGGCAAGGGGTTTTCATCCTTCACGGTGAAGAAAAACGGCAGCGAAAATATGAGAAACAAAACCGCCGTCAGCATGAAAGCCTCCGAATAGCATCTGGGGCCGGAGAGCGATCCCACTACCAGAAGACCGAAAATGGTGCCGATATAGCCCAGCGCCACGCCGTAGCCGGAAACTCTACCCATCCGCCGCGGACCGGCCACCTGGGGCAGGGTGGCGTTATAAAAGACCAGCGCGCCCTGAAAGCTGAAAACCGCTATGGCGAATATTGCCAGCTGCGCGGTCATGGAAACGTCCCGACCGAGCGACATGGTGGCCAGGCAGCATAGTAACGTAAGGGCTATGGCCATCGGCATCCGCCTGCGGTATTTATCCGCCACCACGCCCGCCAGCGGCATGGTAAGAGCTACCAGTACCATGGCCGAGGACCGGGCCAGGGAGAGATTTATGTCCTCGCCGCCGTAAACGCTTTTTATCATCAGGGGAAAATTCAGGCTGACCACGTTCATGGAGAAAATGGTGTTGGCGAAATCGTAGAGAGACCAGCTGAATATTTTGGCTCTGGAATATCTCATATAATTAGAGCCGCCAGAAGGCCCCCCGCCGCCACCCCGCCGATATCCCAGATGAAATCCTTAATGCTGGACGTTTCGCCGGGTCTGGAGCGGTCATAGATCTCTTTGGCGCCGCCCAGGGATATGGTTACGCCGACTCCCAGTATTATCGAACTATCTTTTTCCATGCCGAAATGGCGGTTGGCGACGATCGCTATGCCGCCGGAATAAAAGGCGGAGACGGTAAAATGCTGGAACTTGTCTTTTCCGAACCAGCGGTCTCTGTTGCCGTTATCCGCAGAGGACTGCTGGGCAAGAAGTAGAATAACAAATACTACGAGAAAGATTTTAGAGACCGAGCTCATCGGAGATACTCTGCATGCCTTTTAGTACTATTCCCAGGAATTCGTCAAGCGAAAGACCGAGGTTGGAGCAGGCGGCGATGGTTTCCCTGCGGGCTCCGGCGGCGAACCGCTTTTCCTTGAACCGTTTCAGGAGAAACTCGGTATCGAGCCCGGCAAGGGATTTGGTGGGATGCATCAGGGCGGCGGCCACGATAAGGCCGGTGGTGGGATCGACGCAGTATAAGGCCCAATCCAGTTTTGATTTCGGTTCCACCTGTTCGGCATGCGCCATGACCGCATATATAATATTCTCGTCAATCCCTTTTTCCCGGAGCCAGCCGGACGCCATCTTCGTATGAAGCGCAGGGCTTTTCAGGGTTTTCTCGTAATCGATATCGTGTAACAGCCCGGCCAGCCCCCAGTAGTCGGGATCCTCGCCGAAATGCTTCGCCAACTCCCTGCAGCCGGCCTCCACCGCCAGAATATGCTTTACAAGGTTTTTCGTTTTAATCTCGGATTCGACCCATTTCAAGGCTTCATCGCGGGTCATCATTATTCCTTTCGGTTATTTAAAATCTCTCTTTTAATCATAAAATCTCCACCTGAATCCCCACCAGAGAGTTCGCGGGGTCTCGGGATAGGGCCACCAGGTGGCGTAATTGTTGTTGGTCAGATTATCCTCGTTCCACCAGAAAATGAAATCCTTGTACCTGAACTCGAACCTGCCGTCTAAAACCCCGAACCAGTCCAGGTAGGCGACCCGGATCGAGCGGTAGTCCTGCCTGGATGCAGCTCTGAACGCCACCGATCCGCCCAGGAATAGATCGTCGAAAAAGAACGACTTCGATGCCGACAGTCTTCCGGAACCGATAACCGCCGGGCCCTTTTCGAGGCCGTCGCTGAAATATCTCTCCTTCCATTCTCTGAAGGTCCCCCCGAGTTCGCCGTCAAAAATTCCGTACCGGAGATTCATGCCGCCGGTAATCTCGATCAATTCGTCGTCGAAATTGACAGGAGAAACGGTAACGTTGCCGAGAGTATCACTCCCGTATGAAAGATATATCTGGTCTTCTATCTTCATGTACGATGCCGAGATTTTCCATTTCGACCATTTGAAATCGCTCTCGATACCGCCTGTCGCCCTGGATGTAACGGGATAATGAAGATCGAGCGACGATTCGAAGCTATAGGATTGCAGAATATCGGATATCCCCAGGCCGCCGACGCTATCGTTGAAATAGGCAAGGTTAAGATCGGGCAATCTCCTCGAGCGGGAAAATGATACAAAAGGATTGAACAATCCGTTGATACTATATTTCAGATGAGCCGAAGGCAAAAATGCCCCGCGATCGAAGCCGTTCCATGAGTACATCACATCGACCTTATAGTAATAGTCATTTATCTCACCCGATACTTTCCCGAAATAGTCAAACAGGTTTACCGCCGGTTTGACGCCGGCCAGCTTATAGGATCGCAGCCTGTAATAGCTCATTCCCAGATCGAGATTGTTATCTTTGATATCCTTCCCTACCGAAATCTTTACTCCCCCGATATCCCTGTCGATCGAGAGGGTATCCGTTATATCTTTCGCGATAAGACCGTTTTTCTGATATATCCCGGAAAGTACAAAGTCGAAATAGGCTGCGATCTCCCTTGAATATGAAGCCTCATATCTATGTGTGGTACGGCTATGCCGGAATGTCTGAGAGGTTATATATTCGTATGAATTTACGCCGGTCTTGGCGCGGTATTTCCACAGGTTTACCGAAAGCAGTCCGTTAAAGACAACGCGGGAGCCGCCGCCCGTTACGTGATAGCCATCATAGGCGGTATTCTGAAGAAAACCGTTCGATTTTTTGAATCCGACCGTAAAATAGCCATAGGTTTCATAGCCGAACGGCCTGAAGAAACGCCATCGGCTGGAATTATAACCGTAGGGCCCCCTGGCCACTTCAATGTCGGATCTGTTTTCGTTATCCGGGGGCCTACCGAGATCGATATGGATTCTGTTATCGAGAGAACGATCGTCGTTCCAGTGAATTTCGTTAAGTATTTCCCATGGAACGGCGTTCAGGTCGCTCCCGACTACATAGGGGCGATAGATATCGTTATATAGAAACGGATGGTTGTTGAGATAAATTTCAATGCCGGAGACGTTAAGATAATGTAACGGGATCTGCGGCGATCCCACCGGTCCCGGGCTCTGCATAAATACGCCGGGTTTGCTCTTCAATTCGTCGCCGATCCCTCTAGAAATATAATCCCGGCGATAGTAGGCTGTAGGGAATATGGTTTCTTCATGTAAGGTATCGGGTTTCTCAGGAAACTCCGCGGTGATCAAAGTATCGGAAGAGTCCACAAGGCTGTCCGTTACCTCCGTTTCGAATATCCCCTCGGTTATTTTCTTTAGGGAATCGGCATTGCTTTCGATCCTGGACGAATCCGGTGATACCTCATCGGTCCCGGTTTCCCCGGAGACGCGGGGGGAAACGTCCTGCGCGATGGATACGGATGCGACGGATAATATGATTATTAAAATGCAGCCAGAGGCGGCATTATATATTCTATTCTTTTCCAAATCCTTTGAACAACTGCTCCTGAAACTCCGAAAATTATGGTGTTGCTGACGGTATGTATGATACTGAAACCGAGACCCGCAACCAGCGCGGGCCAGAACGGCCCGAATATATAGGCGAACGCCAGATTGGTGGTAAGATCGTACCAGAAAGTCAGGACCAATCCCGATACCAGCAGCAAAGCAACAGTGATTTTTATGTTATCTTTTTTCAGGATGGCCGGCCTCAGCAGGCCCCCCATGAATCCGAAAAGTAAAAATCCGAAAAGCTGAACCAACCCTATGGCCAGGATCGGCTGGGCGCCGTTGGGATTGAAAAACACGAAAATTACGCCCGCCACCAGGGCGGTGGCGATACCGCCGGACTTGCCCAGGTATAAGCCCGAAAGGAAAAGAGAGAAACTGAAAAGCTCAATATTGGGAATCGCCAGAAAGGGGGTGTTGATCCCGAACGCCAGCGCGGCGAACACGCCGACCCGGGCGACGCCGGTCATGCTCAATATGGAACTGTCTTTTGGACTCATTCTAATTAATGTTTTTCACCACCGCGATTTTCATTGAGGATGATTTTCCGGCGCCCTCCAGAAGCAATATATATATTCCTGACGCCACGTATTCGTCGTTATCGTTTTTCCCATCCCAGGCGGCGCCGTTCTGCGCGCCGAAATCGGTTCTCACATCCTCAATCTTCCTCACCCGGTTTCCCGACAGGTCGAACACCCAGATATATATATCGCCCCTGTCATAGCGCAGATCGAGGCTATACCTGATGGTAACCTCGTCAAGCGGGTCGTTTATTACGAAAGGAGACGGGAAGGCCGAAATCAGCTTGAATCCGGGAGGCGCTCCCTCACCCCTCAGAGAGGAATCAAACCATACCGTACCGTTATAATTATAACTATCATAAAACGGCGTGAGCCCGGCTACGGTAATTACCAGTGTAACATCCCAGTAAAGATTCCAGTCGCGCCATTCGCCCAGGCCCGATCCGCTGAGAGGATCGACGTCCAGATCCTGCCAGGGGCTGTAATTTTGCCTGTGTCCCGCCGCGGCCACATGCCAGCCGGCGCCCGTAAGATCCTCTCCGTCGAAATCGATCCCGATCCCGCCTTCGTTGTATCCGGTATTTATGACCACGTAATTCACGCCGAGATGTTCGGGCTGAGGTCCAACTCCGCCGAATTCCAGCGGTATCGAGGGCAGGGTACCGATGCCTACCGAGGTGTCCGGAAAAGGAAAGGACTCTCCCTCATCGTAGGAGGAATCGGGATCGGCGTATTCTCCGACTTTTATGTTCCATACCGCGAATTCGAGGAAGGCCTTCTCCAGGGAAGATGATCGGAACCGCATGAGGCTGTCTGTTACATTCAGCAAATTATATCCCTGAACCGTTGCGCAGCCTTCCCAGATACGGCGGATAATATCGACGCCATACTTTTCGGAAAGATATATCGGCCACACGCAGGCGCCGTAAGGATGGTAAGATTCCACGGTACCCCAAACATATGAAAAAGTCCCCAGGCTCATATGAGGAAAAGGCAAAAAGAAGGGAAGGTAAAACAGGTAATCATTAACATCATCGAAGACGATATCCTCCATCCAGGTAGATGAAGCCTCCAACCACCAGGGCTTATACGTGGCCGGAATATTAACGTCAATAAAATCAAATTCCGTTTCATCGTAAGCGTATTGAACGGTATGGAAGAATTCATGGGCGGCGGTAACCCGGGCCGCCTGCAGCACTGTTTCAAGCGAGCCCCCGTAATGCGTCCCCGCGAAATCATTGTCAATCTCTATATATCCGGGCATCTGGTATTGATTGAATGAATCGGGATCAGGTATAGTAAAACCGAACACCCCGGATCCGAGATTGACGAGATAAACGTCCAACCTGTCGTCGCCGCCGCGCCCGTTATCGGTTAAAGGCCCGACATAATTTAAAAATTCAACTTCATATTCCCATACGTATTCAAATATATCCAACAAATCGTTAATATAATCCGGGTGACCATCGGCGGGATTAACATCGATGTCCGGCTCAAAACAGGCGCTGTCCCCGGAGGTATCATAATGTATCAAAAAGTGTGATCCGCCATATGTAAACGGCAGATTATCCGCCCGAACCTGCAAGGCGGAGGCGGGAAGCGGTATGCCCTGTCTTTGAAGCTCAAATAAGGCCATCATGGCCGGGGTTCCGCATTTAATGGGAGGGAGATCGGGATCCAGCCCGATTATCGGTTTTTCTCCCCTTACTTCGGCGGCCCGGTCGATAATAAGCTGAACCGATTCGGAGACCTCACCCGAAGAAATACTCGTTAACACTATGACTAAATATAAGACGGGAACGAATGATCTCAGCATTACTTACTTTCCTTGACTTTTTTTAAATTTTGAAGAACCCTGAACGGCACCCTCTGATTGCCGATCAGGACCTTGCCTTTCCGGGGCCCGTGACAATCGGAGCCTCCGGTATATATTACGCCGTATTTATCCGCCATGTTCTTGTAACGGGTAACATCGCCGCGGCTGTGCTGGGAATGAAAAGCCTCAATGCCGTCAAGACCCATGGCGATAAAATCCGGGATAAATTCATCATGCTTCAGCGTCCCGGGGTGCGCGAGAACCGCCACCCCCCTGGTAAGATGGATCAGATCGATCCCCTGTTCGGGAGTGAAGGTCTGTTTGGGCACATAGGCCGGGGCGTGATAGCCGATATAGCGCGCGAAGGCCTCGTCATAGGTTTGAACGAATTCCTCTTTCAGCAAAGCGTCAGCGACATGCGGTCTTCCCACGGCGCTTCTGCCGGCGATATCCTTAACCGTCTCCATGGAAAGATTTATCCCCATTTCGTTCAGCCTCGATACCATCTCCTCGCCCCGTTCGTATCGTTCCTGCCTGAATTTGTAGATCTTCTTGACAAATTCGGGATTGGTATAATCGATATAATATCCCAGTATATGAACGTCCGAGTCCCTGTAATGGCAAGAAAGCTCCACCCCCGGAACGATCTCGATATTATTCCCCTCCAGCAGTTTTTCCGCTTCCGCAAAACCGTTAATGGTATCATGATCGGTTATAGAAAAGGCCTTCAATCCCAGCTCCAGAACCACCTCTACAACCTGCCCCGGAGTAAATATGCCGTCGGATGCGTTGGTATGAATGTGGAGATCAATAATATCTCTATTCATCCCAGGTTCTCTTTCACAATCTTTTCAGCTTTTTCGAAAAACTTTTCCGCTTTTTTTAAAAGGACGTCCGCTTTGTTGACGAACTCGTTTCGCCTTTTTTCATCATCTATGCCCGGCAGGTTTATCTTTACGTTCATGTGGGCGCCTTTCACCGCCGAAATAGCCATGAGGCTCGCCACTCCGACGTCGGAGATAGAGTTGACATTTCCCTTTTCGGCTATAACGGGAAGATGCTCCATAACCGCTACCGCTTTCTCCATAACCTCCAATGGAACCGACGTCGCCTCGATGGTGGCCTCCTGGAGTTTGGCGTCCCTCTGTTTCTTTTCGAAATCGGTGGCTTTGGGCATCTTCGACGCCGTCATGACCTGATCGAACGCCTGAGCGTCTTTCTCTACCAAAAAGGCCAGTTCGGATCTCAAAGTTTCCGTTTTATTCAGAGTTTGCGACAGTTCTTTTTCCACATTCGCGTATTTTTTCTTGCCGACCGTAAGCCGGCTAACCATGGAACCCAGCGCCCCGGCCAACGCTCCGGCCAGCGCCGAAACCGAGCCGCCCCCGGGAGTGGCTGTTTTCGCGGCCACGAGTTCGAGAAAGCCCCTGTAACCTTCCTTGGCGGCGACCTTGCGGGATTTCAGCTTGTATTCGAGAACCTGGTTCATCTTGAAATTTTCAAGCTGAAGGTAGAAATCGGCGGTTTTGGTTATGGCGCGAAGGGGTGTCAACCCCACAATCTCGGAACCGACCACCGCCACACCGTAACGCCGGGCTTCGCTCTTAATGGTCTCGAACACCCTGAATATCGGCGACTGGACGTAATTTACCAGGTTCATCGAAATCTGAACCTGCCGCCGTTCTTTTATCTCGAATCCCATCGCCTTCACAAAACGGTAACCGCCCTGGGCGTGCCTGATGGCGTTGGCGATGTCCTTGGCGATCCTGAGGTTCTGCGTATCCAGATATACATTGAAGGCTATCAGGAAAGGCCTGGCGCCGATAGCTATGGCGCCCGCTCTGGGATGAGTTCTGGAGGGACCGAAATCGGGCTTTCTTCCGGGCTCGGTGGCTATGGAATCCCGTATACCTTCATATTCGCCTCGTCGAACGTCGGCGAGATTCTCACGTTCCGGTCTGCTCGCGGCGGCCTCATAGAGATAAACCGGTATCTCAAGCTCCTTGCCGACCCTCTCCCCCAGCTCCCTGGCCATCTGGACGCATTCATCCATTGTCAAGCCGGAAATCGGGATAAAAGGGCAAACGTCGGTCGCCCCCATCCTGGGATGCTCTCCTGTGTGTTTTTCCATATCGATCAGCTCGGCCGCTTTTGCGATCGCCCTGAAGGCCGCCTCTTTGGCCGGTTCGGGTTCTCCCACCATGGTAACGACCGCGCGGTTGTGATCTTTATCCATTTCCTGGTCGAGGAGCTGCACGCCTTCCACCGATTCTATCTCTGCCAGAATTTCGGCTATTACCTTGGGATCTCTTCCCTCGGAAAAATTGGGAACACATTCAACAAGCTTAGACATCCTAAGACCTTTCTGACATTTCTTTGTATTTATGTTTAATGGCGGCGGCCAATAGCGGCATCATTATCTCATGATGACCCGTGATGCTGTATCCCCGGCCCGACCCCGAAACCGGCCTGCCAACCACGTTCACGTTCGGCCGGTAATGCTGAATCATATCAAAATTCGCCGCCGCGAAGTTTTCTATCTTGCCTTTGATATTGCGGGCCGCCGTAAGGGCTTTCAGAAACACCTCCGGCAATACAACCGCGGACCCGAAATTTATCACCACTCCGCCCGCGAGACCGGAAACCGAATGGGCCATAATTAGAAAATCATCCGCGCTCATTTTACCGAACAACCCTCCGTCGAATCCCGGATGCTGGGATATGGTATCGGTCCCGACGGCCAGATGCACCGAGACCGGAATATCCCTGGTATGGCAATTCATAAGGATCGAGTAATCTTTGAATTCAGGCGACCTGGTTTCTATATACCGGCCCACGCCCTCGCCCAGACCCAATCCCTCATTTTTCGAGAGGCCCGCGGCCTCAAATAACATTTGCGGCGTTTCCTCGACCATCCCGAAACTTCCGTCGCCGATCCCCTCCGCAACATCCTCCGAAGTCCTGCCGAAAAAAGCGATTTCAATATCGTGAATCATGAACGCGCCGCTGACCGCCAGATGGCTGACAAATCCTTTTTCAAGCAAATCGATGAACACGGGGGACAATCCCACCTTTACAGGATGAGCGCCCATCATCCAGATAATCGTTTTCCCCTCGATTTTCGCGCGGGCGATTTTTTCGGATAATTCCATGAGGTCGGCCGCCTTGAGAAAAGCCGGCAACGAATTTAAAAATTCCGAAACAGTTTTTTCCGGATCAAGCGCTTTGCCGAAATTCGATATGTCCGCCTTGACTTTTCTCCGGGATGATTTAATGGTCTTCGCTCTCGAAAGGTCCAGTTTCTTATACTTACTCAAGCTCTTCCTCTATCTGTCCCCTTTTGAATTCCTTCAACTGGGCGGAAATAGACCCCAGGAAAAAAACCTCCGTTTTCATAAGTACCGGCATCTTATACTGATCGTCGGTAAGCCAGACCCAGATCCTGCCCTTGGCTTTAAAGATCCCTTCGGCCCTCATCACCGGTTCAACCACCACGCAATCGAATTCTCCCGCGGGGACTTTGACTTTCTCTTTTTTTAAAACCTTCAATTTCAAAGGAAAATTCTTTTTGCTGGTATGATTATCAATTAAAACATCCTGACCGGGAATAAGCTCTTGAGTTCGGGCATAATACAGGCTCGAAAAAGCGTCCTGCACAAACGTATAAGTCGGTATGGTATCGCCGTCGGTAATGGCATAATGATTCTTCTGGTCGAAAATCGTGGTTTTCTCCGTCTTATAGCTTCCCTCCTGGAGTTTTTTCCAGAACTTACGAGGGAAAATCCCGTCGACATCGATAAAAGTCTTGACGGTATCGCGGACTTTATAAAAAACGGAAACCACATTGTTGCTCTCGGCGATCGAAATAATCTCATAACAATCATGACCATCGATTTCGACAATATGGGGGATTTCCATCACGGCGTTACCGGCGGGCAACTTGCCGTATTTGACCGAAAACTCGAGCTTCTCACCGACCTCAAAGGCCTCGTTTTCCAGTACCCTATACCACCATGACGAATCTGAAGCGATCTCGATATATTCCTCGGTTATACGGTCGCTTTCAGCGGCCTTTAAGTATTCATGGGGTGTCTGTTGATTCAATACCGAATCCCCCGCCGGGGCTTGAACTTCAGTACTGTCACCCACCTGACTGTCTTTCGAGCGAGCCTCCCACTCCGGAATGGCGGCCGCGAATACCAGCGCTGCAGTCATGGCAAGAATCGTTCTGTGCATACGGGCTAATCTCCGGAGGATTCCGCCATGTCGATGATATCGCGCTCTATACGCCTTAGAATCTCATCCAGCTCAAGATAGGTCTGGTTATACAAATCGAGAGGACCGCCTATGGGATCGTGGATCCCTTCCTGATGGGGAGAAAAGGATTTTGGAAATCCCTTGATTAAGAAAGTCTTATTCTTCGCGGAATTTGAGATATTCAAAATATAATTAACATGTTCCGGTGACATAGCCAGGATCAGATCCGCCGATTCAATAATTCTGCCGTTTATGGGCCGGGATCTGTGGTTATTGATATCGACACCCCAGACTCCGGCGGCCAGAACCGCGTTTTCGCTGGCCGGGAAATTATCGAGCCCGGCGGTACCTGCCGAGGACACCTCGATATGTTCTATCCCCTTGGATTTCAACAGGTTCTTCAATATGCCCTCCGCCAGGGGGGAACGGCAGGTATTTCCGGTACAAACGAAAAGTACGTGAAACCTCCTTTTGCTCAAGCCATTCCTCTCGCCACGTCAATTATCTCCTCAGATGAAATAGCTCCCTCCCGGATAATCCTCACATCCCCGGCCTCGATTTTCACCACCGTCGAGGGAAGCCCAATCCCCTTAACAGGGATTTCCAGGATATAATCGACCT
The DNA here is from genome assembly GCA_020344055.1 of Candidatus Zixiibacteriota bacterium. Taxonomy (GTDB): domain Bacteria; phylum Zixibacteria; class MSB-5A5; order UBA10806; family UBA10806. Next base: position 1,830,405 of record CP070813.1, on the reverse strand, counting down.
TTTTGGCGATTCTGGAATCGACGTCCTCGATTCTGGCGGGCGGCGAAATCCCATGAAAATTGGCGCTGGTCGCCGCTATCGGTTTGCCGGCCATCTCTATTATTTTACGTACGAAATCGTTATCCGGCATTCTTAAACCCAGGGTATTCCCCTCCCCACAACAGGGGTAATTATTCTCCGATGACAGCACGACAGTCAGTCCTCCGGGCCACATCTTTTCTACCAGCTTATTGAATACGCGGCTTTTCCGAATATTCAAGTCGTCGAGATCATCAACCGATGATACCAAAATGGCGAAAGGGTTCTCGGTTTTTATCCCTTTTATTTCCCTTATTCTGGAAATACTCTGCCCGGAATCAAACCTGCATCCCAGACCGACTACCGTGTCGGTAGGAAAAAGTATGACGGCGCCCTCGTTGATTAGAGAGACTATCTTCTGGGGATCTGTTAATCTGTTTATTTTCTTCTTTCCGGCCATTATCAGTATCTTATCCTTACCAACCAGGCATTGGTGAAACCCATCTGTTTTACTCTCTCAAGCAGAGCTTCTCCTTCCGCCAGGGTGGTGGTCTCGCCGACCCTTACTTTATAATAGGGAGCTCTGTAATCGATTATAAGCAGCTCGTCGAACAGCGCCGCCACATCCGCCTTGAAATTCTCCGCCTCCTCGCTGGATTTTGACGCGAAAAGCTGCACCGAAAAAGCCTCGGTGATTTCATCATCCTCGGGTTCGTACTCCGGGAACGGTATCAGGTCGCTTTCCTCCCTGATGGTATCGTCCGCGGCCGGGACATCAGCCGTTATGACGGAATCGTCGCCCGGAAAGCCCATAAGATTGTACCGCGTTTCCCTGGACGTGCGCCTGTCCTCTATGTCAGCGGGCGAACCGGGAGACCTGTATCTGTTGCACGAGTAAAAGGTGCCGCAAGTCACCGTTACGGCCAGTATTACTTTAAAGATATTTTTCATATTTTTCATCTCCCCCCAGGGTCGTCAGCAGGTTCTTTATATCCGCCACCCTCGTTTTATGCGCCACCATGACTATCTCTCCCGTCCTGACAATGACAAGATCAGCCGTACCGAGACAGGCTATGACCCCGTCGGCGTCATTCACCACGATATTCTCATAGCTGTCCTCTATGGCCACATCCCCGCGCGTAACGTTGCCCGACCTGTCGCGTTCGTGGATTCTATCCATGGCAAGCCAGGAACCGACATCATCCCACTTTATGTCGCCCTTGATAGTCAGCACGTTGGAAGCTTTTTCCAGGACGGCAAAATCGATTGAGATATTGGCGCATTTTTTATAAAGATCGACTCTGGCACCGTATTCGTCGGAATTATCCATTAACTCCCCGTAATTAACCAGACACCCATAAATATCGGGGACATGTTTTTCGATGGCTTTCAAAATCGCGTCCGCGCGCCAGATAAACATACCCGAATTCCAGAGATGGTTGCGATCCAGATAATATTCCTGGGCCTTGGTAGGGATCGGTTTTTCCTTGAACTGCCTGATCCGGTAAAATGTGATTCCCTCCTTTAACGTAAACTCCTCATCGAGCTCTATATATCCGTACGCCGTCTCGGCGCGCGAGGGCACCACCCCGATCGTTATAAGGAAATCGCCTTGTGCCGCCACCCCGGAACCGGCCCGCAGGATCGAAATCAGTCTCTCCCGTGGATAGATTAGATGATCGGATGACAGAACCACCATGACACCGTCGGGATCCTTCGCACTAACATGCATCGCGGATAACCCTATGGCCAGACAGGTGTTTTTGCCCTCCGGTTCCAGAAGCAGATTTTCTTCATTCAGCGACGGCACCGCTTCGAGGATTTTATCTTTCAAATAGGCGCCCGTGACCACCATCACCCTGTCGTTCGGAATGAATCCCTCGAACCTTTCAACCGTCTCCTCAATCATGGTTTTGGAGGAGGTCAATTTCAAAAGCTGTTTGGGATGCTCGTATCTGGATAAAGGCCAGAATCTCTCGCCCCGTCCTCCCGCGAGAATTACTCCATAAATCATTTTATTTATCATTCCCCCTGTTATTGATTAGCTCGGGTTTCTGCGTAAACAGAAATCTCTTTATCTTTTTCGTCGAGGTCTTCTCAAACTCCTCCTCGCGCAACTGTACATATTTCACCCTTTTGTAGCTGGCCAGGTGAGCGCACATATCGGCGACTTCCTTTTTTATTATCGCCTCAATTTCATCGGATGTAAAAGATTTGCCCGATTCTTCGGCGAGAATATCGAAATATTCGTAGTCGGGAACGACTATGGCCTGAATCTCTTCTCCTCTCTTCGCCCCGGTGGGAAAACCCAGAACCAGCGATTCGAGTATATAGGGTGATTTGCCCAGCTCATACTCGATCTCTTCGGGATATACATTTTTCCCGCCCGAGGTGACTATGACGTTTTTCAGCCTGCCGGTTATATAATAATATCCCTCGTTGTCAACCCAGCCGATATCCCCGGTATGCAGCCACCCGTCCATCAATACCTCGTTCGTGGCGGCCTCGTTATTATAATACCCCTTCATTACCATCGGTCCCCTGGCGAAGATCTCGCCAATGCCTCTGCTGTCGGGATTCACTATTTTCATCTCGGCGGCCGGAATGGGGATTCCGATAGAATCATCCTTTCTCCTGTCGGGCGGGTTAAATGTCAGAACCGGCGAGGATTCGGTCAGGCCATAACCCTGCAGGAACGTGAATCCCAGCAGGTTGAAAACCTTCGCCACCTCGGGCGGCATCGCAGCCCCCCCGGCCACCATGAGTCGCAGACTGGATAGCCCCGCTTTTTCCCGAAGGCCTTTAAATATCATGCTTCCGGCTTTAATCTTCAAAATGCTGTTCAGGGCGTTGCTCAAACCGTACGTGGTTTTAAAAATTGCCCGGGTCAGGGGCGGCTTTTTCGATATGGCCTTCATCAGGCCGTCATGCATTTTCTCGAACAAAAGCGGTACGCCGAGTATTATGGTGGCGTTGTTATTCTTTATATCTTCAACGATCAATTTCGAGGCCAGCCCGCGGGCATAGGTAATACACGCCCCTCCCGCTATCGGCACCAGGAATCCGCAGGTACATTCAAAGGTATGATGAATGGGCAGAACCGAGATGAAGTTGTCATTCTCCTCGATATCTATCATCTGCAGAATGCCGTCTATGTCGACAACGATATTTTCGTGAGTCAGCATTACCCCTTTGGATTGCCCGGTTGTACCCGAGGTATATATGATGGCGGCGAGGTCGTCGACTTCCGGTCTGACAAGCTCTCCCCCGTATTGCGACCCTTTCGCCTCGAGGTCGTCGAAGTATATTGCCGATGAGCCCGACGGCGGTCGGTCCATGCAGATTAAAAACTCGAGATCAGGAATATCATCGGAAATCTGCTCGATCTCCGGAAGAAAATTCTGGGAGACCACCAAAAACCTGCTCTCCGATTCTCTTAGAATATGGCTCCAGCCGGATATTTTTAAAAGCGCGTCCAGAGGAACATTGATCCCTCCAGCCGCCAGTGTCGCCAGATACGAGGCGCCCCACTCGGGCCGGTTCTCGGAGAGCAACGCTACCTTGTCCTCCGGTTTTAATCCCAACGATAAGAGACCGCGAGCCAGATCAAATGCCGTCTGGGCGAATTCCAAATAACTTATATCGATAAAACGGTCTCCCCTGAACGCCTTCATACAGGTCTTTTGACCGTATAAGTCCCTGCTCTGTCTTAAGATATCGACAAGGGTCTTATTTTTAAATCGCGCTCCGGGCATACTCCTCCCTTTTTGGAATTTAGCTTTTGAATATAAGGGCTTTACCTTATATCCGCAAGTTTGAATATGATGAAATATTTGGCGAATTAATCTCGGCGTGATCTTATTTTAACTGATCAAAAAAAAGCCCCGGAATTCACCGGGGCTTTAACTCTTTATTTTTCTTGGTGTTATTCATTAAACGCCTGAATCGGCGGTTCGATAATCGTCGGGGTCACGAATATTACCAGGTCCCTGGTGGTAACTTCTTTCTTCTCGTATCCGAAAAGGAAACCTATGACGGGAATATCCTTTAATATAGGCAGGCCGGTTCTTATGGTCTTATTTTCCTGATTGGTTAAGCCTCCAATCACCGCCGTCTCCCCATTTTCAACAACCACATTCGTTTCGGCATGCTGCGTATTGATAATCACGCCGTTGGGGTCGAACTGATAGGAACTCCGTTCCGGCGCCAGGTGCATAAGGACCCTGTTTTCGGACGTGATATGCGGTGTGACTTTCAGTTTGGTTCCCACGTCGTAGAATGTGATAATGGTATTGCCCGAGGGGTCAAACTGCTTTATAGGAATCTTCTGTCCCATCTGGATGTAAGCCTCTACATTATCGAGAGTTGTGACTTCAGGATGAGCGATAATCTTGCCTTTATCCGAGGACTCGATGGTCGCGAGAATTCCGTTGATGGTATAATCCTCGACAAGTCTCGCGAACGAAAACTGGCCGAGCCTGTCGGTCAGCACGTTCCTGGTGCCCCGGACCAGAACCTCTTCGGAGGCGTAATTCTGGCGATCGGGATTGGCGGGGAACAACGGATCGATTTCGTTATCGGGGTCCACCTCCTCGACCGGAGTGTCGAGGCCATAAGCATTAACGATACGCCAATCGACGCCTATTTCTCTCAAAAATCCGCTTTCGACCTCCAGCAGCTGGGCCGATATTTTAATTTGCTTGGTTTCCTTATCAAGCACGCTGATCAATTCATCGACTCTGCCGAGATTCTCGGGAAGGTCTCTTATAATAAGAGAATTGGTCCTCTGGTCGTGGTCCACCGTTCCCCTGCCGGACAATAGCGCCTGCACCGCTTTTTTCAATTCGCCGGCCACATTATATTTCACCGAGACGACATGGGTGCTGAGCGGGATCATGGTTTCCTGTTCCATGAGGTGTTTTTCTTCGGCGGTTTTCTCGGCATAGTAATCTTCGGCTTTTACGACGCGAATATAGTTTTCCGACTCCACGCCAACCAGCACGTAGGTTTCAAGTATAATATTTAGGGCTTCCTTCCAGGTTATATTCGACAGCCTGACGGTTACCTCACCCTCCACGGATGGAGACGCTACAATGTTCACGCCGCTGTAGGAAGAAAGATACATCAATACCGATTTTATATCCGCGTTGGTCAGCGATAGGTTTTTTATGACCTTGGGCGCGCTTCTATCCGTTTCTATTTCCATATCTTCCTGACTTTGCAGAGCCCCGATATTTAAAAACCAGATACAGCCCAGCGCGGCCATAAGCGCTATCCAGAATGATATCCTTCTCATACCTGTATTCTCCTTTATTTTAACTCTGTAAGATCAAGTTCCAGAGCGACTGTCCTTGTCCACCCATATTCCGTTATCTGGAAAATGGCTTTATCATCCGTAACGCTAACCAGATATCCGTTTCTGACCCGGTCTTTCGGCTGCAATATGTATCCGTTTCCTTCAGCGTCTTCCAGAAGCGCCCGGTACCCGTCCTCGTCAACAAGCACTCCTACCAGAGCCAGATTTTCAAGCGCCGGCAGACCCTGGCCCAATTGGCCCCCCGGACCCCCCACGAGAGGTTCAAAGGGATCGCGGTAGCTGGAGGTGCCGTAGGCTACCAGCTTTCTCTTGGGATACGACTCGATCTCGACACCCGAAGCTTTTCTCTTCTCCCGGGGCTTTTCTTCCACCGCCGGTTTCGATTCCGCCCTGGAGGTTTTAGGCACGACTCCCTTGACGCTCCAATCGGCGAAATCAGCTTCATCCCGTAAGGCCGGCAGCTTTACCACAATATCGCTCCCGTTCTGAAAACTCCTGAAATCAATCGGCCGTCCTATATCGAGCACCACTCGTGCCACCGGCTCCGGGTCGGATTTAAACTGGCTCGTTCTAATAGCCTCAATCGACTTCAGCGGAAGCTCCCTAAACTTTTTATTATCCCAGGCGTTTACAACACCCGTTAAATCCATAACGATTCTTTCCGGCTTGGTGCTGGTTAGAAAAGGATGATACTCGCAGGGCTGGCTCGTGGTAACTATAACAGCTATGGAATCACCCGCTTTTTGAACTTTAATATCCTTTAAGTAGTTCACGGCCCGGGCCGAGTTTGCCGCGAAAACTGCGAATCCCAGGCATATCGTTATAAAGACCGTAAAAATCCTGCGTTTGCTCATAATCCCTGCCCCTGCCTTACATTATAGGTTGATACTTTAAAGGTGGCCGTCACCGGTTTTTCATCCTTGACGCTTTCAGCCTGAATCATGGCCAGTTTCTGGGCCGGCGATTTTAAGGTAATATCATTAAGGTTCACGATAAACGGGAAATTGGCCACCTTGGCCATGAATTTGCCCAGACCATGATAGGTGGCTTCCACTTCGACGGAATAGTTATTGGTCTCATAAAATTCAGAGGGCACAGTACCCAATGGCGTTACGTTGGTGACAACCGAATTGGTCAGCTGGGCGGCGGCGTGAAGCTGGTTAAGAAACGCTTCGTCCTCCCTAATTTCCGGAAGCAGGATCTCCACCTTCTTATATTGGATCTGCTTTTCGTTGTATTCTTTTTGCAGATCAGAAAGGCTGGCGGCCGTTGCCTGCACATCGTGCAGTTTTTTGAGAAGAACGCCTTTCTGGATTTCTTTCTGAGAAATTTTATCCTGGTAGGGCCCGTAGATTTTGGCGAACCAGACGTAATAAAGCACCAGAAATATCAGAGCGATTACTAAAGTAATTTGAGTTTTGGGGTCTCTCAGATTCATGATTCCCCTCCCGCATGAATTTTAAACCGGACAAGCCGGCAAGGTTCAAAACCGCCTAAAACTGTGTTCCTGCGGCCGGAGCCTGCTGCACCGTTTCCGCCGTCGCGGCGGGAAGCTCCTGCGTCGCAAAATTGCACGTTATCTTAAATGAATAAGCCTTAGCCTGATCAGTCTCCTCGAGATTAATCGATGTTAGCTCTATATCGTGAAACAGATCCGATTTTTTCAATCTGATTAAAAAGGTGGCGAACGCGTTAAGAGAAAAGGAATACCCCTCGATAGAGGATTTGGCGGCCGCCGGTTGCGCCCCCGGAGCGCCCGCGGTGGGCCCGGCGGACGGATTCTGCACTACCGAGGTAAGCCATACGTATTCAGGAACCCTGCGGACCAGATCTTCGAGGAATATTACCCAGTAATCCCGGTTTTGATCGAGCACCTGAATGGCCGACATCCGCGCCAGGATCTGAGCTTTTTTCAGAGTGATATCCTCGATCTTCTGAATCTCGGCGGAATATCTCGCGGTTTCGTTTTCAGCCTGTATGATATCTTCCTGCAGGCTCTTGAACTTGCTGGCCTGAAGAACGAAACTGTAGGCGGCCAGCAAACCTGCGATTACCAGACCGCCGATTATTATGAAAACCACATTTTTATCGACGGATAGCGCGAATCGCTTATATTGTAACTCCTTCGGCAGTAAATTAATTTCTATCATTACACCCTCCGGACCGCCAGTCCCATGGGCACCGCCAGAAGCGGCGCCACTTTCTCGGGTTGGTGTTCAACAAACAGATCTGGATCATATTCTATATTTCTCAAAGGATTGAATATTTCAACCGGTATGGCGAGTTTGTTTTGCATAAGCTCCGGCAGATAGGGAACCAGGGCACCTCCACCCGAAAGAACAATCCAGTCAAGCGCCTCCGAACCCGAGGAACTTTTGAAATATGAAATTGCGACCTCGATGCCGGCTATCAACTCCTCGAACGTGGTAGCCACAGTCGCCTTAAGCATATCCTGATCGATGGAACTATCCATCTCTCCTTTCATGGCCTTGGCTGTCAATTCCTGATTGAGACGGAATTCCCGGCTGACCGCTTCCGAGATCAACCGGATGCCGTTGGAGACATCCCTGGTCGAATGATAAAGACCATCTTTTAGAAACACGATATTAGTATTTTCGTATCCTATGTTAATCAGCGCCGTCACCTTCGAGGGATCGGCATCATAGTTGACATCGTAGGCGTTCAAAACCGCGAATGCGTCGGTATCCACCAGGACCGGTTTCAACCCGGCATCGAATACGATATCCAGGATATTTTTCAAGAACTCATTTCTGGCGGCTACCAGAAGTATCTCCATCTTTCCAGCCTCGTCATCATATCTAATGATATGATAATCCATGGTGACATCCTCGACATCGAACGGGCTTCTTTGTTCGGCCTCAAACAGAATGGCCTGCTCGGCCTCGGCTCCGGTTTTCTTATCCATAACGAATTTGTCGGTAATGACTCCATGGCCCGAGATGGAAATTACCACATCTTTGATCTTGGGGTCGGCCTGGTCCACAAGGTTTTGAATATCAAATATTACCGCGTCTCGATCTTTTATCTCGTCCGATACTATCGCTCCGGCGGGAAGCTCTTTTATTCCCATCGCCTTCAGCAGGTATCCCCCGGGTTTGGTCTGGAGTTTAATCAGCTTTATGCAACTTGAACCGATATCCAATCCAACGGCTAACTTAGATTTTTTTAATGCGCTCATTCCGAGATCCCCCAACTCTTTTGGACCAAAACAGTCTGCAAACTCCTGCGTTACTATTTATCGGCTTGGACAGCCGATGTCAACAAATATTTACGAGCACAGATTATTTATCGACCTAAATTGAATAAAATTAACAGAATAATGATAAAAAATTGAGCGTATTTTTTTGAGGTACGATGCAGGCTATTGCAGCTTTGATCTGCCCGTGGATGCCAGAACCGATACGGTATAAAGAGCCCCACCGCTCGCGATATCGATGTTGAAATTGCCCGATTGAGAGGCTCTGCCCGTGGAAATAAATACCACCGCGTCCCCGTTGAACGACGAATTGGCTGTCAAATCCGGCGAATAAGACACCGGACCGGAAACCAGGGAATCGCCGTTATCATAACTCATCAGCGAGGGATTGGACGTATTTTTAAAGAGCAGATACCGCCGGTTGCCCGTATCCAGGTATACTCCGTACTGGGCGCCGTCGGAGATAGCTTTGCTACGGGCCAGTCTTGCCATATTAAGGATATTCCTGGCTTCGGCTCTGGCCTTTATTCTGGGGCCGGCCGAGAAAAGGGTCGGCGCCGCCAGGGCCGCGGCGATCCCGATTATAACCACGATTATCATCATCTCAAGCATGGTAAATCCGCCCGACGGACGGCGACTTCCGAATCTATATTTGAAAATTCTCATCATCTTTTATCCCGCTTTTTTTACCGTTAAATCCCAATTATTATCCTTATCGGAAAAATCAAGCCGTCTTTAACGTCTCACAAACATTACTTTAAAGCAGATTCCTCATTTCCACCACCGTCGAGTAACTTTTCGAAAGTGTTTCGATTTTATCCTGATCGTTATCCATCATGGAAACGGTAGAAAGAGTCACCGCTACCCTATCGTGGTCCACTTTTGTAGTCTTAAGGGAGTTGACATTCTCGGCGATGATTTTTTCGGTATTCTCGATCTTTTTTATCAGATTATCATTTTTATCCACGTAAAACTCGAAACAAACGTCGTTATGCCAGATTGTCAATCTGTCGCTTTTATCGCCCTTAACTATTTTAAGAGGCTTTTTCCCCTTTTCCAGATCGTAACCAGCCAGGCCGATATGATATTTTATATCCTCAAGCGCCATTTTAACGGAGCTTTCCGTCGTGCCGCCACGATAACCGGCATAGCTTGCCTCCGTCCTGCTTATCTGAAGATTCCAGAAAGCGGTCGAAATAACCGATATCATCACGATGACAAGCAGAAGTTGAATCAGGGAAAATCCGTTTTGGGCTGTTTTTCTCATTATTCCTCCGGTAGTTGACCTCTTTCCATAGATGCAACAGCCGTGCCTTATCGGCCGCGTTCTAATAACCGCTTAATCCGCAATGGATTAACTCTCCGAAAATTATGGGAGGAAGACAATATTTGCGCCAAAAAAATCGTCTTGATTCCAAAAGTATGGGATTATGCCCATAGCGGCTCTGTTTACGGCAAGTGGGGGCTGCGGCCTCGATAATAGCAGAGAAAAGTGGACCAGGGTATTGACATCGGGAATTAAAATTGTAATTTGAGTCCATCTTGAGCGCTTTCCCATTCCCCGGGGGAGCGCTCAAGGGCTGATCAACCGGCATTGATTCGCATCGCTATTTTTAGCTTCTTAATTTATTTGAAATTGAAAAGTCTTAGTGAATCGTTTCCAAAGGAGAGAGAAGTGAGAAAGTTAGCGACAGTCTTTCTAATGGTACTATTGCTTGCTATTGCAGGTACTATCAATGCTCAGATCGCTTTTTATGAAGAGCATCAAAAACAGATGGCAATGACAAACCTGTTATCGATGCCATTGGCCTTTACCGAGAATCAGGGGCAGTTTGGCGAGAAGACATTGTTTAAGGCAAACGCAGTTGGGGCCACCTTTTATTTTTATCAGAATGAAGTGGCATATTTCTTTGTTCGAGATACCGACGAGCTGCTCAAGGATGACGCCATGGGCCGCCGGGATTTTTCCAAGATGCCGGATGATCCGGACAGGCCCGGCCACAAAAAAGAATCGATGCTCATAAAGGCTCAATTCGTGGGTGCCAATCCAGATCTGATGGTTATCGGCGTCGACCGTCTGGCGCATAATAATAGCTACTTCCACGGTAACGATCCTTCAAAATGGCACACCGACGTGCCTAATAATTCGGCTATATTATATAAGGATATTTATCCTGGTATTGATTTGAAATATTATGGTGATGGTAGATCGATGAAGTATGATTTTATTGTAAGGCCTAGCGCAGATGTTTCGCAGATCCGGATTCACTATGATGGCGTAGATAATTTAAACGTTACGCCGGGCGGGAATCTGCAAGCTCGAACTCGATTTGGCTTAATACATGAGAAAAAACCATATGTCTATCAGGAAATAAATGGGGAAAGGCTCGAAGTCAACGGGCGATATACTATTATCGAACCGGGTATATTCGGTTTCGATATAGAGAACGGCCTAAACCCTGATTATCCGCTTATTATTGATCCAGAACTTCTGTATAGCACGTATCTGGGTGGGGGGAGTACTGAATTGGCATATGGAATAGCAATTGACTATGATGGAAATGCTTATATAACGGGATATACAAGTTCTATCGATTTTCCCTTACAAGATCCTTTAGAAGGGACTTTTAATGGAGGAACTTATGATGCCTTTGTAACTAAAGTATCAGCAACCGGCGACGCGCTGATATATAGTACATATCTTGGAGGGAATGGACAGGATATCGGTAGGGGAATCGCAGTGGATGCTGATGGTAACGCTTATATAATCGGATATACACAGTCCGGAAATTTCCCATTAGTAAATCCGGTTGATAGCACTTTCGACGGAGGTCCAACGGATGCATTTGTTTCAAAATTCTCGGCAGCAGGTGATTCGCTTATATTCAGTACATATCTCGGCGGAACAGGCTTCGAACAAGCCGGGAAAATCGATGTTGATATTAACAAAAACGTTTATGTTACAGGATATACAAGTTCTTCCGATTTTCCCTTACAAAATCCCTATGATGGGACTTTTAATGGTGGAACTAACGACGCCTATGTAACAAAATTCTCGGCCTCCGGCGACAGTCTTGTATACAGTACCTATTTAGGCGGGAACGACGATGATGTGGGAGCTAATATCATAGTTTATGGCGAATATGCTTACGTGATTGGTGCTACGTATTCGAATAATTTGCCTGCAATCAACTCTATAGATAGTAGCTATAATGGAAATGAGGATACCTTTGTGACGAAATTTGCCCCTTCTGGAAATAGCTTAATTTTTAGCACCTATCTTGGAGGAACTAATGATGATAGTGGATATAGCATCGACGTAGATGGTGATGGTAACGCTTATATAACCGGTTTTACAAATTCAATCGATTTTCCTACTGTAAACCCATATGATAGTGATCATAATGGCAATTGGGATGTTTTTGTTTCAAAAATATCTGTTCTGGGAGATAGCCTAATATACAGCACTTATGTGGGTGGTGGGGACTATGATGGAGCCTGGGATATTGCTGTTGGGGGATCGGGAAATGCTTATGTTACGGGTTGGACACAATCGATTGACTTCCCCATGTGGAATGCTTATGATAGTAGCTTTAATGCCGATTATGATGCTTTTGTATTTGTGCTGACAGTTAATGGAGAAAACCTATTAAATAGTACTTACTTCGGTGGAAACGTCGGTGATTATGGGAATGGTATTGCTGTCGATTCTGCTGGTAACGTTTATATTGCCGGAGGAACGAGTTCTGGGGATTTTCCTACCCATAACGCATATGATACGAGCTATAATTACAATGGTGATGTCTTTATTGCAAAGTTCTATCCGGTAGTTGAGCCGATCCCCACCCTCTCCGAATGGGGCATGCTGATAATGGCGCTGTTGATTTTGGCAATTGGGACGGTGGCGGTCGTGAGGAGGAAGAGAGCTGTCGTTAAGACTTGACATATCTGATCGAAACTGGCAAATTAAATCCATCTTTAATGATCCTTTGTTCTGCGCGGAGAGCGTTCCACAAAGGGTTGGGCAAGTGGCTGTAGGGTGTTTTTTTTAAACAAACAATAAAACAGGGAGAGACAATGAAAAAGTCGGTCTTATTTTTTACAGGTCTGATAGTCATCGTTTTTGTTCTAACGACAACTCCTGAAACGTACGCCGATATAGACGATCTGCTTAGACCGTACGAGACCGGCGAAAGGGATTTCGAGAGATTCGAGATAGGCGACCTGATAGTATTCTGGCATCAAAGGACCATAGACGGTGCCATAGTGGAAAAGGATCAGATCGTCTATCAATTTGACAGCCAATCCGAACAGCTTCTCAATAAAAAAATGAACTGGCGTGAGGATCTTCCGAAAAATATTACCGTTAATATCGATGCCGGGGAGGCGGAATCCAGAGTGGCGGGAGAACCGATAAGCGCCACGTTGTATATCATTTCGCCCGAATCCGATGTTTATATAGTCGATCCGGTACCGGAAAATCCCTGCTGGGTAGTGAGGGCCATGAGGGATGGTAAAATGCGAATCGTCATTATCGACGCTGCAACCGGCGATTCGCTGGGCTACGGGGTTCCGCCGCCGTACTCTTCTTTTTCACTAACCGGCCCGTGGTACGATGACCCGTGTGAAGGGGCCTGGACCGGTTGGTACCAGAGCGCGGAATACTGGTTCAATTTAATGGGTTACAACTGTGAGGCTGTCGCATGGCCTGCTAAAGGGGTCATTCAGGGTCATGTACAGAGCATGTCG
>CP070813.1:1787809-1817004 GCA_020344055.1 Candidatus Zixiibacteriota bacterium | reverse complement strand
ATCTCAAGATTGGCGCACTCTTTCCCGTCTACCGGAAAGGCCTGGCGTTTTACCTCATATCCCTGCGATTCCCACTGCATGTTTATCCATTCTTCAGCTGCTTTCAGGGATGCATAATGAGAAGGGTTTCGAGGACCCAGAGTTTCGGATAAAAAGGAAACGCCATCCCGGAGGATATTCTCAATACTGTCAAGCTCCTGTGCCATGCCTGCCTCCAGCGGCACGCCTTCCCAGTCACCCTCGCATTTAACCATATACCAGTAGCTGAAAATCAGGAATAATACGATAATAACGATGATAAATAGAAATATCTTTCCTTTAGTTCTCATCAGGCAACCTCCAGAATAGATTTTTAAACAATCCGGTTTTAATCCGGCGAGGGAGAAAACCCGCAAGAAAAACTCCGAGCCGACTGCTGAAATCCGAGTATGTCCAGGTTGTATCCTTCTTTATGGCATTGACAATGCGTTCCGCAACTGCCTCGGGGGTGTGGATTAGAAATTTCGGAATTCTCTTCATATCCATCCCCGCCGTAGACATGAAATGCGTGCTCGTGAAGCCGGGATGAAAACACAGGACGCTAATATTTGTCCCGGCGAGCTCGCATGCCAGCGATTCGCTGAAACTCGAGAGATACCCCTTGGCGGCGCCATAGACGGCAAGTCCCGGGTATGGAAGACGCGAAATACCCGAACTGATATTGACAATTTTCGCTTCGGGGCGATTACGCAGGGTCGGCAGCAGCTCCCGTATTAACAGTGTTGGTACGTGAATATTCAGGATAAGCGTCCGCTCAATATCGCTCCATCGGGATGAGGTAAATCGCCCAAAGTAGCCCGCGCCGGCGTTGTTTATCAGGATATCCGGCGGAAGCTTTCGCGCGGCGATCCAATCCAGAAAACGCCTCCTCTCGGAACCATCGGTTAAATCGGCGGCCATCCAGACTACCGTAATCCCGGATTCGGCGCTGAGTTCCTCGGCAAGGGAGGATAATTCATCTCTCTCGAGGGAGGTCAGCAACAACTCGCAACCCGATTTCCCGAGCCCCAGGGCCAGCGATCTGCCGATTCCCCGTGAAGCGCCGGTAATCACCACTACTTTGCCGTGTAATTTCGTATGCGCCCCGGTATCTTATTATTCCCTGCAGCCTCTATTTAAACCTATTTAATCCGGAATAAAATAATATTGCCGCCTCTTTATGACTGTCAAGAGTTATCTTCCACTTTCGGGAGCCACATTCTATTTTGAATCAATTTTGATAATATATAGATCGATTCACGCAAACTCTATGGCTGTAAAGGCATATTTCCACTGCATTAGCATATAACCGTCAGCTCGGCCTGTAGTTAAAAATGGCAACAATTCGGATCGGCCAACGTTAATTTAGGATATATACAACACACTCGTCGTCTCATTTAATTGAGGAGGAAGGGATGATAAGCGCAAAGGATTATTTCCGGGTAATTTGTTTACTTTTGCTGTTTTCGAATATCCAGGCAGCGGATATAGACATATTCACCGCCGCCGAACAGGGTAATTTCGAAGCCGTAAAAGAGTCGGTGCAGGAAAACTCTCAATTGGTGAACACGGCTGATGACCGGGGATATACTCCTCTTCATAAAGCCGCCTACAACGATCATCTGAATATTGTAGAGTATCTTATATCCAGGGGCGCCGGCATCGACGCTGTTTCAGGAAGCGGCAGTACACCTCTTCACGGGGCCGCCTACTACGGGCATCCGGAAATCGTAAGTTGCTTGCTCAATAAAGGGGCTACGGTGGACATAGCTAATGCCGGCGGATATACTCCTCTTCTAAGTGCCTGCGCCGGTAACCATGGCGATATCGCCCGGCTGCTGGTCGAAAAAGGAGCCAATATCGACGCTACCACAAACGATGGGCGTACCCCCTTATACCTGGCGGTATGGAACGCCGACATCGATTTAACAAGATTCCTTATTGATAATGGAGCCGAGGCCAATGTTAGGACGGACATTGGCGTTTCTCTACCCTATTTCGCGACTGCTTTCCGGGATCGGGAATTTGGACTTATCCTGGCGGATAAAGCATCCGATTTCGCCGAAAAAGACTCGCTGGGATTAAGCATGCTTCATTTTTCCGCCGCTCGTGGATTTACGGAGCAGGCACAAATGCTTATCGACAAAGGCGTCGATTCCAACGCCAAAGACTCCCTTGGAAGAACACCGCTTTATTATGCTTCGCTCTGGGGACATGACGAAGTGATGAATATCCTGAAAGCACATGGGGCTTTTGAAGGTGATCCGGATCAATCGTGGTTCAAGGGCGACTATCTGGGAAGACCTGCTCCCGGTAAAACCCCGGTCGAGTTCGTGGGGGATGAGCTCAGGACCCCGTTCGCCCCGCACGGACGGATAGCCTTTTCTCCCGACGGCAAAGAAATGTTCTGGTGTCATCACGCCATGCCGATCCAGGCCATGTGGTACTCCCGTCAGGTAAACGGTTTGTGGCAACGGCCGATAATCGCGCCATTTACCGATCCGGCGCTGGACTACGCCGATGGTAATCCCTGTTTTTCCCCGGACGGTAGACGAGTCTATTACCATACCCAACGCCCGCTGCCGGAAACCGATGTCCGCAAGGAAGATTCCGATATCTGGTATGTCGAGAAAGATGATGGCGGGTGGGGAAGCCCGATCCATCTGGGGCCGCCGGTGAACACCGATAAGCACGAGCATGGTCCTATGGTAGCGCCTTCCGGCAATCTCTATTTCATAGGCAGCGAGTACGAGGATACCTACGGTACGGGAGATATCTACCTATCAGAGTTTGTCAATGACGTTTATACTACGCCCATGAATCTCGGTCCCGCGATAAACGGTGAGTACCATGAGCTCTCTCCGGTAGTCCCCTCGGATGAGAGCTACATAGTTTTCGCCTCGGATCGCCCATACATGTACAGACAAAACCTGCAGTTGTATGTCTCTTTTAAAAATGAGGGAGAATGGACGAATGCAGTCCCGCTGGGTAGGACCATCAATCAGGGTCATACCTGGCGCCCGTTTATCACAGCCGACGATAATTACGTTTTCTACCAGCGGGGCACCAGTTACTACTGGTTCAGCACGGCATTGATCGAGGACATCAAAGTCGCGATGATAGGGACGGGCAATGCCGAGACTGCCATACGCGTTCCGGAGTTCCGGAAGAGCGAACAGGTATTCGAGCACGCCGCCACCAATGACATCGCCCTGGGCGATCTTGATAACGACGGCGATCTCGACGCGGTTTTCTCCAACATGGCTTTCAACGACTCGCGTGTATATCTCAATGACGGTCACGGGCATTTCACGGCCACGGAGCAACTCCTGACCCAGCTAGGTCACGGAGTCGATCTTGGCGATCTCGATGCCGACGGCGATCTCGACATCTTCATTACCTGCGCCGGCTATGGAACCGGCGGTATGGAACATCTTCGTCCCAGCAAAATATATTTCAACGACGGCAAAGCCCATTTCACTGTATCTCCACAGGACCTTGGAGACTCACTGCTGAGCGGAAACAACGTTCAGCTTTACGATATCGATACCGACGGAGATCTCGATGCCACGATTGTTTACTATCAGGAGGAAAATGGCGTCTATCTCAACGACGGAAACGGGCGGTTCACACGCTCAGACCTGACATTCCCAACCGGCGCCAACTGGGCTGACCTCGATGGCGACGGCGATATTGACATTCTCCTACGAGACCCGGGAATTGGCTTTAAAACACTTTTGAATGACGGTACCGGTCACTTCAACGAACACTGGTCGAAGGCCGATAGCGCTTTACATCGGGGCGGTATCGGCTTCGGTGATATCGATGATGACGGTGATCTTGACGCCGTGGTCGCATTTCTGGATCAGTCTGAGCACCGTTTTTCAACATTGTGGTACAATGACGGAACCGGGCGATTCAGTGAATCGGCAGTCAGGCTTCCGCTGACCCGCTATGCCAGGATGGCGGTGGGGGATCTCAACGGTGACGATCATCCCGATGTATTTCTCAACAACTTCGGCCTTCCCAGCGCAGTTTGGCTTAACGACGGTAGCGGTGGTTTGTTTGACTCAGGAATCAGATTGCCCGGTGAATGGCAAAATACAAACTGCCCATTGGGCGATATAGACGGGGACGGCGACCTGGACGTGTTTATCGCCGCTTACGGGAGCGGACCCAACGAAATTTGGTTTAACGAGTAGCAAACGATGGTATAACCTGTTCGGCGGAACAGTGTATTTTTCATATCTGCAGAGAGGTACCGGCTGATAAAACAATTCAATTAGCTTCCATGAATATGAGAATTAAAAAAAGAGCGATAAAGAATAACATCGTGATGACTATCGTCGTCTTGCTACCAGCGATGTTAATGCTTACTATGGTTTTGAAAGCCGAAAACGATAAGAACGATAAAGATTATGGCAACATTAGTTCTACAGACAGCGTCGTAACTGACGTCGACGGAAATACTTATGCTACAGTAACGATAGGAATCCAGGTATGGATGGCCGAAAACCTGAAAGTGACCCATTACCGTGACGGTAGCGAGATTCCGTATGTATCGGGTGATACAGTCTGGAGCAGACAAGCAACGGGCGGATGCGGCGAAGTGGGAAACTACGCCACCTGGTGGTCCTCCACCTCCTACGATTCCATCTACGCCTGGTACTGGGGTTTGTATCATGGTAAAGCGAGCGTCAGATTCAATCCCGGTCATAAGGCCAGCGGGTTCTCTATTCGGTGCGTTAAGGATTAATTGTTACCTCAAGGTATTCTCACACGGCGTTTATTTCTAAACCTGTATCGACGCCAGGGGGATCGCTTCGACAATTCAGGTAGCGAGCGGTTAAAGCATCACCCGGTTTCCGTTATTAATTGTTTTCCCATGAGCATATAGAAGAAAGAGTTTTACCGCAGAGGTTGAAAATCAAATTTCACAAAAGCGCATTTAGAGTAATATCCCAACCGCAATTGATTCGCTTGACTTCGCCAGACTGCCGGATTACTTTGCCGGGAAAAGTTGAGACTGTAAGAAGAAATTCATCGAGTGGAGGATAGCTACTTGACCGATTTCACACTGGATAAACTGCCCAAAAAGGTTCTCGCCAAAATAGACCTTCAAAGAGCTTTCGCCATATCCCGTTGCGTTGTGGCCGCCGAGAAATTGCAGGTGTTCCGCAAACTGCACGGCAAGAAACTTTCCGCCATGGCCATCGGCAGGATGATCGGAATACGCGGCTGGCGTATAGAAGCGTTTCTGGCGGCCCTCGTTTCGATTGGGCTGTTGAAAAAAACCGGCAAGACGTATAGTAATTCTGCCCTTGCCGATAAATACTATGTCCGCAAGCGATCGATCTACTGGACAAAGCTCTTTTCCGAAGAATGCCGTAAAGACTACCGAGCTTTTTCTGTCTTGGAAGATATGCTAACGACCGAACGGAGTTATGCATCAATCCTTGGCATAAAAAGCGGGAATTATATTAAGGAGATGGAGAAAAATCCTCAGTGGGCGCATGATTTCACACACATGCTCTACTATTACCATCTGCCGCACGCGAAGGCGCTGGCCGACAATTTGGATCTCTCCGATTATTCTTCCGTTTTAGACGCCGGAGGAGGATCGGGAGTGATGTCTATAGCCCTGGCGCGCAAATTTAAACATATAAAGGCGTGCGTGATGGATATTGAGCTGGTCGTAAAAGTGACCAAAAAAATCATACGGAGAGAAAAACTGACCGGACGAATTGATACATTAATTGGCGATCACGACAAACATATTCCTGATGGTTATGACGTCATTATGTATTGTGATGCCGAGATCGGCGATGGCCGTACGTTGAAGCTGGCCTATGAAAGCCTGCCGGAAGGCGGTTTGGTGGTTCTATGTGAGGACTATAGTTCGGATGACCTAACGACGCCACTATACAGATTAATGTGGCAACTCAGATCGAATTCTTTCTGGCTGAAGAAAAAAAGTCAAATGGTTACGATGCTTCGAGATTACGGCTTTAAGGCCGTCAAAGGCCGCCGGATCTACGGAGACACCTGGTTGATCACCGGCTGCAAATAAACGGCAAAGAGGTACTCTGTTACATGGATTAAAGCGCCGGCATCATACCATAGTATGAATTAGTGCTATCGCCTGGATTTTGTAATCAAATGTATTTCATCGGCAGTGCAGAAAAGGCTTGTTTGATAAAAAATTATATTTTAAAATAGATGGAAAAATGAGCTCCAGACAGGACATTCTAATTTCAAAGTTTGTTGAGCATCTGTCAAAATTAGAGGGTGTACGCGCAATTGCGCTGGTAGGTTCACGCGGCGCGAGGGATCAAAGCAAAATCGACCGGTATTCGGATGCTGATTTTCTGATCTTATGCGATGATAATACACGCAATTATCTTATTAAAAATGAGTGGGTGGATAAAATTGAAACGCCCCTGCTACTATTCCCGCAGGTCATGGATGATGAAATTAGAATTCTGTTTTCAGGACTATTTTCATGTGAATTGCATATTCTTACGGTTTCTCAGGCTGAACGGCTATCCGGCCCCTGCAAGCTGGGATCTTATATAGATAAAGGATTATTGATTCAATATGATCCACATGGGCTGCTATCGGAGCTTGCCGGTCGAATTCAGCCCGAACCTCCGGAGGAAAGAAAGCCTGAGATTACCTCTTCGGTGTTCTGGTACAACGTCGCTTATTGCGCAAACCTGATTGCCCGCGGTGACCTTTTCCGGGCAAGCCAGTTTTCAAACTGGTATCTGCAGCTGTTTTTATTAGACTTACTTTACGATATCGAACAGCCCGGATCGGCAAAATACGTTTCTCGAAAACTTCGCCCGGACCAGTACAATGCCATGGCCGTAACTGTCTCCCCATTAAACAGAGAAAGAATGATCGAGGGCCTTAAAAACTGTATGGATTGCTACTGGAAATTTCAAAGTGAGAACGCGCCTGGAATCGATCCTTCACTACTTGAGGTATACAGACAAATCGAACATGAGGTGTTACAGCTGCTGGATGAATCTTAGTTGCACTTCATTTTTCCGGTTTCAAAGCGGTGAAATACCGTCGAATCGGTCAAGGCTTTGGAATGATCACGGACCGAAAAACGTGGAACGTAATTATCACGCATCATAATGATACCATGATATGACGGGATCATCTATAAAGAATAAAAAGCACAGGAAGAAAATATGGGTGACTCAAAATCAATTATACAAATACTCCACAATCTCGAACAACGTTTACTGCAACCGGAAGTCAGGCATTCCCGCGAGGAATTGGAAAAGCTGCTCGCCGATGAATTCGTGGAGTTCGGAAGCGCCGGCCGGGTGTACGACAGGCAATCGATCATCGAGGAACTTGGCAAAGAGTCGAACGCCCGGATTTCTATGACGGATTTTGAAATGGTGTCACTCGCCCCGGACGTGGCACTGGTTACATACTGCGCAGTTTATTCCGAAGGCGAGGGAGAATCGGCACATCATTCTCTAAGGAGTTCGATCTGGAAGAAGGCGGGTGATACGTGGCAAATAGTTTTTCATCAGGGCACGCCAACAAAGAAATCATAAAGACAAGGTTTTACTAAAACTGCGATTTGGCTCTGACTA
This sequence comes from Candidatus Zixiibacteriota bacterium, assembly GCA_020344055.1. Classification (GTDB taxonomy): domain Bacteria; phylum Zixibacteria; class MSB-5A5; order UBA10806; family UBA10806. The sequence goes on along the minus strand of CP070813.1, from coordinate 1,809,367 downwards.
TTACTACCCATCGCATTTTATTTATATATATAAAGCCTGAAGAAATATGGAATTCAAAAGTCTCCTATGTTTACGGGGAGTGAATCCGGCCCCGTTTTTCGGCTCCGGCAACATCAGAACATAGATGCCTTCATCCCGCGGTTTGACCTCGGATCCGCGTTATGCTTCGAAACAAAACCGTTTGATGGATCGTAATTCAGATGTGATCGGTTTATTCTGAATCGAATCGTGTTGGGAGGACGGTAATGAAGGTAAGATATAACATTTGTTTCATGACGGCAATAACATCGGTATTCATTCCCCTGGCAGGACTTGCCTTTGCTCAGGATCAAGAACAACTGTCGGCAAAAACGCGTATCGAAAATATTGAGAACGGGCTGCTGCCGCCCGTACTTGTTAAGGGCGATTCCGGATGGAACATTTACGAACGCATGAAAGCGTATGGGGTCCCGGGCGTCAGCGTTGCGGTCATCGACGATTTCAAGATTGCCTGGGCGAAAGGTTACGGTGTAAAGGATATAACAACGAACGAGCCTGTCGATGAAAACACGATGTTCCAGGCGGCTTCAATAAGCAAGTCACTTAACGCCACCGCGATCATGAGGAAGGTGCAGGAGGGAATGCTGTCGCTTGACGAGGACGTCAATGAATATCTTCACTCGTGGAAAATCCCGGATAACGATTTCACGGCCAATAATAAAGTAACTCTCGCGAACCTTCTGAGCCATACCGCGGGAATTACAGTCGGGGCTCATCATGGCTATTCGTTTGGAGAAACCATTCCTACCATACAACAGATTTTGCGAGGCGAATTCCCTGCCGTTAACGATCCGGTAACGGTTACCCTGGAACCTGGCAAAACCTTTAACTATTCCGGCGGTGGGACAATCATATCCCAGTTGGCGCTTATGGAACTCGAGAATATGCCATATCCGCAAATAATGGAAGAGCTAATATTAGATCCTTTGGAAATGACCAGCAGCACCTTCGCCCAACCGTTACCAGGTTTATTTACAGAACGGGCCGCAACAGGTCATTGCAATAACCAGCCTGTCGAAGGCAGGTTCTTGATTTATCCCGATCTGGCTGCTGCGGGTCTCTGGAGTACACCTGGCGATCTGGCCAAATTTGCCATCGAGCATCAACTCTCACTTTCAGGAAAATCGAATAAGATACTTAGTCAGGCAATGGAAGAAAAAATGATGGCCCCTTACATAAGCGACGATTATGGCCTGGGATTTGGCCTTTACGGGGAAAAAGGGAATTACTTCGAACACTCCGGGGGGAATAGAGGATTCGCCTCAATTCTCTTTGCTCATAAGACGGATGGATACGGCGCGGTAATTATGATCAACTCCGATACCTTCGATCTTATCCATGAAATTCTAAGAGCCGTAGCCAATGAATACAAATGGAAAGACTACTTACCGGAACCCTATGAAATCGTATCTGTCGCCCGGGAAAGGCTTACGCGATATGAAGGCAGGTACCTTATTAACGACGATAACGTTCTGAAAGTGAGAGAGGCCGGCGGCCGTTTGTACGTTGAGAGAACGGGCCATGAACTGTCGGAAATATTCCCCATTTCGGATTCCGCGTTTATAAGCAAGAAGGAAAACAGACGATTCATATTTGCAGCGGGACCGGATAAAGAACGTGACACCATAGAGATCATTTCAAACGATAGGAAAATTATCGCGCCCCGCATAGGTAAAGATAAAATGGTTCCCTACGAATACTTGATGGCGGGTGAGATCGATAAGGCGATAGAATTGTACAAATCGATTCAGCGATCCGACGCATCCAACGCCCTGATCGAGTATCAGAGAATCTACCGCCTGGCGGAAACCCTCTGGTTTCAAAAAAAGATCGAAGAGGCAATCGCCCTGTTAATCGTAAATACGGAACTCTATCCCGATTCGGAAGAGGCATTTAGGGAATTGGCGGAAGCGTGCTTGATGGCTGATAAAAAGGAACTCGCCATACAAAGTTATGAGAAAATTCTGGCATTGGACCCTCGGAATAAGTTCGCGCTGGAAAAGTTAAAAGATCTGAAACAAAATAAATAGACGGTACAGATTGTGATATTTTCTTGGGTTAGGTATCCCAACCAATCAGTACCAGCGTTTATTACAGCTTCAATTTAATTCGCTCATAAGGTAGGCAATCGCCCGTTCGATCTGCGTATCCCTGCCCTCCAACAATGCCGTCCTGTCCAGCGCCACCGAGATATCCGGAATGACGCCGCGGCCTTCCAGTACAATTCCGTCTGGGGTCAAAGACTGCGCTACCAGGTACATAAGCGTAGCGCCGTTGGGAAGTTTCTTCATATCCGATGGTCCTACCACTCCGGGGCTGCGTTCGCCGATAATTGTCGCCCGCCCAACCGATTGCATACATCCTGAGAACCGTTCACTGGCCGACCCGTTCATAACATCGATCAGGATCGCAACCGGCCCCTCGAAGACGGGCGGATCCGGATCGACAGTCACCTGCACCGTGCTGTCCCGATAACGGAACAAGGAAAACAGGGTGCTCTCGCTCAGCAGCTTCGATGCGATCGTTTCTCCGATCTCATGCATCCCGCCGGGATTGCCGCGAATATCGATAATCAGACCCCTTATATCGCCCATAGCCTTCATCGCATCAGCAAAAAGCGAATCGGCCGGAGGAAGGACCGCGCTGAAGTAGATATAGCCGATATCGTCATTTAGTTTTTCGAATTTAAAATCCACGTATACAGTAGGAAACTCCTCCGCAAACTTGGTGCCACAGGTTCGTTGTTTAATTTGAAGCGTTATATCACGTGAGGTTCCGGCTTCGTCTTCATACGAAATTGCGACTGTATCCCCGGGCTGCCCGAAACAACACTTGACAACCTCGTCGCACATGCTGTTGATCCTGGCCCGTTCATTGGGATGAGGAACCTGCCCGGCCGCCGCCTCGTCCATCATCTCCTGTACCGGCAATCCGTTAATACTCTTAATTATAAAGCCCGGCTTCATCCCCGCCTGCGCAGCCGGGAAGTCCGGATCGATATAAGTGATAACAGCGTCATTGCCTAAAATCCTCAGGTCGATACCGAGGCTCCCTTCTGATAACAGCGGCGATCCGGAGCCGGCCCTTTTTTCCATTCGGAACACCGCGTAATGAGAGACCTTCAACTCCCCAAGCATATCGTTCATCAGTTGTATTAAGGCATCATCGTTCTCGGCTTTGTCCGCTAATTTTCTATAACGGTCATGGATCTCCTTCCAATCAACCCCGCCGAAGGTAGAATCGTAGTGGAATTCATTTACCGTCTGCCAGACAGTATCGAGGCTCGCTATTCCCGGATCGATCTCTTCGGGGTTATTTGACTGTCCCTGCGCCATAATAAAACAGCCTAACGCCATGCAAATAAAAATAGCTGCTGCTCCTAATATTCTCATCTGTTCCCTCGTTTTTTTTTTCATTATAACAGGTTTACGGACAAGACCCCGTAAAAGTTGCGGGATAGCGCGCCCGATGAGCCTGCGAGTTCAATTCTTAAAACGCAACCGGCCACCCATATGACAAACGATTTATCAACTGAATTTCAAGTATAGTATGCGTCGGCGTCGAAATGTTCTCTTAGAAACTTAATCTGGAAATTAATGGATGATACAAGGCGAATAGTCTTTTATCAGGGCACGCCGACATCGGCCTGACAAATTTTCAACAATATATGTATTCTATCGCAAGGCTATTCTATATCCGCCTTGCCTTCAACCATCAAGGTTAACCTTAAAAGATCTTCTTTTAAGCTTGAAATTTCTTCTGCCTGCCGGTCTAACTGCGCCTTTTGCTGTTGATTCATCTCGTACAGCCCTTTAATAGCCGCCAGAGAAATACCGGCCAGGTCGAGGGAGGTGAGATGTTTGTCATCCTCACCGAGGCCGAATAGGCGATGGAAATCCTGGGCCATGGGACCCACATGCTCGATCGACTCATCTTGCGTTTTATAGCTCCACTGGCTTATCGGGAGAGTCACGACTTTTTCTATCATATCCCGGTAATCGACCTCACGGATATTGCGCTTGAGTGTTCTGTCACAAACGCTCGACCAGGTCCCGCTTCCTGAAGATAAGTAGGCGCCGGTTGAGAGATCCGAGCTTGTGTACATGTAGACACCGCCTGACGCTCGAACATGAAATCCATTAACAGCGCTTGAAGTAAAATCGGCGTCTGTAATATCAGCCCAAACATACGATCCCGCGCTGTCGGCTTTGGCCCGCCGGCCGGCTGCGAATGAATAGTGTCCACTGGCCATATTGTATTGACCGCCCGGTACTGTAGCAGCTGTACCGCTGGCAATATTATAGTTACCGCCAGCGACTGTGGAAGTGAAACCGCTGGCTATATTACCCGAGCCGCCGCCGACCGTAGCGCCGGCGCTGTCGGCTGAGTTGCTGTAACCGCCGCCGACTGCGGCAACGTAAGCGCTGGCTGTGTTATACCTGCCGCCGCCTATTGTGGCACTTGGACCGCTGGCTGTATTTCGCCGGCCGCCGCCGACAGTGGCATAAGCGCTGTCGGCTGAGTTGTTGTAACCGCCGCCGACTGTGGCATACAAATAGCTCGCTGAGTTATCTTCGCCGCCAGCGACTGTGGAAGCGTAACCACTCGCTGTGTTGCTCCAACCGCCGCCGACTGTGGCGTATGAGTTGCTGGCTGTATTTTCCCTGCCACCGCCGATTGTGGCTTGAATTCCATTGGCTGTGTTATACCTGCCGCCGCCTATTGTGGCACTTCCACCGCTGGCTGTGTTTCCCCGGCCGCCACTGACAGCGGAATGTTCTCCGCTGGCTGTATTAATTTCGCCGCCGCTGACTGTGGCAATATATCCGCTGGCTATATTACCCGAGCCGCCGCCGACCGTAGCGCCAGCGCTGTCGGCCGAGTTGTTGTAACCGCCGCCGACTGCGGCGTATGAGTCGCTGGCTGTATTTTCCCTGCCACCGCTGATCGTAACGTATCCATAGTTGCTTCCTGCTGTTCCAGTAGTACAGATTACGCCGAGGTTGACCATGGTATAGGCGCTGTCACCGTAAAGAACATTCCCGGCTCCTCCCCGGGCGATGCCCCAGAAGTTATTGGTATAAAGCACCGAGTCGGTAACAGTCCACTTGCTGCCTTCGCCGACGTCGTCAATACCGTCGGCAAATCCGGCCGGAACGTTGGTAAGGCCGTTCCAGTCGGCCGTGTCGGCCCTTAATGCATGATAAGCGTATGGAACTGCAAGAAACCGGGTACGCGGCTCGATCTCCGGGTCGGGATCTACGGTTATGCCCAGGTAGCGTATGGCGCTTCCCGCGAAAAGGTCATCCGGTATGGGTACATTTGATCCCAAACGATAAATGAACAGGCCTTCATCGACCTGAACCGTCTGGTAACCGCTGGACCAGAGCGAATCCGTGCCGGTTTCGCTTCCGTAGATATTAAACCTGATTTGATATTCGCCGTTTAACGGCGTGCCCATGTCATCGGTCAACATTCCCTGGTAGCTGACCTAGCCGGGAATCTCGGCATTGGCCGCAACTATAAATCCCGCAACCAGCACGATGACCATCCCCATGATTTGATACTGATTGGATGAGTTGAATCGCATCTCTTCCCCTTTCGAATGAATTTATTTTGTCTTTTGATGTCTAACGAAGATAATAAGCTCTGAATTAATATATGAATATATATCCATAATGCAACATTATTTTGAATATCTGTCTACAAAAAGTATCGATGTAATTATGTGAAGATTTATAGGGGAATGAATTCGCGCCCGTATTTTTTATTACAGACAAATCCCTTAGCAGAATCGGCCAGGGCGTTATATATGAAGAATTATGATGTTTTAATTATTCTACTACACTATTGTTTTTTACCGGCAAATTCTCCTTTAGAATTAATATCCTCTGTATTCTGTGTCAGTACGACTTCTACCATTTTCGTTAATCTTGCAAGCTCATCTTTTAAAATTGAAATTTCCGTTTTATCCTTGTTTCGTAGATCTTCCAATTGCGCCTTTAGCAATTCTATTTCAGCCTTCTGCTGTCGGTTCATCTCATAAAGACCCTTAATCGCGGCCAAAGATATACCGGCGAGGTCGAGGGAGGTGAGATGTCTGTCATCCTCGCCGAGGCCGAATAGGCGATGGAAATCCTGGGCCATGGGACCCACATGTTCGATAGATTCGTCCTGCGTTTTATAGCTCCACTGGCTCACCGGCAAAGCTATGACTTTTTCTACCATATCGCGATAGTCAACCTCACGGATATTGCGCTTTACGGTTCTGTCACTGATAACCTGCCAGATTGCGCCACCGGTGGGCAGGAAAGCGCCGGACGTACCAGTGGGATTAGTGTAAAGGTAGATTCCTCCCGCAGCCCGGACATGAAACCTGTTAGGTGCGCCTGAATTAAGAAAGCCGGTGCTTGAATTATCGGCCCAGACAAATGATCCGCCGTGATTGGCGTTGGCGCGTTGCCCGGCGGCGAATGAATAAGAGCCGTTGGCCGTATTAAGGTAACCGCCCGGTACCACGGAAAAATCACCGTCGGCTGTGTTACTTTCGCCTCCACCGATGGTAGCGTATCTCCCACCGGCCCCGTTCCAGCCGCCGCCACTTACAGTAGCACTAAACGCTCCGGCCGTGTTTTGATAACCGCCGCCGATTGTAGTGGCGGTGTCACTGGCCGAGTTGGAAACACCGCCAGCGATTGTAGAAGTATTTCCGCTGGCCGAGTTAAATGCGCCACCGCCGATGGTAGCAGCATTGTTACTGGCAGTATTAGCGGAGCCGCCGCAGACTGTAGTTCTACTATTGCTGGCTGTATTATACAACCCGCCGCCGACCGTGGCGGCGGTATCGCCGCTGGCCACATTATACATGCCCCCACAGACTGTCGCGCCGAGTCCACTGGCGGTATCACTGACCCCTCCACCAACAGTCGCACCTAATCCAATCGCTGAGTTATTCGAGCCGCCGCTTACCGTGGCGCTATCGCCATCGGCTGTATTTTGATAACCGCCGCCGATTACCGCGGCAATCCCATTGGACGAGTTCTCGTAACCGCCACCGATTATAGCGTAGTATGAGGTGACTTTGTTTCTGATGCCCCCACAAACCGTGGCGTATGTGTTGCCGGCCAGGTTGTACTGCCCGCCGGCTACGGTTGCGCCATGCGCGGAAGCGGTGTCGCTGACCCCGCCCGCGATCGTGGCATAATCGCCGCTGACCAGGTTATGATAGCCGCCACCGCCTGTGGAATAAATACCGCTTACCTCAACCGACCTGCCGCCCCCCACCGTAGCATAGGCGTCGCTGGCCGTGTTGCCAAAACCGCCGCCGATTGTAGCGGCATATTCGCTGGCGATATTGAAAAGACCTCCGCCGATTGCGGCGCCATTTCCGCTGGCCGAATTGGTAGAACCACCGCTTATGGCAGAGCTACTACCGGTGGCTGAGTTTTCCAGACCCCCGCCGACAAAAGCTCTTTCGCCGTCAGCCAAATTTCCAAGACCACCGCCTATAGTGGAATAATTCTGGCCGGCCGAATTGCCTGATCCACCACCAACCGTAGCATAATAAGCGATGGCGGTATTCTTCCATCCCCCACCTACCGTGGCAGCGTGCCCGGATGCGGTATCGCTGATCCCACCCGCGACAGTGGCGGCAATACCGCTGGCCGAGTTATGCGAGCCGCCGCCCACCGTGGCGCTATCACCACCGGCGGAGTTCATATTACCGCCGCCAATCGTCGCAGCATAGCCGGAAGCGGTGTCGTTGATACCACCGGCGACCGTGGCTCCCATCATGCTGGCCGCGTTAGTAATCCCGCCGCCGACCGTAGCATATTGGCCATCCGCCAGGTTAATGTAGCCACCGCCTATTGTAGAATAAAAACCACTGACCGAGTTAGAATATCCGCCCCCGACTGTAGCATAGGTTTGGCTGACTATATTACCCCCGCCGCCGCCGATGGTGGCATAATTGTGGCTAGCCGTATTCCCATAGCCGCCGCCGATAGTGGCCCATTGTCCGGCCGCAGTATTTTCAGCGCCGCCGCCTACTGTAGCGGCGTATTGGCTGGCTAAGTTCTCTTCGCCCCCGCAAACTGTGGCAGCTTGTCCGGAAGCGGTATCGCTGATCCCACCCGCGACAGTGGCGGCAATACCGCTGGCTGAGTTATGCGAGCCGCCGCCTACCGTGGCGCTATCACCACTGACTGAGTTGTTATGACCGCCGTTGACTGTAGCATAATCGCCACTGGCAGTGTCTTGTTCGCCTCCCGCAATCGTGGCGGCCCACCCGCTGGCCGCGTTATTGGCGCCGCCCCCTACTGTGGCATAATACATGCTGGCTGAATTATTACTGCCGCCGCCGACTGTCGTAGAATTGTGGTTAGCCGTGTTACTTACGCCGCCGCCAACCGTGGCGTCTTCTTCACTGGCTGAGTTGTTATAGCCGCCGCCAACTGTAGCGTGGCTACCGCTGGCTGTGTTTTGCAGACCGCCGCCGACCGTGGCGAGGCCGCCGGCCGTATTCTGCGTACCGCCACCGACCGTTGCTTCGCCTCCACTGGCATAGTTCTGCCGGCCGCCACCGATTGTGCTATGCCCACCCTGGGCTGTGTTCTGTTCGCCCCCGCCGACTGTGGCATAGTAATAGTGTGCTACGTTACCTGAACCACCGCCGACTGTAGCGAAATCGAACCGTGCTTTGTTCTGCAAACCCCCAGAGACTGTTGCATATACAAAGTTACCTCCATCCATTCCCGTAGTACAGGCTACACCGAGGTTGACCATGGTATGAGCGCTGTCAGCATAAAGCACATTCCCGGCCCCGCCGCGGGCGATACCCCAGTAGTTGTTGGTGTAAATAACCGAATCTGTCACCGTCCACTTGCTGCCTTCGCCGACATCATCCACGCCGTCGGCAAACCCGGCTGGAATGCTGGTAAGGCCGTTCCAGTCAGCGGTATCGGCTCGCAAAGCATGATAAGCGTACGGCACAGCGAGAAATCGTGTCCGCGGCTCGATCTCCGGATCGGTACTGACCTTTATGCCCAGGTAACGTTCGGCGCTTCCCGCGAAAAGATCATCGGGAATAGGTACGATTGAGCCCAATCGATATATAAACAAGCCTTCACCTACCTGAACCGTCTGATACCCGCTGGACCATAACGAATCGGTACCGCTTTCGCTTCCATAGATATTAAACCTGATTAGAAAATCGCCGTTTAACGGCGTGCCCATGTCATCGGTCAACATTCCCTGGTAGCTGATCTGGCCGGGAATCTCGGCATTGGCCGAAATTACTAATCCCGCGATCAGCACGATGACTACCCCCACAATCTGATACTGCCTGGATGAGCTGGATCGCATCTCTTCCCCTTTCAAGTGAATTTTTTTTGTTTTTCGATGTCTAACGAAGATACTATAAGCTAATTTAATATATGCAACTGTATCCATAATGCAACGTTTTTTTGGGATTCACGTGTATTAAGGCATAAAGGGGATTCTATTTCCTTGTCGATCAGCCAGCAAAGTCCCATATTTCTGTAACATCAATGGAGATCACCGGTATGAAAAGACGGGAGTTTCTGAAAAAAACAGGGCAAGCGGCGGCTCTGGCGGCCATGGCCGGCGATGTTGTATTGATAAACAACGGCTGCCAGTCCGGGGGAAAAGGTAAGGCGATCGTAACCAAAGCCGATTTTGAGGTCGCCGCGGATCCTCAATTCCCCAAAGTGGCGCTGGCTCGTAACGAGGATCACGCCCGGGCGCTGGGCTCGGCGCTGGACGCCATTGGGGGAATAAGCCGATTTGTCAAAAAAGGCGAAAAGGTGCTCCTCAAGCCGAATGTCGCGTTTGACAGGGTTCCGGAACAGGCGGTCAATACCAACCCGGTTCTTGTGGGCGAGATGGTTCGGCAATGCCGGATTGCGGGCGCTTCTGAAATATTGGTAACCGATAACGGGCCCAATAATCCGGTAAAAACATTTTCTCGATGCGGATTAAAACAAGCGGTTGAACAAAGCGGAGGAAAGGTCCTTTACCTGAACGCCAGCGATTTTATCGAGGATAATCTCAAAGGCAAGTTTATTACCAGCTGGCTGGTTCTCAGGTATACATTCGAGGTCGACCGTCTTATCAACATGCCCATCGCCAAACATCACGGCCTGGTGTACGGCACCGCTTCAATGAAGAATTTCTTCGGCGCAATAGGGGGTATTCGTGACGGTTTGCACGATCAAATCGACCAGGCCATCGTCGATCTGGCGGCATATTTCAGGCCAACCCTGACGGTGGTCGACGCCACCCGCGTACTAATGCGGGCTGGTCCCCAGGGCGGCTCCTTTGATGATGTCGAGATATTCGATTCGGTCATCTGTTCCACCGATCAGGTGGCAGCAGATTCGCGAGCCTGCGAATTCCTGGGCTTAACCGGTGAGGGAATCAAACATGTCGTCCTGGCTGCAGAGCAGGGCCTGGGTCAGATCGATTATCGCAAAGCCGGATATAAGGAAATAATATAACAATAAATTTATGCGCAAGGCTATAATGATCAGAATTCATCTTTAAGCATATAATTCTTGTACTCCGGCAAGCACCTGATCAAAATTTCATGCCCCTGATAATTCGATTCCAAACCCTGAACATTGTCAAAACTATATTCCCACAGAACCGTAGGTAAAATAGGGAAAGGAGATCGGAATGAGACGAGTTACATTTGTGTTCGCCGTAACAATGTTTTTCCTATATGCGACAATTTCAGTTAGCTTCGCTCAAATCGATGCTGGCCGCCTGCTCAAAAGAATGATTGACGCCCGCGGTGGAAAGAGCGGATTAAGCAACATTAAATCCTGTGTGATGAAGGGAAAGATAGTTCTTGTTTCGCAGGGTAGTACAACAGGGGAGGTAACTGTAGCCCACATGTACCCGGATAAAACTCTAATTGAAATGAACTTCGCGGGTACTTCGATCAGGCAGGGATATGACGGTGATGTCGCTTGGATAGACAACCCACAGGCCGGAGGGTATCAGGAATTGCCCGCTATGGAAACGCAGGCCATGAAATACCAGGCCCTTGGAGATGACGCCTTCCTGAACCCTGGAAAATACGGCATCAGCTACACCTACAAGGGGATCAAGACCGATTCCGCAGCTGGATTTTATATGCTTGAGCAGAGTTTCGGGGATGGTTTTAAGACAATTTTATATTATGTGGATATGGGAACCTACCTGGTTCATAAGACGGAAACTAACAAGGGCACTCCAGCGCAACCTTTTATCGAGGAGGTTTATTACGGCGATTACAGGAAAACAGACAACATCGCGCAGGCGCATCGAATATCTACGTTTGTAAATGGACAAGAGTCTATCAGGTTTCTTTTTGATCGAATAGAATACAACGTTGATATTGACACCGGAATCTTTCAAGCTGCAGAAAAACGCTTTACACGAGGGGAATTGATTGCGGACGCAAGGCAGCTTGCGGATATCATTGAAGATACACATCCGGATCCCTATGAACATATCGGTGGCAAGATTGCTTTTCATCGCAGCTTTCAACATATTCTACACGCCATTCCCGAAGATGGAATGACAGGCAACCAGTTCAAGACTCTTTTGCGCCCTTTTGTCGCTGCCATCGGGGACGCTCACACCGAGGTTTATACACATTATAATGTCAATATCGCTTCGCCCGGCGGTATTCCCCTCAAGTTCGATGTCGTTGAGAGGTCTCTCTATGTAAGCGGTGTCCCGGAGGATCAATACGGAGAGCTTCTCGGTGCAATCCTGGTTTCGGTTGAAAATGTATCAATTGAAGAGCTGGGCAAAAGACTGAAAACTCTCACACCCATAGATAATGAATATCATCTGCTGTGGCACTTTACCACTAACTACCTCTGGTACGGCCCATATCTTCAGGAGTTGCTTCCCGAATGGGAAGACACAAAGCAAGTGCGGGTCGAACTCCTGCTTTCATCGGGAGAGACCAGGGAAGTCGAATTTAACCTTCCGATGGCAGTAGCCTTGTTATCCGAACCGGAATCGCAGATCGCCTTGCCCTCTACTCCTGAATCCGGTTTCACATATGACTACCTCGGACCGGACAAGAGAATCGCCTACGTCCCAATCGATCATATGAAATATTATCGCGAGAGTTTTGAAGCGCGCAATAGCCTTGGTCTCGAACATACGCCACAGGAGAAGCTGGATAGCATACCTTCGGCTACAGAGTTTTTCAGATCCCTCGTTACCGAAATGAAAGACGTGGATACTGAAACCATGATAGTGGATCTACGGCGAAACGGGGGCGGGGATGCATTGATGGTAGATATCATGCTGTATTTTCTGTACGGGAAAGATACCACCGTGAAAACCCGGTGGAACAACATCGACAGGCTATCAAAGATCTACCTAGAGTCACGTAAGGGCATAACGCTGGAAGGTATAAACAAAGACCGCGTTGTTTCATTGACCGAGGGGGATTATGACTTTAGCCAGGATTATTCTGATGATCTTCTGTGTAAAACCTCAGCGCTTGCAGAGGGCTTCACACATTCGCCGACGTTTTTTACGGAATGGGAAAACGGAACATTCGAAGGCTATTACTGTCCCGAACATGTAATAGTCTTGACGAGGCCCTGGACATTCAGCGCCGGATTTGGTATTGCTGTCCGCTTGTATCGGGCCGGCGCTATTCTGGTCGGGACTCCTTCGAGCCAGGCTCCTAATTCCGGCGGAAATGCTATTAGATGGAAACTAAATAACACAGGGGTTATCGGCCGGGTATCTCAATCGTACGCCCTGAACTTCCTGGATGATTCCGAGCAGTCGCGAGTATTGCCGGTGCATTATCCCTTGAAGTACGAGTGGTTGGCCTCCCATGATTTCGATCCGAATGCAGAGGTTTTATATGCGCTGGAGTTATTATCAAAGTTAAAATAACAGAAGAAATGACCTGATGGCTTCGGCCAGGGGGGTTCCCTGAACGCCAAATGTGTCTCTGGCCGGATTCCATTTATATATATGATACATGTAATAATAGGAACCTCCAAATTAACAGGACTTTGCCGAAAGCGATATAAGGGCCATTTTAATGTGTGGCTGCTCTTACCCTCTTTCTCGACTGGTTTTTATTTTAGGACTAAAATATGAACTCTTTTTGAGAAGCAGAATACCCCTTTCCTTCAAAAGGCCTCCGGCCATTATCTTTCCCTCACTCCTCATGTAGATTTAAAAGATAAAGCCCCGGTATGTTCCCAGGGAGATACACAACCGGGACAAAAATATATTAGCCGAGCTTAACTGTGCCGGACCCGATCAGCCTAATCGTTGGAATGCTCCAATTGCTACATAAATGAAAAGCCCAACATTATTGATATAACGGAGTTTTTCATTTTATCTTCTCCGGTGAAGAAGATAGACTGCGCCGCCGGCCCGTAACGTATGTACTGCTCGAATGTACTTGAGAGACCAAGACTGTACCTACCGTCGAAAGTAATTGCGCCCTGCGTCAACTCGAATTCTACTCCGGCTCCAAAAGATAAACCGATATCAGTGCTACTCATATCCTCTTTGATGCTTCTTGTAGCATACCCGGGAGGAGTATCTATTTTTAGCTTGGCGTTCGTGAGTATGCCAAAAGATGGACCGATAAAAATATTGGGTTTAAAATTACCCGTCATGGGCGGCGTAGCTTTAATCAGGATCGGAATTTCAAGATAGTCCAATATTACTTCTCCCTCCACTGTTCCGTATCCAAGAACCGTATTGGTGAATTTCGTGCCCTTAAAGACATAAAGAACTTCAGGCTGGATCGCGATTATCTCATGAAAAGCGTATGTCACGAAAGCCCCGCCGCTGAAACCCGTTTTCGAGTCCATGCTTTGATTAACATCGCTGCCCTGTAAATTAGCGAAACCGGCGCCTACCTTAATCCCTACCCCTGTCAGCTGGGCGAACGCTGAATTCGTCGTAAAAGATATAATCAATATTAGTATCAATAAAAAACCGGTTCTTTTCATTTTCTCATACCCCTTTTTTGTGTTTGATCTTACCTGCCCTTACACAATACCGATCTCTGCTCAACCCACCTCCTTTTCGCGTATTATGGTAAATTGGATGACAGCCATATAATCGCAACGCCGACGCAAAATATATCGATTTCAGCGCGCTGTCAATAAAAATAATGATCGCGTTTTTACATCTTTTTGAGCTCTTCCAATAAGCTCGATGCTCCCTGAAATTCCGGGTTGGCTTCCAGCGATTTCTCGCAATGCGTGATGGCCTTTTCTATTTCGCCGGTTTCCTTTAGCGATTTGCTTATTAGATAGTGAGTGTAATAAAGATAGTCCCCCCCGGGATACTCGTCAAGACAGAGCTCCAGCATTTTCACCGAATCGGTATATTTCGATTTTACCTGAAGCTTACTCCCGATGATCACCAAAGCGGCCTCGTTGAAATTATATTCATCCGGAAATTTCTCTTTGAGCGTTCCATATTTTTCTATGGCAGCTTCGATTCCACTCTCCTTATAGGCATAATAAAGCGGCTCATATATCGTCTTTTTCTTCTTTTCGCCCTTTATACCTCTGGCCAGATACTCAATCCAGCCTTCGGGACTGACATAGCTCTGAGCGTATTTCTCAAATCCCGCGAGGACTTTCTCCTCCTGCATTTGTTCAACAGTCTTGCCTGCCGCCAGCCCTTCCCGAACAATGGCGGTTGTCTGGTGGAGCATATCCACGTAATCAAACAGGTCGGCCCTGGTGCAATTATTGTTATGACCGGATACAATTATAACATCATCGGGCAATAGATCTATGGCTTTTGAAACCGTCTCCTCGAACTTCAAAACATCACCGTCGGAATCGACCGACGGAAAATTCAGACCGTTCACCAATGAGCTCAGGTGTACGACTCTTGAGCCGGTGAAATGCACGATTATCTCGTTGTCGTCATGGCTTCCTACCAGAGGAATTAACCTTATTTTCTCCCCGTTAAAATAGAGATACAAAGAGTCGGTCAACCCGATATCCGGCAGCGTTATTTCAGGATACTCGTCGAACAGGTAGCTTCCGCTGCGCAGCCTGGTTCTTATCAGATCGTGCCCGATCACCACCGGCTCCGGCCCGAATACGGCATTGCCGCCGATATGCTCCACGTGACGATGGGTGTTGATAATGTATTTCGGTTTCCCCTTGCCGAAGGATTCTATCTGTTTTTTGAGCTCCCCGGCGTACTGCTCAGCATTAGTGTCGACCAGCAGAAGACCGTCATCCCCCGTAAAGACCAGAACGTTGGTGGTATACTCGCCCTCATCGGTTGATAGTTGATATATCTTCTCCGTCAATTTTACCACTTTAAAAGGCGATTCATCCTGAACCGACGGGCCGCAGGCTAACAGTAATATCGCCGTAATAACGGGGATTAAAAATCTCGACATCTCGCGCTCCTTTTAGTAATCCAACAAACTGAAATCATAGTCTTCATTCATCTCGTTTTGAACTTTAACCGATCGCATTGCCTATCTGAAATTACGGCGGTAACTCGGGCAATGTTTCACACAGGATATATACAAAGACGGAGCAATTATATTCCTTAACAACCTGGCATTTCCGGGCGCGAGCAATTAGCGAATAGATTTGCTCCGGCCCTCAGATTATTCTCCACCTGTTTTATGGGCAACCAGCAGAATTCCGATCTCGTCCATGTCGGGAATTTCCCGTCTCCAGTTGCCGGCGGTACCGCCCCAGACATGCTTCACGCTGAATCCATTCAGCTCCATCATGAGGATTAATTCGGAGGCGATATAACCCCGTTCGCGTAAAGTAAAAACCCTCTTGCCTTCGGGCGTTTCCAGTTCCATGGTGAATGTTTCAACAAGAGTTAAGGGGTCAAATTTACGGTTTTTGACATCGTCATTGTTGAAATGGCGGGCTTTCTGCAAGCCGTTAAGGGTCTCCAGAATAAAAGGCGCTCCCGGTTTTAAGGCGACGGCGATATTGTTCAGTATCCGCATGTCGTGATCGTAGGCGTCATCACTTTCTCCCAACAGGGCGAATGCCCCTTCACACAGGCAAACGGCGGCGTCGAATTTATGATCAAATACCATCTGCACGGCGTCGCTTTTTACAAGGTTCAAACCGACTCCTGCAACCTCAGCCGCTTTGCGCGCTTCCTCCAGCATTCCGCTGGATATATCGACGCCGGTCATGATATAACCGCGTTTGGCCAGCTCTATCGAATGACGGCCGGTACCGCAGCCTACGTCAAGGATCGAGTTTCCCCCGGGCAAACCGAGTTCCTCAATAATGAAATTCACTTCATCTTTGGTAGCTCTGGTGAAACTGTTATCCATATAATCGGGAGCATGGGCATCGAAGTATTCTTCCCATATGCTTTTATCCCGCTTATTCATAACGGTAATACGCGGATCGCAACCCCGAATAGAGAAAACGTTACATTGTGTAGCGAATTCCTGCAGAAAAGGAGAAACCGACGACCGTTTCGGTTTCGCCATCGGCATAAGAAACTCCTTTCGGAGCGCTTAAAATCCCGATACGGGCCACCAGCGCGGTCCTTTTGTTGAATAGCCAGTCGTGCTCCACGGCACCCAGGAACGCAATGGAGCCCTTTGCCAGGAAATCATAATCGTAGGATAAACCGCCGTACCGTTCGCTTCCGGACAAAGTAACCAGGCCAAAACCGAACTCCAGCTTGGTTCGATTCACTGAGGTAACAATCACGTGCGGTCGAACTACCAATCCAAAGGTAGCCATCAGAGCTTCGGCCTCGATATATTCTCCCTGCTGTCTGACGTAATTCTCCCATTCGGCGGTACTGAGGCCGTTAAATTGGCCGTAAAAAGCCAATGCCCAGTTACGGTCGAATCGGTATTCAAAATCCAGGGCCATATGGAGCATGCCGCCAAACTGATCGACATTCGGCGCGTAACGATGCTGTTTCCAGTCGCTGGAGGGCTGGAAGTAACCGCCCCATAACGACACCGACCATCTATTTCCTGCTTCGGCGTTCGCCGATATAATCCCGACAGACATGATGACGGCGGTAAACAAAGTGCAGATCATAGAAAAACGATTCATGGTGTCACCCCCCCTCCCGAGGCGGCCGGAGGCGGAGATACGCGCATGGTATCGGCGCTCACTTCCCATATAGCGCTGCCCGCTTCCGGGCCGGTGCTGGTACAATCGCAACCGCCGGATCCATATGTACAGCCCCAATCGCCGGAGCTATAGGGAACCTGGATGGTCCGATTTATTCGTCCGGTGGTACTCTGGCCGGGAGAATAAAATACGGTCACGGAAAACGTAGGCTTGGCGTCAGACTCATGTGTTACTCCCCGCTCCGGAGAGATATAAAGATAAGGGGTACCGTCGATAATCACATGAAGAAAAAGCGGCGTCCGATTTATGACGGTCAGTTGCGACTTATCCTCCTCGCTGAAAGAGATTGTCATAGATAAAAGCATTATAATCAAAGCCAGAGTAGTATAACGAACGGGAAACCCGCGTCTCCCGGACGGACGCGGCTTTGATAACGGCCGAATCATTTTGTCCTCCTCTCTAATATCCTGGGCGGCGCCAAACCAGAACATGCCTTTGACACATTAGCTATTTTCAGGTTTATCAGTAAAATCGGAAAGCCGCACCATAGAACCAATGAACATTCAGATCGATTCTTCAATCGACTGTCAGGCCCGGGCATGAATTTTCCGAAAACGATACACAACGAAATTTATATATGGTGACTATAGATTGTCAAGTGGATTCTGGAGACAGAGGTCCAAATATTTATTGATGTATCTTTAGAACATGTGTCAAGCCTTGAGTCATTAGTATTATCAAACGTGACTTTATGCTATAAATATCCGAAATAAATAATAAATTCACGCACCCTTACTAATTTGTTCATCGAGCCAGGAAGATATTGTTTTGCGATCGGGTCTAAGACGAAGAATCTGCCCCGGTGCCATCCTTTCCGGGAGCATATCAACAAGGCGATAACCCAGATAATAACCCGCCCTTATTGGCGTACTTTCACCCCGGAAACGTTTGCACTGGAAGAGACGTCCGAGAATCTCCTCCGCTCCGACCCGGATTACCTCTGCCGTCTCCACCCATTCGTCAAAACTGAATCTACTTACCTTAGACAGCCACCCGGATTCAAGAAACTTCTTGACGGTTTAATCGTTTCAGGCATAGAAATTATCCGCGTTTCCGAAGTCCAAAATAGACAATTCGTAAACATTGTCAGCACGGCAAATTAGTCAATAATATTTGCCTTTAATAATATCCGATCCCTATAGGAGTTTTTTTACCATGCATAAATTTGGCCGGCGCGACTCTGATGAGATTACAAAATATAAATTAATAAAAGGTAACTATCCAATTCGTTGGATTGAGTTATATATCGGATTGTCGAAAACAAAAAGCATTTAGCCGGTGCTGGGATTTTAGTAATTTTCCGAAAGTTACCTGTAAGGGAGAGATATTTCGTGATTTTACATTGCCCCGTTTCAATAACGGTAGTATATTCCGCATTTAAGTGGGCTGATATTAACTCCTTATGCGAGGTGGCGGCGTGAGGTCAAAATTATCCGTAACAATGCTTACCGTTACACGGGACTACTCAAAAATTCGAGGTACGCGATGAAGGGATCTGCAGTTGCCATGATTATAATCCTATTGATATCGTCTGCAATATCGTCCGCGGGCGATGAGGTTGAGAAGTTCGGGCCGGAGAGCTTCCAGGCCCGTCGCCAGGCGCTCCTTGACTCTTTGGGAACGGGACTCGCCCTATTATATTCCTCCGGTGAATACGGAGAGTCGGGCTATCGGACCGACGGCCACTTTTGGTATCTGACCGGCAACGACGACCCCGGGGCGATCCTGTTGCTGGCGCCGGGTTTCAGGTATGAGCAGGTGTTGTTTCTTGAGCCGCGGGACCCGGAAGGGGAACGCTGGACCGGCGAACGGCCGCCCCTGACCGATTCCCTGGAGAAAGCCTGGGGTTATGACCTGATATGCCGTACCGGCCGGCTCGACGGCCTGGTTTTGTCGTGCATGAAAAGGTCGCCGGTGATGCACCTGATCTCGCCTCTACGATCTCCTTCATATGATGTGCCCCCCGACCTCGATTATTACGACAGGGTTGCCGAACGCATTCCCGATACGGATGTTCTAAACTCCTCGCGCTTTATCGAGCGAATGAGGATGATTAAGATCCCGGAGGAAATAGCAGCGATTGAAAAGGCGATTGAGATTACTCATACCGGCATTACCGACCTTCTATCGGCGATGACTCCCGGAATTACCGAATACCAGCTCCAGGGTATCCTGGAGCAGTCCTTCAAGCGCCAGGGAGCGCAGCATATGGCGTTCACGCCCATCGTGGGATCAGGCGAGCGAAGCGCCATCCTGCATTATGAGAGAAAAGACCAAAAACTCGAGCCCGGACAGCTTCTGTTGATTGATGTGGGGGCGGAATGGGAGCATTACTGCGCCGATATCTCCCGTACCTTCCCGGTTGACGGCGAATTCAGCGACAGGCAGGCCGAGATCTACGACCTGGTTCTGGAAGCGCAGGATTCCGCTTTTGCCACCATCCGGCCCGGAGCGACGATCAGGGAGGTTCATGAGGCCACCGAAAATGTGTTCAGAAAAGCCGGATATATCGACTATTTCATTCACGGCATCTCCCACCACCTGGGCGTGGATGTTCACGATGATGCCGATTATAACCTGGTCCTATCCGCCGGAATGGTAATCACAGTGGAACCGGGTATATATATCGAAGAGGAGAAGATCGGCGTCAGGATCGAGGATGATGTTCTGGTAACCGACAAAGGGTATCGGCTTCTGTCCGCGGATATTCCCCGCCATAGAGATGCGGTGGAGCGGTGGATGTTAGGGGCGCGGAGCTCAGCTCGCTGACACTATATAGACAAATAAATATAATATCGATTGTATTGAATATTAAGGCAATTCGGCTGTATAATACTATAGAAACGGAGGCAGGATATGGAAACCCTTGATATTATAATCGCCGTCTGCGTGGCATGCGCATTCTGGAATGTGGCGGTAAGCTTGATTATTCATAATGCTTTACGAACACGCAAAATGCCTGTCAGCTTTTTATGGCTGCGGGCGATGGCGCCCGTTTACGCTTTCCGCTACAAAAAGATCACCATCTCCGAGACCGGAAAGACCGGGCCGCTGTTCTATCACTGGATCATCTCGATCAATCTGGCGCTGATTTTTGCCATAGCTGCAGTTATTATCGCGTTATAATGCCACAGATTTGAGGCGGCCTAACATGGATTATTGCAGTAGAATAAAATCACGCCTTATTTGAAGCCCGCTCAATTGATTTACAACTGGAAAACGGCGTCATACTTTCATTCAACCGCCCAATTTATTTCGGCGCGATTGGAATTCATTACAAACGTCAAACCTGTGTATGAAAAAATCCTCGCGGCTCAAATAGACGTAAAAAACAAACCGTAATATAGCGTTTTTTTAATCAATTGAAAATCAAGGCAGCAAAATCGGCCCCGGCGTAATCTTCCGACAAATTCTTCTGCCCGAAAATCCCCATTACAATTGCGGCCTCAACCTTGAATTCTTATATTGGTTCTCCATATCCAATTCAGCCAGCGTGATTTTGCCGTATGCTATTAAGAAACGGGGAGAGTTTGATCAAGGTATGTGGAAACCCGCTGATTATAACGGGGGAACTTAGAAGCTATAGATTTTAGTAATAAGATGTATGTTAAAATCCCGGCAAAAGAGGAGTCGCACAAAGGACAGATTTAATTTCAATATGGAAGAAAACCATAAAAAGGAGAGATAGTATGCCAAAAAAGAAACGTCAGTTAACGACCTCGGCCGGCATACCGGTGGGGGACAATCAGAATTCGCTGACTGCCGGTCCCCGGGGGCCTTTGCTGGTTCAGGACTGGCAGCTTTTCGAAAAACACGCGCATTTCAATCGGGAACGCATCCCCGAGCGAGTGGTGCACGCCAAAGGATCCGGCGCCTACGGGACACTGACCGTCACCAATGACATTACAAAGTATACCAAGGCCAAGGTCTTTGAAGCGGGCAAGAAAACGGAATGTTTCCTGCGCTTTTCAACCGTGGCCGGGGAGCGGGGCGCCGCCGATGCGGAACGGGATGTAAGAGGATTTGCCGTAAAATTCTATACCGAGGAGGGCAACTGGGACCTGGTCGGAAACAATACCCCCGTCTTCTTCATCCGGGACCCATACAAGTTTCCCGATTTTATTCATACCCAGAAAAGGGACCCCAAAACCAATCTGAGGAACAATATCGCCATGTGGGATTTCTGGTCGCTTTCCCCGGAGAGCATGCACCAGGTGACAATTCTCTTTTCCGACAGAGGCCTGCCCCGCAGTTACAGGCACGTTAACGGGTACGGCAGCCATACCTACAGCTTCATCAACTCCAAAAACGAGAGATTCTGGGTCAAATTCCATTTTAAAAC
>CP070813.1:1758440-1787709 GCA_020344055.1 Candidatus Zixiibacteriota bacterium | reverse complement strand
CGCCACTGTTTTATTTTCCCCCGGACTCGATCAAACTTCCCGCTGGCGAGTATAAAAAGCCGGTTCGGTGATAATTATATAGATCCAGAATCTTTATCAGGAGGTAAAATCATGAAAAGCGTCAAACCCGCCGTCATCGCGGCCGTTTCGGTTTTGCTGGTATGGCTGCTGGCCTCGGCCTTCGCCCAGGAAAAAGAAGGCGAGACCCAAGCTCCGGGCAAATCCACCATTTTAAAATTTACCGGCGATGCCGAGTTGCTGGTGGATCCCGATTTTGCTGTAATCACAATAGGAGTGGAAACAAAGGACAAAGACATCCGCAACGCCAAAAAAGAAAACGACGACATAATCGACAGCATAATCGATTCCGCTCTGCCTTTTGTTTCGGATAAAAGCGATTTACGAATTGACTACGTGAACATCTCTCCCCGTTTTAAAAAAGAATATGAATTAAAGGGATTTTTAGGCTATTTCATCAAGAACAAGGTTATTATCACAATTAGAGACCTGTCCAGGTATAACGATTTCATGACGGCGCTGATAGAATCCGGCGTGGAAGATATACTGGATATATCTTTCAGGGTATCGAATTTCAGTCAATACAAGGATGATGTCAGAGTGATGGCAATGAAAGCGGCCCATAAAAAGGCGCGGGATATGGCCAATGCCATCGGCCAGGATATCGGCCCGGCCACGTACTTCAAAGAGGTTGCGTCCTCCTATAAAAGACGTTACGATCGCTGGCAGAGAAGCTGGGACAGCGATATGCCCAGTCCATACAACGTCTCAACAACGGTTGAAGAGGATATCCCGTCAGCACAGGTGATGGTGGGGAAAATACGTTTTACGGCCCGCGTTGAAGTGGATTTTATATTGAATTGATTCGGTTCAGGCGTCGGGTTAACAAACAACTTCGTTGGCTCCAGAACCCGACCTGCTCAATATCAGGCCATGCAGTTTATTACTGGGGGTTTAATAAATTAAAGCCCCTATCGCGTATTATCGTTTTGCGAAAACAGGAATCTGTCGAATGTAAAAAACAGAAGGGAGCAGACCAGGCCGGGATAAATGGGGTCGATATTCAGGAATCTTTCCTGATCGTACAGTGAGCCGAGACCCATCCAGATAACTACAACCAAACCCGCCATTATTATTGAAAAAAATGCCGCCTCCCGGCTCATTTTCCATGGTTTGCTGAAGGACGACGCCAGAGGTATCAGGAGCGAGGCGGTGGAGATGCTCCCCAGATCGTACCATATGGCGACGATTGATCTCTTAAAAAGCGCTATCACAATTGCCAGCAAACCCGCCAATACGATACCCACCTGTGTCATCCTGGTGGCGTCCCTGCCCCAGATGCGATGTATAAAGTCTTTCCCGATAGTCTGCCCCGCCACAAGGGTGAAGGAGTCAATGGTGGACATAACCGTGGCTAAGAGGCCGAGGATGAAGACAGCCCGGAAAAATCCCGGCAACACCTTAAAAGCGAGCATGGGGAAAGATGTTGCCGGATCCGATAATTCCGGGATAATAGAGCGCGCGTAAAGCCCCGTTGAGGTGGTCATGAAATCGAAAAATGCCCAGAAGGCGATCGCTATAAAAATACCCTTTTTTGCTATGGCTTCGGACTTGGCCGCAAAACATCTCTGGTAAAAAGCGGGATCGACCAGGGTGCCCAGGGCGATAAAATACCAGACCAGAATATATGTTATGGGCCGGCCGCCGGTAAGAGTCAGATGTTTTTCGGGAACGTTGGCGGATATATATGAAAACCCCCCGTAGTTGGCGAAGAGAAAAACAAGCATAACGATGAACCCCGAAAACATCAGGATAAACTGGGCGCGGTCGGTGATAACATCGTTGCGCAGGCCGCCGGTGAGAACGTAGAAGATGGAGAAGAACGCTCCTCCCACCACGCCGTATGTAAGGGGGATTCCGGCGACCGATTCCGCCAGGAAACCGAGTTGCAGAATATAGGCCGCCGGAATGGTTGTAACAAATACAAGAACGGCGCCCGCCAGCGAGGTCGGACGCCCGTAGGCTCTATCGAGCTGATCGGGTATGGTATAAAGGTTGGCGCTCCTGGCCCTTTTTGCCAGGAACACAGCAAACAAAAAAGCGCCCAGATAATACGGCAGGCCGAAAACAACCCAGTTGGAGAGACCGTATTTGAACGAGTACTCGCCGACACCCAGAATTCCGCCGTACCAGGTCGATACCAGACTGGCGACGAAGCCGGGTAGGGCCAGCCGCCGACCCATGACCAGGTACTCGTCAACCGTTTTCTTCCCTTTCAGGAACTGTCGGAATCCTACCGCAATCAGAAAAACCAGATACAGTCCGATTAGCGCGTAATCAAGCGTGCCGGCCAATATCAGATCCCGATCTCCAATGAGAGGAAGAAGTTTCGTTCGGCGCCGACTATATAGCGGGGCTCTCCGTCATCCACCTCTATATACCCCGCGGCCTCATACTCTTCATCAAGCAGGTTGTTTACCCTCAAGCTCAGATTTATAGTCTTATATCCGATATATCTACCGACGTTAGCCGATGCGATAAAATCGATAATATGATAGCTGTCCAGTTTCCTGGAATCGTCCTCGGAGTTGTCGAGGTACTGCTCGCCCACCAATCGCCCCGATAGCCCCGCGGTTGCGATATCGTATTTATAGGATATTCCGTAATTGGCCAGCATGGCGGGAAAACCGCCGATGCGGTTGCCGGAGCGGTCATAGACAATCAAGGTATCCGGCCAGGCGGACCAGTCGCGTACGTATTCTGTGAAATCGTCGAAGGTATCATCGTTAATAGATACATTGCCGGAAACCGAAAGTCCCATTTCCGATTTCATTCTTGCGGAAAACTCTATCCCCTGATGTATGGTTTTTTCGGCGTTCCCGGTTACCGGATAGCCGTTATCGTCGATCTGCCCGGCGTAGGGGACGATCTCGTCGGTGATCTGCATGCGGTAAAGGTTCAGACTCAGATCGATACGGTTATCATTTATGTCGAAGCGATGATTGGCGCCCAGCTCGAAATCTAAGAGTTTCTCCTCTTTCAGCTCGAAGCCGACATAATCATAGGCGGAAGCGGTACCGGAGAACCTGTCGGGATAGAATACTACGCTGTTCCACCAGTCGGTGGGGTCGTAGATATCCTTGAAGGCGGGTTGGCGGGAGGCGGTGGAAACATTGGCAAACGCCGAGGTTTTATCGGTGAACCGGTAATTCAGTCCGAACCTGGGGGCGATAAAATCGTAATCGCGCTCGAAGGAGACATTGAACCTTTTGTCGTCGTACAACTCGTAGCGGTAATACTGGTACTGCAGATCGGCGATGGAAAGAAGTTTATCGGTAATGTTATATTCGAGATGCCCGAATACGGTGTAGGATTGCCGGTCGCCCATGTAGTCGTAGTAACGCAGGTTGGGCTCCATATCCAGCGGGTAAACTGAAGCCCACAATACCTCGCCGAAGTGATGACCGGTATGGATTCGCATTTCTCCGCCGGCGATTATCTTGATCCTTTCCATTTCGTGGGTTACTCGCGGTATCCATCCCCAGTCGCGCTCGTTAACCACCCTGCGCCGTACGAGGTCTGTCTCGGTTACGTCGAGGGGATACGAGCCGGTGCCGTCGGGCAGGGGATTGCCCAGCGTATCCCTGAGGCTGTAATATTCGGCGGGAAAGGATGTATCGTTATAAGCGTAGGTGGTCCATGTGCCGGGATCGAACCAGACGCCGACGTTATAATCGGCGAGATCCCGTTCAGACCTGAACTGATCGTAGTACCCGTTACCCTGGAAATAATAAAGGGTATTTGAAA
Source organism: Candidatus Zixiibacteriota bacterium (assembly GCA_020344055.1). Taxonomy (GTDB): domain Bacteria; phylum Zixibacteria; class MSB-5A5; order UBA10806; family UBA10806. The sequence goes on along the minus strand of CP070813.1, from coordinate 1,783,884 downwards.
GCGAGAGTCGGTCGGAAAGCCTGTATTCATGTATCAATTCGTAGTGCGGCTGCTGGAAATGATCGATTTCATCTTTGTACTGGAGCTCGTTATATTTGCGATCGGTTTCAAGCTGTTCGGCGGTGATACCCTTATAGGCGAGGTGGGATTCCTCAGGCCCGCCGTAGAAATTGACTTTCAGCGTCGATTTCTCATCGTAACGGGCCGCGCCCACGAAGTATCCCCACATTTTTGACCATGAAAGGTCGCGGTAGCCGTCGGTCTCGATCCGGGAGAAGCGTCCGTAGAATACGTAGTTGTCGTTGATCAGGCCGGAGTTGCCCGACAGCAGGTATTTTTTGGTGTTGAAGCTGCCGTATCCGGTCTTGAAATTCAGTTCGGGAATAATGGAGTAATCGGAGGTGATGAGATTGACCGAGCCTCCCAGGGCGGCCGCGCCGTAGAGGGAGTTGCCCACGCCCCGCTGGATCTGGATATCCTCCACGCTCTCGGCGAAATCGGGCAGATCGATCCAGAAGACCTCGCCGGAGACGGCGTCATTAAGCGGCACGCCGTTGAGCAAAACGGCGATCCGTTTCTGGTCGAACCCGCGGATTTTTAGGTAAGAATAACCGATACCGTTGCCAGCGTCTGAGTAGGCGAAGAGGTTTGGAGTATCGGTCAGGAGCATGGGTATATCCTGGGCGAAATATTTCTCCTGGAGGTCGGCGCCGGAGACGTTGGTGAAGGCGACAGGGGTCTCCCCTCTGGCGCCGCGGGTGGCGGTGACTATGACGTCCTGCCCCCGGAGTAGTTTCGGCTCAAGCGAGAATTTGACTCTGGTAGTGCCCGATTCGACCGTCTTATAGGCGACGTTGTAGCCGATCACGCTGGCCACCAGGGTCGGTTGTTCCGCCGCATAGCCGCTTACGCGGAACTCGCCGCGGCTGTCGGTTACATCACCGACGTTCTCGCCTCTAACTTTTACGGTGGCCCCGGCTATGGGGTCGCCGGTTTCGGCGTCGGTTACCACGCCGCCGATTTCAGCGTATGCGGTCCCGGCGAACAGGGCCAATATGGCTGTGATGATGATTGTTTTGGTGAACATGTTGTTCCTCCTTCCGCCCCCCGCTTTTAGCGGGGGACATTTACGAGGGGAACAAAAAAGCCCTCCGGGGATGGCGGGCTTATTGTTGTTCCCTACGCCGGCATTACCCGGATCAGGTTCGAAGGGTTTCATCTCAGATCGCCCCCCGCCTTCAGCGGGGGACGAACACCCCTTTATTTGTTTCTACAATACGTATTATATGGATTTATGTTTCCGGGCGCAAGGGGTTTTTGTTTTATCGTGTAACAGGCTGCCGACAAATGGGTTGACCACTACGGCGGTAATGCCCGAAGCGCGGGGTTTCCGACTCACCCGGGCCTACTGTGTCGGCGGGCATTCCGGGCAGGGCATCGGACCGGGCCCGCCCTTGAAATAGTTTACTCCATATGTGATATCTAATCCGTTAAAGTCGCAGCTGGCGTTGACGTCGCCCGCGACATACCAGAAACCGCCAACAGGACAATCGCATTCATCGTAAACCGGCGGGTCTCCCCCTTTGAAATAGTTGACCGCGTAAATGATATCGAGCCCGTTATAACTGCCGTCGTCATTTACATCGCCGGCTATGTAGCCGCAGGCGGGCAGGTTTTTTAATATAGTTATGCTATATGTACTATAATTTCCGGTAACAATATCCATGTCCCCGTCCAAATCGATGTCGGACGAGAAAGATTCATAAATACGGTGGCAATTGGCGATATTATAGGAGGAATGTAAATTCATCGAACCATCTCCAATGTTATAGTACAAATAGACATTAATATCGGAATCGTATTGCAAAGACGCTACCGAAAGATCCATATTCTGATCACCATTTAAGTCCACAGCATATGAATGAAAAAGGCGACTATCTGTTGGATAGTTGTAAAGAGGATTAAAATTCCCGTTGCCTTCATTAATTAAAATCCAGAGAGTTTGACCAGAAAAGGAGGTGACCGCGAAATCCAATAAGCCATTGGAGGTTAAGTCTGCCCCGGTAACGCCGTAAGTACCTCCCGAAATGGAGATATAAAGCGGAGTCGAAAAAACACCATAACCGTTATTATAAAGTATCGCCAATCCGTCGCGTGTGGCCGCAATATCAGGAGCGCCGTCATTGTTAAAATCACCGGCATAAACAGCGTATGCGAAATAAGTCAGAGGATAAGATGAATCAAAGGCGAAATTCCCCAATCCATCATTCGTAAATATGAATATCTGGTCAATATTGAGTGAATCCGTTCCGGCGACTATGATATCCAAATCTACATCGCTATCAATATCTACGGCATAAACGTCTTTTGAACCGAGTCCTATTTCAAAAGTTGCAGAGTGTACAAATGTGCCATCGCCATTATTCAATAATATTATCATTTCATATGCATACCAAGCCCTTGACGCACAAATATCAATGTCACCATCCCTGTCAAAATCAGCTGCATAAATCGAATTAAGAATATCGGCCAGGTTATAATCCGTTCTAAATGGGAAAGCGCCATTTCCGTTATTTAAAAATACTGAAATGCCTCCGGTGATTACATCCGGATAATCATCCATATTTAGGTCCGCCATAAAAACTGAGTTCGGATGATCATCCACGGGGTATTCATTAATAACACCAAACGCACCGATGCCTCCGGAATTAACCGTAAACGTCCACGAGAATCCCCTATCCATAGGAGTTCCGCCAAGCGAACCAATGCCCGTGGTTAACGTAGCAGTGATTACATCCCCGTGGAAGAAGTCGCGGGTGGGATCGAAGGTGGCCGTTCTGGTGGGCTGATCGTAAGATACAGTGCCATCCAGATAACCATAGGTTCTCGAATAAACAGAGAATGTCGAATTATCGATGGTGGCGGGGTCCATATCCATATCGAAGGTGGCGGTGATATTTGAAGTTATGGCCGCGCTGACTTCATTCTGAGCCGGCCCAACCGAAACCACCTGGGGCGCCTGGGCGTAGGTGGCGGAGGCAAATATAAATATCAATCCTGTCGCAATAAAAATGCTTCTCATTTCTCTCTCCTTATTATTTCAATCAAAATCTCTTCTTCTCTTTTCAGCTGTGTTGTCGGAAGCGCGGGGCTTCCGACCTACTCGACTACTCGGCCTTATAGCGCCGGCGGGCATTCCGGGCAGGGCATCGGATCGGGCCCGCCCTTGAAATAGCTCACCCCATATGTGATATCCAGACCGTTAAAGTCGCAGCTGGCGTTGACGTCGCCCGCGACATACCAGAAACCCCCGACGGGGCAATCACATTCATCGTAAACCGGCGGGTCTCCCCCTTTGAAATAGTTGACCGCGTAAACAACATCGAGCCCGTTATAACCGCCATCATCATTGACATCGCCGGTCACATAGCCGCAGGCGGGAAGGTTTTTCATAACGGTTATACTATGAGCGCTGCTGGTATAATCAACTATGTCAAGATCCCCATCAAGATCAAGATCCGACGCAAAAATATCATAACATCTACTGCTATTGGCAACATTCAATGAGGAGTTTAAGGTCATAGAGCCGTCACCGTTATTGTAGAACATATAAGTATTGATATCGGAATCCAATCTTATGGACGCTATTGAAATATCAATACTCTGATCTCCATTTAAATCCGCCGCGCACAAATTAAGAAGCCCGCTGTCGGTCAGATAATTATACGACGCATTTAAATTGCCGATCCCGTCATTTAACAGAATCCAGAGAGTCCGGCCGCCGATGGTCGATACAGCCAGATCAAGGAAACCGTCGGAATTAAGATCGCCTCCTGTAACACCATAGGTATCTCCGGAAAATGGAAAATAATTCGGACCTGAAAAAGTTCCATATCCATTATTATAGAATACCGCGATTCCATTACAGGTGGCGGCTATATCGGGGGCGCCGTCATTATTAAAATCCCCGGCATAAACATCGTATGCAAAATGCACCAGCGGATAAGATGAATAAAAATTAAAATTTCCCGATCCATCATTAGCGAATATGTAAATCTCCTTATTATCAAGCGAATCTAATCCCGCAAAAACGATATCCAGATCGGAATCATTTTCGATATCAATGGCGCAAATGCCCCTCAATCCTTCATCTAATTCAATGTATGTGGCGGGACCGAATGTACCATCTCCAATATTAATCAGAATAACCAATTTGTCTTCATTCGCATATGTCGTTTGCATTAGAGCGGCGATATCGCCATAACCATCCCGGTTAAAATCAGCGGAGCAAATTGAATAAATTTCATCAATCTGGGGATAATCATACCGTGAGGGAAAAGTACCATCGCCATTATTTAAGAAAACAGATATCTGCCCTGCGATAATGTCTGGGTAATCATCCATGTTCAAATCGGAAACAAACAGGGCACGATGCCCGAAAGTACCCCAGACAGGGTATTCTGCGAAAGCCCCATAAGCACCAGTACCCCCGGCAATAACCGTAAAAGTCCACGAGAATCCCCTATCCATCGGCGTTCCCCCAAGAGAACCAATGCCGGCGGTTAACGTAGCAGTGATTACATCACCGTGGAAGAAGTCGCGGGTGGGATCGAAGGTGGCGGTCCTGGTGGGCTGGTCATAGGTAACCGTTCCCGCCAGATAACCGTAGGTTCTGGAATAAACCGAGAATGTCGAATTATCGATGGTTGCGGGGTCCATATCCATATCGAAGGTAGCGGTGATATTTGAGGTTATGGCCGCGCTGACTTCATTTTGCGCGGGCGTAACCGAAACCACCTGGGGCGCCTGGGCGAAAGCCGTGAATGCATAAATTAGGATTATGCCGGTCGTGATTATTATCCTTCTCATTTCTCTCTCCTTGCTTCAATCAAATTTTTTCTTGCCATATTCTTTATTGCGTCGGCGGGCATTCCGGGCAGGGTTGGGGCGCATCGCCGCCTTTGAAATAGTTTACGCCGTAGGTGATATCCAGGCCGTTGAAGTCGCAGCTGGCGTTAACATCGCCGGCGACATACCAGAAACCGCCGACCGGGCAATCACATTCATCGTAAACCGGAGGGTCTCCCCCCTTGAAATAGTTTACCGCGTAAACGACATCGAGGCCGTTATAGCCGCCGTCATCATTGACGTCGCCGGTTACATAGCCGCAGGCGGGGAGGTTTTGTAAAACGGTTATACTTCTATTATGATAATTAGTTGCGACAAGGTCAAGATCTCCATCAAGATCGATATCCGAGGTGAAAATGCCTTGAACCCGCCCGTCATCCGCGATATTTAATGTCGAGTTTAGATAGAATGTGCCATCCCCATTATTATTATACAGAAATGTATTAATCTCCGGGGTACCGTTAACTTTTGCCGAGCCATTTATGAGATCAATGCTCTGATCGCCATTTAGATCAGAAGCACATACCGAATAAAACGCATTTTCAGCTGTATAACTTGACGTATGATCAAATGTTCCGTCACCCTGATTAATAAAAATATTCAATCTCGGATTATAAAAGTATGGAACAGCCAAGTCTATAAATCCATCATGATTCAAGTCGGCGCCGGTAATGTCATATGACATTCCAATAGCATAATAAAACGGCGAGGAAAAGGCACCATCGCCATTGTTCAATAATATCCCCAGATAATGAGGCCAGGAACAACAAATAGCCGAAATGTCCGGGCAACCGTCATTATTTAAATCTCCGGAGTATATTCCCCAAACAGTCGAAATCATCGTATATGCGGTATCAAAAGAGAAATTCCCCGATCCATCGTTTGAATAAATCCACAGGCGATCATTATAAGGAGATTCTTCTCCGCCCAGTATCATATCCAAATCGATGTCTCCGTCAATATCGACTATATAAAGACCCCACAGATAATCCTCAGCATCAAGCCTTGGAAGAGACATAAAAGAACCATCGCCGTTATTTAGCAGGATTTCTACATCTCCAAAATCACAGGCGGCTACAATATCAATATCGCCATCTCTATCTAAATCGGCCGCATTAATCCTATAGGCTCTATTGAAAACAGAGTAATCTGTTCTGGGCAAGAACGTTCCATCCCCATTATTTAAAAACACTGAAATACTACCGCCGATTATATCCGGATAATCATCCATATTCAAATCAGCCATAAATACTGTATACGGTTCGTAATTCACTCCATATTCAATTGCAGCTCCGAAATAACCTGTTCCCCCTGCAATAACCGTAAACGTCCATGAGAACCCCCTATCCATTGGCGTCCCGCCCAGTGAGCCGACACCATTTGTCAATGTAGCCGTTATGACATCACCGTTGAAAAAGTCGCGGGTGGGGTTGAACGTGGCAGTTCTGGTGGGCTGGTCGTAGGTAACGGTGCCCGATAGATAGCCGTAGGTCCTGGAATAAACCGAGAATGTCGAATTATCGATAGTTGCGGGGTCCATATCCATATCGAAGGTGGCGGTAATATCTGAAGTCAAAGCCGCGCTGACTTCATTCTGAGACGGCGTAACCAAAACCACCTGGGGCGCCTGGGCGAAGGCGGGGAATGCATAAATAAAAATCAAACCTGTCGCGATTATAACGCTTCTCATTTCTCTCTCCTTGCTTCAATCAAAATTCTTTCTTCTCATTTCAGCCATGCTGTCGGAAGCGGGTGCTTCCGGCCTGCTCGGCCCTACTGCGCGGGCGGGCAGTCGGGGCAGGGCTGGGGCGCTGGGCCGCCTTTGAAATATGCAACGCCATAAGTTATATCCAGTCCATTATAGTTGCAGCTGGCGTTGACGTCGCCGGCGACATACCAGGTATTTCCTACCGTGCATTCGCATTCATACGGCGGGGGCGGTCCGCCCTTGAAAAAGGCGACACCATATGTAATATCAAGACCGTTATAGCTCCAACTCCTATTGGCATCGCCTACGGTGTAGATACAAATGCCGGCCTCGTCCGAAAAATAAAGCGGCGAGAAATATTGAACCGGATAATAGGCGGTTATACCGTCAATATCTCCGAACAACGGGCCGCCGTTCGCGGGATTAAAACCTTCGGTGAGGCAATAGACCGTATCCCCGATCAGCGAGGAATCATTTGCCGTCTGAAAAGCAAAAGAGGCTATCCTGGTAGGCTCATTACATTGAAGAGGCGGATTTGGCCCCCCGCCAATATCATAAAAGCCGAGTATTGACTGGCTATGCCAGCCGGGACCATAATCATCAGGCGGTAAAAAGTACACCGTATCCCACTCGGCAAGAGTATAATATAAAACCCCCAAAGATTCGCTGTGATGTGCGACGATATATTGATCGTCGGTTGCCAGAGGGAGATGCAGGAAACCAATATCCACGCTGTCTGCAGTCCGGCAATATAAATCTATTAAAATTGTTCCGTTTATTGGGGCCGTTACAGGCGAGCCATCCGGATTGCCGTACCAGACAATTACATCCAGCGGAAGGGGTTCCATATAAACGGTATCAAGAATTAATGTTTCGTTTGCAGGCACCGCAACATCAGAAATTATCTGGTCATAATAAAGAAATTGTTTGAAAGATAAATCATACTCAAAATCATGTACAATTCCATGAATAAAAAACTCGCCGTTAACATCTGTGGTATCGGATATATATTTGCCCACTATATTAACAATAGTGTTTCCCAGAGGCTGTGAACCGGTATCAGCAACGATACCCCTGATAGCGCAATTGCTCTCCAATATCAAATTAAGGGGTGTCATCTGGGTATCAGTAACGACAATATTTGTTAAAATGGAGTCTTTATAATCATCATGGGAAAAGGAAATATCGTAGGTTCCGGCACTCAACCCTTCCAGTGAGAATTCGCCGTTTAGATATGTATAATCATCAATCCACGTACCGAACGCGTAAACATACACGCTTCCTATGGGCGCCAATTCCGCGTTTATAACGGTGCCCTGAATGCATCCGGTACACGCCCCTGGTACTTCAAATAGGACTACGTCGATCGTTATCGTAATTCCGGATTCAACTACTACATCTAATACGGTAACATCGTAATAGCCGGATTTTTGAATAACAAGATCATAAATCCCGCTTGATAATTCAAGAAAATACAAACCACTCCTTTCCGTGGTGTCGCTCTTGCCTGTTTCCACCGCCTCAACTATCGCACCCTCAACCAGTTCCGAAAATTCACTGTATACAGTACCGGAGATTCCTCCTGGAATTTCCTGCAGAAAAACCTGAACAGTATTGAAAGGAGAGGTGGCAACCGCGAAATCCAGATCGCCGTCGTTATCATAATCAGCGGCGACAGATTCCTTCGGATGCTCGCCGACCGCAATGTACTCCAAAACATCGTATTGTACTCCATGCACATTATCTACAATGGACACAAAATCATAGAGATTATGTGTTGTAATAATATCGAGATCACCGTCCCCATCTAAATCAGCGGGATTCACATTATAAACCCTACCTCCAACTGGATAATCGATATGCACGGGAAACGTCCCGTTGCCCTGATTAGGCATAATCGAGACAGTCCCGCGTCCGTTTATTGCCATAATCAAATCAAGATCGTAGTCCAAATCTACATCACGCGGTATCATGTGAATGGGCCCGTTATCTGTTGGATAAATAGCTTCAACACCAAAGGTCCCATCACCGTTATTCATCCGTATTGAGACTAAATAATCGTATCTGGCCGCGTATGCTAAATCCGGATCGCCATCGGAATCTAAATCAGCCCCGGCGATTGCCCATACGTCCTCTAAGGCGGGCAAGATAATTCGATTTTGAAAAAGCCCCGTGCCGTCGTTAAACAGGATGTAAACGTCATTGCTGTAATAGTTAGTTATAAGCAAATCGGTATAGCCGTCACCATTTAAATCCGATCCGGTTATCGTTCTTGGGTCATTACCCACAAGATATCCGTTACCGTACCAACTCCTTCCATTTCCCCCGTTACGGGCGACGACGATGTTATCATCCAAACGGTTGGCAACCGCAATATCAACATCTCCATCATTATCTAAGTCGGCGGAGAAGATAGAATTCGGCCCGTTGCCGCAATGAAAATAATATTGCCCGGTGATAATGCCATATCCATTGTTGAATAGTATCTTAACATTATCACCAACAAAATTAGCCGTGGCCAGGTCTATATCTCCATCCTGATCGAAATCGGCAGTCGTGATTGCCCATGGATTGCCATTAACGGGACAAATCTGATTAAGGAAAAACGCAGGACCATCGGGCGGCAGGGCTTGTATGGTAAATGACCACCCGTAACTATTTGACATCGGGATCCCCCCTGGGGATGTGATTCCGGTCGTCAATACTACGCTAATATAATCGCCAACCATGAAATCCTCATCCGGGTCGAAGGTAGAAGTTAAGGTGTTGTTATTGTAAGTTAAGTTACCACCGAGCAATCCGAAAAACCTGGAATGAACTACGAAAGTTGAATCGTTGATGGACCCGGGGTGTATAAACATATCAAAAGTGACTGTTATATTTGAGGTTATGGCCGCGCTGACCTCATTCTGAGCCGGCGAAACCGAAACCACCTGGGGCGCCTGGGCGAAGGCGGCGAAGGCATAAATAAGGACTATGCTTGTTGTGATAATAATCCTTTGCATTTATTTCTCCTTATTTCAATCATAACCCCTTCTTTTCATTTAAGCGACCTCTTCCGACCTACTCGACGCTTTCCGGACCCCAGCCCAGCGGCGGGCAGGCGGGGCAGGGACGGGCGGGAGGATTCGTCGTTTTGAAATAGCCCACCAGGTAGGTAATATCGAAGCCGTTATAGGTACAGGAGGCGTTGGCATCGCCGCTCTTATAGCGAAAATCATAGTGTGGCGGGCAGGGACAATCACAGCCGATGGGCGGCGGGCCGAATCCTTTGAAATAATTAACGCCATAAGTAACATCGAGGCCGTTTAGACTTCCGCTGCCATTTACGTCGCCGATAACATAACCGCATTGCCCTCTTCCGAAATTGACCTCCAGCACGTAATCCCCGGCAGTGCCGTCGCGGCCGTTGACGACTATGTAGTAGGTGCTGTCCTTATAGATCACCAGGTCGCCGATAAAGGATCGCGTGCTGCCCGTGCCGCACGAATCGGAATCGTCGTTGCATATGAAGAGATTGGGATAGTAGTTTTCGTAGATATAAATCTGGGTGTTGAGGTTTGATTCGCAGAGCGAGAAATCGAGCATCATATCGACCACCGGCGTGAAGGAATAGCAGACGTCGGGGCCGTTGAGAAGGCTGTCGCCGCAGTCGTTTTCGTAATCGAGGTTGTAGCCGACGGTGGTGCCGGAATCGACGAAGGGCAGCCAATTTATTACGCAGGCGTCCTCGAAGGTATCGCCGCCCTGGAGGATTGCGCCGTCGCCGCCGTAACCCAATGCGGGGCAAAGGATAATCAGTATAGTTGTTACGGATAAGCGGGCTAAATTAGCAATAAATGCGTTCATTTTTACCCCCTTAGATAGATATGTACTCAACATGAAGTCAATCGCCGATGTCCGATAGAATGTATATACGATTCTCTATGTTGTCAAGGGATTTTCCAAAAAATGATTACGGTCACCGCAAACGGTGACGCGCGGGCTATTTGGCGGTCGTAATAAATTATAACACGCAGCAGGCAGCCGACGTGACGCCCCTTTTGTCATGCCGGACTCGATCCGGCATCCAGATGGCCGGCCGTCATGGATTCCCGATTAGAGATTTCGGGAATGACAGGCGATGTTGCCGGAAGCCGGGGCTTCCGACGTACTCGGCTGACCTTAAAATATACAAAATTATTTACTCCTTGATAATAGCCTATAAAATCCCTTAATTTCAGGTTCGCAACAATAGAGGCGGTCCTACGTAATTTAAAGGGAGTGTAATGCCCGACGGAAATGATCAGGCGCTGGTAGAATCGGCGCTTGCAGGCGATCAGAAAGCTTACCAGCAGCTTTTCGATATGCATCGCCAGGCGATTTTCCATGTCACCGTGAAGATCGTCAAAAACGCCGAGGAGGCCAAGGACCTGGTTCAAGAGACCTTTATCAAGGCATTCGGTTCTTTGAAAAGTTACGATCCCAGCTACCGTTTCTCCACCTGGCTCTACAAGATAGCCGCCAACTGTTCCATCGACGCCATCCGGAAACGCAAAATCGAAGCCCTTTCGCTGGACAAGCCGATCTCCACCAAGGACGGCGACGTTCAGATGGAGGTTCCCGATTTCTCTTATCACCCGGAACGCGACCTGAAAGAGAAAAGGCGGCATTTCAGCATCGAGGAGGCGATCGAGGAGCTTCCCGAAAAATACCGGGAGGTTATCGTGATGAGACACAAGGAAGACAAGCCTTACGAGGAGATCGCCAGGATACTTCATGTGCCGGTGGGGACGGTCAAGGCGAGGATCTTCCGGGCACGCGAGCTTTTAAAGAAAAAACTTAAATCGCTGAGGTAGGAGGCCGTAATGGAAAAAACAATAATTGTCGCGATTCTCCTTGCCGCGTTTCTGGCATCGCCGGCGATAGCCGACAGAGAATATTCTTACACTGAAAACGACACATTCGACGGCGACCGGATATCGACCATCAAAATCGATATGCCACGCGGGGAGATTGAATTGACTGGATCAACGTCAAACCAGATTGAAATCGATTTAAAAAACGTGATTTACGCTGAAAGCCAGGACGATGCCGATGACATCAACAAGGACTGCGTCTACAAAGCCGAGGTTACGGGAGACAGGCTGACGGTAACCGTCGATCTGCCGCGATACACTGAGAGGAAAGGGGTCATTAAAAGGCTTCTGTCGGGCGACTGGGACGATGAAATAAACTCTTATCTTAGGATAAAAATCCCGGACGGCAAAAACGTCGAGGTTAAATCGTCCTCGGCCGATATTGAGGTTACGGAGCTCACCGTCAATCTCGACGTCTGGGCTTCATCCACGGACGTGAGAATGAAAAACACGGACGGCGATGTATCGTTCGACCTTTCCAGCGGGGACGTGGATATTATTCATCATAAGGGTAACGTAAACATAAAGGGGAATTCCTCGGATCTCGATTTCGAGGCGATCGAGGGTGATCTCGATATCAGGACGTCGTCGGGCGACGGAAGCCTGGATAACGTGAAAGGCTCCGTATCGGTTTACGCCTCGTCGGGAGATTACAAATTATATGATATTGACGGCAGACTCGACGTCCGGACCTCGTCGGGCGATATATATGCCACCGGGGTATCGGGCTCGATCCGGGCCGAATCTTCATCGGGCGATATAAGGCTGAAAGAGCTAACCTCCAAGGAGGGCGATTTCGATATAGAATCGAGTTCGGGCGATGTCACCATGGAGATAACAGACGATTTCGAAGGCAGCATTTCCCTCAAGTCGAACTCCGGTTCGATCAATTCCCGGCTTTCCGGCGATATCGAATCGCTTTCCGATTCAAAATTGCGCGGCAGCATCGGGAACGGCGACGGCAGATTAAGGGTTTCAACCATATCCGGAGATATTAGGATCGACAGGTTTTAAAAAGATGAAGAAATTCCTGACAGCGCTTTTCTGCCTGCTACTTTTGGGAGCGCTATATTCCGCGCCCCCTGATCCGTCCGAAAGCGATATGGAAGCGGTTCCCGACGAAGAAGTCGACAGCACCCTGCCACCTGAAGCGCCCGCCGTTCGGGAAGCTCTGCTGGATGCGGAGAAGGAGCTATTGGAGTCGCTGGAAGATTTGGAGGATTTGAAGGGCATCGATACCTACGCCATAAAAGACCTCGAAAAGAAACTCCTAAAATTGAGGAAAAAAATTGAAGGCATGGGCAAGGTGCTGGATGGCATAGACGAAGGCCTCTGGATTGAGGAATTGATTCTCGGCGGTGACAGTATTTACATAATGCTAAGCAACGACAGCAGCTTCACCTTTCGGTATTCCGAGGACCTCGAGGAAATGAAAACCTCGAGAAACGATATTGTTCATTTCAGGAGACCGATCACAATCGAGGAAGACGAAGTCATCGAGGGAGACGTGGTTTCTGCTTTTGGAGATATAATCGTCCACGGCACTGTAGAGGGGACAGTGATAGCGTTTTCAGGAGATATTTACGTTTCATCGACGGGAACTATCGAAAACGGAGCCCTGGCGTTTTCCGGTAAGGTCAAGAGGGAACCGGGATCCAGGGTAGGAGCGGTAACCTGGGGATCCCGTTACGGTCAGACGGAACTGCGGGAGTACAACAGATCCGTATACCGAACCATGGGCTGGATCTTTTTCATTATTTACGTAATATGGCTGGTTCTCTCGGCCACCTGCGCATCGCTCTTGAAATCGAATGTAAAAACCGTGGGGCAGTACATCGAAGAGGGCGGTATTTTGAAGTCGTTTTTCGTTGGTTACCTGGCCTATTTTCTGGCTTTTCTTATATTCATCGGCCTCTGCATAACTATTCTGGGACTTCCCCTGGCCCTTCTTGGAGTGCCCCTGGCTCTGCTGGCCGCATCGATTCTATCGTCCACGACCCTGAGTAATCTTATCGGCGTAAGAATCCTTAACGCCGAAAAATATACCTTCAAGACTTTCCTGTATGGAAATCTATTCCTGGGCTTAATCCCCGGGCTGTTTTTCCTGGTTCAGCTGATTACCGGGAATTTAACAATCATGATTTTCAGCTGGATAATGATAGGGTTGTTTTTATTTATCATACTTCCCGTGGGGCAGGGTGCGGTGCTATCGACAAGATTCGGCACCAGACCCAGGAAAGTCTCATCGTCCGAAAGCGCTGCAGGACATTCTTCTTAGAAGTAAAAAAGGCCCGGTCAAGGCCGGGCCCTGAAAAACCTCTCCATATGTTTTAATTGAGATAAGCCCTTAAAGCCTTTGATCGAGAAGCGTGCCGGAGTCTGCGGATAGCCTTTTCCTTTATCTGGCGAACCCTTTCTCTGGTTAATGAGAATCTGGCTCCAATCTCCTCCAGGGTTAAAGGCTTTTCATGACTGAGACCGAAATACAGGTTGATTACCTCCGCCTCCCGGGGAGTGAGGGTATCGAGAGCCTTTTCGATCTCCACCCGCAGGGAGTCGTCAAGCAACGATTCGTCGGGTGACGGCTGCATCTCATCTTCAAGAATATCTATCAGGCTGTTGTCCTCGGAAACCGAAAAGGGCGCGTCAAGCGATAGATGCGAGTTTGAAATTTTTAAAGTATCGGAAACCTCGCCTTCCGTAAGAGACAACTCTTTTGCGATCTCCTTGGCCGAAGGCTCGCGGCCGTATTCCTGCTGAAGAGACGACGAAATCTTGCCTATTTTGTGCAGGGTTCCTACGCGGTTTAAGGGAAGCCGTACGATACGCGATTGCTCCGCAAGGGCCTGTAGAATGGCCTGCCTTATCCACCAGACCGCATAGGATATAAATTTGAATCCCCTGGTTTCGTCGAACCTCTTGGCGGCCTTAATAAGACCGATATTCCCTTCATTGATAAGATCCGCCAGAGAAAGACCCTGGTTTTGATACTGTTTTGCGACCGAGACGACAAAACGCAGATTGGCCTTGGTTAGTTTTTCGAGGGCTTTTTGATCTCCCTGCCTGATTCTTTTGGCCAACAAGACTTCCTCTTTTGCGGAAATCAAAGGCGTCTCGCCTATCTCTCTTAAATACAGGTCTAAGGACCTGTCTTCGTCGCGGTACTTTCTAGCTGTCTTGGACAACCATACTCCTTTCGGACAGATTACAAATGTCCTTTTACTGCAAACTCTCCCTTAACAAACCTTTATTTAACAGATAGCTGTCAACAAAAGTTCCATTTACGCCTTTATTCCGGGGTAACGGCAACAAAGATGTTGGCGTTGCCTCTTTTTATATAGAATGAAATCGGCCTGGAACTATCCTTCATATCTCCGGCGGCATCGTAAAAATCGCCGGCATTCTCGATATCCCTACCCGCGATCCTAAGTATTACATCGCCGGGAACCAGACCGGCATCGTCGGCGGGGCTTCCCGGCTCGACGGAGACGATTACGGCTCCCTCATCGACATCGATATTGAATCTTTCGACATGCCTTCTGGATGGCGTTTCGACCTCAAGGCCCAGCCAACCCTCAGTTTCCTCTGATGGTCCGGGCCGACTGCCTGTTCTGCCCAGTATTTCAGCCCTGTCGCCGAGCTTGACCTGAATATCCTTCTTTTTACCATCGCGTATAATTTCAAGATCCGCGTCGGAACCCGGCCCGGCATCGGCCACCATAAACCTGAATTGCTGCGCGTCCTCCACTTTTCTGCCGTTAAATCCGGTTATAACATCGCCGACCTTCAAGCCCGCCTTTTCCGCGGGTGTATCCTCATCGACCTGCGCCACCAGAATCCCCTCCGTTGACGGAAGGTCTTGAGCCTCTTTCAGATCGGGAGTGATATCCTGCGGCAATATGCCCAGGTATCCTCTGGAAACGATCCCTCCGGTTTTCAGCTGATTGGCGATATTTTGAGCCAGGTTGATGGGAATAGCGAAACCGATTCCGACGTTGCCCCCGGAGGGGCTGGCGATGGCGGAGTTCACACCGACGGCGCGCCCGTTGAGATCGACCAGTGGTCCTCCGGAATTGCCGGGATTTATGGAGGCGTCGGTTTGAATGTAGTTCTGGTATGAGGGTATATCTCCCCCGAACACCAGGCCCTTGCGCCCCTTGGCGGAAACCACGCCCACCGTAACCGTTCGATCGAGGCCGAGATGCGGGAAGGGATTGCCTACCGCTATCACCCAATCCCCCACCAGAATCGAGTCCGAATCCCCGAGCTCAATGACCGGAAGATCATAATCGACGGAGATTTTGACGAGCGCCAGATCGGTCTCGGCATCGGTTCCCACAATTTCAGCTTTGTATTTATGCTCATCGGACAGAGTAACCGTAACCTCTTCCGCATCTTTCACCACAT
The DNA here is from genome assembly GCA_020344055.1 of Candidatus Zixiibacteriota bacterium. Taxonomy (GTDB): domain Bacteria; phylum Zixibacteria; class MSB-5A5; order UBA10806; family UBA10806. The sequence continues at coordinate 1,767,963 of CP070813.1, read as the reverse complement.
GGTTATTGGTAAGGATATAACCGTCTTCGGAGATTATAAAGCCGGAGCCGAGGTTTTCCTGTATACGCCTGCGGGGTTGCTCTTCCTCGCCGGGTGGAAGTCCAAAAAAGCGCCTGAAAAAATCATCATCCATGAAACTGTGGAATCTGTCTTCGGCAACCGACTCAGCGGAAATATTCACCACCGCCGGCTTGACCTTCTGCGCCACATATACGAAAGGAGAATGACCGTTTCTGGTAATCAGGCCGGATTTATCGACCTCTGATAGGTCAATACTTTCCTGTTTGGTTTCGCTTTCGGCACGAATTTTATCAGGTATCGAGAAATTGGAGCCGATTATCATACCGATGAGGACAAAAAAGCCCCCCAAAATCAGCACCAATATAACACCTTTAAATTGTCCCCAGAACTTCATTATTGGGCCCTCCTAATTGCGCACAAATTTTCAATTTACTGCTTCTCAAAGATTATGTCAACATCATTATAAGCTAATACAACAATATTTTTAAAAAGTTCCATTTTAGCTCAAAAATTATCAATAAATAACGTATTTTATTACAACAGCTTATCTTTTTTAATGCAAATCATACTTATTAGCCTTTAAAATATATTTTTATTTCTTTCCCTGTAATTTTATTGACAGGGCAATTTCTTATATGATTAAATCCACGTCCCGGAGCCCCCCGGTCCAACGTTCCGATTTGATCGGGGAGCCAAATGGAACAGCTCAGCATTTTCATTTATATAGCTATTCTCTTATTTTTTATATATTATAAATACATGAAGATTGTGGTTACCGATAATGAAAGCGCAAAGGATTCAAACCGATGAGAAGGTTAATATTCATATTTATCGCTGTCATGTACCTGGCCATACCGGCTCGGAGCGACAACGAAAGTCTTGAAATTTTCGACAAGTTGAAATCCCTCATAATCTCGGTTTCCGATTCTATCAAGCCGGCGGTGGTGCATATAGAAGTCGTTAAGAAAAAGCGTGATCAGCGATTTGAATCTATGGGATCGGGGCTGGTTATTGATAAGGAGGGGTATATCCTTACCAACGAGCACGTGGTGGACGATCATATAGAGATAATGGTAACGCTGGAATCAAATCGCGAGTACCGCGCGGAAGCTATCGGAGTGGATAAACTTACCGATTTGGCCCTGATAAAAATCGAGTTGCCCGAGGGGATCGAGCTGACCGCCGCCCGGCTGGGGGATTCCGATTCGGTGCAGGTGGGCGAATGGGTCATAGCGGTCGGGAACCCTTACGGTTTCGACCGATCGGTATCGTTCGGAATAGTATCCGGCAAGGGCCGGGTGCTCAATGTGCCGTCATTGACCCCCTTAATCAATGATTTCATCCAGACCGACGCCGCCATCGCGCCGGGATCGTCGGGAGGCCCGCTGGTTAACCTGCGGGGCGAGGTTATCGGTATCAACTCCCGCGGTGTCGGCAGGACCCAGGGATTCACGATTCCGATAAATATCGCTATCGAGGTCAAAAACAAGCTGCTGGGTTCGGGCAAAATAGAGCGCGGCTGGTTGGGACTAGTTCTGCAGCCGCTAAACCGGAGTTTCGCGGAGTATCTGGGAGATCCGGAGCTGGAGGGAATCCTGATCGCCGATATCGAGCACGATTCTCCCTCGGAAAAGGCGGGGCTTCAACCGGGCGACGTGATACTCGAATTCGACGGCGAGAAGTACAAGGCGGAGAAGGACGATGATCTAAACAGCTTCACCCTGGCGATATCCCGCTCCGACGTCGGCAAGAAAAAGGGCCTGAAGATTTTCAGAGACGGAAAAGAAAAGACCATCGATATCGCCGTTGGAGAAAAGCCGAAGGTCAAGGAGGAGGAGTTCGAGACGCCCTACGGTTTCACCGTAAAGGAGATCACCGATAATGTCTTCAGGACCTATCTTCTGGAGACCAAAGAGGGTGTATTTGTTTCCTACGTGGAGATCGGGGGGGTGGCGGCCAAAGGTCACCTGTATGAGGGAGATACAATTATAAAGATTAACGATGACAAGGTCTCGGATTTCGATAAATTCAAAAAGCTTATAGAAAAATATAAAGACGATAATTTCCTGCTGTTCAAGGTGATTCGCGGCAAGGACAACAGGTTCGCGTTGATGGATATGTCCAAGGTCCAGCAGGAGGACATTGACGATAAAGACGAATAGATTTTCGCACGGAAGACTCTATCTCTTATAATCGCTTCTCAGTTTGTTGGATAATCTATGCGCCTCCCGGATCGGCTCGGGGATTCTATATTTAGGACAGCATTTAAGGATTATATCGAGGGATTCTTTTAAGCCGATCTTAAACCCTACGGATACAAAAACAGGTTTCACATTATCGCGCGTTCTTAAGGCCTTGCCTACGATCCTATTATTATAAATCAAATCGGCGGACGATCCTTTATTATTCTGCGGTTCCTTGAATTCCCCTATCAGCCTGGTTTTGGCGCAGCCTATGGAAGGTTTGTCCAGCAACAGTCCCATCATGCTGGCGATACCGGCGCCACGGGGGTGGGCGATCCCCTGCCCGTCGAATATAAACAGGTCCACCGGCGATTTTACTTTTTCAATAAGTTCAACGATTGCGGGTCCTTCGCGGAACGCCAGCAAACCGGGGATATAGGGGAACTCGGTTTTCGCCTTTATGCTTTTTTGCTCGACTATAGCGAGATCCGGGAATGAGTGCATCGACGCCGCTGCGAAAACCCGATTGGAACCTTTGTCGAAGGAGATATCCAGGCCGCAGATATTTTTTATTCGCCTCCCGACCGGTTTTCCGGGAATGAGGGTTTTGATTTTATCCTGAAATTCAATTGCGGCTTTATAATCTTTTCTTTTGCAGATTGAGAGGAATTGGTTGAGGAGGTTTTTTCGGTCCATAGGAGAATATTACATTATTCGAAATATAAATGCAATACCGCGCCATCTGGAAAAATTAAAAAAGTGTTACCTATGTCCCCGGATAAAAGTATATACTATGTCCCCGGTCGTTCAACATCCGGCCTTTTTGTTTTGTCATCCCGGACTCGATCCGGGATCCAGAACCGGGCCACCCTCTGGATTCCCGATAAGAGATTTCGGGAATGACACTCCTCTTCCTGCGCTGGTTGCCAAGCGCCTGCTTGGCAACCTGACGCAATGCCGACGCTCTGCTTTCGCTTTTTCCTGGTAGGCCCGACATTCTTGTTGAGCCATTTTTAATTTTAGTTGTAGTTCAGGTCTCCGCGAGACCTGACATCAAGGTGTCAAATCCCGGAGGGATTTGACCTACGATCTTTTTTGTCATTCCCGCGAACGCGGGAATCTAGTACCGGGCCACGTCCTGGATTCCCGATAAGAGATTTCGGGAATGACAAAGAGGTATGAATTTGTAGGTCGGTAGCTTGCTGCCGACGCGTTGAAAAAAAGCAGTCATCGCGAGGAGACCGTCGTCAGACGGACGACGCGGCGATCTGCTGGATTTGGCAATTAGTTAATATATAGACTACTGCTCTTAATTACAGATTACCACGGCTCACGTCTTCGACATGAGCCTCGCAATGACATGATTTTTATATTGTTAATTTTAGGTCTTTTATTATATTGATCTATATAACCTTTGAAAATCGGGGTGCGATGAAAAAGGCGATAATCATAACTCTAATATCCATTTCGGCACAAACCTCCCTCGCCGACTACCACTACGCCAGCCATGAAGGGAGCAACACCTACCCTTACACCTCCTGGGCCACGGCGGCGCACCTGATTCAGGATGCGGTGGATGCGGCCGACAGGAGAGATACCATATTTGTGGGAACCGGGGATTATTACCAGAGGGTCTTTCTACATACCGATTCGCTTTCACTGGTGGGCATGGGTATGGATTCAACCAGAATCTGGTATGACATTCCATTATATATTATAGTTAGAATTGATTCAAGCGCGTATATTGCCAACATTGAATTTGAGCATACAGATAATTATTTAATAATTTCCCCGTCAATTTTCGTCAGGCAATTCGAAGTAAACAATTGTAGGTTTTTGGGAGGCGGCATTAGTGCTGAGGGACGAGCCCTGATAAGAAATTCTTATTTTAATGGAGAGCATTCATATGTTATTAGCGGAATCGGGGATGATTATCTTCATATTGAAAATTGTTATTTTTGCGGCGCCGATTTTTCTCCAATCTATTCATATTCAGACACCAACATAATCCTAAACAACATTATTACTACTGAATGGGGTAGTGGAATAATATTAGCGACTGGCGATTATGTCGCCAATAACCTTGTAGTAGTGCGAATGGCCCCTCAATGCATTTATATGTGGCCACGAAATGACGGCGTGTGTCTTGTCAACAACACTTTGGATACTACGTCAACAGATTTCCAGGTTCTCGGACGGGGGATACGTATAATTGGAGAAAACAGATCTATTACCATGTCGAACAATGATATTGTGAGCGGCGAGGATATGGCAGTATGGTTCGGGGGTTATAATTCAACACTTTACGCCAGTTACAACAATATCTGGCGAGCGCCGGTTGATTTCGTGGTGGATTCTCCCTCAAGTCAAGTGGATACCTCCTTCGGTCTTCTCCATGAATACCCCATGTATATGGGAGGTGATGACTATCATCTTCAGGCATTCTCACCACTAATCGACGCAGGTGACCCTGCTATTCTGGACGTTGACGGTTCCCGTTCGGACATCGGCTGTTACGGCGGCCCCGGCGGTTGCTCCTACACCTACCTCGATATGGCGCCGCTCATACCGGATTCGATTTCCGCTTTTGTCGATTCCGGCGCGATAATATTATCCTGGCGGTACAATTACGAAGCCGACTTCAACCGCTACCAGGTCTACAGGGATACTATCCCCGGCTTCCAGCCCTCCATATTCGATATCATAGCCGAACCGGATACATCGTATTATGAAGATACAGATATTCTTCCCGGCACTCCCTATTATTACCGTCTTACCTCGGTGGACAATCAGGGGAATATCTCCGATTTTTCCGAAGAGATAGCGGTAATACCAACATCCGCATGGGATATAATCGAAGCTAATTTGCCGTATGAGCCGCGTATCACCAGCGCTTATCCAAACCCCTTCAATTCTAATGTCGTGATAGTCTATTCGGCCTCTAACCTCGGCCCCCAGCCGCCGCAGGTGACCTTGAAGGTTTACGACATTCAGGGGCGCGTGGTGAAAACCTTGGTAGATGATCGCATACCTCAGGGCACCTATCGCGCCATCTGGGACGGCACCAACGACAGCGGCGAGCCGGTGGCCTCGGGAACCTATATCGCCCGGGTTTCCCAGTGGGATTGCCCCGGCGGCGACTTCCCGGTGAAGATCACGCTGATAAAGTAGGAAGTCCAGCCACAGACGAAAACTCAATATAATGCTGTCATTGCGAGCGAGCGTAGCGTGCGAAGCAATCTATCGAATTTAGCCATAATCTAAAATATAATCCATTGCCTCTAATTACAGATTGCTTCGGCTCATGCCTTCGACGTGAGCCTCGCAATGACAATTAAGCTAATTAACAGACAGGAATGTCTGTCCTACCGATAATGGTTTTTTTAAGGTTTTTACTCTATCTCTTCCAGAAGCTGGGCAAAAGTACCGCGGCTACGGTTACCAGCTCCAGTCTGCCCAGGATCATGCAGAAGGTCAAAAACAGTTTCCCGATAGATGGAATGAATGCGTAATTCTCTATGGATCCCACCCGCTCCAGGCCCGGTCCGATGTTGGCAAGTGTCGCCACCACCGAAGTAACGGCGGTTATCAGATCGAGCTCGAACAGGGTCATGAACAGCGTCCCGACGATCAATACCAAAAGGAACATGGCGAAGAAGACGAGTATCCCCCGGCTGATCTCTTTGGGGATGGTATGGCCTCCTATTTTCATGGCCCTTACCACGTGGGGCCGGGAGGCTCTTATGAGTTCGTCCTTGATGCTTTTAACCACCACGATAAGGCGCGATACCTTCATACCGCCCGCGGTGGAGCCGGCGGAGCCGCCGATGATCATCAGGACCACCATGAGCGCCTTGCTGAAGGAGGGATAGAGATTGAAATTGTCGGTGCCGAAACCGGTGGTGGTGCCGACCGCCAGGGTCTGGAACGCCGCCTTTCTTAGGGCGACTCCAAAATCGGGATGTATCACCAGGATATCGACGGCGATCAGGAAAATACAGACAACCATCAAACCGGTATATACCCGGAGCTCATAATCTTTAATCGCCGATTTTATCTCGCCTCTTACCGCCATGTAATACAGGTAGAAATTGATCCCGGCCGAAAACATAAAAACTGTCACCACGATATCGATGGCCGTTGAATTGTAATGGCCGATGGAGGCGTTTTTGATGGAATAGCCGCCGGTGGCCATGGTGCAGAACGAATGACAGACAGCGTCGAATAAATCCATACCACAGACAATCAATGCGATTATCTCGGTGACCGTGATGCCGAGATATATTCTCCAGAGAATCGAGGAGGTATGTTTCAGCTTGGGTCTGAAAGAGGACGAAATAGGACCGGGGACCTCCGATTCGAAAAGTTTCTTGGCGCCCACCCCGAGCCTGGGGAGGACCGCTATAAACAGCACAATTATCCCCATTCCGCCAAGCCACTGGGTGAGCGACCGCCAGTAAAGCACGCCCTTGGGTACCTCTTCAACATTAGTTATAACCGTTGAGCCGGTAGTGGTAAAACCGGACACGGTCTCGAAAAAGCAATCAATGGGATTGCTCAAAGTACCGGCTAGATAAAACGGTAAAGAACCAAAAAGCCCGGCAAGTATCCACCCACATGCTACTACGAATATGGCTTCTCTTATAAAAATAGTAACCGGCGCTGATCGCTTACGATATAACCTATAAAACCATCTAATCAGACCTATAAAGAGATTTCTTTTAATATCAATTGTCTCGATTTTTTCTTGTCCGATAAGATAAAGGCTGAAACCGACTGCAATTGTTATGCCCCCGGATTTTAAAAAAACAAGTATAATCCTGGAATCAGGGTTTTTCAACTCACATAATAGGGAGGTTAACATAGCTATTCCAATGAATTGTAGTAGTATACCGGAGAGCCTTGAGATGGTTTTCCAGTTCATAATATTATTGTTTGAAGAGCTCTTCCACTTTCGAACGGACTTCAGGGGTGGAGAATATGATAACGCTGTCTCCGGCATGAACGCGGTCGTTGCCGGTCGGCACCAGAATCCCCCGCTTGCCGGCTATAGCTCCGACCACGGCGCCCCGCGGAAAGCCGATGTTTTTAAGATCGTTCTGGATAATCTTGCTTTTTCTCGGCGCCACGAACTCCAGGATTTCGCCCTTGCCCTCGGCTATTTCAGATACCGATAACACTTTTCCGGCGCGAACGTATTTCAGAATCTGGTTGGCGGCGAACCTGCGCGGCGAAATGGTGGCGTCCAGGCCCAGATGCTCGTAAATTTTTATGTAATCCGGTCTGTGTACCAGCGCGATGGTTTTCTTGACCCCGAGATTCTGAACCAGAAGCCCCGCCATCAGGTTGACCTCATCCCTCTTGGAGGCGGCTACAAACACGTCGGCATCTCCGACTTTTTCCTCTTCAAGAAGTTCGAGATCGGTGCCATCCCCATTAATAATAGTCGCCTCAGAAAGCGCTTCCGAGAGATATTCACATACTCTGGGATTCCATTCGATAATCCTGACGTTGAAATTCTGTTTTTCCAGCGACCGGGCCACGGCGAAACCGATTTCCCCGCCGCCGAGGATGACGATCGATCTGGCGCCCCTGGTTCTGGCCTTGCCGAAATAGGCCTCGGCCGCGGCGATTTTATCGGTTTTACCGATTACAAATATCTCATCATCGGGAAGAATCATATCCAGGCCGGAGGGTATAATCATTTCATCTCCGCGCAGAATGGCGGCCACCAAAATATCGCCGGGGGTTTCCAGGTCCTTGAGAGCGATATTGCAGATTTCCGTGTTGCCGACCGGGAGCTGAACCATCTGCACCCGGTCGTCGGCGAAATTCGCCACGCTTACGGCGCCGAACGATCTGATGAGCTTGTTGACCTGGATGGCGGCGAGAATTCTGGGGGATATAACCAGGTCGATTCCGAGGATCTCGTGATAGGCGCCCTGCCACCCGGGAAGATATTCGTGCGAATCAACCCTGGCGATTATGGTCTGCGCGCCCAGCTCCTTGGCCTGCAAGGAGGCCACGATATTGGCCTCGTCGTCATTGGTTACGGCGGCGACGAGATCGGCCTTATCGGCCTCGGCGTCGCGAAGGGTGCGGAACGAAGCGCCGTTACCTCTTATGGCCCGCACGTCTATGCGGTCTTCGGCGGCCTCCAGTATATCGGCATTGGAGTCGATGATAGTGACGTCATGATCCTCGCCCGCAAGCACCGCCGCCAGGTGTTTCCCGACCTCGCCCATTCCTATTATTACAATCTGCACGGTATTCCCCGGTTACCCATAATTTAAAGGTGTAAGTTTATAATAAATTAATAAATGTGGCAATCAAATTCAGAATTGAATGGGGCGCGGTTCTCAACGCTGTCCTGTATAACCTATTTCTAAACAACGAGATAACATGATTCTAAAAAAGGCTTGTTAAACAACTTATAAGGTGGTATTTTATTTTAAATTATTACTTCGAGCGCCACAGCATTGATCTTAATAATTTGCCTGGATATTATTCGGCAAATATCACCTCAATACCTCGGGAGGAAGAATGAAGTCATTCGTATCTCTAACCGCAGCTATAATTGCCCTTTTTTCGCTTTCGGCGATGGGGACGGTAATAAACGTTCCGGGCGATTACGCCGCAATACAGGATGCCATCGACGCGTCTGTCGATAATGATACGGTGCTGGTCGCCGATGGAACTTATCCTGGGAGAATTAATTTTTACGGAAAGGGTATACTACTGCTAAGCGAAAATGGTCCGGAATATACGACAATTACCCCCCTCGTCTCTTACCAGCCGATGGTCAGCTTCGGCAACAGCGAAGGACGTAATTCTATCTTATCCGGTTTCACTATAGAAGGCAACGAAACCTATTGGGTCATTCACATCATAAACACTTCTCCTACAATATATAATAATATTATCAAGGAAGGCGAGGTCGGAATAAGGTTGGACGAAGGCGGCCGTCCGCTGATTAGAAGAAACGAAATAAAGCTGTGCTCACACTCCTTTTTCGCGCCCAAAAACGGGGGCGGCATCAGGTTTCAGAGCGCCAACGGCGCCGTTATAGATTCAAACGAGATCCACGATAACTACGCCGACGTTGCCGGAGCGATATATCTGTTTGAATGCGCTGACGTTACCGTCAAGCAGAACCTGATATATTCCAATTCATCAGTTTATATAGGCGGTTTGGAGATATCGGCCTGTGAAAATGTAGATGTGCTTAACAATACCCTCGTGGACAATACTTCGACTTCAATAAATCTGGGGTCGATAAACAGCAGCAACAGTAATTATGTTACAATAATTGGAAATAT
>CP070813.1:1728226-1758340 GCA_020344055.1 Candidatus Zixiibacteriota bacterium | reverse complement strand
CTCCACCCCGCGTCGTATTCTTTTTTTGTTCAACAGCGGTTATGAGTCCCGACGAGCTACTCCCGCCAAGGGCGGGACTCCACCCCGCGTCGTATTTTCTTTTTATTCAGTAGCGGTTATGAGTCCCGGCGAGCTACTCCCGCCAAAGGCGGGACTCCACCCCGCGTCGTATTCTTTTTTTGTTCAACAGCGGTTATGAGTCCCGACGAGCTACTCCCGCCAAGGGCGGGACTCCACCCCGCGTCGCAATCATCAAATATATTGGCCCGGATCGTAATGTCAAGAGCAATCCCATAAATATACAAATCGGTCCTGTTAATTTAAGTCCTTATATCTTATGGGAATTCTCAGGCGGCCCAAAAAAAGCCGATTGTGAAAAATAATAGGAATCAAAATATAAAACCCTGCGTAATAAATAGTGAATTTTTCTCTCTTTCTCTCCTGAGTTACCCTCGGACCCTGACCGGGGGTATCTTTTTTTACGAAAATAACTGGTATGGAATTCCAGATCGCCTATTGGGCCCAAGTTGGCATCGAGGCATCATATCCCCAGGCCGGAAGAACCAGGAAATAGACAAAACAGGCGACTATTATCGCTATAAACAGGTTCAAAACTAAACCGACCCTGACCATTTCCCCCATTTTAATTCTGCCCGACGCGAATACTATGGCATTGGGTGGAGTCGCTACCGGTAGCATAAACGCCATGGAAGCCGATATAGTGGCGGGTATCATCAAAAGCAACGGGTTGAAGCCCAGCGCCAAAGCGGTTCCTTTCATAATCGGCAAAAGCGCCGCGGTGGTGGCGGTATTCGATGTTAATTCGGTCAGGAAAGTAAGCAGAAGACAGATCATAAAGACGATAATCAAAGGATGGAAAACGAGATAGGGTTTCAGGGCGAGGCCTATCAGCTTATCCAGACCCGAGATCGTAAATCCGCCCGCTATAGCAAATCCCCCTCCGAAAAGCAGCAGTATGCCCCAGGGAAGCTTTCTGGCGGTCGGCCAATCCATTAGGAATTTCCCCGCATGCTTCTTCCCGGCCGGTATGATAAATAATATTATGGCCATGAATACCGCCACCGTAGCGTCATGGATTAGATCCGGATAGGGAAGCAGTCTCGACCAGCCGGGGACGGTAAACAGGCCGGTAACGATGTCCGCCCTAAAGATCCATAAGAATGCGGTTAAGGCGAAGATAACCATTATCCGCTTTTCCGCCGAATTCATGGGACCGAGTTTTCGCAGTTCCTCTTTTATTACCTTTCTGCCGATGGCGGCTTTTTGCGATTTCAGGCCCAGTACCTTTATCAGGACGAACCAGACTAAGGGTATGAGAATCACGGTGAGAGGGAAAAATACTTTTATCCATTTGAAAAAACTGATCCCGGGGGCATCTGGAAATCCCCGTTCAAATTGTCCCAGAAACTCGATATTGGGCGGAGTCCCGATCGGCGTGGCTATGCCTCCGACGGAGGCTCCATAAGCGATGCCCAGCATCAAGACAACCGCGAACCCGGTCTCTTTTCCGGTCAACTTAACGGTTTCCGAGATTACGGCCAGGCCTATGGGCAACATCATCATGGTGGTGGCGGTGTTGGAGATCCACATGGACATAAACGCCGTGCCACACATGAAACCCATTACCACACGCGCCGGGGAGGTCCCCAATAACGACGTTATTGTGAGGGCTATCCTGCGATGCAGCCCCCATTTCTCTATCGCCAGGGCGATAATAAATCCGCCCATGAACAGGTATATATTGTTGTTGGCGTAGTATTTAACCGTAGCCCCGGAGCTCGCTACTCCCAGAATCGGGAAAAGTACGATGGGAAGAAGCGATGTCACCGGAATGGGCAAACAGAGCGATACCCAGAAACAGGCCATCAAGAGAACGACACCCGCCGTCGCGGAGGCCTGAGGAGGCATATCGAATCCGGGAATATTGAATACAAATATTATAAAAAGGACAATCCCCGAAACCAGCCCGATTATTTTACCTCTGGAGAATCCATTGCCATTTTCGGTATCAATGGAGGCCATAGAGGATATTTATAACGATTATAATAATATGTAAATAACTTTGACCCGTAAAAAGAATGGCCACGCCATAAGCATCAGCTTAGTTATGATTGCCTTAGAGCCCCTAATTCTAATTATCGTTTATAAGCCTCCCGGTGCCGTTGTCTTCAAGGTGAATTTCCGGATAGCCTCTATAGTAGATCGAACCTATGCTGTTTATGGTGGCGTGCAAATATGCGTTAGCCTTTACATACGCATTCCCTACGCTGCTGACGACCACAAAGGTTGTATCGGTTTCAAGATCATAAGCTCTATTAGATCCCACAGACGATACGGCGGCGTTGTGCCTGGAAGCGGCGCCGGATAGCTCTATGGTGCCCACGCTGTTATTAATAGAGTATACTTCTACGGCGTTTATATCGACATTTATATTCCCCACGCTGTTCATCTCAAAGACCAAATAATCGCAGTCGAAACTGCCGTTCCCCTCGATCGTAGCGACGCTGTTTACTATCACCGCCTCCAGATCGGTAACCGTAATATCGAACTCCAGTGTATAATCGGACAGGGACACGCCACCATATACTGAGATGTAAAGCGCCCCGTCCGATACACGCGTGGAAATATACTCTACAATATTATCATCGGCGGTAACGACAACTTCCTGGCCATCGCCCCGGGTGATCCCGACATAGGCTACCGTATTTACCACAATGGAATTGAAATGCGGCAGCGGACGCGACTCCGAAACCAGGTCGCCGGAACCGTAAATTGTGTGGCTTGGAGCGTTAACATTATGGTTGTCCGAGCAGGCACTGACAATAAATAATACTCCTGCCAACGCCATTATTATTCTGTTGTTCATGTCAAAATCCTTTCAGTCTCTCTCCAAAAATGCCCAAGGTGGCCTGAATTACTCAAGGCAATTCACTGATGCCGGCCTGGATAGGAACAGCTATAAATACGAATAACATGCTATTGAGTTGCGGAATTTAGGTCTCAGGCGTCACAATCATTGAAGGATTACGCCATATAGAAACTGCAATATAGCCTATTCCTAAATCTGATGGGGTATAGTCAGTTATGGTTCAAACCGCCAACCACCGTCAAATCTATCAGCTGCAGCACGACTGCGAACTTTCGCTCTCTTCCTCTACTCCGCAACCGCAGTCGGCCTCGGTACCGCGAAGCCTTCCGGCGAGAACGGCGTAAGCGCATCCCACACCCGATTTCACGTAGATCGCTTCCTCGGGGCAGTTCTCGGCGCAGGCGCCGCATTCCATGCAGGAATCGACATCGGTTATCCTGGCCCGGCGTTTCTCAATAGCGAATACAGCGTGGGGACAGACTATGGCACACATGCCGCAGCCGTTGCACTTTTCCGCGTCGAGCTTTAAAGTCGATACATTGGGAAGATATTGTAATTGAGGCATTTTATCCTCCTAAACAAACAGGCCGGTTATCCAGAGACCAATTCCGATCACTGCAGATGCTATCTGAACCGGAATAGCGGTCTTCATCTCCTTGACAACCCCGGACAGTGATGTATACGTGGAGACGCCGGTAAAGTTCATGAATATAAAGCTGGTAATCGCCGGTATGATAAATAGCCATGACGCCATACCAAAATAACTGTTTATAATTTGATTATTATACAAAAACCAGCAGGCTATTACCGCGGCCAACGCTCCGATCCATGCGCCCTTCGCCGAAAAAGAACGACCCGGTATATAGGGCAGAAACAGCTGGGGTAAAATCATTCCCGCAAGATATGCGATCGATAGCAGAATGACGCTCGGTATTCCATAGGTAATGACCCTGCCAGGCGAATAAATACCCGATCCAAATCCGGACAGGATTAAAAAGGCGATTGCGGTGAAAAACAGGTATTTAAAATTCTGGACGATGTCGTTGGGAATCAATACCGCCCGTTCCCACATATTGAAAGTAACCCTGCGCATCTCCGGGGTGGCCCTATTGCCGGCTTTGAGAAATGCCGGTAAATCCTTTGCCTTAACCGGCCCGTATCTAATCTTAAATCCGCTCCGCTCTTTTACCTTGTGCGCGCTCACCCCCGGCGCGCCCAGCTGGGGAAGTATCAGTTTCTTTTTTGATACAATTTTATCCAATCCGACCGCCTCGATACGGCCGACTATTTCATCGGTCCCGAACGTTCCCTTCCCCGCCGCGCACCAGACATTGATGCCCCTGGTATCGAGCACCATGATCCAGCCGTCGATACCGCCCAGCTCGGAGCGGAGCCTATCGAAGCTCATTTTATAATTGGCGGTAACGAAAACCGGTGACTCGGTATCGGGATTGCCTACGGCATATAAACCGGGAGCCACCCTGAATTTCGCCCGCCAGCCGCTCCATCTGGCCCTGTAAATGCCCAGCCTGTCCGATAATAACAATTCGGTTCTCACAACCGGGATTTCTCCAACCGGCGTGGAAGCGTACCTCTCGATCCAGGGCTTATCTGTTATCTTTACCCTTGCCTGATCATCTTTTATCTGAGGGGAGCAACTGCAGCTCGGGCAGCAGGGTTGTTCAGCCATATTTCTGTTATCGATCATATTTCTTCCCTAAAAATCATCTTTCGGATTCCAATTCTATATCAATATACGGAGAAATTGAAAATAATCATCCAGATTTTTGTATCAGCGAAAATAAATAATTATGATCGTGCAGCCCGGTTGAAAAACTGAAAATGTTACCTCTGGTCTTTGTTTGAATGCTTTTTATAATAGTTTTAATCCAAATATATAGATAAGAATATAATATACACCCACCAGCAAGAATATTACCCCCGTTACCCTGCGCGCCCAGAACTCGAACTGCCTCAGACAATTGAAGGCGGCCCCTACAAAACGGGCGCCGAAGGCTATCAGTATGGAAAACACCACCGCGGGAAGCGCCGTTCCCACTCCGTAAACGCCCGGCATAAGAACCGCAGATTGATGATCAATCGCCAGCGGAATCAGGCTGCCGAAATAGAGGGCGGCTGAGATGGGGCAAAACGACAGCGCGAAAATAAGACCCAGGAGACCCGCTCCCAGAAAGCCGGACTTCTCAACCTTTTTCTGCAAGCCGTCACTGACTCCGAAACCTGGCATTTTAAAACGAATCACTCCCAGAAGGAAAAGCCCGGCCAGAATAAGAATCGGCCCCAGGATTCTGTTCATATATTTTTGCAGAAACAGCGCCACTTCGGGAATGGCGAGGATACTGGAAACGATCACCACTGCCAGGACGACATAGCTAATCATCCGGCCCAGCGTGTAAACCAGGCCCGAGGTCAACACCAGCGATGGCCGGGTAACCCGCTTGCCGATATATGTCACGGCGGCGATATTGGTGGCCATGGGACATGGTGAGATCGAGGTCAGAACGCCCAGCCAGAATGACGAGCCCAGGGCGATCCAGAGCGATTCGGTCATTCGGTTTCCTTATCCAGAAATGCCCTGGTTTCTTCCTGGACGTATTTTAAAAATTCGTCTTTATTGCCGACCTTCTCCCAGATTTTATCAAGATTTTTCCATTCAATTTCGGAGTTGTCTTTTACTCGCGATAAAATCAGGGACTTTGTATAAAGACCGTAATCTTTTAGGTAATGCTCATTCTCTTTCTGATCGTAATTGACGGCGCGCCAGATTAGGGTGCTGTCTGACAATTCCTCCTCGAACGCCGCTCTCAAGGCTTCTTCCGAATAGGCCTCCAGTTTCCGGCAGGTCATACAGCGCCTGGTGCCGTGGAAATAAGTGGCAACAATATTCTCCGAAGATGAATCCTGGTTCGCGGCGACGCTGTCTGCGACCTGAATATCGTCCGCCGGTTGCAGTTCGGTATCCTGGGCGGATGAAATGGTTAAAAGACCTGCCATACAGATCATCAATAACGAGCAAAAAATAAACTTTTTCATATTATCACCTCGCTGTTGTGCTGATTTACCCAATCATCAGGTTAGCATCTTTTTCAGATCGTCGGGGGAGGGAAGCTTGCCGCTTATTTTAACCTCTCCGTCAACTACCAGCGCCGGGGTCATCAAGATTCCGTATGATGTAATTTCTCTCATATCAGTCACTTTCTCGATTCTGCATTCCAGCCCCATCTGTCCCGCCACCATCTCCGTCAGCCGGTAGAGGTCATTGCATTTGGGGCATCCCGGTCCCAGCACCTTTACCACTTTCATATTAAATCCTCCTTTTTAAAAAGAGCCGAAAATTAATCCCGATATTGTAGCCATAATTATCACCAACATAATAAAAGCAACCGTCTTTTTCATGCCCATTACCGAGCGGATGACCAGCATATTGGGTAAGGATAGCGCCGGGCCCGCCAGAAGCAGAGCCAGAGCCGGCCCTTTGCCCATACCGCTTCCAATCAAACCCTGCAAAATCGGCACCTCGGTCAAGGTGGCGAAATACATAAAGGCGCCGACCACGGAGGCGAACAGATTGGCGCCCAGCGAGTTGCCGCCGACGGAATCGCTGATCCACTGCGATGGAATCAATCCTTCATTTCCCGGCCGTCCCAAAAGAAAACCGGCCACCAGCACTCCGCCAAACAGAAGCGGCATAATCTGTTTGGCGAATCCCCAGGTCTCGGCAAACCAGTCTCCCGCCTCATCCTTGCTGCGCGATGTGATTATGGATAAACCCAGCGCCGCCGCTGAAAACGGTAAAAGCGGCCATCGGGGGAAAATAAAAGCCATAACAATCGTAATTATACCGGCAACCAAAATCTGCCAACGGTTCAGTTTCAGCCAGGCGATTAAAATAACTCCAAACAATACGGCAAAAAGGCCTGTAATAATCCACTTGTTTTCATAGATAAGATGCCAGATTCCCGTCACTTGCTCCGGCTTCCCCCAATTGGCGAAAACCAGGATGCCGATCATTACGGCGAAATAAATTACGTTTTGCGCCAGCGGCCGATCGACGTCTGATCCCGTTGATGCCAGCTCCGTTCTTTTTATTTCGCTTTCGTCTTTAATAAAAAACAGGTGCATAAAAAGCCCGATAATAACGCTGAACAGCACCGCCCCTACGGCGCGGGCTATCCCCAGCTCCAGCCCCAGGATCCGCATGGTCAATATGATGGCCAGCACATTTATGGCCGGGCCGGCATAGAGGAACGCGGTCGCCGGACCGATACCGGCCCCCATACGATAAATGCCGGCGAAAATCGGGAGAACCGTGCAGGAACAGACAGCCAGAACCGATCCCGATACGGAAGCGACACCGTATGATAATATCTTGTTGGCTCCGGCGCCGAGATACCTGATTACCGAATCCCTGCGGATAAAAACCGCAATCGCGCCGGCGATAAAAAAGGCGGGAATCAAACAAAGTATCACATGTTCGCGGGCGTACCATCCGGTCAGGTAGAACGCTTCGAGGATCGAACTCTGAACACGGCCGGAATCAAAAGGAAGGAAATAGAATATTAAGAATACAGCTGCTATAGCCGCGAGCGGTTTCCATTCGGATTTAAAGTTCATATTTGAGAAGACCTATTGCATCCTTATCGGCATCGTCAATCCATGCCGAGGGTACTTCAAGGAACTACTTTGCCGCCTTTTGATAACTGTCGGCCTTGGCTTTCAATACGCTCTCAACGCAGCCGAAAAAGTTCAGGATACAGGGCATTTTAAGGCTGTAATAAACCTGGAGACCCCGTTTTTCGTCCTCCACTATGCCGGCTTCCCGCAAAATTGACAGATGTTTCGACACGGTGGAGACGTCGGAACCTATCATTTCAGTCAGGTCGCGGACGCATCGTTCCTTTTTTGCCAGCTCCTCGATTATGAAGAGCCGGGAGGAGTGAGCCATGGCCTTGATTACCCGGGCTCGCTCCTCTAATCTTGCTTTTACCCTACGGTTTTTCATAATAACCTATTTGGCTAATCGGCAAAATAACCAAAAAATCCGGTCCGTCAAGCGATTATTTCGGGGGAAATATTGTAATCCCGCCTTGTCAATTATTGCATTTTCCCCTTGAAACCGGGACACGATTTTATTATCATTACAAAGAGATAAGCGGGCTTTGGCATGGTCGTCTTGTTCTTTATAAAAGAAAGATAATGCTCACGATATCTGACCGTCGGACCTTCTGGATGTCCGGCAAACTCCCATTATTTTGTACCGGTTAACTCATTGTTGTTATTGATGTTAATAGTTACGCCGGAGCTTTTCGGATCAAATTCTGTTAACCGATTGTCTTTATTAGATGGCGGTCAAAATATGTCCGGAAATAATAAAAAGGGGTATCTCAAGGGATAGGCCTGTATTCATGTCTGATTCCATTGATGAAAGAGAACTGGCTCTCCGCAAGGAGCTCAGCAAAAGGACTCTCAGTATGCCCTCTCGCGACGCCCGCGACGAGGGACTGGATACTGATCCCGAGCATATTAAAAAGATCGGCAGCGAGATCAGCCACCTGATTCACGAAGAAAAGCTCGAGGAGGCCCGAGAGCGGCTGGAGAGAGAAATAGAAAGTTATCCCGAAGAACCGGGATTACTAAACCTGCAGTTCGCGCTTAACATGATGCTAAGGCCGTTCGGGAGCTATGATAAAGCCATAGAATCTACCGGCAGGGCCCTGGAGCTGGCGGTAAGACGCAACAGCTCCTATTTTGTGCGGGTCGCCATTAACAATATGGCCCTGGTGGCGCAGAAGGAGGGGCACGAAGAGTTCAGCAAAGCGATGTATCTGGCAGCCCACTTCATCGATAATATGGCGATACCGCCCATGGCGAATATCGCCGGCTGGTATTCGAGAAAAGGGGAGCTTGAAAAAAGCCAGAAATGGATTGAGAAGATTATCGAGCTTTATCCGAATTGGCATGAAAATGAAGAAATTAAGACCTTTTTGTTAAAAGACGAGATGCTCAGAAATTTGAGGTCTTATGCGCCTTTTAAGGAAAAGGTTCTCAAGAAAATAAGAAAGAAAAAATAGGAGGTTTAGATGCTGATGATAATTCCTCAGGTTTTGTACGCGTTTTTGATCTCCATTTTCGGGCCGGCGTTTCCCTGTCAGGATGTCATTAACAATCCTCGTTACGGCAATCCCGCGCAGGAAATCCGAGTCGAAAAAGATTTAATGATCGCGCAACCTCTCGAATTGATTGACGGCGGTTATGCCACGAAAAAGTAGAATCGTCGACACCAACCTTTTTGGCCCGGCTTTAATGTGAAAACACTTTAAATCCGGAGGTGGTAATGGGGAATATCCCCAGACTAGAAGGAAAAATAAAAAAGAAAATCGAACGCTGGTTTGAAGATAACGGTGAAAATTTCATAATATGCACAAATGAGTTCTGTCAGGGAAACCGGTCCTCACTGCGGCCTTTGATGGATCATTTAAGGGACCTGGCGACTCGCGTATTCACCTGCGACGGCAGCAGCTTAAATAACGAACTACTCGAAGATCTGGAATACGGCGTTTTTGAATTAATAGGGCGATATACCGCCACCGCGGGCGGCGACCGGTTGCTCAAATCCATAAAGAAAACCATAATTCGAAATGTTATCGATATATTCGCCGATACCAAGAGACGCTGGAACCTGAACAATTTTAAAATCACCGAATCGATCGAGCAGCTCGATCCCTTTAATGATTTGATAAAAAGCCGGGACAAAGAATATCCGGCGCTGGACGAGCTTTATCCCGAACCGTTGGAGATCCAGGCCAGGAAGGCGCTGGAGACCATGACTGTTTTCGCCCGGAAAAAATTCCGGGGAGATAAAAACAAGAAGATCGCCGTCAAAATCCTTGAAAATCCGGACAGGTTTCGAGATTTTCCATGGATCGCCGACCTCGCCGGCACCAGCGTGGGAAGCGCCAAAGTAACTCTAACGCGTATCAAGCAGACCCTGGCCCGCAATTTCAGTTTCAAAAGAATGGACGGGATCCTGCAAATTACCCAGATAAGAGACTCCGCCAAGTAGCTTTCATAATTTCTTTATCGTATATAATGAACTTATGTTACATCATCAGGATATACAGGTCCATTGATAAAGGAAGGACCCGATATTCGGGCATGCCGAACCTCTTTTATATTATCCGGCTACTGTCAATATGGATTTTTAGCGCGAAATTGATGTTTCGATAAAATCCCGATTTTAAAAACATTCGCTTGAATTTATTCTCCAATTAAATTAATTATTTCCGGCAACCTAAACGACAGGGATTTTTGATCTTGCAAATATGATGGCGCCGGGATTGAATTTATTCAAACTTACCAAACCCAGAATAATGCTGTTGGTTCTGGCGGCGGGTACCTCCGCCCTCGTGGCGGAGGGCAGCATGATCGCTGACCCCGACAGGTTCTTTATATTCCTTCTGGGATTGTTTCTGACCGGCGGTTGCGCCAACGCCATGAACCAGTATTTCGAGCGACATATTGATACAAAGATGAAACGGACGTCCGGAAAAAGGCCTCTGCCTCAGAATAAAATAACCCCCGGTCAAGCCCTGATATTCTCCATATTAATAGGCGCCGGAGGGGTTGTCCTGCTGGCATCGGCCTTTAACCTGCTTACGGGTACGCTTGCGCTTTCTACCATACTTTTTTACGGTCTTTTATATACCTTATGGCTGAAACCGAGGACCTCCCAGAATATCGTAATAGGCGGAATCGCCGGAGCAATGGCTCCCGTGGGCGCCTGGACCGCAGCCACCGGTTCGACGGCGTTGTTGCCGTGGATAATGTTTCTTTTGATTTTCCTATGGACACCCCCCCATTTCTGGTCCCTGGCGCTCTGTTTCAGGGACGACTATGTAAAAGCGAATTTGCCAATGATGCCCGTTGTGAAGGGCGATAATAAGACTTTGAATCTGATCTTATTCTATACCATAATTACCGTATGCGTAACCTTCGCGCCGCTTTTTATAAGTTTCAGCCGGATATATTTATGCTTTTCGCTGGTTTTTGGAACCATTTTTATATACAAATCGTTCATGGCGAAAAGAAAAAAATGCCGGAGCCGTTACCGGGGACTTTTTCAATATTCGATAGTCTATCTATTCGCCATGCTCTCGGCTCTGGCGTTTGTTGATGTAATTTGATTTTGGGAATGTTCGAATTGATGATCAACTAAGGGATTTTCGTGGCCCAGATTTTCCCCGAATGGACAAACAAACTCCCTCCTTTCATCGCTCTCGGAGCTATTATAATCGTCATCGGCGTTATCGGATTTGTGTGGTATTATTTCTCGCCCTGGTATACCGATGTAGGTTATCGACCGGTTCAGCCCGTCCCCTTCAGCCACAAGCTGCATAACGACGACCTGGGGATCGACTGCCGCTTTTGCCACAACCTGGTGGAGGTATCGCCGCACGCCAACGTTCCCCCCACGCAGACTTGCATGAATTGCCATAAGCTCATAAAACCGGACAGCGAAAAACTGGCCAAGATAGGGGAAAGCTGGGAGATGAAAAAGCCGATGCAATGGATTCGGATTCACAAGCTCCCTGATTTTGCCTATTTCGATCACAGCGTCCACCTGCGGGCCGGTGTGGGATGCGCCAGTTGTCACGGCAATATAAACCAGCTGGAGGTGGTAAGGCAAAATACGCCTTTGAGCATGTCCTGGTGCCTGGATTGCCACAGGAATCCCGATATGCATCTAAGGCCCGTTTCAGAGATTACCAATATGTACTGGACTCCGCCTGATAATCAAATGGAGTTAGCTAAAATAATAAGGGGGGATAAGGATATCAACCCCAAAACCGATTGTTCCGCGTGTCACAGATGAGCAAGAAAGTTAAAAATAACGCGCAAAAATACTGGCAGAGCCTCGATCAACTGGCCGATTCGCCGGAATACAGGAAATACCTTTTACAACGGTATCAGGAGGAAACTGATAATTCCTTCAGCCGCCGGAACTTCCTGTCGTTGATGGGAGCCTCTCTAGCCCTGGCCGGTCTCGCAAGCTGCCGACGGCCGGTGGAGAAGATCATTCCTTATGTCAGCCAGCCCGAGGAGATAATACCGGGAGTTCCCAATTATTACGCCACCAGCATGCCGTTCGGTAACTCGGCTTACGGGCTTATAGTCGAATGCCACGAGGGCAGACCGACCAAGATCGAGGGCAATCCGGTTCATCCCTCTACTATGGGATCATCGGATATTCTTATACAGGCATCCATCCTCGGACTCTACGATCCCGACCGTTCCAGAAGCGTAAAACATAATGGAAGCAAGAAAAGCTACGAAGATTTTGTTGCCTTCTGGATAGGGCTTCATGAAGAGTTTTCGAAAAATCGGGGTGAGGGACTGGCTGTTTTATCGGAATCGTTCTCCTCTCCCACCCTTGCCAGGCTGAAAAACGATTTCGCTAAAAAATTCCCCAGAGCACATTGGGCTACATACGAGCCCATCAGCGATGAGAATATTTATAAAGCGATAAAGCAAGTAACCGGCGAGGACCTGAGACCGGTATATCATTACGATAAAGCCGACGTGATACTCTCCCTCGACTCCGATTTCCTGCAGACCGAAAGCGAAAATATATCCGCCGCCCGCGGATTCGCCGAGAAGCGCAATGTAACCGAAAACGGTAATGCCATGAACCGGCTGTATGTTGTGGAAAGCGCTTATTCGGTAACCGGCAGCGTGGCCGACCACAGGATGCGGTTGTCAAGCAACAGGATTTACGAGTTTCTTTACGTCCTGGTTGATAAATTGAATATCTATCCGTCTTTTACTGCCCATAAGTCTCTTT
The DNA here is from genome assembly GCA_020344055.1 of Candidatus Zixiibacteriota bacterium. Taxonomy (GTDB): domain Bacteria; phylum Zixibacteria; class MSB-5A5; order UBA10806; family UBA10806. The sequence continues at coordinate 1,745,588 of CP070813.1, read as the reverse complement.
CGGATCAATTCGATATGGAATGGATTTCCGCAGTGGTGGATGATCTAAAGAAAGCTAAAGGCAGGTGTATCGTAATCGCTGGGCGCAATCAATCCCAGGAGGTTCATGAGCTGGTGTTCGCTATAAATTTCTTGCTTGGAAACATCGGCAATACCGTCACGCTTAAGGAAATTCAAGACACTTCCTTACCCAATAGGCACGACATTGCACGACTTATGACGAATTTGAAGAATGGAAATGTCAAGACACTGGTGATCATAGGCGGCAATCCCGCCTATAATGTGCCGTCCGAACACGAATTCAAATACTGGATGGACAGACTCGAACATTCAGTACATTTCAGCGAATACTATGATGAGACTTCTACAATGACAGAATGGCATGTCCCCCGTGCTCATTATCTCGAAAGCTGGGGAGATGTTCGCGCGGCCGACGGTACTTTAGGTGTGATACAGCCAATGATCGAGCCCTTGTTCGGCGGAAAATCCAACGTGGAGTTTTACAATCTCATATCAAGCGGTGATGAAAGAATAGGGTACGATATTACTAGAGAGACATGGATCAAATTTCTGGGGACTCGGAATTTCGAGGATAAGTGGCGATTAATTCTTCACGATGGCTTACTCGAAAATAGTTTCCTTCCGAATCGCAATCCTCGGCTCAAGCGTCCATATGATTCAATGATAAAAGAGGTGCCAATTGATGATGGCTTGGCATTTACTGCAGAATTCAATCCCAAGTTAACATTCCATCTCGAATTAACGTTCCATCCTTCAAAATTATACGACGGCAGGTACGCCAACAACGGCTGGTTGATGGAGCTACCCGATCCCATAACGAAACTCGCCTGGGATAACGCGGCGCTTATAAGCCCCGCCACGGCCAGAGAGCTGGAATTGAAAAACGGCGATATAATTGAGATTTCACATCAAAACAAAAAACTGGATATTCCGATATGGATCAGCCCCGGGCAGGCCGATTACTCCATATCATTGCCTTTAGGTTATGGCCGTGAATTCCCGGGGCGGGTTTGTAAGGGAATCGGATTTGATACATATAAATTAATGGATTCGTCGAATGGATTTATGTTGACGGGGGCATCCATAATCAGAACCGGCGGCAGACATGATTTCGCCAACACCCAGGATCATAACAGCATGGAGGGGAGGCCCGTTGTCCGCGAGGCCGACCTTGAGGAATTCAAAAGAAACCCGTCATTCGCCAAAGAGATGGTGGAGCATCCGCCGTTAAAATCGATATTCCCCGATCACGACTACAGCCGGGGATACCAGTGGGGTATGGTGATCGACCTGAACGTTTGTATCGGATGCGGCGCCTGCACCATCGCCTGCCAGAGCGAGAACAACATACCGATAGTCGGCAAGGAGCAGGTATCCCGCGGGCGGGAGATGCACTGGATAAGAAACGACCGATATTATGTGGGCAATAGCGACGACCCGCAAATTGTTCATCAGCCCGTCGCCTGCCAGCAGTGCGAGAACGCTCCCTGCGAGCAGGTATGCCCGGTGGCCGCCACCACCCATGATAAAGAAGGCCTTAATACCATGAATTACAACCGCTGCATAGGGACCCGCTACTGCTCAAACAACTGCCCCTATAAAGTGAGGAGATTTAATTTCTTTAATTACGTGAAGGATATGCCGGAGGTAATCAGGATGGCGCAGAATCCCGATGTCACCGTCAGGTCGCGGGGAGTCATGGAAAAATGCACCTTCTGTATACAGAGGCTGACCAGGGCAAAACGCAACGCCAAAGCTGAAGGCAGAACGGTTAAGGACGGCGAGGTATTAACAGCCTGCCAGCAGGCTTGTCCGGCCAACGCAATACATTTCGGTAATATTATCGATCCCGAAAGTAATGTATCGAAATTAAAGACTGATGAAAGAAATCATGATCTCCTTGGAGAGCTCAACGTCAGGCCCAGGAATTCCTACCTGGCGAAGATTCGAAATCCCAATCCATTATTAAAGGGATACAAGTCCGATGATGTCTGAGAGGATGTAACAAACAGTGGCCAACGGAACCGAAAATATCGCTGAGTATTCCAATCCGGGGCAAGTTACCGGAGATAAGCTCTCCTTCAAGAGCTTAACCGACAAGATCAGCGGGATCACCGAGCGGAAAACTCCGCCGGTCTGGTTTGTGGCGTTCGGGGCGGCGTTTTCACTTCTTCTGGTTCTCCTGGGCTCCATCGGTTATCTGGTCTGGGAGGGCGTCGGTATCTGGGGGCTGAACAATCCCGTGGGCTGGGGCTGGGCCATAATCAACTTCGTCTGGTGGGTCGGTATCGGTCATGCCGGTACTCTTATATCTGCGATTCTTTTCCTGTTACGTCAACGCTGGCGAACCTCTATCAACAGGTTCGCCGAGGCTATGACCCTGTTCGCCATAATGTGCGCTCTCATATTTCCCGGCATCCATGTCGGCCGGATATGGGTGGCCTACTGGATGGCGCCGATCCCGAACCAGATGAGCATGTGGCCCAATTTCAGATCCCCGCTTTTGTGGGACGTTTTCGCGGTGAGCACCTATTTCACCGCATCGCTTTTGTTCTGGTTTACCGGCCTGATCCCCGACCTGGCTACCTTCCGGGACCGCGCCAAGAAGAAATTAAAGAAGCTGGTCTTCGGAATACTCTCTCTCGGCTGGCGCGGGGGTAACCGGCAGTGGAGACATTACGAGCTGGCCTACCTGATACTGGCCGGCATTTCCACACCGCTCGTCTTGTCGGTCCACAGTGTGGTCAGCACCGACTTCGCCGTAAGCATTCTCCCCGGATGGCACACCACCATATTTCCCCCGTATTTCGTAGCCGGCGCCATATTCTCCGGTTTCGCCATGGTTGTAACACTAACTATAATCGCCAGAAAGATATACTCCCTCGAACATATCATCACCATTGACCACCTGGAAAAGATGAACAAGATCATGCTATTAACCGGCATGATGGTGGGCTACGCCTACAGCATCGAGTTTTTCATAGCCTGGTACAGCGGCAATATATACGAGCAGTTCGTCTTTTTAAACCGCGCCTTCGGCAATTACGCCTGGGCCTACTGGATCATGATATCCTGCAACGTGCTGGTTCCTCAAATATTCTGGGTAAAGAGGTGGCGTCGCGCCGTCCCGGTGATGTTTGTCGCCTCCATACTCATAAATGTGGGCATGTGGTTCGAACGATTCGTTATTGTGGTAACATCCCTCTCCCGCGATTTCCTGCCCGCCAACTGGGATTATTACAAGCCGACCTTCTGGGATATCAGCACCTTCGTGGGATCGTTTGGACTGTTCTTCACCCTGTTTTTGTTGTTCATACGGTTTTTGCCCATGATATCCATGACCGAGGTAAAGGCCGTCTTGCCCCAGGCCGATCCGCATTCCCGGACCTCAGGAGGTCTCGATGAATAATGATATCCTGGGGATTATCGCCCGTTTTGAAAACTCGGCCGGTTTATTAAAGGCGGCCGAAAAAATCCGTGACGCAGGTTATATCAAATTCGACTGCCACTCGCCGTTCCCTATACACGGAATGGATAAGGCCACGGGACTGAAAAGATCCCCGCTGGGATGGCTGGTGGGCATATCGGCTTTGATCGGCACCTCCGGCGCTTTGCTTCTGCAGTGGTGGACCAGCGCCATCGACTATCCCCTGGTGATTTCAGGAAAACCGTTATTCAGTTTCCAGGCTTACGTTCCTGTGACCTTTGCCGTGGGTGTTCTTTTATCGGCTTTCACCGCGCTTTTCGGTATGCTCATTCTAAACGGTCTGCCGAGATTATTCCACCCCGTATTTTATTCCAAACAGTTCGCCAGGTTCTCTGATGACAGTTTCTTTATCAGCGTGGAAGCGGGTGACCCCAGGTTTAATCCCCATCGCACCTCAAAATTCCTCGAATCGATCGGCGGAAAAGATATCGAGCTATTGAGGGCACAATAATGCGCGCGGGCTATTTAAAATATTTCGGTTTCGCCTCAATTGTATTTCTATTAACGCTATTGTTGATATCCAGCGGATGTTACCGCAAGAGACCATCGGACAAGCCGCCTATTCATCTCAACCCCAACATGGACAGGCAGGAAAAATACAAGCCCCAATCGGAAAGCAGATTTTTTGAAGATCGCTCAACCATGAGGCAACCGGTCGACGGCACCGTGGCCCGCGGGTATCTTCGCGAGGATGTCGAGTATTACGAAGGCAAGAACGCCAGGGGCAAGTTTATCAATAAAGCTCCCATCGAGATTGATATGAATAGAATGGAGCGCGGTCAGGAGCGATATAACATTTACTGTTCGCCCTGCCACAGCCGGGTCGGCGACGGCCGCGGCATTATGATCGACAAGGGTTACCTTCCGCCGCCATCGTTCCATACCGACAGGATCAGAGAGATGCCTGACGGCCAGATATATGATGTTATAACCAACGGCGTTCGCAACATGCCGGCATACCGGCACCAGATAAACCCCGATGATCGTTGGGCAATCGTCGTATATGTCAGGGCGCTTCAACGAAGCCGGAACGCAACCATAAACGATATTCCGGAAGAAATGCGGGATAAGATTAAATAATGGGATTCGATAAAAACAGTTACAGGTTTTCAGATGTAAAAAACCGGGGCTGGATCTACCTGGTAGTCGGCATCGCCGCCCTGGCCCTGAGCCTGTTTGGCTATTTTATCGATTCCGAACAGTTCTTTCACTCGTATCTTGTCGCTTTTGTCTTCTGGTGCACCATCGGGCTGGGGGGATTGTTCTTTGTAATGATACATTATCTTACCAACGCCACCTGGAGCGTGGTTATAAGAAGACTGGCGGAAAATGTTATGTCCATAATGCCGCTGGTCGCGATTTTCGCATTTCCGGTATTGTTCGGCCTGGGCGATCTCTACCACTGGAGCCACGCCGACGCCGTCCGATCGGATCACCTGCTGCAAGGCAAATCGGCCTACCTCAACGTTCCGTTCTTCATTATCCGCCTTGTTATATATTTTATAATCTGGATTCTGTTGAGCCGCTATCTGTTCAGGTTATCCCTCAGGCAGGATATGGAACATAATGATTCTGTTTTGCGCAGGGCGGTGAAAATCAGCGCTCCGGGGATGATACTTTTCGCCGTTACCGTAACCTTCTTCTCTTTCGACCTGTTGATGTCGCTGGACGCTCACTGGTACTCCACTATTTTCGGGGTTTACGTATTCGCCGGCAGCTTCCTGAGCCTTTTATCCTTTATAACCATTTATATCATCTCCCTGAGAAAAAGGGGGATACTTGCGGAAACCATAACATTGGAGCATTTTCGCGATCTCGGCAAGCTGATATTCGCGTTTCTGATCTTCTGGGGCTATATGGCTTTCTCGCAGTATTTTCTCATCTGGTACGGCAATATCCCCGAGGAGACCGTGTGGTTCTTGCACAGATGGGACGGTTCCTGGAAAATCATATCGCTTATTCTAGTATTTGGCCACTTCGTGATACCTTTCTTCGTCCTTTTCCCCATGGAGATCAAGAGAAATATTCCGGTAATGACGGTAATGGGCGTCTGGATATTATTCATGCACTGGATAGACATCTACTGGATCGTTATGCCGTCATATGATCATCACGGCGTCCAATTTTCCTGGATGGATATAACAAGTATGATGGGGATCGGGGGATTTTTTGTATGGAGGTTCCTGCGGAATATAAATGCTCATCCGCTGGTGCCAATAAATGATCCCCGGCTGGAAAATTCAATTAAAATAATAAGTTAGGTATGAACGGACAGGAAAACAACAAGAACGTTGGCTACGAAAAACGGGATATCAGTACAAAAAAAGTCCTGTTCTGGGGGATCGCGGGAATTATTATCGTAGTTATTATTATTGTCGCTCTGGTGGAGTATTTCCTCCTCGTTAAGGAGAGGTACTATCACGAATATGTCGAGAAACCGAGATCTGAAGCGCTGATTAAGTTAAGAGAAAGGGAAAAGGAAGAGCTCACAGGCTACAAATTGCTCGATGAAGAAAAGGGGATTTACCGGATCCCCATCGAAAGAGCGATGGAATTAGCGGTCGATGAGGCTTCATCAAAGAATACGGTCAAAAAGTAGCCTGAAAAACCCATGTTATACATGTTAAAAAGATTCTTAATACTTCCGGCGATTGCGCTGGCGTTCAACATGTCATTATTGATTCAATCGTCATATTCTCAACTCATCGAAGACGATCCCGCCCGGCTGAGGGACATCGATGTGGAGGAGCGTCTCAACGAAAATATCCCGCTCGATTTTACCTTCGTCGATGATCGCGGGGACAGCGTTACCCTGGGCGATTATTTCCATAAGGGAAAACCGGTGATTCTTATTCTGGGGTACTATTCCTGCCCCATGCTATGCGGCCTTATTATGAGCGGTATGGTTGAAACCGTGAATGAGTCCTCGTTGAAATTAGGCGAGGATTACCAGATAGTCGGCGTTTCGATAGATTCCCGGGAAACCGAGCTGCTGGCCTCCGCCAAGAAGAAAGAATATCTTGGTCGAATAGGGGTGCCGGAAGATCACGCCAGCTGGATGTTTCTTACCGGAAGCGAGAACCAGTCGAGGGGCTTGGCCGATGCTGTCGGTTTCAAGTATTATTACGACGAGTCAAAAGATATGTATGCCCACGCCGCGGTTCTGGTTGTCCTTACCGAGGAGGGCAGGATATCCCGATACCTTTACGGCATCAAATATGAGAGTAAAGATTTCCGTATGGCCGTCCTTGAGGCCTCGGAAGGCAAAATAGGAAATACGATAGACAGGATAATCCTGTACTGTTACCATTACGATCCCGACGCCGGCGGGTATGTTATCTTTGCCGGAAACGTCATGCGGCTCGGGGGGACTTTAACGCTGGCGATACTGGCGGTTTTCCTGGGGATATTATGGTACAGGGACAGGCGCAGAAAGGCCCGGGCCGCGAAGGAAGGCGCCGAATAAAAAATATATGGATACCACCGAAACATTGCTTTTACCGCCCGGCGGCTCCACCATAGCCGGCGATGTCGACGCCCTTTTCTATTTTATAGTCTATGCCTCCATCGCCATTTTCGGGATTGTACTTTTCGGCATAGTATATCTGGGCCTTAAATACAGGGGCAGAAAAGCGGCCGCCGATGGCACCACGCCCGGCATTACCCACAGCACCAGGCTCGAACTCGCCTGGTCGATCATTCCCGCAATTCTCGTCATAATCGTATTCGTCTGGGGCTTCAACGTCTACATGAAAATGAACATCATACCAGGAGACGTTATGGAGGTGAAGGTAACCGCCCAGAAATGGTTCTGGTCCTTCGATTATCCCGATGGCGTCAATACGGTAAACGAGCTGGTGGTGCCGCTGGGAAAACCCGTAAAGCTCCTCATGTCTTCGCGGGACGTCATCCACAGTTTCTACGTACCGGCATTCAGGATAAAGATGGACGTTCTTCCCAACAGGTATACGTTAACCTGGTTCGAAGCCACCGCAATCGGCAGTTATGATATCATGTGCGCGGAGTTCTGCGGGGACAGGCATTCCGAGATGCTGGGAAGGGTCAGGGTGGTATCGGAAAGAGAATACAAAGAATGGCTTGAAAGCGGCACGGAGACGGCGGAGGGGGCGACCCCGGTCGATTACGGCCGGGCTCTTTTCAGGACCAAGGCCTGTCATACATGTCACAACGTTGACGGCACATCGGCGGTCGGCCCGGCGCTAAACGGCATCGTCGGAAAACAGAGGCCGCTGGCCGGCGGCGAGCGGGTCACAGTCGATGAGAACTATCTCAGGGAATCGATTCTCGAACCCCAATCCTCCATCGCGGCAGGCTACCAGCCCGTGATGCCGACATATCAGGGAATGTTGAACGATAAACAGGTCGACGCTCTAATAGCATACATAAAATCCTTAAAATAACGGTTGTGAAAATGAATAAGATTCCGGAAGTAAATTACCTTAATGCCAGCAGAGGGATAAGATCGTGGCTCTTCACTCTCGATCATAAGCGTATCGGGCTTTTGTATCTTTTCAGCATCATGGCCGCGTTTGCGCTGGGAGGAATTTTCGCAATCCTTATTCGGCTCGAACTCCTGGGCCCGGGCAAGGATATCATGGAGGCCAGGACATATAACCAGATATTCACACTCCACGGCGCGGTGATGATATTTCTTTTCATCATACCTTCCATACCTGCCGCCATGGGTAATTTCATCCTGCCCCAGATGATCGGGGCCAAAGACGTGGCCTTTCCTCGGTTGAACCTGCTGAGCTGGTGGATATACATTTTCGGCGCCGTATTCGCGGTGATATCCATGTCGACGGGATCGGTGGATACCGGATGGACATTCTACACCCCTTACAGCACCACCACGTCAACGTCAGTTGTCGCCATGACCCTGGGCGTCTTTATCCTTGGCTTTTCTTCAATCTTCACGGGATTGAACTTTATTGTTACAATCCACAAGATGCGGGCTCCCGGACAGACCTGGTTCAAGCTCCCGCTTTTCGTCTGGGGACTGTACGCCACCGCCATAATACAGGTGCTGGCGACCCCGGTTCTGGGCATCACGGTACTGCTTCTTATTCTCGAACGGGTGGCGGGGATAGGGATATTCGATCCCGCCATGGGAGGGGACCCGGTCCTGTTCCAGCACTTCTTCTGGTTCTATTCCCATCCCGCCGTATATATAATGATACTGCCGGGCATGGGCATCATCAGCGAACTGATCTCCGCCTTCTCGCAAAAAAGGATATTCGGCTATAAGGCCATAGCGTTTTCCAGCCTGGCCATAGCGTTCATCAGTTTCCTGGTCTGGGGCCATCATATGTTCGTCAGCGGTCAGTCTCAACTGGCCTCGGCTATTTTTTCATTTCTCACCTTCCTGGTGGGAATACCTTCGGGGATCAAAATATTCAACTGGCTGGCGACATTGTACAAGGGGAAAATCCGTTTCGATACGCCGATGTTGTACGCGCTCTCATTCCTGTTTTTATTCACCATAGGCGGTCTAACGGGAATGTTTCTCGGCACCCTGGCCACCGACGTTCATCTTCACGATACCTATTTTGTGGTGGCGCATTTTCATTATGTCATGGTGGGCGGGACGGTAATGGCATTTTTCGGAGGATTGCATTACTGGTGGCCCAAGTTCTGGGGACGGATGTACAACGAACTCTGGGCGAAGATATCCATCGCTTTCACCTTCGTCGGTTTCAATATAACGTTTCTTTCGCAGTTCGTGCTGGGGGCCAAGGGGATGCCGCGCAGATATTACAGCTATCTGGACAAGTTCCAGCCGTTGCATGATTTGTCGTCGTTCGGCTCGTGGATAATGGCAATAGGATTTTTCATCATGGCCGTTTATCTCATACATGCCGTCTTCAAAGGGCGGCCCGCCGGAGACAATCCCTGGGGCGCTCTGACATTCGAATGGGAGACCACCTCGCCGCCGCCGAAAGAGAATTTCATAGAAACTCCGACATTGACTCACGGCCCCTATGATTACGATAAAATAGTTCCCGAAAGGACTATCTAAAAATGTCATCGGGCAATTCCAACGGCCATCCGGCCCATCTCGCTCATCACTTCAGCGACGCCGCCCAGCAGAGCGAGTCCGCCAAGATCGGCATGTGGATTTTTCTTTTGACGGAGATTCTACTTTTCGCCGGCCTCTTTGTCGCCTACGCGGTTTACAGGTCGGCGAACACGGAAATGTTTTACAACGCTCACAAGCACCTCGATATACATCTCGGAACCCTGAATACAATCGTTTTGATAACAAGCTCCCTGACCATGGCCCTGGCCATAAGGTCCATACAACTGAACGACAGGAAAAAATCCATAAAGCTGCTGGCTGCCACTTTCGCTCTGGCGGCGGTATTTCTGATCGTCAAATATTTCGAATACAGCCATAAGTTTGATCTCGGCCAGCTCCCGGGAAAATTCTACACTTATACCGGTATAGAGGGTTCCAATCCCCATATCTTCTTCAGCGTCTATTTCATGATGACCGGCCTGCACGGCATACATGTTATCGCCGGTATGATCGCCATAAGCTGGGTCATGAGGAAAACCATACAGGGGAAGCTGTCGTCGGAATATTACACCCCCATGGAGCTGACAGGGCTCTACTGGCACCTGGTGGACATGATCTGGATATTCCTTTTCCCGTTGTTGTATCTGATAGGATGAAACAATGAGCGGACATTCTACTCAAGAAAATCGTCACATCATCCCGGCCAGGACCTATATCGCGGTGGGGGTTGGCTTATTGCTTCTTACCGCGGTGACTGTGGGCGTATCTTTTATCCATCTGGAAGGCTGGAACGCCATCGCGGCGGTCGGTATCGCCTCCGTCAAGGCGCTGCTGGTGGCGCTTATCTTTATGCATCTCCTATATGATAAAAAAATATTCCTGGTCATTTTTTCTACCGCTATCCTTTTTCTGGGGATCTTCCTGGCGCTGACCATGTTCGATATCTTAAGCCGCGGCGAGATATATCCTGAATATGAGAAAACGATTGAGAAAAACGCGGTTATGTATAAGAAAGCAGAACCTGCACCTGCGGCTGAACCGGTTGAGGATTCGACCTCCGATGTTCAATAACCGGCTTTTATATTGCCTTATGCGGCAATACAATTCTATAATTGTGTTCGCTTGAGCGGGAGAATTCGATGAGAGCATTCGGACGATTTGCCATACTCACGACCGTGGCGACCTATTTTTTAATCTTCATGGGCGGCCTGGTCAGGGTATCGGGCGCGGGGCTGGGATGCCCCGACTGGCCCAAATGCTTCGGCAGATGGATACCGCCTTTATCTATCAACCAGATTCCGCCTGATATCGATGCCGCCGCATTTAATTTAACGCTGGCCTGGATCGAATATATTAACAGGCTTTTCGGAGTAACCGTCGGCCTTTTGATACTTGCAGTCGCAATCTGGGCCATAGCACGCTATAGATCGAATCTGCGGATAGTTATTCCGGCTGTTCTGGCGGCTATACTGACAGCATACCAGGGATGGCAGGGCAGCCAGGTGGTATCGTCGGGTCTGAAACCGATTATCGTATCTGTGCATATGATTATCGCGCTGGTCATCGCCGGATTAATGATATATATATCGATCCAGGCCTATTATCGAACCGCACCAGATTCGGCGGGGAAATACCCGAAAAAGTCGCGGCTATTGACGGGAATACTGCTCCTCGCCGCTTTAGTCCAGGTTATTATCGGCACCCAACTGCGAGAGGCGATTGAGAATATTTTCGCGGAATCCCCGCTGATTTCATCCACGGAGGTTCTATTTCGTATCGGCGGGCTTACATTTATCCATGCCATTTTCGGCATTGTCATCATGTTTCTGGCCTTTGTCACGTCCTACAGGCTTCTATCGCGAGATCCCTCTTCTCTGATATGGCAGTCCGGGTGGACAATGGCAGGATTGGGATTATTGCAGATAATTTTCGGCATAGTTTTGTTCTTATCAGGCATTCCCCCCGTCGTCCGTTTACTTCACATGTGGATCTCCGCTCTTCTATTCGGAGTCGTTCTAATAACATATTTCGCCCTCAAAAACGAAAGGAGCGCCGCATGAGCCCCGGAAGATCTTACCCCAAGATGCTGATACTGATCGTAATCGCCATGCTTGTGCTGGGGACGCTGGCCGCTCTGGTGGTAAGCCAGGCCAACCGCTCTCGTTCAAGAATCCCCGTCCTGGGAGAACTAACCGAATTCGAACTGACCGCGGCTCATAACGGCGAACTCGCGGGTCCGGAAAGCCTGAAGGGCAAAATCTGCGTCTATGATTTCATCTTTACCAGCTGCAGGGGTCCCTGCCCGGTGATGGCGGTGAACATGGGCGAGCTCTACCGGCTTTATAAAGGCTCCGGTAAGATTCAGTTCGCATCCATTTCCGTCGACCCGAATCGGGATACCCTGGAGGCGCTGAACGAATACGCCGAGCTTCAGAGGGTTGATGACGACGGCTGGATATTCCTGCGCGGGCCTTTAGAAAAAGTCGCCGAAATATGCGAAGAGCAGTTTATGCTCCCGGCCGAGGATCTGCCGGGCGGGCATACCACCAAATTTATACTGGTCGATCACCTGGGACGTATCCGCAGTTACCATGACGGCCTGAGCGAAAGCAGCATGGAGATACTTCAAAACAATATCCGTCAACTGGCCAAAGAGCTGCCATGACGTTCTCCGATCTATCGACCCTGAACGCCCTGCTGAATTTCATAAGCGCCGTATTTCTCTCGGTAGGATTCTATTTCATCAGAAAAAGAAAAGAGATTATTCATAAACGTTTTATGATCAGCGCGGCCGTCACCTCTGCTCTCTTTCTAATATCATACACCGTTTATCATTATAAGGTCGGTTCGGTACCCTATCTGCGATATGATTGGACCAGGCCCCTTTACTATTCTATCCTTATTCCCCATGTCATTCTGGCGGGAATCATGGCACCCCTTATAATCCTGGTTCTTTATTACGCCCTCAGCGATAAATTCAGCAAGCACAGAAACCTGGCCGTCTGGGTCTGGCCGGTCTGGATATATGTTTCGGTGAGCGGTATTCTGATATACCTGATGCTCTATAGAATATAGGAAGTTTAACGTTTAGGCCGGAATACCGATAACCAATCTGCCATTTAAATAATGCTCACCAGCCTTTTCGCTCGCCCTCTTTTATTATTTCATCATATAGCGCCGGCTGTACGCCGTAAACATGCATTATGTAAAGGATATTACCGTCCTCGCGAATAGCCCTGAAATTCTCATATCTTTCCCGATCGACGACCTCCGGTATGATTTCGCCGGCTTCCTTTTTGGCTCGATCTTTAGCATATTCGATATCTCTAAATATTGACATGCGCCTGCCTTCCGATTCGGGAACGGCCATGTTGTGTCCGGGCAGCAGTTGCTGTTCCGTCAACCTGGCGCCGACCGATTTGCCGATATAGCGGATCTCTCCCGAAAACATCTCGACCATGTACCAATCGCCCTCTTCGCCGACATAATTGTATAAATCGCCTTTTTCGCCCCGGCAGACTATATAATTATCCATACCGGGGCCGGTACGTATGTTCACATTTTTGGCGATCATAACCGCATATTCCGCGCCCACCGCAGAGGCAAACATAAAAAATATAAAGAAAATAGCCGCCGGAATTAAATTGCTTCTTCTCATAATAATCCTACCTTCCGCCCTAATTTTGGTTGTTGCCAACACGAACAAAAGACTATTTCTTCTATAATAATCTCGTCAGCAAATCGCAGGCCCCAAGCCAACCCGTTTTATATCAAATTGTTATGGATGTATTACTCATTTGCTATGGTGTCAATAGGTATTTTATCGTGGTCAGGATGACACAGATATAATCTTAAGCGATCCTTTGAAATCTGATCGAATCACCGCTTAATTCCGACCACACGGAGACAACCTCGATTCCGGGATATTTTTCCCTAACATTGTTAGCCGCCCGCGCGAGATCGGTCTTGCCTTTCTCCTTTAGATCTGATATTTCCAGGTCTGGATTCTCCTTTATATACCATTTGCAGTCGCCATGGTTTATAAGAACGACCCTTTTTACCCCGCCTGCGGTAACAAAAAAATCGATCTGATCCCATATATAACTGTAGCGGCTGAGATGCTCGGAACTGACGGCAAACGCCCCACCGGCGATTACCACCGGATTAAACACCGCAATTCCCATTTCGTTGGTAATAAATTCCTTGAAGGCCTCCTGAAACCGATGGTCAACACAATGGATTACCAGCGTATCCGAGGGCTTATTCGTCGGCGCGTAGCCTCTGTTTATCATATTTCACATCCCAATTTTCACCTCAACTTCGCGGCTAATATAGCAGATTATCCAGAATTTTCATGTCTTTTTTGGCATAATTGACAGGCGGATTAGAAACCGGCGGACGCAGCGGACGCACATGTTAATATTAATTTTGAATATAGAAAATCAGGGGCCGGGTATGCCCCGACCCCCATGAAATTGGACTACATTCCGGAGTGATACTGTTACCAGGGGGGCTCCGGTGCCCAATCACAGTAGCCACCCCACCAGCAATCCCAGGTGCTGCCCACAGGGCAACAAATCAGCAGTGTGTCATTGATACAGGTTTGGATACATGGTCTGCCTGCCTCAGCAGGGGGTGTCAACGCCGTCACAGCGAACGATAAGCAGAGGACTACGATGCAGGTAATAGCAACTAGCTTCTTCATTCAGTTCACCTCCCTTCCTTCAGTTAAGGTATTACGATATACTAGCCGACCATCAGCGGCCAGCCTACCGGTTTCCAAATAATATTAAATATTATTATTGTTCGTAGCGCGTCGCGCTTAAAATCGAGCAAGTTCCTGGAGAATATCTTCGAGCGCGTAATCCTCCATCATTCCGAAATTAACGTACTTTATCACACCGTTTTCATCCAGCGCCATCAGGGTGGGAAAAGCTATAACGCCGTGATCGAATTGAAAACTCTGGGCGGTATCACAGTAAAGAGAAAACGGTAGGCCGTGTTCATCCGCGTAAAACCGGGCCATCGGCGGAGTATCCGGGCATATGGCGAATGTATTCAGTTCCGGCGGCAATCGGTCCATATGCTCTCTGTAAGCCTCGATCAATTCCGAGCACATGTCACATGTGGGGGCCAGAAAAAAGACCAGGGCCATACGCCCATCGATAACGGTTTTTGTATCAATCACATTTTCATCGAGGTCGAGCAATTCAAGTTGAGGAAAAGCGTCTCCGACATTAAGTTTGGCCGGGTTGCTGGAATACAGTTTCTCGAGCTTTTCCCGGAGGGCCCGGTCCTGACGCCATTCGGCGAACCATTTCCCGGCCGTAGCCCCGATGAAAGCCACAACGAGGACACAGAGCGCCGCAAGAATCCACTGAGTTTTACCTAAATGTGCGGATGATGACATGTAATCTTTTCGATGTTACCTGTAAGCCGAAATTCGGCGGCCTTAATACGTTTGCCATTCCCTACCCGGCCTAAGAATGCGAATTCGAAAAATCGTTGTCAAGCTAAAAATTGTATATTCGGTAGCATTTTATAGCAACTTATTATATTAAGTCAGGATCGAAGTTCTCAAATCACTACCTGCCCGCCTGGAATAATTCACAACTGATTTACTTATATCAGGATAGATACTTTAAATTGAACCTATAGATTTTATGTAAAATACAGCTGTCTAAAACTGCGTAATTCTGAAACTCTCAAACCAATCGAGAGCATCCAGAATCGCCATGGGTCCCGTTGTCGCATGGGTTCCGCCCGGAACTGTAACAAGTTCTATGCTGATTCCGCCGTTTGCCGTGAGGCTGTCGTACGCGGTTACCGAGTTTTGGTATGGGACGGTCACATCGGCGTCGCCATGATAGAACCTGATGGGGGCGTTCGGGGCCCAATCCAAAAGCGTATTCTCCTCGAACGCCGCTTGAATGTCCGGCTCGTTACCTGCGAGGTAGTTGGTAACAAAATCATTGTTTAAAAGCAGCGAAATATCATTCGGCAACTGGCTGTTGATATCGGAAAGCGAATGAGTGCCGTCAAAAAGATCCGGAAGCATACCGGCGTAGGGGGCGTTTATCACCTCGTCCAGCCTGCCCCAACCGTATATATTATCGTATGACAGGAACAGAAAAGCCATATAGGCGGGCCACTCGTATGTCGTATATTGTATAACGATCTCCACCGTACCGGCCAGATCGTACGGCCCCGCCATAGGCGCCACCGCCGTAATATCAAACTCGTCGGAATGATAGAGCTCCATTTCCCTTTGAGTCGCCAGCGTAACATATCCTCCTTCGGAGTAACCGCCCAGAAACAGCTCCTCCCCCAATGTGATACCGTTATCGTCGCAATAACTCCTCGACGCTCTCAAAAAATCTATTGCCGCTGATGACGACAGGTCGGCGTGGATATACGGATGCAGCATTTCCGAAATGCCGTAGCCGAGGTAATCGGGTATGCAGGTCAGATATCCCATTCCCGAAGCGGTAAAAAGACCTATGACACCCTCCAACGAGCCCAATGGCCCTTCCGATGCCACCTCATCCCTGGCCGTAACTGTCCCATGATGCAGACTCAACACCGGCGGCCCGCCCGCTTCCACCGGAATATAAAGCGCACCCGAGGCCTCCACAAAATAGAGGTCTTCATTGATTGTCCAGTAAACGATCTTGACAGCATTGACCGTATAAGTAAGCTCAACCGGCAGCGGATCAATCCATGCCGTCAGAATCTCCTCGATAGCCAGGGGAGGTAATACCACTATGATACTGGAACTTACGATCTCCCCGCGAGTCGGAACCTCGGGCTCGGGGCCGGCGGGGTCCTTATCGCATCCCGCGATCGCCACTATGAGCAAACTGACAAAAACGCCGATTATTTTATAATGTACTTTCGTGGATTTCATCTCTGTCTCCTTATCTCCAGAGTCATTTTATACATTACAATATACGATAAACATGCTATCACGTTTCGAACTCGTCAAGCGATTTTGAGGAAGATATTTAATCCACGGGGGCGTACAGCAATACGCCCCTATGAGAGGTAAAGACAGATCAAAATGAGAACAATCTTAAGATGTTAATAACAATGATTCCTGTTGGAGAATACCGTTGGGAACAGGACACTCATCCCAGTATTTGCCTTCAAGAATACGGCCGGATTTCTTTTTATTAACGCCGCCCCATTGCTTGAAAAAGAACGGGATCTTATTTTTAATGCATCTATTTCTTATCTCAATTACCCATCGGGGCTCCATCAGCCTGGCCCTGGGGCCCGATTCGCCCCCGACGATAATCCAGTCGATCCCTTCCGTGGGGAAATTGGGAATCGGCCCTAAAAGCGGCTCCATCGATACAAACCTGACAGCGGCCGGGGCTTTTCTGAGAACATTCATCCTATCTACTTCCTTAGAGCTTTCAACGGTTACCCCCATCCAAACATTTTCAGGCCAGGGCAAATGCTTATATAATTCGGCCAGCCTATTTTCTCTTTTTGTAAGAATCTGAAAGATGTGCCAGTGAGCCTTTTGCATGGTCTCGAAAATCTTCAGCAGATAATCTAATGGAATATCCTCATGGAAGAGATCTGTCATTGACCCTGTAAAAACCATGCGCGGCTTTCTCCATCTCAGGGGAAGATCGACTATATCCTCCTGTAATGTCACCTTGAAACCGTTACGATACCGGAATTGCCCTGCCGCCTGCAACCTTTTAGCCATCCGTTCGGCGTAGCAGTATTTGCATCCCGCGCTGACCTTGCTGCAGCCGGTCACCGGGTTCCACGACGAGTGCGTCCATTCTATTTTCGTGAGCT
>CP070813.1:1697842-1728126 GCA_020344055.1 Candidatus Zixiibacteriota bacterium | reverse complement strand
ACAAGCAACTCCGGACGAAGAGTATCTTCTGGGATCTACTTCGTTCGGGTTGAAACGCCCCAAACCGTTGAAGTCAAAAAACTTCTGTACTTAAGATAATAAGATAGCTTACATAACGTTTGTTTGCGTGTCGCCACGCCGACGGTATGGTTGCGACCGCACCAATGTCTTATCCTGTCATTCCCGAAATCTCTAATCGGGAATCTATGGAGGCCGAACGTTATGGATGCCGGATCGGGGTCCGGCATGACAGAGAAGTCCCGTAGGTCGAAAGGCTTGCCTTTCGACAATCAGGGTGTCGAAACCATAAAGGTTTCGACCTACTGTCTGCAAGTCTCCGGATCCCGCGAAGCGGGGCAGTGACTCGCAAGCGGCAACGCAGCGATAATCGTCCTTAACGGATGCCGGGTCGAATCCAGCATGACAGCAGGAATTCGGCTTTTGTCAGATTCATTGCCGGAGGGGGGATTTGAACCCCCACGAGGTTGCCCTCACTGCGCCCTGAACGCAGCGCGTCTACCTGTTCCACCACTCCGGCGGATCTTGGTCAATATACTATGGCCTCCGGTTTTATCAAGACTAATTTATAAAAAGCCTCAAAGATCGGTTATTGACGGATTTTAAAAACCGGTTATATTGTTAATTGAGTGCGCATGATAAGATTACTAATCAAGAAAAGGAAACCGGGATGAAAAAAATCTTAATATTTTCGACCATATTATTGATCCTGCCGGCCGTGGCGGCCGCGCAGATCAACTGGATCGAACATACGGTGGCATCGTCCGTAAGCGGGCCCTACGCCCTTGATGGGGGCGATATCGACGGCGACGGCGACACCGATATAGCCTGCGCGGTCAGCACCGCCGATCAGGTAATCTGGTATGAAAACGACGGCAGCCAGAATTTCAGCACCCATTTAATCGACGGCTATTTCAACGGCGCCCGCTCGATTATGATTGTCGACCTGGACGGCGACGACGATCAGGATATCCTCTGCTGCGCCCGTTTCGATGACGACGTGGCCTGGTACGAAAACGACGGCAGCCAGAATTTCGCCAAGCATTATATCGCCACCGACTTCGGTGACGCTCATTGCGTCTACGCGGCCGATATCGACAGCGACGGAGACATGGACGTTGTCGGGGCGGCCCGAAGCGACGATAAGATCTCCTGGTGGCAAAACGACGGCAATGAAAACTTCGCCGAACGGGTCATCTACCAGGGTGTCGACGGACCCTGCGGGATTTACGCGATCGATCTGGACGGCGATGGCGATATCGATATCCTCAGCGCCGCTATCAATTCGGATGATCTCGCCTGGTGGGAAAATGACGGCCAGGAGAATTTCATTTACAGGAATATCGATTTTGACCTCGGTGGGGCGTTTTATGTCCACGCCGGCGACCTTTACGGGGACGGCGATATTGACGTGGCCGCCATAGGGATTTCCAGCGATAGGGTTTCGATTTACGAGAACGACGGGAGTCAGAATTTCACCGAAATTAACCTCGATTCCAATTTCGACGGGCCTCTCACCGTGTTGATCAATGATATAAATAGCGACGGCGGAAACGATATAGTGGCCACCGCGTTCTACGGCGGCCAGGTGGCCTGGTATGAGAACCTGGGCGGCGGTTCTTTTCAGAAACAGGTCATCAGGTCGGGGTATGACCGAGCCACTGCGGCGGTCCCGGTTGACGTGGACGGCGACGGCCATATGGACGTGATAGGGTCATCCTATGACCTGCACCTGGTGTCGTGGTGGGAAAATGGAACAATAACCGGCATAGAAGATGATCCGGCGGGGCGGATCCCGAATAAGGCGTGGATTTCCTCGATTTACCCTAACCCGTTTAATAATAATTCAGCCATCAGGATAGAAGCCGTAACCGAGACGGATGCGCGAATCGTCGCTTATGACCTATTGGGCAAGCAGGTATCTACCGTCTTTGAAGGAAAATTGAAATCCGGATTAAACATACTTGATATTAACGGATCAAATCTTGCTTCCGGCACCTATTTCATAATCCTGAAGGGAAGCGATTTCAGCGAATCCAGGAAGATGACATTAATGAAATAGGATTCAGTCTTTAGCGCGGCGTTAAATGTAACTAATTGAAATATATTATCTTATCTTAGCGTCTTAATTTGCTTGATTGTTTTCCCTGTTCATGCTATAAGGTTTATATGAGCAAAAAGCCGGAAAAACAGCCGGAAAGCGACATTAAGATAGTCGCCACCAATCGTAAGGCGCGGCGCGATTATGAAGTGCTGCAGACGGTTGAAGCGGGGCTTAGTCTTCTCGGTAGCGAGGTCAAATCGTTAAGGGCGGGCAAGGCTAACCTGAAGGACGCTTACGCCATCGCGAGAGGGAACGAAATATTCTTACTGAATATGCACATTTCACCCTACGACAAAACCGGCTATTCGGGGCATGACCCCGAACGCCAGCGGAAACTGCTTCTGCACGCACGGGAGATAGGCAAGCTAATCAACATGGTTGATGAGAAGGGGATGACCCTGATTCCCCTCCGGCTTTATTTCAGGGGCAAGTACGCCAAGGTCGAACTGGGCGTATGCCGTGGTAAAAGGGCCTACGATAAAAGAGCCGCCATAATAGAGCGCGACACCAGACGGGATATGGAAAGAGAAATGAAGCGGCGGAAATGAACTTCGGAGCGAATATTCGGTATAAGTCATTAATGCGAACGCTGTTTCTGATTTTATTCTGCGCCGCCAATACCTTCGCGGCCACCATAACCGGTATAAGGCTGCCCGAAGGCGAAAAATTCAGTCTTAAGGCGCATGAAATCGAGGG
The DNA here is from genome assembly GCA_020344055.1 of Candidatus Zixiibacteriota bacterium. Classification (GTDB taxonomy): domain Bacteria; phylum Zixibacteria; class MSB-5A5; order UBA10806; family UBA10806. Next base: position 1,725,308 of record CP070813.1, on the reverse strand, counting down.
GATATATTATATCGAATCGTCATCGCTGGCGAGATTCCTGGGCGGGCAGGAAACCATCGATTTCTTCCGAAAAACAGGCGAGATCGACTTTGACACCTACGATATCGAGTACAGCCTTTTCTCGCGGTTTATAAGATCGGGGGAATCGGTTTTCAATATCTACAAACCGGTCCGGTTCGAGGACGGGGCGTTTCTACTGCCCATCAGGTACCTGGTTGATATCCTGAACCAGGTATCGCCTAACGATCTTAGATGGGACGGCAAGATCCTGACGGTTTCTCCTCTCACCTATAATATCACGGGCATAAACGCGTTTCAGAAAATCAATGGAGTGCTGATCGAGATATACCTGAAAGAGGAACTCCGTTTCGACGTAATCAAGACCGAGGACAGCTGGATCTATGTCACGATTTCGGAAGGGAAAGTCGATGTTGAAGCGCTGGAGCGAAGAATTCCGGTGGACGCGGTCTACAGGGTAAAAACCTACCAGTTCGACCGATCGGCGCAGGTATCGATAAGAATGCGTCCCAAGGACTTCACCTTCACTTCAAAATTAAGGACCGATCCGTTGAGAATCCAGATCCTCGTTCGGGGCGAGGGATTTGTCGATTCCTCGCTCGTATCCCCGGAATATGCCGATGAAGACTTCAGCAATAATATTATCGATGTTATAGTAATCGATCCCGGTCATGGCGGCGAGGATTACGGAGCCGTGGGCCCGTCGAAAGTAAGAGAAAAGGATATCGTTCTAAAAATCGCCAAGCATCTTTATTCCTATTTGAAGGATGACGAGAGATTCAAACCTGTCATGACCCGGCAGGATGACGTTTTCGTGCCTCTCTCCAAGAGGACGGCGCTGGCCAACTCGGTGGGCGGCGATATGTTTGTTTCGATACACGCCAACTCGTCAGGGAATAAAAAAGCGCGGGGCCTGATATCGTTCTTCCTGGCGGACGCCAAGACCGACCAGGCCCGGGCGGCGGCGACGCTGGAAAACAGTTCCATCCGGTTCGAAAACATCGAGGACCAGAAACAATATCTTACGGACCTCGATTTTACGCTCAGGGACATGATTCAGACGGAGTTCCAGAGGGAATCGGCCGATCTTGCCGATATTATCCAGCAGAAGATAAGCAGGTCGGCGAAAATCAGAAGCCGGGGCGTGGACCAGGCCGGTTTTTTCGTGCTGGACAAGGCCTATATGCCGGCGGTCCTGATCGAGACGGCGTTCATTTCCAACAAGGACGACGAGAAATTGTTGAAAAAAGACGACTTTCATAAAAAAACGGCGAAAGCGATTTACGAATCCATTGTGGCTTTCAAGGAAAAGTATGATAATCTCAAAAGCTCATCGAACTAGGGCGATCGGCATTTTTGACTCCGGTATCGGCGGATTGACGGTCGTCGCGGAAATATTAAGGCAGCTTCCGAATGAAAATATGATTTACTTCGGCGATACCGGCAGGTATCCCTATGGGCCAAGGTCCCGGGAAATCATAAAGAAATTCTCCAGACAGAACATCAATTTCCTGCTGGAAAAAGGGATTAAATTTATAGTGGTCGCCTGCAATACCGCCAGCGCCTACGCCCTGGAATACGTAAAGAGAATTTACAGTATCCCCATGATCGGCGTGGTGAAGCCGGGCTCGGAGGCGGCCGCGAGGTTTACCGTAAACGGGAGAATCGGGGTTATTGGAACCGAGGGCACCATCGCCTCTTTATCATATCAGAAAGCGTTAAAAAAAATAAATGATTCGTTTAAAGTTGTCGCGAAATCCTGTCCCCTCTTCGTCTCTCTGGCGGAAGAGGGATATATCGACAAGCCGGCGGCGCGGCTTATAGCCAAAGATTACCTTCTGGAAATAAAGAATAAGAAAATCGACGCCCTGGTTCTCGGCTGCACCCATTATCCGCTATTGAAAAGTGTAATCGGGTCTGTTATGGGAAAAGGCGTAACGCTCGTGGATTCCGCCGAGCAGACGGCGGTCGCTGTAAAGCAGGCTCTGGGCAGGCTGGATCTCAGCAACCCCTCGAAGAAGGCCGGTAAAACGCGGTTCTACGTATCGGATTCTCCCGGGAAATTCAAGATACTGGGAGAGAGATTTCTTGGAAAAAGCATCGGGAAAGTAAACCTGATCGACATAAACGCTTATTAGACCAACGCGATGAAAAAGCGGCTCATACTGGCCACGAATAATAAGGATAAGATTTTCGAAATCTCGAAGATCCTCGATGGGTTGCAGATAGAGATTCTGAGCGCGAACGATTTCGACGATTTCCCGGATGTCGAAGAGACCGGAGAGACGCTGGCGGAAAACGCCACGCTTAAAGCGGTATCGGTTTTCGCAAAATACGGTCTACCCTGCGTGGCTGATGATACCGGGCTGGAAGTGGATTATCTCAATGGAGAACCGGGCGTAAAGTCCGCCAGGTTCGCCGGAGAGGGCTGCAGCTACGCTGACAATAATAAAAAGCTCCTGAAACTGCTTGAGGGTGTGCCGACGGAAATGCGTTCCGCAAGATTTAAAACCGTTATAGCCTTTGCCGATTTCGAAGGAAGAATTCATACTGTAGAGGGAATTCTCGATGGGATAATCGCGGACGATCGCAGGGGCAGTTACGGTTTCGGCTACGATCCGGTCTTTATCGTCGCTGACAAAACAATCCGGCTGGCGGAAATGCCGCCCGAGGAGAAAAACAGAATTTCCCACCGGGGGCGGGCACTGGAGAAAATCAGGCCGATAATATTAAGGGCGTTCAAGATAGATACCTGAGGCAATCGCCTTGACCTTAGGATCTACCGCCGGTATATTGAAGTTTTAGAACAATGTAGTGAATTTGCGGTCATAGCAAGCTATGACGCGCAAAGCAAGTTTTGTAAATAACGGGGTGTGGCGCAGCCTGGCAGCGCACTTGCTTTGGGAGCAAGGAGTCGGAGGTTCAAATCCTCTCACCCCGATTTATTTTGGCCTTTCTTATGATGCATCGATAGTCTCGGAGACCTGCCACCTAATGCGATATAAATTAAAAAAAGGAGCCCCGAATTTCGGGGCTCCCTGTGTATTCTGCAATCGTTCTGAGATTATTTCAGCAGAGTCATCATTCTGATAGCGGAGTAATCTCCAGCGGAGATCTTGTAGTAGTAGACACCGGAGGCGACATCGGAGGCATCCCAGGTAACCGTGTGGTAGCCGGCCGGCATCAGGCCGTCGGCAATGGTGGCGGTCTTCTGACCGAGCAGGTTGAAGATCTCGACCTTGACGTCAGACTGCTCCGGCAAGGCGAAGCTAATTGAGGTGCTGGCGTTGAACGGGTTGGGATAGTTCTGGGCGATCGAGAACTCATTCGGCAGGTCAGAAAATTCATCATCGATCCCCACGGTACCGTTGACCACAATCGGAATCTGCGGTATCAGCGGGGTGTTGTTGTGAATTATAAGGTTGGCCATGTAGGTGGAATCGTAGTTGAGATTCTCGCCGGTGAAATCGACGGTAATATCCATGTCGATGTTTTCACCGGGCTGCAGTATTCCGGACACAGGATCGACAATCAGCCACCTTGAGTAGGGGGCGATCTCGTAACCGTAGATGAAATCGGTGGGACTTCCCTGTCCCAGCACAACCAGCGCTCCGACAGAAGGATCCCAGTCGGTGGTGAAGCAGGCTCCGCCGGCCAGAGCGGCAGTATGCCCGCTGGGAAGTGAACCCTGCCAGGTTTCGCCGGTATAGGTGCCGGTGGACGGATCAAACTGAGATATCTGTATCTGAGGAGAACCATCCTGCGAATTGACCCAAATGTACGGTCCGCCTTCCGAGACGTCATCCCAGGCCATGCCGTAGACCGCTTTAGAATTGGGATACTGGTTTATTATGGTGCCGGAACGATCGAACTCGTAGATATTGCTGCTGAAGTTCGCCGACCAGAAATGATCGGTCACGGGATCCCAGGCCAGGGCCCTCACCGGGCTTAAGCCCGGAGGCATCGGCAAGGTGCCGATCTTCATACCGGTTGCAGGATCGATCTTCGCGAACTCGTTCTCGTCGCTGGCGTACAGATATTCGCCGTCCCAGGTCATGTCTCTCCAACCCCAGGTTGTGGTGGTGCCCTGATCATAGGAAATGATCAGATTGCCGTCCCTGTCGAATTTGTGGAGTTTGTGAACGTCACCGCCCGAAGCGTTACGGCCAGTTACCCAGAAGTAGGTACCGTCGAATTCAACTCCAAGACAACCATTATCGCCCGTCGCATCTTCAATCATGTATACGAACAAGGAATCGCGGTAATCAGTTATGACCGGCAGATCGGGACCGCTGAAGCTGTACGGGGCCACATCGGCCGCCCCCTCGGGATCGACGGCATTGGCGACTCTCTCACCGCGGCCCGGATTGGCGGAAACAATCAGATCGCCGATAACGACATCGACATCGAATTCAAGCACGCCGTCACCCACGTTGGAGATATTGCGGGTAACCGTTACAACCTCCCCGGAATCGACCTGCAGCTGGATAGCCTCGGTATTAACGCTTATAAGAGGCGTGGGCAACGCGAAATCGACAAACGTGGTTTCGCCCTCAACGACTACGATATTGTCTATCGTGACTGAATTATGATACTGAGCCGACGCCGTAACCGAATAGGTGCCGGGTATAAGCTCGAGCAGGTAATTGCCTGATGCATCGGTCGTATCCATGGTAGTACCACCGATAACGGTCGCCCCCTGGATTGGATTGCCGCTGCTAAGCTCCGAAACTACGCCGGCAACAAATCCCGGTTCGACTCCGCCGCCGCCGAAGATCGTGAAATCATCGATATACGGACCGGGATAGGTAACGGAGGCGTCGCTTCCGAAATCTATGCGAAACAGCACGGCCGCGCCGCCATAGGCCGAAAGGTCGAAGGTCTCAAATTCCCAGAACCCCTGCACGTGACCGGTATAGATCTCCTCGCCGCTCAGGGGATTGGCGGTATTACCGACACCGTCGTAACCGCCGGTTGGTGTGATAACTGTCCAGTTAACGCCGTCATCCGTGGAAATCTTCACATTGAAACCATCGAAATTGGCTTCTGTGTCGTACCAGAGCCAGAATCCCAAAAGAGCGTTATCCGAAAGCCCAAAGGGAGGGGATAGTAGATGGGCCAGCATGCTGTTACTATAATCTCCCGCCAGATTCGTAGCCCAGAGATTCACACCTGAATGAGCGGCGCCGGGTCCTGACGTGGGCGTACCCCACTGCCAGTCGCCGTCCCCTACAAATAATCCATTATTAGCCTCAAAATCCTCATAGTATAAAGATCCGTATGCGGTGTAGGTTATCCGCAGCGTATCATTCGTGGGATTTTCATCGCCAGCGAGTTCGCTTATGGCCACAAACTCGTGAACGCCTTCGTCGGTGGAGGTAAAGACGGGGAATGTAACGTTTACAGTAGCGCCGGGATTGAGGTTGGTAACCTGATCCGTCTGGTTGTAAATCGGGTTGCCGTCATAATTGACTATTAAACGGACGGGAAATGTCTCGATGTTGTTGCCCTGATTAATAAAAGTCACCTCGGCCGTGACGTCGTCACCCACCTGACCATACGCGGGGAAATCGACAAACGCCTGGGGGCTTACTTCATGTTCGCCGAATATAGGCGGTTCTAAGCCGAAGTATACCGCCATGCTGTCGACTATGCCGGGCTCGTTATACCTGTACTCAGTACCAATGGTGCCGTCAGCATTTTCTATCCCCACGGTGGCTCCATCGTTGCCATGCCCGCCGTCGTTCATAGAGCCATAGTGGTAAACTATGGAACTGTCATTACCATCCAGGACAACCTGAAAATATAGAGAGCCGTAGTTTGAGTAATGCGGCACGCCATCATAAGAAACGATAAGCTGATTGGTGCCGGGGTCGCTGTAGTAATAGACCTGACCGCCGTTGGCGGGATTTAAATCATCCCAGAAAATGGCCAGAAGGTTATTTGGTTCGCTGGAGTATGGGATGGTGCGATTGGAAAAAGAGGTCGAAGTGCTGGTAAACGAAACCCAGCCATTGGAGCAGATGTAGAACTGAGTAAATGTTACGCCGTAAAATGTGAAATTAAAACCGATAGGAAACGGCCCCTCATTGTCATCATCGCTGAGTGGAACCGGGATGCCGATTCCAGAGATATCGGTCCAGTTGAAAACAGGGTGGTTCAAGGCGGGATCGAAGCTATCAATGTAATAATAACCGCCCGGATCGGGCCCGCCATGCTCCAAAATGACGGGGGGATTGAGTGGCTGAAGTCGGTACGCGTCCCCGTACTCCTTTTCCCACTGTTCTTTCTCCGTCAGCGCGTTCGCCGATGTAACCAGACCAAATACGGCCAAAATCAGGAAAGCGCTGGCAAAGAAAATTAGCTTTTCTTTCATTTAAGTTTGCCTCCCGTTAAATAAAATTAAAAGTTGGTTGTTTTGGGTAAAGATCGCTTAGTCTTTTCCCCAAAGACCCGCGTAAGTTTAAGATTTTAAACAATACTTTAATGCTCCAATTCAATTTAGTCGAAAAGGAGAATATGTCAAGTATTATTTGCATGACGATGGTCCCGCTGCAATAATATTGCAATTCAATGACCTATAGAAGGTTACGGTCCGGGAGGCCGGAAAACGCCGCCATTCAACAACCACCATATTGATCCCGCACTCCAACAAAATCGGTTTAATTGCCAGATTGACAACAAGTTACAGGGAGCTCGCGCAAAAAAATAGGGGAGGGAAATCTCTCCCCTATCTATTACCTATACTTTTTGTTTATTTCAGCAGTACCATCTTAATCCGTTTTTCGGAATCTTCCGAGGCCAATCTTGCGAAGTATATGCCCGACGACATCTTTGAGGCGTCCCAGGTAACGCTGTGATCACCGGCCTGCAGATCTTCATCGACTAAAGTCTGGACTTTCTGACCCAATAAATTATAAATCGTCAGCATCACTTTCCCGGGTTTGGAAATGGCAAAATTCAGCGTGGTTCTGGCATTGAAGGGATTGGGATAGTTTTGTGAAAGATCGAATTTCAGCGGTAACCGGCTGTATTCGTTTTCAACGCCTACCAGGTTGTAATCCACGACGACCCTGATTAAAAAATCGGCGGAGGCCGGCAGCCACTGCCCGAGAGTATAATAGTTGGATCGATTCGCAATCGCGGGATCATCGCCGAGAATTACCGGCCACTGGGTACGATAGGCGTAACCGATATGGAAATCGGAATCAAACACCAGACCCATGCCCCTGAAATCGACATAGGTAACGGCTTCGGGATCCTCCAGGGTGGCCCATGGATAAACCCCGAAGGGAGTAATCAATGATTGGCCGGGATTATTATTGGTTGCGTTATCCCAGACGTTAACGTCAACGGTATCGATGGGGCGATTGATGTCGGTATAGAGGCTATATAAACCTGTAACGAGCATGCATGGTGAAGCGGGCGTAAATCTTACGGCGATTTGATCATTGGGCAGGAATTCATAGATAAATTCGGGTTCGCCGTCGTCGTAGTAGATCACTGTTCCGGAAACGTAATGTTCCTCTGCAGACGATCCGGAATTACCCACATTATCCTCGGCGTTTATGGTATAATTGACATGGGCTCCGGCTTCCGCGGCCAGAATGGTGAAATAATAATCATCCCCCACCGTACTGTCTACGTTTGCCGTCAGATCGGGGCCGCCGTCGACCGAATAGGTTACCCAGGCGTTATTCACGCCGGAGTAATCGGTAATAGTGGCCACGACAGTGTACTCTTCCGGGACGCTGGTGAATACGGTCGGACCCTCGTGAAGAATCAACGGAGGGCTGTTATCTTCCGTAAGGCCGTAGACAAAGAAGTCGTCGATATACATGCCATCGGTTTCATAGCCCGGATCGGTTACCAGAGTAAATCTGAACCTGACAGTACCGCCTACGTAGCCTCCCAGATCGGCTATGAAATTATACCAGTCTACGCCTTCACCATTAAAGGTATGGAAGAGATTCCATGTGGTTCCACCGTCGGGCGATACGTACATATAGACATAATCAAAGCCCAGTTCAATTTCATATTTGGTCCAGAATTCCACCCTGGCGCCCTGATAGGTGGACAGGTCGATATCGGTAGTAAGTTGGACGGTGATGGTGGAATTGGGAGGATAATTGCCGAACGGAGAATCGGCCATGGAGTTGGGAGCCGAATGGTAATGCACCGTGGCTATTCCCCATTGGCCCGACCAGGCTCCCATGCCGCTGTCGAAATTTTCGCTGTAGACGATATCGTCAGCGACGGCAGGATTGACCATAACGGCCATTCCCAAGAAAAATGTCATGATAATGATTTTAGCTAAGCTCCTCATCTTAATCCCTCTCTGAGTTGAAAAGTTCTTATAAATTATTGAATTTCGGATTATAAAACCTCCTTTCCTGATTCGGCAAGAATCGGCATAATCCAGTCAATATATATCCATCTAAAAAATAATAAAAATATCTATTTTGTCAACGAAGTATCGCAATATAAGAAGCGGGCAGATTTTTATTTTAGCGATTCAAAGGCTTTCGCCGCAATATCCACGGTTTTCCGTATTACAGTTTCATCGTGGGCGGCAGAAACAAACCAGGCCTCGTATCCGGACGGGGGAAGATGAATTCCGTTTTTGAGCATAAAATTAAAAAACTTCGCGAACCTGCTGTGGTCGGCGGCGGAGGCTTCATCGAGATTCTTTACGGGCCTGTTGGTGAAAAAGACCGTAATCATGGAACCGACTCTCTGGACGGCAACCGGTATTCCAGCCCCGTCTGCGGCATTCTTTAAACCGATTTCGAGCGTTTTCGATGTTTTTTCAAGACCCCTGTAAACGGAATCATTGAGCAGTTTCAACGTCTCAAGACCCGCCACCATGGCGAGGGGATTCCCCGATAATGTCCCCGCCTGGTAGACCGGCCCCTCAGGAGCGATCATGGACATCAGATCGGCTCGCCCGCCATAGGCGCCTACCGGCAGACCTCCCCCGATCACTTTGCCGAAAGCCGTAAGATCGGGAGTAACGCCGTAAAGCTGCTGAGCCCCCGCCTTCGCCACCCGGAAACCGGTCATGACCTCGTCAAAAATAAGGATACTTTCATAATGATTACATTTTTCGCGCAATCCCTCCAGAAATCCCGGTTCGGGCGGTACTACGCCCATATTGCCGGCCACCGGTTCGACGATAACCGCCGCGATTTTTTGCCCTTCAATACCAAAGAGGTTTTTGACAGCCTCGGGATCATTGTATCTCAATACCCGGGTATCCCCTGCCACGCCTTTTGTCACGCCCGGGCTCGTGGGTATTCCCAGCGTGGTGGCGCCGGAACCGGCCAGGATCAGGAAACTATCGCCGTGACCGTGATATCCGCCGGCAAATTTGACGATGATATCCTTCCCGGTGGCGGCCCGCGCCAGCCTGATAGCGCTCATGGTGGCCTCGGTTCCGGAATTGACAAACCGTATCTTCTCGATCGAGGGCACTCTATTTACTATCTCCTGAGCCAGATCTACTTCCGCAGGGCATGGGGTTCCGTAGCTGGTACCTCTTCTTACCGCCTCTGTCAAAGCTTTGATGATCTCCGGCCGGGCGTGACCGAGGATCATCGGCCCCCAGGAACCGATGTAATCGATATATTCTTTGCCGTCCGCATCGGTCAAAATGCATCCTTTGGCCGATACTATAAAAGGCGGCGTGCCGGAAACGGCCTTGAAAGCCCTTACCGGTGAATTGACGCCGCCGGGCAGAATTTTATATGCTTCTCTAAATAATTTTTCCGATTCGGTCATAGATCTTGCTAATAAGCTATTTTTCTTTAAGCCATTCGGCGACTTCTGAGGCGTGATAGGTCAGGATGAAATCGGCGCCGGCTCTTTTAAATGATAAAAGAGTTTCTGTAATAATGGCTTTTCTGTCGATCAGGTTCATCTTCGCGGCGGCCTCGATCATGGCGTACTCGCCGGAGACCTGGTATACCGCGGTAACGCAGCCGAATTTCTGTTTTACCCCGGTTAAAATATCCAGGTAGGCCACGCCGGGCTTGACCATGATTATATCGGCACCTTCGTCGAGGTCGAGTTCGACCTCTCTGAAAGCCTCAAGAGCGTTGGCAGGGTCCATCTGGTAACCTTTTCTATCGCCGAATTGGGGGGCGGAACCGGCGGCATCACGGAACGGCCCGTAATAGGCTGAAGCGTATTTAACCGCATAAGATAATATCGGAATATCGTTGAATCCGTTCTCGTCGAGTGTTTTTCTTATGGCCGCCACCCTGCCGTCCATCATATCCGACGGCGCCACGATATCGGCTCCGGCCCGGGCATGGCTCAGGGCGGTTTTGGCGAGAAGCTCCAGGGTGGGATCGTTGGAGACCCGGTTGTCTTTGATAACGCCGCAATGGCCGTGATCGGTGTATTCGCATAGACATACATCGGTTATAATTAAAAGATCGGGAGCCGTTTTTTTAATCTCTCGTACGGCCCTTTGAATTATGCCGTTTTCCGCGTAGGCCTCGCTGCCGAGGCTGTCTTTCTTTTCGGGGATACCGAATAGAATTATAGCTGGAATACCCAACGTCGTTATTCTCGAAGCTTCTTCCGCTGTTCTATCGACGGATAGATGGTATTGCCCGGGTAGAGAATCGATTTCAGTTTTTATATTTTTGCCGGGTACAACGAAAAGCGGCTGCACCAGATCATCGACGCTGATCCTGTTTTCGCGAACCAGTCGCCTGATAGTCTCATTTTTTCGCAGTCTGCGGGGCCTATTGATGGGAAAGCTCATGATCCAGTATCTCCAGCGTTTTCTTTATCGATTCATCCTCTTTGGAAAAGGCCAGGAGCACAGATCGGGCCAACGAGAGATCGTCCTTATCCACGCTCGCCTTTTTCATGTTCAATATAATAAGGCTTATTATTTTTTTCACCAGCGATTTCGTTAATTTTTCTGCGGTCTCTCGATCGGATTCGGAGAATTTATCCAGGCTTTTCTCAAGCTCGGCAAGGCGGATTCCCTCAACAATCTCCTGCAGTTGCTGTATGGTGGGAGCAACTCGATTCTCGCGGTGCCATTTGACAAAACTCTCGACTTTCTGCGCGACCAGTTTCTCGGCCCGCTCGGCCTCTTTCCTCCTGGCTTTAAGGTTAGCTTCGACGAGTTCGTTGAAATCATCGACAGAATAAACGAAGGTGTTGTCGGCATCCCTGAGGCCGGGATCGACATCACGGGGAACCGCCAGATCGAGAAAACAGATGGGGTTATCTCGCTTTTTGATAATATGCGAAATATCATCCGCTTTAATGATATAACCCGGGGCCCCGGTGGCGGAGACTACGATATCGGCCCAGGTTATATTATCGGCGGAAGGCGGAAACTCGACCATCTCACCGCCCAGCTCTTTGGCCAGCGCCTCGGCGCGTTCGCGGGTCCTGTTGGAGACTTTCCAGGACGATACGCCGGCGCCGTGGAAATGCGTCGCCGCGAGTCGCCCGGTTTCGCCCGTCCCGATAATCAAAATCCTCAGCTTTTCGAGATTTCCGTATATTTTACCCGCCAGGTCCACGGCGGCATAGGCCACCGATACCGCGCCCTGCGAGACGGCGGTACGCTCCCTGACGAATTTCCCGCATTCTATAGCTTTCAAAAACAGTCTGTTCAGAAAACCGGTAACGCTGCCGATCTCCAGCGCGGAGTAATAAGCGCTTTTTACCTGCCCCAGGATCTGCACCTCTCCCAGAAGTTGAGAATCAAGACCGGAAGCAACCCGGAATAGATGACGGACGGCGGCCTCGTCCCTGTAAACATAAGCTTTCTCGTATTCAATTTTTTTGAGCCCGGTGATTTTTCCGAAGATATTTTTCAGATCGGAATCGGATAGATGTTTTCGCGGCGAGGTATAGATTTCGATCCTGTTGCAGGTTGATAATATTGCCGAACCGTCAATGCCGGAGGTCCCGTTTATTATTCCGGTTACCTCCGAAAAACGTTCAGGATTTATGGCGGCTTTATCCCGGGCGGCGAGATCGGATGTTTTATGATTGATTCCGATCATCTCGATATTCATTTGATTACCCCCGGATAGGTAACTATGATCGACATCATAATTAAAACGATCATCACCGCGGATATCAACGCGGAGAACCCGGCGAGCTGATGCTGCCGAAGCCAGCGGAAACGGCTGGCGGCGGTCATCAATGAAACGATCACCCAGAACGCTATGGCGATACCGAGATGTCCGGACAGGGCTTCATAAAGATCGTTACGGATAAGCATCCAGACCGCGCCCCCCAGAACGCCGACGGTCACCAATATCCATCCCGACGTGATTGTCAGCGAGCGGAGCCTGTCCAGATCGTTCAGGGAAGGCATCATGGAGAAGAACGGCCCGAACCTTCGTTTTTTAATCTGCCGGTGAAGAATCAGATACCCTAAACCGTAAACGCCGGCTCCGAGCAAAAGCGCCACACCGGCCAGGGCAAACGTTATATGAAACGACACCATACGACCTTTAAATATATGGGGGATTTCCACAGGTTGAGCCCCCAGGGCTAACGACGACAGAATCAGGATAATGACGGTTAATATCGGAAGAATAACGAGTATCCCCTGCCCCATCCGCTTCTGGACATAAAGATGCGCGGCCCATATTAAAAAACCGATAAACGCGGTCAATTGCCCGACATTTACAAAGGGGATCTGCTTTTGATAAAGAGTCAATAATAATAGCCATACGAAATATATGAGAAGCAGAAACCGGCTTATCCTTAAGGCCCATTTTTCGATATAGCTGTTGGGACGGTTGGCCAGGTGAAGCCAGGTCGCCAGGAGACCACCGAAAATAGCTACGATAACCGCAGGTAATAGGGCAAAGAGTACATTCATCGGCTTTTCTCCAAGTCCCGGAATTTATCAGCCACCCTGAAAGCGTCTTTTATGCATCCGTTGACCGATACGCCGCGATAGGAAACTCCGGTAAAACAGAGGCCCGGAAGAACTCTTTCCATCCGTTCGGTAGCGGCGACCTTGTTCAGATGTCCGATCGTATACTGCGCTATGCCTTTGGGATGCCTGAAAACCTTGGTGAGATAAGGCTCGTTTGTGATATCGATTAACCGCGCCAGGTCTTTTTTCGCTACATCGTTTAGAGCGTCGTCCTCAAGATTAACAATTTCAGGATCGCAGGCGCCGCCTAATATTGTCCTGAACAGGTGATAACCGTCCGGGGCCTGTCCGGGAAAGATCGAATCGCTCCACAGCGTTCCCAGCGACCGGATACCTTCCGATCTGGGAACAAGCACGCCGAAACCGTCAACAGAACGTCCGACGTTCTCCGATTTAAAACCGTGACATACGACATCAACCGGGGCGAATTCGATTTCATCCAGATATCCCGCCACTTTTTTATCGATATCCCTGATCATCCTGGAGGTCTCATAGGACGGGCAGGCCAGGACCAGGTAATCGGCTTTGATTTTATCGTTTTCGGTAATTACCGTAAATTTGCCATCCTCTTTTACTACCGATTTTACCGGCGACGATAATCTCAGATCGGTTTTCAGTTTTTCGGCGAGTGTTTCGGTCAATTCGCCCATACCGTATTTGAAAGTGTGGAGAGTTCCCCCCGGCCCTGCAGGTCCTCCCTGTTTTTTGCCGTTTTTTCGAGTTTCCTTCTGTCTGGCAAACATAGCTTTAAAAAGGCCGCCATACTTTTTCTCCATCTCAACCATCTTGGGGAAAACTGCCTTTAGAGAAAGCTCCTTTGTATTTCCGGCGAAAATGCCGGAGACCATGGGGTCGAGCAGGTATTTAGCGAAACCGGCGCCAAGCCTGCGCCTGCCAAATTCATATACGGTTTCGTCATCACCATTTTTCCTGGCCGGAATAAAATATTCCAGAGCCATCCGCAGTTTTATGGGAAGGGAGACGATATCCGACTTAATGAATTTAACCGGATTCAGAGCTATCTCCCTCATTTTGCCATTATGATATATGAATCTTCTACTTGAAGCCTCATTGGCACGGATCAGTCTATCTTCCATACCCAGCATTTTTATTAGCCTCAGGGTTAGAGGCTCGTTATCGAGAAAGCCGTTCGGCCCCCATTCGCAGGTGTACCCGTTCACCAGATCCGTTCTGGTCGACCCCCCGGCATATGGTTTTGCTTCCAGGATCACCATATCGACGTTGGACCCGATCTCTCTGATTTTTTCGCGGATCAGAAACGCGGTCGAGAGACCGGCCACTCCGGCGCCGACTATGACTACTCTACGTTTAGCGACCCCATCAGCCATCTATTCCACCTCCGAGGCGATCATAGCTAAAGCTTTGGCAAATTGCGGATCGTCGTTAAATACCCGAACCCTGCGGACCCGTTCAAAACCGGCCTCTTTCGCCGATTTCATGGCAACAATATCGAGATCGTATAATGTTTCCAGGCAGTCGGAAACGAAACTGAGTGGTACCAGGATGAGATTTTTGGATAATTTGGATATTCTAATAATTTCGTCCTCGAGATATGGCCCCGTCCATTTCACCGGCCCCACCCGGCTCTGAAAAGCGAGCGACCAACCGACATTTTCCGGAAGCATCTCTCCAAGGGCTCTGGCAGTCTCTTTGACCTGATCGGGGTAATCATCCCCCTTTTCGACGTCCCTTAACGGTATGCCATGCGCTACAAACAGGACGAAACAGTCGCCCGATATCTTTTCTATTTCCCGGTTTATATAATCGCTCCAGATGGAAACAATCTCCCGGCGATTGCCCCAGGCGGGAACGGATCTTAATTTTATTTTATTTTTTTCGCACACTTTCGTCGCTTCTTTCTCAATCGAGCCGGTCATGGCACCCGTTCTATGCGGAAACAGCGGCAGCAAAATAATTTCATCGATTTTATTTTCGCTCAGATGATTAACAGCCTCCTCGATTGTGGGCGACGAGTACCTGAAAGCGTAAGCGACTTTAATATTGGCGTGAAGACTATTGAAATTTTCTCCAACCAGACTTCCGAGTTTTTCGGTCCATCCCGAAAGAGGGGAAGCTCCCCCTATCATGCTATATTTTTCTGATACTTTAGGGGTTCTCCTGCGAGAAATAATACCCGCCAGTGGAATTCTCAAAAATCCGGGCAGGGGCAGTATGGCGGGATCGGAGAAAATCGATTTCAGGTATCCCGGTATCTCGCTTATGGCGGATGGCCCGCCCATATTTACCAGAAGTATCGCTTTCACTTTTGCTTTTCCTAAATCGTTTTCGAGAACGCCGCCGCCGATTCTTTCGAGAGATACCTATCAAACGGCATGGCGATGTTCCTGAGGAATAATTGACCCAGAGGAGTGATCGTAAATCCTTCGCCATCAGGAACGATCAATCCTTCATCCTCAAAATGCCTGATTTTATTCATCGATTTCCTTAAATCATCAACCGTTTCAGAGTTTCCTCGCTTACCGCCTGATGGAATCCTGATTTCGAGATTGCACATGAGATTATTGATGAACTTTTTCCGGATGACGTCATCACCGTCGAGTTTGTATCCTTTGATAATCGGAAGATGGCCGGCGGCAAGTTTCTTCTCGTAGGGCTCGGGCGGAAAAAGATTCTGAACAAACAGATCCTTGAATTCGCTTATGGCGGAACATCCCAGTCCCAGAAGCTCCAGCCCGGCGTTGTTGGTATATCCCATGAAATTCCGCCACAACCGGCCGTCGCTCTTAGCCTGCGCCAGCTCATCCTCGGGTCTGGCGAAATGGTCCATTCCCACCGCTTCATAACCGTTCTCGGTGAAAAACCGATTGGCGTCCAGAAGCATGCCGAGCCTTTCCCTGGAGGAGGGAAGATCGCCTTCATTGATAGCTCTTTGATGCGTTATTTTCGTCGGCAGATGAGCGTAACCGAAACAGGCCAGCCTGTCGGGATTGAACCGTAGAACCGCCTTTATGGTCTCGGCCCAGGTTTTTCGAGTTTGCAGCGGTAAGCCGTAGATGAGGTCTATATTGACGCCGGTGAATCCGCAATCTCTGGCGGAATCGACAAACCTTTTCATCTTATCGGCGCTGAATATCCTGTTGACCGCCTTCTGGACGGCGTGATTCAGATCCTGTAATCCCGCCGAGATCCGCCTGAATCCACGGTCGGACAGAATCCTCAAATGTTCTCTGGTAGTAACCCGTGGATCGACCTCAATGGATCTATCGACATCAGAAGTACCGGGCAGCCGCTCTATAAAATAATCGAGCAGCTCGGCAAGCATGTCGGCAGGTAAATGAGTGGGGGTACCGCCCCCCAGATGCAACTGGCAATGACTGGCCCCGTTGGAGAAATATCCCGAGACTGTTTCGATTTCACGTTTGATGGAATCCAGGTAGGATCTGAATTTATCATTATCCCGGGTTATACAGGAATTACATCCGCAGTAATAGCATCGGGAATTGCAGTATGGCAAGTGCATATATACGGCTACAGGTTTTCCGTCGACGCTTATCCTTTTTAGTGAATCAATAAAATAATCGGTAAAATCGCCCGTCTTCCAGACCGGCACGGTAGGATATGATGTATATCGGGGGCCCCGGATATCGAGCTTTTCGATAAGATTAAAAATCCGTTCTTCAGGAATATCTTTTAACGATTTCATATTCATTTTGCGCCCCGGATCTCGTCCAGCATAATCTCCACCGAAGATATTGGGGTCATAGGGAGGATACCATGGCCGAGATTAAATATGAAGCCGCCATTTCCAACCGCCTCATCGAGTATTCCTCTTACTTTCTTTCTTATGGTTTTTTCATCTCCCAATAGAACAGTAGGATCGAGATTGCCCTGTAAGGCCATCTCCTTACCAAAAATCTTCCGGGCATTAGAAAGTGAACAGCGCCAGTCGAGGCTGACGACGTTGCATCCCGTCTCCTTAATATCGCGCAAGAGATGAGAGCCGTTATGAACGAAGTAGGTCATAGGAACGTTCAGGTCTCTCAAATCTCCGAATATCTCTTTAACGAACGGAAGGACATTGGTTTTAAAATCGGAAGAATGCAGGGTACCCGCCCAGGTATCGAAAAGCTGGATGGCGTCGGCGCCGGAATCAACCATCTCGCGCAGGTAGATCCGCACCATATTTTTTAATTTATCGCCTAAAAGAGCGAAGGCCCTCGGATCCTTATACATCAGGGCTTTAATATTGGCGAAGGGATTCGGCTTACCTCCCTCGACCATATATGTGGCCAGAGTAAACGGCGCCCCGCAGAATCCGATCAGGGCAACCTCGGCGGGGAGCTCACGACGGATCATCCGGATAGATTCCAGAACGAAACCGAGATCCTCCCGGGGATCAACCGATCTTAGTTTTTCTATTTCGGCCAATGATCGAAAAGGAGGATTAATCCGGGGACCCTCGCCATTGCCAAAGGTAAGATTGGCGCCCATGGGAACCAGGGGAATAAGTATATCGCTGAACAAAATAGCGGCATCAAAGCCGAACCGTCTTATTGGTTGAAGCGTCACCTCGCAGGCGAGTTCGGGATTATTGCAGATTTCGAGGAATTCATGTTTTTGGCGGACGGCGCGATATTCAGGCAGGTAGCGGCCCGCCTGCCTCATCAGCCACACCGGCGGGACTTTCATATTATCGCCCCGGCAGGCCTTTATATATTTCGATTCCTTCGTATCGATTATCGAAGCCATCCAGAATCCTCTATCCCGTTAACTCTCTCATTCTTCCAGAAGCGGTAGTTCCGCCGTGACGCAAATCGAATTGTTATCTTCGATTTCAACCTTGATTTTAACTCCAATCGTTTCCGCCAGTTCCCTGATAATGCCCATTTCGGATTCGATATTCGCGTATATATCCAGCATCTTCCTGTCTTTTATATCCGGCGAACATCGAACCTTTAATTCCGCGAGTTCTTTTTTTCTTCTAAGACCCAGCACGACGGAACTGTTTTCACCTGAATTATATTCGGCGACCCTCAATATGCCCAAAACGACCTTCAACCATTGACCCGGATTCGTTACCGCCGTTAAGCCTTCCTCGATCTCCGGCTCGATCTTCAAACCGGATCTCAACAGTTTAGTTTTATATTCTGAAATGATGGAAGCGGTGGATTCAGAAATATCGGTGGCGATAAGATCCGTCTTTCCTTTACTGATAGCCAGCATCTGGATTAATGATACATTTTCGCAGATATCGGATACTTTTTGAAGTTCCGCCCCAATTTCGGAAAGAAGGCTTTTTTGATCGCGATCCATTTTCTCCGAATTCAACAACGCCTCGACATTTCGCTCAATGGCAGATATAGGGCCCTTCATGCCGGAATGCGCCGCCCCCAGAATTCCCGCGGTTTTATTTTCAAGCTCGATCCTCCTGCGCAAGGCCCAGTAAAAAAACCATACGCCGGTAAGAACCAGCAGGCTGAAAAAAGCGCCTTCGGATACGAACATCCTCACCCGTTTTTGAGCGAGGTCGTCGAGACGTTGGATCGCCTCAGGCGTAATTTTCAGATTCCCGTATTCTTTATCCAGTTCAAGATCTGGAAAATTGGCCTTTAACCATGTCGACTTATCAATTTCAGAAAGATCACTATTATTTAAATATAAGGACGCGATTTGTTTTTGTTGATCCCAGATAGATTGTTGCAGGGAGGTTATCCTGCCGCCCTCCTGCACCTGGAATATTACCCACCAGCTCAGTTGGGCGATAGCCACGATCGAGAGCGCGAGAAACAGGATAAAATGGAATCTCAAGGGATTTGATTTTTTCATTTCAGCTCCATGCTTTCAGCCTCAAGGCGTCAACAATAGCGCCCGCGCATTTTATAACAGTTGTTCCCTTACTGGTAATAACATTATCATATCCCGCGCTCTCCAAAGCTCTTTGAGTTGTGGGACCTATGGCCACCGGCACGAAACCGGATCTATCTTCCCAGGCATCCGAAAAAGCCTTTACGGCGCTGGGCGCGGCGAAAAATACCAAATCCCAGGGGGAAAGCGCTTGAAGCTCCGATCTTATTCTCTCCGAATCCAGTGCTTCTGTGCGATAACATTCCCAGCGCGTTATGTCAGCGCCCGCCTCTGCAAGGATTTCCCTGAAATCGGGTAACGCATCAACGCCGCAAGGCCAGAACGCCTTTATCGTTCGGGGATCGCCCATTTTTTCGATTATGCCCGTCGCCAGCGATCCGGCATCGCTTTTCTCAGGAGCAAGATCTGGTTTCCCAAAGGCGTTTTCGGCAGCCGCGGCCGTAGAGGAACCCACCGCGAATATTTTTAACCCCCGTTTTAAATTTAAACCGCTTTTATTTAATATCTTTGATAGCGCCTCAACGGCGACGGCGCTGGTAAACGCGACGCAATTATATTCATTTAAGTCTTCAGGGATCGTTTTTGAAATATCGAAAACGGTTTTGGTGACAGGAACAGCATATGATAATACGCTGTAAGGCTCCAGTGCCGCCATTAGAGGCGCGGCTTTATCCCGATCGCGTGTTATTATTACTTTTTTAACCGTTTCAATCATGAGTTAATCCATCATACAGTTTCCGGGCCAGATCCGACGGATCAGCGCCGGTAACCTCGGCCCATCGCGGTTCCCCTTTTGCGTCTCCCCAGAAACCGCAGGCGCGCCAACCGCCGTCATATTTAAACGCGTAGACTCCCAACGGAAGACCGCATCCCCCCCCGAACCTCACCATAACGTCTCTTTCAATAGTGGTCGCAATATACGAATCATGATCGTGAATGATATTTTTAACAGATTCGAGATCGGGATCGTCAATCCGCATCTGCACCGCCAGCACGCCCTGCCCCGGCGACGGCACAAAATCGACCGGCTCCAGCCGGACCACATTGAAATCGCTTAAATCGAGATTCAAACGCCTGACTCCGGCGGAGGCCAGAAAGATCGCGTCATAATGCCCGTCCGAGAGTTTCCTCAGTCGCGTGGGCACATTGCCGCGAAGATCCTTGATATTCAAATCCTCTCTTATAGCCTTAACCTGGGATTCGCGGCGAACAGCGCTGGTTCCCACAACGGCGTTCACGAAAAGAGGGATCTTCCCCCTATCGGGATTGTATGAGTCCTTTTTGACTATCAATAAATCTGCGGGATCCTCACGTTCCGAGACACAGGCCACGGTAAGCCCCTCAGGATTCTGGGAGGGCATATCCTTAAAAGAATGCACGGCCAGGTCTATCCTGCGGCCCAGAAGCGCGTCCTCAAGCTCTTTGGTGAAGTATCCTCGTCCCTCTAATTCCCGCAACGGCCTGTCGGTTATAATATCGCCTTTGGTCTTGATTATTTCTATCTCAACCTTAATTCTCAGGCCTTGTTTTATTTTTTCGGCGATCGTACCGGTCTGGATTCTGGCAAGATCGCTGCCTCTGGTTCCGATTCTCATACCGATCCAAAAACTACTTTTATTCTTTCAAAGTTTCGCCAAATAAATCCCCGTAACAGCCTATTTACAAAATGGTTAATAATAATAAATAGAAGCCCGTAAGCAAACGGTAAATATTTTGATTACCACGCCTTGCGGTTTTCCCCTGGCTCAATCGATTCAAATAAAAAAATCATGGGGCGGGAATTATTAAAATTGGAATCTGCCCGGTAACAATAAACTGAAGTCGAGTATAAAAAATGGATTTATTTTTAATTCTATTTTGTTTATTATTGTAAGATAATCCGGTATCTTGGGAGCCGGAAAGTCAATTAAAATGAGCGGTTTTTCTTATATCAGGAAGACCTTTTAGTTCTTTCAGGGAGGAGATATGGGCCGATTTTATATTTACTTGCCCGTTGGCGCGTTAATTATTCTCTTGGCCGGCGGCGCAGTGATGTCAGCCGAATCGATCAGGATAACGTCCGATATCGACAGCGAATCGGCTTCTTTCGACGTTAAAAGCAAAGGGATCGATCGAACCGAAGTCAGCCTGGACATGACGGCCGTCGAGATTACCCCCGTGAGCCTGAACAACACCGATTACCTGAAGGTACAGCTTCCCGCGGCAGAATATCTCTTTGGAGCCGAGATCGCGGAGGACGGCATGCCGGATCTTCCGGCGGTCACCACCAACATCGCCGTCCCCGATATGGCGGGGATCGATTTTACGGTGGAGTACGAGAGTTTCGAGATTATCGATGATGTGGAGATCGCCCCCACCCAGCCGCCGGTGCCGGAATCGGGGGAGGACGTTCCGCCGTTTACCATCAACAGCGAATTTTATTCCCGGGATGAATTTTATCCCGGCGACATAGCGGAGGTCAAAGACCCGGTGATCCTGCGGGACGTGAGGATGGCGCAGGTGGTGATGTATCCGGTGCACTACAATCCCGCCAGAAAACAGCTCAAGATTTACCGCAACATTTCGGTGAATCTTTCCTACGACGGCGAGGATGTGGTTAATCCTAAAACCCATCGCCGGGGTTTCATTTCGGAGGCGTTTTTGCCAATCTACAAAGCCATATTACCGAATTTTGACGAACTGTACGCGACTGAGAATGTGCAGCGAGGCGGGTATTTAATTTTGGTAAAGGATATTTTTGCGGATTCCTTGAAGGCTTTCGCCAACTGGAAACGTCGGAAGGGATATCATGTCCATATAGCTCCCACCACTGAAATCGATCCGTCAGGAGGAACTCCCACGCAGATGGAGGTATACAACTACATAAGGGACGCTTATCTTCACTGGGAAATCCCACCTGAATTTGTCATGATCGTGGGAGACGTGGACAATACAGGTTATTCCGGCATTACGGATTATCCTTACAATTATTATACCTCGGATCACAGTTATTCCGAACTGGAGGGTTCCGATTACATGCCCGATCTGTCCATCGCGCGATTTTCAATCGACAACATGAGCGAATTGAGAATTGCACTGGGGAAAGCCCTGGACTATGACAGCAATCCCTACATGGAGGAAATTAATCATTGGCGCAGAGGTTTATCGGTGGCGGGAAACGTCGCGGCTACAACGCCCAGGATCACGGTTCTCTGGGTACGATCTCTTCTTCTGGAATATGGATTCACCGACGTAGACACCTCTTTTCGCTGGTCCCCCAGCACGCCGGACCCATATTTGCTCGGTTATTTCAATGAAGGCCCCTGTATTATAAGCTACAGGGGCTGGGCTTTTACTTCGGGATGGTCGTCCCCGCAATTCCGTATATCCGATTTACTGCAGATTCAGAATCACAACAAGCTCGGCATCATGGCGTCAATAGTCTGCGGCACCTGCGATTACGGGATGGAGTGTTTTTGTGAAACCTGGTTGAGAATGGGATCGACCCCGACCATATACAAAGGAGGTCCCGCGGTATGGGGCACCACCGATCATGGTACAGGCACTCGCTGGAATAATCCCTTAATGGTCGGTTATTACTGGGGTATTTTCAAAGAGAACAACTATCACTTCGCATCGGCGGCAATTCGAGGAAAGATCCAGCAGTACAATACCTTTCCCCGGTACAATTCTCCCGGCGGCACGGTGGAGAAGTACTTTCATACCTACAACATGCTGGGCGATCCGGAAATAGGAGTTCGAACAAAACCTCCCGTTTTCCTCTCGGTGATTTATCAGGATCAAATCGAGTTGGGATTGAACAGCCTCGATATTAACGTGATGGACAATTCACAAAATGTAATTGAGGGCGCATACGTTACGTTATATAAAGAAGCAGGCGGCCAGGAAGAGCTCTGGTCTGCGGGCAGGACCGACGCCAATGGAGATGTTACATTATCGTTCGACCCGCAAACGGCGGGTGAAATGATATTGACGGTTTCCGGCCGCGATCTATTCCCCTATCAGGGCCATATAGAAATAATCGACAGCGACGCGGCCGTCGGTTACGATTCTCATGCCGTCGATGACGATAACAACGGACATTCTTCGGGAAACGACGATGGTATAGCCAATCCCGGCGAAATTATCGAGTTAACTGTTGACCTGAAGAACTTCGGTGGCAGTCAAACGGCATCAGGAGTTGAGGCGCTGATGGAAGCGATAGAGGGGAATCCCGTTACCATTTACAGCTCCGAGAGCGATTTCGGGGATATACTTCCGGGACAGACGGCTCCCTGTTCAACACCGTATGTTGTCATGATCCATCCCACGGCAGCGGATGGTGAGATCGGGGGAATAAAAATTACGGCTACCGATTCGAACAATAATTCCTGGGAATCCGCCCTGGAGATCCCGATTGAAGCTCCCAGGCTACGGGTAGGCGCGGTAACATTTCCCGGTGGAAACGGCCGCCTGGATCCGGGTGAGACGCTGAATATGGTACTAACCGTGCAGAACCTCGGCTCGACAAACGCGCCGAATGTTACCGCAACCGTCAGCACGTTTGACGATTACACATCGTTAACAACCTCGAACTGTACGTTTGGAGATATCCCGTCGGGCGGCTCGGCCGATAATTCCGGCAATCCCCTGGTAATATCCTCGGATCCGGAAACATTTGAAGGACACAATATTAACCTCATTCTCCATGCGCAGACCTCCTCGGGCGTCGAAAGCGATATTCCTTTCACCGTGTTTGTGGGGCAGGTATCATCGACCGATCCCACGGGTCCCGACGCTTACGGCTATCATATATTTGATAACACTGACACCGGTTATGATCCGGTTCCTTCCTATAGCTGGGTCGAAATAGTCCCCGACCTCGGCGGGCAGGGTACCAGGCTCAGCTATAATTACCCCTACGACGATGAATCGAACGTAATAATCCTGCCGTTTGATTTTGTGTATTACGGCCGCCCGTATGAAGCGATGATCGTATGCATCAACGGCTTTGCCGCCCTGGATACGGTGCCGTTCGACATGGGGGGCAACTACTGGTACAACTTCTACAACTGGCCAATTCCCGATCCCGGCAGCGCCCGCGGGCAGATCTCGCCGTTCTGGGACGATCTATCCTACACCGGCACCGTCAACGGCGTCTATACCTGGTATGACAGCGATAATCATCGTTTCATAATCCAGTGGCACATGATGACTCACAGGAATACCAGCGTCTCCGAGACTTTCCAGATGATAATAACCGATCCCCAATATCGCCGCACCTTAACCGGCGATTCCGAGATCATGTATCAGTATAAATCTATAATTAATAACGACAGTTACGAGAACTATTGTTCGGTCGGATTCGAGAGCTGGGACGAATTGATGGGGCTCGAATATACTTATGATAACTTCTATAAACCCGGGGCGGCTACTCTCGGAAATTACAAAGCCCTGAAGATTACCACCAACACCGGCCGCGGGGGAATTCGGGGAACGGTAGACCTCAATCACCCCGGCGATAACGGCGGCGTAACGGTTTCGACCTCGGATGGCCGTTACCGGATAACCGACGAGGACGGTTTATACTGGATAAAAAACGTTCCTCCCGGCGCCGTTGACGTTGCCGCCGAGATCAGGGGATGGTTCCCCATGACGACCAGCGCCGTGAATGTCATGGCAAATGCGACAACCGACAGCGTTAATTTCAACTTGACCCAATGTGACATACCCGCCAACCTTGACGCCTCCGAGGGGCTGGGAGACAGAATCGAGCTTACCTGGAACGCGATCTCCCATCCCGATCTGGCGGGATATAACATTTATCGTTCAAACTGGGAGAACGGGGATTACGTTAAGCTAAATACCACCCCGGTCGCCAACGCCAATTACACAGACAATACCATACCGGACAATCATATCTACTGGTATGCTGTGACGGCGGCTTATACCGGCAGCTACGGGGACGCCGAATCGATGGAATCGGATAAAGCCTATGGTTCGACCGATTTTGTTACCGGCGCCGGGGATAAATCTCCCGCCATACCGGAACTGTTTTTCTTATCGCAGAATTACCCCAATCCATTCAATCCCTATACAACTCTCTCCTACGGATTGCCGAAAGATTCACATGTGAGGATCAATATATTCAATATATTGGGCCAGCAGGTTGTAACGCTTGTGGATGAGCGTCAGACAGCGGGATACAGGTCGGTTATCTGGAACGGCAAAGACGGCTCCGACGGCAATGTATCATCCGGTATTTACTTTTACACCATCGAGGCCGGCGATTACCGCGCGTCAAAGAAAATGCTTTTGATCAAGTAATTGTTAATGAAATAAACGCGAAAAAACCTCGGTTAAATCCGGGGCTTTTTTTCCTTGACATAAAGACTGGTACCTGTTATTTTGACTCCATAATCAGGAGGCGGTTTGAAAACGCTGATATTGATAATGGTGGTTCTGGCAAGCCCGATCTGGGCCGGTGATTTAACTGTGCCACCCGGCTATGAGATCGTGAAGATCGAGGGTAACCGGGTGGAGATCAAGGACTTAACCACCGGCTATGTTACCCCATACTGGACGAAATTTTATAAAGATACCATAGATACGTCTATTATTGCCGAAACCCAGGATGAGACGCCGAGAGAATGGTATTATTTTGAGCGATTAGCGTTATTGCCCTGGTATTCTGACGTTGTAGGGGCTGACCTGAACCATTCCGGGGTAGGGGAGATATATGGACAGGTAGGGGGGATAACTTATGTGGATACAATAAGTTCCGGATGGAACTTCGATCTTATTCCGTTAGGAAGTTACGACGGCCCCAGAATGAGCGGTGATACCGATAATGACGGCAACATGGAGTTGCTAACTCATGGTAACGATTATTTAACGCTCCTTGAAAGCGATTCCTACCACTCATACCCAACGAATGTTATCTGGTCATATTATCATAATACTTCAGCTGAACGGAATCCCAAATTGGGGGACCTTGACGGCGATGGGTACGGGGAGATATGGTATTACTCGGCTTCTCATATCGCCTACCAGATGTATGAGATAGACAGCAGTGGAAATTATAATTTTAAGACAGGAATACCATTCTGGGATTACGTTCAGGATTATGTTGGCGAACCCAGCTTTGGAGATATCGACGGTGATGGATTGACCGAAATTTTCGCTGGGGGGATACACGGTGAAGTCGTAGTCTTCGAAAACGTGGCTGACGATTCCTTTGAATTTGTATGGCAATATCAGCTTGCTGAACCCAGCGCCTACGTGACAGAATATATTGGAGACACCGACGGTGATGGTCTCAATGAATTTATGATGGCTGCAATGGAT
Source organism: Candidatus Zixiibacteriota bacterium (assembly GCA_020344055.1). Taxonomy (GTDB): domain Bacteria; phylum Zixibacteria; class MSB-5A5; order UBA10806; family UBA10806. The sequence goes on along the minus strand of CP070813.1, from coordinate 1,699,186 downwards.
TTATTTGGCGGAAATGGGATTCTATTTACTCTATTCGAAACCGATGGAGATAATTCATATCAAAACATATACGATATAGCGATAGAGAGATATTCCCTATCGCGGGGCGATATTATAGTTGGCGATTTCGGGGGGAATTCTTTAAACGAAATTCTGTTATGTACAGGCAAAAATACTGTATTATTGACTTCAAATGATAATGATTCATGGATTGAAATATTGCGATTCAAAAGCTCAATTCGAAGTTCAAATCTTTATTATTATAAGCGATATTCCTTCGAACGGCCAATAGCCGTTAATGTTATCCGTCCCACCTGGGAAACATTTCTTTTAAGAGTATTAGGAGGTTTTTTTCCGGGAGATGTTAATAACGATAGCATAGTTAACGGAAACGACGTTGTTTTTTTCATAAGCTATATAAAGAACGGAGGTGATATAGAAGAGCCGATAATTCGCGCAGACGCTAATGGCGATTGTGCGATAAATCTCGTAGATGTTTCATATCTGGTAGACTATTTCAAAGGCAGATTGCCCGCGCCCCAGCCGGGCTGGTGTCATTTTTATGTCGAATAAGGAGGGAGTAAAGTGTTTAGGAGTATTATACTATTTTTGATTATTCTTGGAACAGCCACAATGGCATATGCGGATTGGACTGTACCAGAACAGGTAAACGATGGAACCGAAGGCTTACAGGCAACCAGGGACAGCGACACACCATGGGGCATGGCCACTGATGATTCGGGGAATGTGCATTTTGTCTTTGAATCCCAGGATAATACGTTCGGAAATGACAGACTATATATAAATTATAGGGTCCTCGACTATATCAACTGGATCTGGGAAGACGAAGAATCTGTGACTGCTGACGAGACTAACAATCATGATGCTTTTGGACATCCGTCTATTATTTTTGACGAAGATTTCGTAGGATTAGTATCATATATTATGGATGAAATAGTCCCCTGGTTTTCTTTCTGCGAAATGAGAACGGCAGATTTCGATTTTTATGGTACTCCTAGATTCGGCCCGTACGACTTTATGTCAAATTCTGGTGGGAAATACGCTTATGGATGGGCTGACGGGGCAATTAAAACCCCCGTAATGGCAATGGATAACGATGGTACTATATATGGATTTTGGATTTATCCGGACAATGATACTAACTATCAGTTTCCACAAGTGTATCTAAATGATTACGTAAGCGGAACATGGGGAACGGAAGAGCAACACGAAATCTGGGTGGATTACAATGATTACCGTGCTTATTCGATTTGCTCTTTAGCAGATCCAAACGGCGATATACATCTTGTTATGGGCTTAAAATTAACACCCTCAGATGCCAGC
>CP070813.1:1667449-1697742 GCA_020344055.1 Candidatus Zixiibacteriota bacterium | reverse complement strand
AAAAGCGGCCCGCGGACATGGGTAACCGCGTCTCTTTGCGCGGGATTAAGCCCTTTTTAATATGCCGGCTCCGTCATGATCGATAATATAAACTATTAAGCGGCCAACTCAATCACAATCTTGGGATCTTATTTATCATATAGTTGCATAAGATAACCTGCAGACCATAAACTTTATAGATTATTTAATCCATTATGTTTCATTCTTATTAAAACGGCCCCGACCCTAACCGATATAATAGAGAGAGTATAAACTATTTTAATTAATCATGGACTTGTGACCGAAAACGGTCCAAAAGTTTACCTATTTTTTTATGAAAATCAGTCTTTTGACAAAAAACGTCATCGGTATCTGCATCGCTCTGACAACCCTGTTTTTCGCGGGGTTCTATTATCATTATGAGGATATCAAGAAATACCAGATCGATTCCGCCATAAATGAACTGGAGTCGACCGCGCAAATGATTGCGTTAAGAATAAATAATGAGCCCGACATTCAAGATTCCGACAACATTCAATTCATCCTTGATCATTCTCTCCTGTATAGAAAAGGCATAATTCGAACCGCTATTATTGACACGCAGGGTACCGTAATAGCAAGCGTTGAAAAAGTCAGAGGGTTGAACCATCCGGCAGATGAGAAAACAAGCAAGCTGGATACCTCGGGAGATTCCTGGACATACACCACGGTTTTGAACATTCCGGCGGAACCGGCGGATTCTTCACCTTTAAAGGGACGCCTGGTGATAACCAAGTCGCTCAGTGAAACTCAGGAGTTATTACGATCAATTACAAATAACCAGTTCATTATTTTCCTTATAGCTCTTCTGGGCACGATTCTGGTGACCATATGGATTTCGACGGTCATGCTGATCAATCCCATAAGAAGGATTTCCAAAGCCACCAGGGAAATCGCGGCGGGGGAATTTTCGCCCCTTCCGGAAATAGATACTCATGACGAAATCGGCGACCTGATCAGGTCCTTTAACTTAATGACCGAAAAACTCGCTCTCATGCGCGAAGAGCTGGAACATCATAATAAGAATCTTCGGGAAAAAGTAGCGGAGGAAGCCGACAAGCTTAAAATCGCCACCCAGCATCTACATCAAAATGAAAAACTCTCGGCCCTGGGCCAGCTGATCGCCGGTGTCGCTCATGAATTGAACAATCCGCTGGCCATAATCATGGGAAATTCTCAGCTTCTGCTGGCCCTTAATCCCGATGATGAACTGAGCAGGCGTATAAATATCATATATCAATCGGCGGATCGTTCCCAGAAAATAGTCCGAAACCTGCTCTCCTTTGCCAGGCAAACCCCTTCTAAGAAAAGCTACGTGGGAATTAACGGCCTGATCTCCGATTGCCTGGAACTGAAATCCTATGACTACAAAACGCACAAAATAGAGACGGTGACCAATTTCGAAAAGGATCTTCCGAAGACCATGGCCGATTTCAACCAGCTGCAGCAGGTCTGCATCATAATTCTCGAAAACGCACAGCATGCCCTGATGTCCAATCAGGATTCGAAAACGGTGAGCATAAAAACCGAACATGACAACGGCACAATCATAATAAAGTTTTCAGATAACGGCCCCGGCATACCGAAAGAGATACAGAATCGCATTTTCGAACCCTTCTTTACCACAAAGGAATTAGGCAAAGGAACCGGCCTGGGACTCTCTATAGCGTACGGTATCGTGAATAAGCATAATGGAAAACTTTATGTGCAAAGCGAACCGGGGACCGGGGCCACCTTTGTTATTGAACTGCCTATCATAAAAGATACCACCGCTACCGATTATAAGCCCTCCGCAGGGGAGGAGAAAGTATCTCCCCGTAAGGCGGAAAAGAAAGCTCCTCCGGCGCAGAGAATATTGGTCGTGGACGATGAAATTGAGATGGTCGATATGCTTTTCAGCCTGCTAAAAAATGACGGTTTTCGGGTTGACACGGCGCGAAACGGGAAACTGGCCCTGGAAAAAATACAGGTACGCGATTATGACATTGTCATTTGCGACGTCAAGATGCCGGTTATGAACGGCATTCAGCTTTACGAGATACTAAAAGAACGTAAACCCGGGCTTGCTGAAAAAATCATTTTTATAAGCGGCGATATTATTAATAAGGATACCATAAAATTCCTCAAGACCTGCGGATGCATGTATCTTGGCAAACCGTTTAAAATCGAAAGCCTGAGAAACTGCATTTCCGGCTTGCTTTCTACAAGAGAGTATGTCGAACCGGTAGCTCCCAGCGTATTCCTGGAAAAATCTATCTAACGCTCACCGGCGGGAAGGGCACCAAAAATTAATAAATATTATCATTAAGCCGGGATTCGATCTATACCGCAATAATTTAAAGAAATTTAAACATTTGTATTGCCAACTATTTTTTTAAGATTATCTTTAAAAAATTTGAAATTCCGGTAACGGGGCAATCCTTTTCCCGGTTTTATCGGATCGCCTTTTTGGGAGGATTCGTGTCTTGAAAAATCTCTTTTCGGGATATGCGGTTTTTAAAAGGAGTGGTGTATGGACCTGACAACACTATTGATACTGATCGGCGTCGTAGCCGTCATAATAATTTTCATACTTGTTTTGCTTTCGAAGCAGTACCGCAAAGTGGGGCCTAACGAGGTCCTGATAATCTCCGGCGGTAGAAAGAGGACGGTTGTCGATCCCGACGGCACCAGAAGGAAAATCGGCTATAGAATGCATATCGGGGGCGGCACTCTGGTTTTGCCTTTTCTGGAAACGGCCCGGGTGCTCCCCCTGGAAGTATACACCCTCGACCTCCTATCCAACGAGGCCATTACGGCAAAGGGGATACAGGTGAATGCCGTCGGGCAGGCCCAGATAAAGATCGGTGGCGATGAAGCCTCCATACGTCTTGCCGCCGAACAGTTCCTCGGAAAAGGTGAGGAGGGAATAAGAGACGTGGCCACGAAGATACTCGAAGGCCATATGCGGGCCGCGCTCGGTACCATGTCCGTCGAAGAGCTATTCCAGAAAAGGGGGGAGTTTTCCAGCCTGGTAAAACAGTCCGCGACCAAGGATTTTGACAGAATGGGTCTCGACATGCTCTCCTTCTCTTTGAAAGACCTTTCCGATACGTCGGGGTATATAGAGGCTCTCGGAAAGCCGCGAATCGCCGAGGCCAAGAGCGAGGCCACCGTGGCCGAAGCCAACGCTGAGAAAGAGGCCACCATTAAGGCCGCCGAGGCCCGTAAGGAAGCCGACATAGCGAAATTCAAAGCCGAAACCGAGATTGCCTCGGCCAACCGGGAATACGAGTTGAAACGCACGGAATATCAGGCCGCCGTGAATGAGAAAAAGGCCTCCGCAGACCTCACCTACGAACTCGAACGCCAGAAAATGAATCAGAAACTCAAAAAAGAGGAATATCAGGTTCGCCTTATTGAAAAAGAAGAAGCGATCAAGCTCGAAGAGAAAGAGATTCAGCGAAAGGAAAAAGAGCTCGAATCGACGGTCAAAAAGCAGGCCGATGCCCGCAAGTACCAGGTAATGGCGGAAACCGAAGCGGAACAATACCGGCTGGGAGCCCAGGCCAAGGCCAAGGCGGAAGCCATAAAACTCGAAGGCGAGGCGGAAGCTGATATTATGAAGAAGAAAGCGGTGTCATATTCCGAATACAACCAAGCCGCGGTTTACGAAATGCTTATTAAAATCATGCCGGAGCTCGCCCGCGCCGTGTCGGAGCCGTTGAGCAAAGTCGACAAAATCGTTATGGTCGATTCCGGGGGCGGCGGCGGTGCCTCCAAACTGACCAAGCAGGTTGCCGATGTTCTGGCCCAGCTTCCCGCCGTGGTTGAATCGCTGTCAGGCGTCGATCTGAAGAAGCTTATAGAGAAAATCCCTCAATCGGACAAGGGATCGAAAAAATCCGGTGAGAAATCCTGAAGTTATCCTGTTGACGCCGCAAGGGGAATACGATGCTTTCAGATAGAATTCAGCGAATAGCGTTTTCTCCAACCTTGAGGATCTCCGCCAAGGCCGGGACCATGAAGGCGGAAGGCATCGATGTTATAGACCTCTCCGTCGGCGAACCCGATTTCCCTACACCGGATAACGTTAAGACCGCCGGGAAAAAGGCCATCGATCAAAACGTAACGAAATATACCGCTAATTCGGGCACCATTGCCCTCAGAAAGGCGATTGCCAAGAAGCTGAAAGACGAGAACAACCTCAATTATTCCATCGACCAGATAATTGTCAGTTCCGGCGCAAAACAGTCCATTTATAACGCCTGCATGGCCATTTTGAATCCGGGAGACGAGGTTATTATTCCGTCTCCCTACTGGGTCAGCTATCCCGAAATGGTCAATCTTGCCGGGGGATCACCGGTTTTCATCGAAACCAGGGAGGAGAACGGATTCCGTATCACTCCCGATGAATTGTCGGCGGCCATCTCGCCGTCCACAAAGGCGCTGATCCTGAACTACCCCTGCAACCCCTCCGGCGCCGCCTATACCAGGGAGGAGCTTACCGAACTGGCGGAGGTGATTGCCGAAGAGGGGATGATCGTAATCTCCGATGAAATTTATGAAAAGCTGTTATATGACGGCCTGGAATTTATCTCCTTTGCCGCAATAAGCGAGAAGATGAAAGCGCAGACGGTAATCATAAATGGCGTTTCCAAGGCCTATTCCATGACGGGCTGGAGACTGGGTTATGCGGCCGGCCCCAAGGATATCATTGCGGCCATGGACAAGGTACAATCGCACAGCACCTCAAACGCTTCTTCCGTCTCTCAGGAGGCGGCGGTGGAGGCATTATCCGGTTCTCAGCACGAGATCGCCAGGATGCGCGACGAATTTCAGATCAGGCGCAATTATATGATCGACCGGGTAAAAAACCTGGAGGGGATCTCCTGTTACAAGCCGCGCGGCGCCTTTTATCTTTTCCCCAACGTCGAATCCTATTTCAACAAAGAATACGAGGGGATGCAGATTCGCAACTCCTATGGATTGTCATATTATCTTTTAAAACATGCCCACGTGGCGGTCGTTCCGGGCGAGGCATTCGGAAAAGAGGGATTTATCAGGCTCTCTTACGCCACCTCCATGAAAAATATCGAAACCGCCATGAACAGAATCTCATCGGCCCTGGCCAAACTTCAGGTAACCAGGCTCGAAAAAGCTATATCGTTGAATAACTTCGTTACTAAACGCAAGGGCATGGTGGAAACCGAGACCGCCATAGGATCGGACCTGCGGGATGCTATCGTAGCGGAGGCCGAAGCGCACCTATCCCACCAGGGATATTTCGAATGGAACGCCAACATAAACGGCATAATAATCCAGCTTCGCACCAACCTGTCCCACCTTTACGATTTCTGGGTGGAGAACTGGTACCCGGGCCAGCTGGAGTCCGATCTCGAACCTCACGGCGTTATATACGCCGTCGGATGGGTGCCGGGACGCGAGCCGCGGGCCTATTATCACGGCGGCTCCCGCACGGCGGTGCTGTTTAAATCGGCTTATTACGGCCAGCTCAGGTCGCTCGCTATCGGCATGGCCGATGATATATCATCGGCGACATCGGATCTGTTCTCCCTGCGCGGACTGGCGCTCGATTTCGACGGCCATGGCGCTATAATGATCGCTCCCAAGGGCACCGGCAAATCGAAGTTCTTCGCCGAACTGCTTCGCCATCCCAGGGCAAAAATCGTAACCGACGATGTGCTTTTCGTCAGGATGGGCGCTGACGCCGTCGCGGACACGCCCGAAAGAAAGCTCTATATGCAGACCAACTTCGTGGCGCACTATCCCGACCTGGCGTATCTTTTCGACAAATCCAAATGCGAAAATGTAATCACCTCTAAAGAGGAATGCGATAACAGTCCCTGCGAGAGTTCCAAAGAATGCCGTCTGGATAAGGGCTCGCCATTCTGCTACGAGGCTTCCTCGGTTTCGAGGGTAATGTTCGATCCTTACTGGATCAAGGGACCGGAGAAACACGCCAAGCGCACGAGGCTGAAATGGTCGCTGATATTGAAAAACGATCCCATAAGCCCCGCCGTCTCGACTCCCTCCCTCGACGAAGCGGTCATCTATTGCGAGGACGGCCTCTCGCAGACCGGCGCCATGAGATCCACACCGTTTTTCAACCCGCATATATTATCCGACAGCTCCGAAAAAAGAGAATCCCGAAAACGGTTCTACAGGAAGCTCTTCGAAAAGGCGCAGCCGTACTTCATCAACATCGGGGCCGCCGGCGCGGACGAAATAACCAGACGGATCAAAAGCATAATCGGTATTTGACGCCGCGGCTTTTTGGCGATAAAATAACAAAAACTCTTTGATCGGTTAAAGGGGGTGTCGTTTTGCAGTTGATCCTCATATTCATAGCAGGTGCTATATTCGGGGCGCTGGTGGTATATCTGGTTTACAGGCGGGCCAGGGCCATGTCCTCCGCCGAGATAATACAACTTAGCGCAGAGATGGAGGACAGATCCAAATCCGCATTATTCGATCTTACCAAACAGTCGATCGAGCAATTATCCGATATCTCGAGGCAGATTCTCGACGCCAAAACCTCCGAAACCTCCGCCCAGTTCGAGGAGAAAAAGAAGCTGATAGACCAGTCCCTGACCAATATGTCGAAGGATTTGAAGGAGAGGCTGGGCGTCGTTCAGACCCTCATGACCGAGATCAACAAGCTGGTACCGGAGAAATACGGACAGGTCTCCACCGCCCTGGAGAATATCGCCCGGCAGAGCGACCGCCTGCGGGAGACGACTCAAATGCTCAGCGACGCATTATCCGGCTCGCAGGAACGCGGTATCTGGGGCGAGCGCATGGCCGAGGATATCCTGAGGATAGTGGGATTGAAGGAGAATATCAATTACGTAAAACAGAAAGCGGTTGAGGGAGGACGTTCCCGACCAGATTTTACGTTTTTCCTTCCCAATGAACTTAAAGTAAACATGGATGTCAAATTTCCCTATAACCAGTATAAGACATTCATTGAATCCGAAAACGAGATAGAGAAAGAAAAGGCCAAAAAACAGTTTCTGAATTCGGTCAGGGGACGTATCAAAGAGGTTACCGGCAGGGATTATATCAATCCCGACGACAACACCGTCGATTATGTCCTGGTATTCATCCCCGTAGAGCAGGTCTACACCTTTATACATGAACAGGATTCCGCCATCATCGACGAGGCCTTGAAGCAGAAGGTGATATTATGCTCTCCCCTCACTCTATACGCCATGCTGGCCCTGATACGCCAGGCCATCGATAATTTCAATCTCCAGCAGTCGTCGAGGAAGATCCAGGCGCTGCTCGGCGGCTTCGCGAAGCAATGGAAGATGTTTGTGGAAGCCATGGGAGAGGTCGGCAAAAAAATCGACAGCGCCCGAAAATCTTATGATGACCTGGTTGGCAAAAGAACGAGAATGCTCGACCGGCAGGTTAGCGCCATCGACAGGGAAAATAAGGCCGATGGTATCAAATCTCTAATTGCAAATGACGATTCGCCCCCGGAACTGGAGGATAAGACTGGGGAGGATGAGGACCTATTATTGTAAACCTTTAATAGAATTCCTTTAAATTATCCGGTTAATTTCTGCAATCAAATTCACATATTTATTAATAAGGAATTGTTTTGGTTATAGATAACTCATTATAAACCAATAAGTAGATAGAAATGTCTCGTTTTGGCCCAAAGTGTGCATATGGGTCTATTCACAAGATATAATAAAGGGGGCAAAATGAAATATCAAAACTATTGGAAAAAATGGATTAAAGGTTGCTTATTAATCGTATTAATGATAGGGCCGATTGCCGGCGCACAGACCATACCGCCTGATTCGCCGGGATATAGCTTTCGTCAATTAGGGTACACAATAAGGCTTACGGGAAACACCGTGGGGGCACAACGGCCGACCCTGGAGGAATTGTTGGAGATTACAGGACCGGACTGCGCACATGCCGAAGTCGTAGATGCGTGGGATTGCCAGAATCCTATGCGAAACGGCACCATTTCTCTCGCATATGGTTATACACTACAGATATATGGTGACCCGGGATGCGAGGGAGAATTGTGTATAAGTCAGGTAGCTTACCCGAAAAGCGCCGATATTTGCTATGATTTCAACAACGATTTTAATATTGAGGCCCTGATTTTGGACATCTGCGATAACATCATAAGAGAAAGAGACATCCTGCGTCCATATTTGGTCGATCTGGATGAATATATAAAATTTTACGCCAAAATCACTACCGATGATCCTAATATCGAATTCCCGCCGGTTATTGAAGGCCGTGTTTATGCTTGCGGGCATGAATATTCCAATGTATTTTTAGAAAAGAAATATGAGGATGAAGACTCCACCATTTATAAGAGTACTAATGTCATAACACCACGGCACTTCGCGGAATTTTGTAACGGCGGTGCCCTTACATTCGAAATAAGATGGGGAAGAATCGCAAGACATACAATTTACATAAACGAAGTCAGATTCAGGATAAAGGACGTGATATTTGCTGATGATTTACCCATATATTCGGGGTCCAGCGATCCGGTTGTTTGCTATCCATTTGGCGAGTTTCTTACTTTCGGAACCGAGGTCGATGTAAGGCTCGAAGATTGGCCGGACGCATCGTGCATGACGTTGCCTGCAACAGTTATTGGTTACAGTCAGGGAATACAACCTGTAGTTATGGAGGGGACACTTGCAGGATACGATTTTACAACTTCACAAACCCAAACGTCGTATCATATTGACGATCCATTCAGAGAAGAGATATTGGATTTTAATTTTAAGGTATCTGTATTAGATGGGCCGGAAAGGAATACCATATCCGGAGTGGATCAGATAACGGTCTATCATGGATATATAGCCGCCCCACCCGATTATGCCGGATTGTCTCCGGACAACGAGGTAATAGTTTTTAATAATGTAAGTATGCTTGCTAAACCTTACCCATTCCTTGTAGAGAACAATAGGATTTTATATAGATGGATTGGAGAAGGCATAGGAGAGCATCATGGAAATGGAAGCTTTCAATACGTGAATCCTGTCATAGGCAAACTCAATTCTTTCACGCCGACTTATCCGGGAGATTTTAAAATACATTACAAAATAATCGACCAGGAGACCGGGTTTGAAGTCGAATTACCTGAAGAATACCATAAGACTATACACATTAGGCCGAAACTCGATGTAAATCTTCCTGTTGAAGGGCATAAGTTTGTGTACAACACAGATCCAGATTACCCGCAAGCCGGTTTTGATTTTGAAGCCGACGCAGTTCCCGAGGAGCTTAACGATTATATTGAGTGGAGTTTCAGTGAAATGAGTGAAGAGGTCATAGTTTTTTGGAGCGTAGGAGAGCCCCCCATTGGAAAGGTAGGAGCATGTTCTTTAACATACATGCCGATTAGTCATTCCGATTTTGGCGAAAAAACGATAACGGCCATGCTTCCGGATTATGACACTACGGTATCAAGAAATGTCTACCTATTCTTCGACAAAAAAGCAGTTAATGCACCTCCAGTAGGATTACCCAATTGGTATAAGTATTGGAGGCAGCCCGGAGGTCCGGTACCTGGAATGGATCATCCCAGGATATCATATGATGCATCCGGCGGCGAATTCAGTGGGTACTACAATGAAGTATATGATTGGATGTGTTTAGCAAGCGACGCTGCGGATAAGCATTCAGCTTATACAATCGATGATTTTGAATTTAATTTCGAAGAAGTACGCGGAATCGATCTTACATCTAGGGTCGTGGAGCATGAGGCCTATCATCGTGAAATATACAACAATTGGAGGGGACTTGACCCCTATACACCCCACCTAGAGGAGCCAGGAATATGGTACACTCCCGGCAGGGAACATCCGTTTTTTAGAGGAGACCCCAACCATCCCGATGATTTCGATGGTGACGGATTACCGAATACTCTGGAGGAATCGTTATCGAATCAATACGGCTTCTTTCAACTTGATCCATATGAAGCTGATACTTATAAGCTTCACGAAAGACCTGATGCAAGTCCCATCTATGAGCGGATTGGAGACCAAGAGCTTATGGCGAGGTTTTTCTCAGAGGGCGCCAGAGGAATAGAAGAATTAGATTGGTCGGCCGGTGAATATTCAAAGCAATGGCCATAAAAAGGAGGATGAAATGAGAAATAGAATTCTGGTTCTGATTACGTTAAGTCTTAGCTTGATTCCCGCAATTTCCTACGGCGACAACGCATTTAGACTAATCGAAGTGCCGGATTTTTTCAAAAATACTAATTCGATAAAGGTACTTTCAGACAGTCTTAAGAGTACTCGGGAGGACACGCGCAGGTATTCCGCGATAAGGTTAGGAGAATTAAAAGATCCTTCGGCCATAAACGCTTTAAAAGAGGCCTACGATAATGAACCATATCATTACAGGATCGATTACGGATATAGCGTTGGATATTACTGCTTGAGAAGCGTCGGTTCGATAGGCGGCCCTCAGGCAGAACAGGTTTTGAACGATTTAGCCTCCATGATTTTCGTCTATGATGTAATCGGGAAAAACAGGGTGCATTACGATGATACACTGTATATCATACACGGCCTATTCGAGGCCATCGTTGAGATTAAAGGCTACGAAGACGCCAAATATTTTCTCGATATGGCACTTGATTCTAATATCTATTATCTTGAAAGAGAAAAGGCATATGAGTCATATTTACGTGTTTACATAAAAAATCCCTCCTTTCTTTCCTATGCCGATAGCATGAATTATTTGCTGGACGAGAAAAAAAATACATATAGGGCCCCGAAATTTAACAATGACAATGAGAGAACAATGGACTATATAAAAGATGAAGCTTTACATAGTCTAATAATAAAATATGGTGAGAAAGATCCAGGGATTATTGATTTATATGGAAATAATCTTGCACCCGATGATCCGTATGCAGATTCTTTAGAAATCCTTAAAAGGCGAGTCGAAAATCGGCTACGAATTATTGACAATTATAATAATAACTAAGGGGGCTTAAATGAAAAACTTAATGAAGATAATACCTGCTATCTCGCTAATCATACTTACCATACATTCGGTAGCTTTTGCTTGGGAACGGTTACCTCAACCGGAATTTGCGCAGCTAAATTTCATGCGCACGGTTGATGTCGAAGAATTCAATATCGATTACGCATTGTGGTGGACCGATTCTGCCGCCTGCCTATTCGTCGGGCCATTTGACGCTGTCTTTCTCCACGTGGAGGTCGATGGCGAGCCTATGGATGCCATCATCATTTCCGATATTGGAATGAATAGATTGACGACGTGGCTCTACAAAGCGCCCGGGCTTACAGGAATTAGAGAGCTTCAGGCCATTTCAGCGTACTATTGCGAAGATAACATCAGATTCAATCTTCCATCCGGTCTTGCCACTAACGCCATTAACAGGCAATTCGATCCCGAAAATGATGTTGTTTGGGTCGCCGACCGGGGAAATAATCGAATCGTTGAGTTGAGATTTACACCCGATAGCGAGGGCGGAAAACTGCAGTTTAACAGGACCATAGGTGAAGGGTATCTTGATAAGCCTATTGATATCGCGGTCAGCGCCTACGGCGATGCCGATATATTAACCGCCGATCTATATGTTGTCGATCTTGGATTTTCCGAAGGCGAGGGCGAGTTATTGAGGTTTGATGTGCATGGCAATTTGGAGGGGTCCTGGCATAACGTTTATTACCCGGGGTCGCCCCTGGTAATAGGCGAACTGCATAAGCCGGTATCAGTTAATTGTTATCCTGATACTATCGAAGGGAGAACCCTTATCTACGTAACCGAGGCCGAAGATGATCCGTTATACCAGCTTAGTTCAACCACGGAGGAGGAACCTGAATTCAGAGATGTTTATGATTTGAAAAAGGCAACTTATTACCCCAGGCCCGGTGGTATCGCATTCGATGATTATGGCAGGGTATATGTCGCCAATCCCGATGTCGGTATAATACAGATGTTCGGACCCAATATGGCCTACGTCTATGATTCGTTCGGAGAACAGGGCGAAGATCCCGGCCATATATATATACCCTCAAATATAATTATAGACACATACAATGAAATTTGCGAGGCTTTGATTGTTGAATACTACTACCGGCAGTCGGGTCTCCAAACCTATTTTATCGACGGCGGATGGTCTGCCATTAAACCCCCTCTTGGATTCTCGGGTGCCGGTCTACCAAAGTTCGGAAGCGAAAGCAGCGCCCACCTTCCCGGTCGATATGTCCTCGGTAACGCCTACCCCAATCCATTCAACGCGCAGTGCATTATTTCGTTCTCAATACCAAAAGAAAGCCGGGTAAAGATTGATATTTTCAACATCCTCGGCCAGAAGGTTAGCACTATTTTAGACGAAGAGAAAGAAGCCGGCGAATATTCCGTAAGATTTGACGCCAGCGGTCTTAGTTCCGGCGTATACTTTTACAGGCTTGTGACGAACGATTATATTCGGACAAAATCGATGACATTGATTAAATAAAATCTCTTAAAAGTCACATAAGCCCCGGCTTTTGTCGGGGCTTTTTTTCACCATTCCTTCAAAACCAAAAATGATCGCGGTTACCGGTTTCCCCCGATATTCGCCTCCAGCGTGGCTATTTTATCCAGAAGTTCGTTATACCCTTTCTCGTCCCACTCTTTCATGTTGGCTTTGTCGAGGTACATCCTGGCCGACCTGAACCCGGCCAGCGCCCTTTTCTCGTTACCCGCCGCCAGGGCCGCTTCCGCCAGCTCCCTGTAGCATAACCCCTGCCATTCGGCGGTCTCCGGAGAGGGATTATCGTCATACATGTCCTTGGCCCAGATCGTCGCCCTCTGGGCCCAGGCCAGGGCCGAATCAATCTGCCCGCTCATCCTGTAGGCGTGAGCCACCGACCAGTCGGCGATCAGCATCGATTTCTCATCGCCCTTGATATAATGATATCTGCGCGCTTCCATCAAAGCCTCCAGGGACTTGTCATACATCCCCAAGTCGTCATAGGTCCATCCCAGGTTGTTCCACAACGGCGCCAACCAGTCTCTGAGTCCCCCCTCCTCGGCCGCCTTGATTCCCTTCATACTCCAATCGATCCTGGAATCCATATCGCCCACTATGCTCATCATGTTGGCGGCGTCCACGGCGCGGTCGTGCAGTTGGTGCTTTAGTGCGTAATCGTAAAGTTCCGTGAATATCTTTGCCGCCTCGTCGACCTCGGGAGCCACTTCATGTTTTTCCTCGGCCGCGTCCTTCCAGAGGAACCTTCCTTTTACCCCCAGGTAGCGGGTCCAGCCGAGAGGTTCGGTATCCTTCGCGATCTTCTCCGCCTTCTCCAGCCAGGGGCGGCCCTCTTCTTTATTGTCCATGGATAAATAGCACCTAGCCACCTGGGCGTAGGATTCGGTAAGATCGCTGTTGTTGTTTTCCGCCAGGGCGGTATCGGCCGCCATCTTATAAACATCTAACGCCTCGGCTTTTTCCTGTTTGCTGAAAAGCTCGTCTCCCCGCTTTATTAATTCCAATGACCCGGATGTCGTTTCGGGCTCTTTTTTATTACCGCAGACCAACAGGATCAAAAGCAGCATGCCAAAGATCAATAAAACGTTTGAAATTTTCATTCTCGTCCTCCGAAATAGCCGGGATTTTTGGATTTTCTTTTTTCAAACAGGAAAGATAGGATTTTCAGATTGTCTTCGCAACCATCTTTATAGCCGGAACCATAATGGTAAGCGAGCCCATAGATTTACAACAGTTGACAAATTATAGGCTCGCGCATATCTTTACGGCGTTTTACGAAAACAACGAAGTCCCGGAATTGCCAAGGAGCGCCTGATGAAAGAATCGACTCAAAAATCGCTGGATATCCTCACCTGGGGAATAAACTCCGAACTGGCGGCTTATGTATTTTACAAGAGAGCGGCGGAAAAGGTTGATAACAATAAATATATCGAGGCTTTCGAAAAACTCGCCGGCGAGGAAAAAGACCATTACTGGACACTGGAGGCGGAATACGACAGCCTGGTCCGTTCCGAAAAGTGGAACTCCTATAACGACCTGATGCGGAAATCGGGACTTCCGGAAATCCCCGAGGAAATGTCGGAGACGCACAGAAAAAGAATCGATATGCTCGACACTATTAGCGAGATCGATAAAATTCTCGAGATAGCGCTGGAACTGGAACAGGACGCCCATAATTATTATTCCTCGCAAATCGCCAAAGTAGACGACCCTGTCGCTAAAGAGATGCTGGGGTTCCTCGCCAAGTTCGAACTGGGGCATGTAAACCTCGTAAAAAAATGGCTTAAAGAATTATAGTTTTACGATATAGCGGCGATTTACAAAAATTATCAGAATCGATATCGGCTTTTATATTTCTTTTAGCTCCGATCCCAGTTCGGCTGTAAAGGCCTGACAAGAGCCACTGTCGAAAAGGACAAATCCGACCTTTTGAACCGACTTTGAGCCTGCCAGAAAATCTTTGGCGGCATCGATCATGATTCTGGCCGCGTCCTCAACCGGGAATCCGCCGACGCCCGTGCCCAGCGCCGGAAAATCTATCGACTCCAGATTTAATTCTTCCGCTCGTAGAAGAGCATTTATGGTGGCGGCCGCTATTTTGCCCCCATCGGTGGCCAGATCCTGGCCCATGGCGGCGGCATGGATAACATATTTATTGGCAAGCGATCCAGCATTAGTCGCTACAGCCTCGCCCACCGGGATCGGGCCTTTTGAAACCGCCTCCTTCTCGATGATATCGCCGCCCTTACGTTTGATAGCTCCCGCCACCCCGGCTCCCATCCAGAGATGGTTGTTGGCAGCGTTGACGATAGCGTCAGCGTTCGACTCTGTTATATCTCCCTGTACTATCTTAATTATTTTCTTTTTCATCTATAACCTTTCGTTTTTTCAAAATTTCGCCAATCCTGGCGGGCAATGCCTTCTTAGCAAAATATATAACACCAAATCCCACCGCGGCTCCAAAAACGGCGCCCGCCACAATATCGGAGGGATAATGAACCCCCAGGTAAATCCTCCCTATGGCTACCAGAACGGCGAGAGGATAAAGATAGTAACGTGTTCTTCTATAGAAACTGCCCACAACCGCCGCGATCCCGAAGAGGTTGGCGGCGTGGCTTGACGGGAATCCATATCTCCCGCCGCATCCGTCGACTAATCTAATCCATTCAAGGGCCGTTTCGTGACAGGGCCGGAGACGTCCAAAAAGCGGTTTCAAAACCCGGTAGATCACGGGATCGATGATCGCGATGGCGATCACCGCCAGAATCACCATCCATCGCCCCCTGGCCTCGCCTTTCCATAATATCGCCAGCACCGCGATCGCCAGCGGCCAGACCCAGATGCTGAAATCGCATATATATATGAAAAACCTGTCCAGAACCGGCGATGCGATGGTTACATTAAAAAATTCCAGAACGGCGATATCGGCTGGCAATATATCCTCCCGGATGATATAATATCACCGGAGAATATAAAAAACAAGAACCGAAAACTGTCATCGCGGAAAATCAACTTCTGTATACGGGGGAGAGCATGGAACCGAAAGTCGTAAAAAAGGACATTGAAAAAGAGTTTTATATCGAGGAACGATGTTTCATAATCGATTCCTCCGATCCCTCGGACAAAATCATGTCCATCGCCCTGGCCAGGGTGGAGCCGGGCGTTACCACCGCCTTCCACTACCTCGATGGTATCGACGAGCGGTACCTGGTAATCTCCGGCAACGGCAGAACAGAGATCGGGGATATGGAACCGCAGGATGTCAAATCCGGCGATATAGTCTATATACCGGCGGGAATAAAGCAAAGGATAGCGAACACCGGTCCCGATGATCTTCTTTTTTACTGCATATGCACGCCGCCCTTCGAAGAGAAGCGTTATCATAATTGGAATGAAAAGGAAAACCGGGTATAGATTATATCCTACCCGCTCTTTAACCGCGTTTTTATCGATTTTACAATACTACCGGCCGGGGATTTCATGCCTTCGTATTCGACCGTTTCCAGAACGACGGGCTTGTTGTCACCGCAGATAACATAAACCGAATCGCCGGACCTCTCGGCAACCTGCCCGGGGGTGCCGTAATAAGACCTGTCATCCGGATGAGCCCTCCACACGATCAGCTTGCCGTCATTGAAAATAGTAAACGCACCGGGGTACGGTTCGGACTGCGCCCTGATGAAATTGCAGATCTCCGCCGCGCTCTTTTTCCAATCTATCAGGCCGTCCTCCGGGGTACGCTGCGCGCAGTATGTCGCTTTTCCATGTTCCTGCGGATACGATTTTATCTTCCCTTCCAGGATAGCGATATATTTATCCTTTAAGATGGAAACCGCTTTTTCTTCGAGCCTGGCCATGACATCGGATATATAATCGTCCTCTCCGATTTCAATTTTCTCCTGCGCCCATATATCGCCGTCATCCATGCCCTCGGCGAACGAAAACAGGGTGGTCCCGACGACTTTATCGCCGTTTATCATGGCCCATACCAGGGGCGATCCCCCGCGGTACTTCGGCAACAGCGAATGATGAATGCCCAGAAAGCCATTGGGAACCGAATCCAGCGTCTTTCTATCAATTATGCGATACCATCCGACCACGAAACATATATCAGGCGATATCTTCCTTATTACGTTCTCGGTCTCCTTATTATTGCGGGCGGTATAAAAACCTATTCTCTTCGAGGCGGCGAACTCCTCGAGATCCTTCAAGACGCTGCGCCGGTCGTCCCTGTCGTCAGTCGTCAATACCCCGGCAATATAATCCGGCCCGAGGTTATACATCTCTTGAAGACATCTCAAGCCGAGTTTTTTACTACCTATGAACAGGACTTTCTTGCTTTTCTTCATGAATGGTAAAAGTATTGGGGGTACTAAACTTTTTCTTTTTTTCTGATAAAATCCTCAACCTCGCCAAGCTCGGGTATTCCGCGGCGACCGCCCAGGCGCGTGCATTTTATCGCCGCCACCGCGGAGGCGAACTTTAAAATTTCCGGCATTCCCCACCCCTGAACCAGGCCATATATATAACCGCCGTGGAAAACGTCTCCCGCCCCGGTCGTGTCCATGATGTCGACATCGAACGCCTCCTGTTGATAAAAATGGCCATCGGAGGTCGCTCCGAGACATCCCTTGTTGCCGGACGTTATAACGACCGATTTGAATCCCATATGGGCGAGTTTCAACGCCGCGTTCCCCGGATCGACTTCCTGGGTGAAATCGATCGAGAACCTGTTGGATACCACCAGATGGTCCACATATGGAAGAATATCGCCTATATTTTTCCTCGGCGATCCGGCGTCAAGTATTACCTGGCCTCCTGATTTCTGCATGATCATGGCGGCCGTTAAAGACGTTTCCATTTCGCGCCCGTCGATTAACAGGAATTTTGCCTTTTTTATCAGATCGACTCTGAACTCGTCGGCGGAGAGCGCCGAGGTTTCCGTCCGGTCAAGTATGACAGTTCTTTTGCCGCTTTCCTTATCGACAATAACGAATGCCCGCGGCGTCCTGGAATCGGGATCGAGTATCAGGCCGGAGGTGTTGACTCCAAAATGTTTCAGCTCGTCGCGAATCGCCCTGCCTTCGGCGTCCTTGCCGCATTTGCCGATAAAGGCGGCGGAAACTCCCAGCCTGGAAAGAGAACATAAGGCCGTGGGAACCGGGCCTCCCCCCTGACGGGTGAAGGCGGCGGTTTCAATTTTATCGTCAAGCCTGGGGTAATTATGGACCTGAAACGTGTAATCGAGAGCGCAAAGACCCAGCCCCACACACATCAATTTACCTGAACCGGACCTGACCATTGGTAGCTTCTATCAGATTTTCCTTGAAAGCGGCAAATGCCGTGGAACGTACCTCCACTCTAAATAATACATCGTCTCCATATTGGGAATCTTTCAAGTCCACTTTAAATTTGTCCAATATATTATGTATTACCCCCACAAAATCGAAGCCGACGGAAAATTCGACTGTTCTGGTTTCGTATTTTTTTTCAACCTCGCATTTTTTCAGAAGCTCCGTCGCCAGCTGCCCGTAAGCCCGCGCCAGACCGCCGGTGCCAAGCTTTGTCCCTCCGAAATATCTGGTTACCACAACGCATATATCGGATAATTCCCTGGTTTCAATGGCTTTTAGAATCGGACGACCTGCGGTTCCGGACGGCTCGCCATCATCGTTATACCTGTAGATCGGCTTGTTTCCACTACCAATTCTATACGCGCTGCAGTTATGGGAAGCATCATGAAATTCCTTTTTAATTTCCGAGATAAACGAGCTCGCCTCTTTTTCCTCGTTCACCGGAACCGCGGTCGCTATAAAACGGCTGTCCTTTATCTTTTCTTCGTAGCGGCATTTATCTTTTATACGATAGAATTTGTCCGAGTTCGAATTGTGTCTCATGACGCTACTTCCGGCAAAATTGATCGCATAAACGATTTACCCTGGTCTCATAGATCATATTAAAAAGCTGCGCGTTATCGGGATCGAGTTCCGCAAAATTGTTTTCGATCTCCCTGTAGATTTTTAGGGCTTCTTTTCTCGATAGCCTGCCCGAGACGATTAATTCGCATAGGACATCGATTTTCTTTCTGGCGCCAAGGTAATGTTCCCCGTAACGGCCGTCGTTATTTTTATGATACCCGATCAACATCTAAATTATATACTTGGTTATTTCCTCTACGGGATCGACGTTTCCCAGTATTACTCCCGGCAGGTTTTCGATCCTGCCGTAATCCAGCCGCCCGTCCGGATTGCCGTAAAAAAGCGGTTTTGCCTGTTTTATGGCGCAGGAGGCGGTCTTAAGCTCGCCCGCGGTTTTCTCACCTATCTGAGCCACCACAACCGCGCTTGAAAGCCCGGAGATAATCCTGTTACGCAAAACGAGGTTCGGCCGGGTAACCCCGGTATGAGGATCGTGCTCGGAGACCAGCAGGCCGCTTTTCTCAATCTGCCTGGAAAGCAATATATTCTCCTGCGGATATATTTTCATTATGCCGCATCCCAGCACCGCTATCGTCCTGCCGTTCTCTTTCAATGCTCCCAGATGGGCCGCGCTGTCGACCCCCGCCGCCAGACCTGAGATTATCCCGAAACCCTCTCCGACCAGCGCCCTGGACAGGTCTATCGCCAGACGGATACCATCCTGGTTCGGTTTCGTGGTTCCTACTATGGCGATATATTTTTTCGAAAACGCATCCCGCTCGCCTTTAATATACAGAATCGGCGGCGGCTCGTTTATCTTCCTCAACAGTTCAGGATATTCGCTGTCAAGAAATGTTACAACATATATATCTATTTCCGAATACTCTTTCAGTTTTCTATCATAGTCATCAACTTTTTCCAGCGAATTCATCAGCTTTTCGATTTTCTCTTCACCCAAACGAGGAATGTCTTTGAAATCGGAATATGAAGCCGAGAGGAAATCCTCCGGCGCTCCGAGGTGCATTAAGAGCTGCTGGAACATCCTGGGGCCTATACCGCCGCCGTCGGTAATGGCCATTATTATGGATCTTCTATTGTTGATAATATCGACGTTCATACCGATTCCGATTCTTTTACCAGTGCCCGGTGGTGAACTTCCAGACGTATTCCGGCGCGACATTGCCCCGCTCATCTTTGAAACCTTTCGCCTCCGTGCCGTTAACATGAAATTCATACTCTATATCGGGATAAAGATGAAGCTTGAATATGTAAGTGCAGGTGCTGTCAATATATGTAACCTCTCCATATCGCTTCCACATGCTCTCCGGATATCCCGCCAGGGAATACGTTGCCGGATTCATCGGCTTCGAGAAGGTGACGGTCATTTCGACATATTGCTGGACGTCCTGCTCGCCGGGGGACGGTTCCACGGATAAAACCAGCGGCGCCGATTTATCCGGCGAGAGGATTAGTTCCGCCATTCGCGGAATTGTCTTGTATATATCCTGCAGTCTCCCGCAAACGATGGGATCAAACAATACCGGCTTCAGCTGGTTCTCTTCGATCAATCTCAATTCGACGGTCAGAATATCATGGGAGGATAATACGTGTCCGTAGATGGCCGCGCCGGCGTTGAGCTCGCCCATGAGGACCTTCAGGTTTTTGAGCACGTAATTCAGATCAGATTCATCCAGGCCTTTTCTGGCGATCAATTTCGACACCAGATCGCGCGAGACAATGCTGACACCCGACTTTGCCATGTAATGTCTCAGGGAATCTCCTATGACTCTCGATTTACCGGCCGCCTCGCCGTAACAGTCGAAATTCAATACCAGGAATCTCCCGCCGCTTTGCGCACGGGCGACCGGATGAAAAACCGCCATTAAAAGCAGAAAAACTATTAAATACGGGCTTTTTCTCATACGGTTAATATAGCTTAATGACAGAAGGATGTCAATCGACTCTGGCGAAAAGTCTATCTTTGGATTGATTTTCAAAATAAGGCATATACTGGGCGACCAGATGATTGAATTGCGGACGGTATTCCTTGTTTACCGGCAAAGCCGCGGGAATGGTCATCTTGAGAGGATTGATATACTTCCCTTTTCTTTTTACCCTGTAATCGAGATGGGGCCCGGTCGATTCGCCGGTATTGCCCACGTAACCTATTACCTGCCCCTGCACCACGTGGCGACCTTTCTTGACTCCCCTGGCGAAATTCCGCAGATGGCCGTAGCCGGTTACCAGATCGAATGAGTGTTTTACCTCCAGATAATTTCCGAAACCCCTTTTGTTTCCCTTGAATGTCACGTAACCGTCACCCGCGGCCACAATGGGAGTTCCGATGGGGGCGGAATAATCGACGCCGAGATGAGGCCGGTAAATCTTATATATAGGATGAAGCCGTTTCCAGGAAAAAGTCGAGGATATTCTCCTGTAGTTCAACGGCGATTTTAATAGGGCTTTTCGAAGGGAATAGCCGTTCTCGTCGTAATAGTCCTGGTAACCGGTGGGATCGGTGAATAAAAAGGCCCTGTGCGAATTGCCCTCGAGGACATATTCAACCGCCAGGATCCGGCCGGTTTTAACGAATTCCCCGTCCTTTTCGTAAATCTCAAAGATCATATGAAAGGTGTCTCCGACCCGGGGCTCGGTGAGGAAATCGATTTCCCAGCCGAAGACCTCCACCATATCGAAAAACAGGCTCATATCGGGCAAAAGCGGATGCAGGGCATCCCACAACGTCGTATGGACTTCGCCCTTGACCTCCTTCACAACCCTGTCCAGACCGATATCGTTGACGGATTCGATGAAATCGCCCCCCTCACGATCCAGACGATAGCGTTTCAGATCCCCGCTGACATATTCAAAAGCGACGACATTATTGTCGGGATCGAGGAAAACCTTGAAATTATCCCCGGGCTGCGATTTTTTCAGGTTGAACATTTGAGAAAATCTCGAGGTTATATCGGCGACCAGCGGCTGTTCAAGCTCAAAATTCAACAGTTCGGCGTAGAGGTTGGAGTTTTTCGATATCTCCCCGCTGTAGATGGTTTCGATCTTAATCTCCTCCACCGACTGGACTTCGGCGCTTTCTTCAATAAAGTTCTCGAGGATCACAGGTTTTTTGGAGGAAATAAGAATCGCGCCGAAAGCCAGGATCAGCACCGTCAATATGCCGGGGATCAGCTTTAGCCGTATAAAATTGCTTTTTTTCTTATGGGGATTGATTATTCTCACTATCGGTCTTCTCCGAAAATCTCCGCCTGAAATGTGTAGATCTCAGTACTTTCCTCTTTCCATGCGCCGGGATGAAGCCCGGCCTTCATACAGGTCTGCTCCAGAAATTTGATTTTATCCCAGCCGTATTCGACCGGGACCTGCGGAAGCAGAACGCCCGACCTGATTCCGCTAATCATATAAAGACCGTCCCTGCCGACTTCCACGGTCATGGGGTCTTTAATCCTTTTCATCGGCGTTAAAACCGAAATCTCAATGTCGACCTGTTTCAATTCGTTCTCTTCTACAGGCGGAAACCTGGGATCGGAGAAAGCCGCCTGGCGGGCCATCCGGGCCACGATCTTATAAAGCGGCTGATCGGCGTGAAAAGTGCCGATACATCCCCGTAACCTGTCATTTTTATTGAGGGTTACGAACGCCCCCAGCTTTTCGTTGAGAGCGCCCGAAATCTTTTCGGGATAGGGCGGATTTTTGTCCTCGAAGGCGGAAACTATCGATTCCCGGGCCAGTTTCAGAAGCGTCTTTTTGTCATCCGGCGAAAGGCCGAACTCCACGCCGGAAGCGGGGCTTTCATGAATATCGCCTCCCGAATTTTCCGATTCATTTTGAGACGTATCCAGATCGTAAACCTTCTCTTCGGCCGATCCGTAGATTATTGCCGATAAATACCCCACCACGTTGGAATGATCGCCGGTAATATCGCCGGAATCGCCGTAACCGGCTATCTCCACGTTTTTGGCGCCCAGTTTTTCTGACGCTATCATGGCGGCGATTATCGGGCCTCCCCCGCAGGCCTCGGTCCTGCCGCTCTCAAGGTCACCGGATAACTTCTTATAATTAAAATTCTTGACATCACCGATCACCAGCGAATCCAGCTGTTTGGCCATTTTGGAGGTGTGAAAGTGAGACAGATCGGACGAGGCCACGATCAGAACATCATCCCTTCCCTTTAAGGCCTCGCCGATGGCGTTACCCAAAGACTCGCATACCGAATAACGCTGTTCGCCCATTATCAAAGCCACCAGCTTGAACTTGCCCAGAGTGGTCTGCAGAAAGGGAAGCTGTACCTCCAGGGCATGTTCGGATCTGAAGCCGCCCACCTCGTGGCCGGTATTGGAGACTTTTACGTCATCACTATATGAGGCGATCTTATCGGTAAGTTCCTCGTCAATAGGAACCTCGCCTAACGGCGTTATATAGGCCTTCCCGGCGAACGCGGAAACACCGTTGAACGCTATCATATGCGAGGGCGAAATCACGATGACGGTCCCGTATTCCTCCCCTTCGAGGATTTTATAACCCTTCGCCGCTATGCCGCCGGAATAGACATATCCGGCGTGGGGCGAGATTATGGCCGTCGGCTTGCCCCCGATGGACGGTTTGGGGGCGGCGGCGAACTGCTCCGCTATGGTCTTGGCCAGCTCCGACGGCGATCCCGGGTAGAACGATCCCGCCACCGCCGGCGGCCGGACATACGCTTGATCCTTCATATCGTCACCTCGTGATAAACCCCAGGATACCAGCACAAAGACCGCCAGCATGGGGATTGATTTTCGCGGTATATTAATCATCATACTATTAGAATTTTAACGATGCGGCAGACAGGTGTCAAGGGGTTTTGGGGCAGGGGTTGCGAACTACAGAAGAAAACGTCATCGCGAGGAGTCCGTAGGACAACGACGCGATCTGTTTCAAATACCTCTAAGATATATTATACAGATTGCCACGGCCCCCGACCTCCGGTCGGGGGCCTCGCAATGACCGGTTTTAATGGAGGTTGGCGCACCGGGAGGTACGCCAACCACGAAAATGTTCGGTCAGGTCACGGCCGTAGGACGACCTGACGGAACCGGATAAGCCTTTTCCCCCGCCACATGGAATAATAATTTTTATTGATCGTATCTAATAAAGGAGTATATTTATATAAAAGGACGATTGAACAATAAAATAAATCGGATTCTGTAATAATGAAAAGATCCGCGATCATAATACTCATCGGGCTCTGTAGTATCGCCGGCTACGGAAGTGAGATTACAACTCTCCCCAAGCCGCCTGACTATTTTGCTAAATCGCTCGCCGCGAATCCGGTGGATTTACTTGACGACCGATATGCCCTGAAATCACTCCAGTCAGCCGCCTCAATAAGACATAGAACGGTTCATGAGTTGGATAATACTTCACCTGACGATCCCTGGATAACTTATTGCCACGTGGAATTAACGTCATTCACCGATTCTCTTCTGGGGAATATCTCGCGAAACGATTTATCACCCGTGACAACAGGGGGGAGAAGTCGAAACAAGAAATATCCCGGTTTTTATTTAAATGCCACCCGCATGGGCTCAAGATCTGCGTTAAGCCAATTTGAAAAGGATTCATTATATAATTCGGTAAATAAGCTGCTACAAAGTCGCTTTCACATACCTCGTGAAATTGACTTCATCTCAAAATACGAGAATGTCTTCCGCGATTCGGCCAGAACCGAATTTTTCGGCAGAACTGACATTGAAAACGTCAAAATCTCGATTGGAGGATGGTCCGGCAAATTCATTTCAGTCGCGATCTTTAATGAATATAAAGGCGCAAATTCCTTTTTAAAAAAGGCGTTCGATTATTTTAGACTGCCGGCACTCAAAAAAGAGAAAATCGTTGTACATAAAAAGCGAGACGAATTTTTGTATTTGGTAAAAGACAAAGAAAATATGATCATTCTGAGGGGATACAGAATAATAGTAAATTGCCCGGTCATCTCAACCGGATTGAAGGTGCCAAAAAAGTCTGAAAAAGTAATCGAGCTTATAAAATATTACGACGAGGAGTTTATGCCATGAGATATGTAATAGTCTTTTTCGCCATTTTTACGTTCGCCGCAGCGGCGTATGCCGAACGCTTCGAATTTTCATCATATCCGGGGCTGGAGATCCCCCGTGACGATTCCATCGGTGTCTGGGATAGCATCTACGTTGATCAGGCTATTCAGATTGACGATTTAAATGTTTTTCTCGGGATTGACGTCCACTGGTGCGTTGACATGTTTGCTATTCCGGTTTATTCTCCCTGGGCTGACAGCGTATATCTGGTAAATCTATCCGATAATCACGATTCGCTTAATGTCTGGTTCGATACCCAAGCCATCGAGGACGGCCCCGGCGAGCTGGAGGATTATGAAGGACATATATCTACAGGTTGGTGGAAGCTGAATCCCCGCTGCGTATATGGCGGCGGAACGAATTATGTTCTCGATTGCTGGAAGATAGAGATTTACGGCGAGCTTCAAAGCGCTGTGGGAGACAGCGCCCGATTGCCGCTGGAATTCGGCATCGATGGCGCCTACCCCAACCCCTTCAACGCCCGCACCATAATCAACTACAGCCTTCCCGAGAAAGCTGATATTACGATCGCTGTCTATAACCTGTTAGGCCAGAAGGTAGCCACCCTGTTCGACGGCGCCCAGCAGCCCGGCCAACATAAAGTCACCTGGGACGCCTCCGATTATCCGTCGGGCGTTTATCTCGCCCGGCTGCAATCAGGCGACCGGTCGGAGAATATCAAGTTGGTGTTGTTGAAATAGCCGATATAACCTCGTCATCGCAAGCCCCGCTTCCAGCGGCGTGCCAAAGGCGAGACGACGGCGCGATCTGTTTCAAATACCTATTAGCTTTATCATGGAGATTGCCACGGCTCACGTCTTCGACGTGAGCCTCGCAATGACCGGTTTTTTTGAGGTTGGCGCACCGGGAGGAATGCCAACCAAAATAATTGTCATTCCTGCGAAAGCAGGAATCTAAAAAGGCAAGCCTTAATGGATGCCGGATCAAGTCCGGCATGACATAAGAATGATTTTTGTCCCTCATGATGGAGCCTGCGACATCATGAGGGCTCCAGGCGCGGCGTCATGATGTCGTTACACTCCATCATGACGCATACCGATGGAATATTATCAATTTACATATACCATCAATCACCTTATTATAGAACCATGAGATACGCGGTGATCCTGAACCCTTCAAGCGGCAACGGCAGGGCGTTTGACGTTCTGCTTAAACTGCATAAATGGACCCGGAAAAACAGAATCGCATTCGAGTTCTTCTCCACCACCGGCCCGGGGGACGGCTACAAGCTGGGACGTCACTGCCGCCTGGAACGGTTCGAGCGGATAATCGTGGTGGGCGGCGACGGCACCATAAACGAGGTAGGCTCCGCTCTCCTGGGATCGAATATTACCCTGGGAATCGTTCCCGGCGGCAACGGCAACGATTTTTTCAAAATGATCGGTACCAACGGCAGTCTCGACCACGCTTTCCATACCGCCTTTTTCGGCAAACCCTGGGCCGTCGACGTCGGTACAATAAACAATAAACCGTTTTTCAATTCGGTGGGGGTCGGATTTGACGCGGAGGTGGCGGAAATCGTAGATAAAAATGAAAATGTCTCTGGAATCCTCGCCTATCTTCTGGCGGTTTTCAAAGCCCTGCGAAATCTCAAACCCAAGAAGGTCGAAATCGATCTCGACGGGACGGTCTTGAGCAAGGAGATAACTCTGATCTGTATCGGTAACGGCCGCAGTTCCGGGGGAGGCTTTTACCTTACCCCCAGCGCCCTGATCGATGACGGCTTTTTCGATATCTGTGTGATAGGCGCCCTATCGAAAGGCAGGATATTCCGATACCTGCCCCGAACCCTGAACGGGTCACACATCAGGCTCGATGGAATCTCTATATATAGAAGCAGGAAGATCAGCATAAGATCCAGATCGAGCCTTCCGGTTCATATCGATGGCGAACCGCTGGATCCATCGCCCAGACAGTTGGATTTCAGATTCAATAAAGAGAAAATCCTGGTCGCCTCGGGAAACAAGAATGAAAAGTAGACAGCGTTTGATCATTCCGGCGATTTTAATTTTGCTTTTAGCCTTCTATTCACAGACGTTCTGCCAGGACCCCGATTCCACCGTGTTGAAAAGAAAAAATCCCACCGGGGCTTTATTCCGTTCCTTGTTTGTGCCGGGATGGGGGCAGTTTTATAACGGGAAATATATAAAGGCGGTGGTAATCGCCGGAATCGAGGTCTACCTTATCAACGAGGTCTACACGCACTGGCACAAGGCGAATCTTCATGAAAAGCATTTCACCAACGCCTTTGACTATCCCGTTTACCAGGCCGAAGAGTTCGCCAAGTATGAGAAAGAGCTGGATCGGCGCGGCAACGCCACCTGGTTTCTGGCCGCCACCGTTTTCCTCTCGATGTTTGACGCCTATGTAGATGCCCATCTTTCCGATTTCGATCAGCCCGATAAAGCGTTCGAGGTGTATATCGGCCCCGGACACGATGATGATATATTAGCCCTTCTATCATTCAATCTGCCGTGAACATCACAGGGATATCAGGAAGCCCCACCGGGGGATCGTCCACCGATTACCTGATCAGGGCGATTATGGATAATATCGAAGGCGATCATATCAAAAAGAGGTTTGTCCGCCTCAACGAGAAATCGATTTTGCCCTGCCAGGCGTGTGGCAAAAACCCGAGCCCCGATTTCTGTTTTTTGCATGACGATATGGACAGCATTTTCACCCTGATGGGAAAATCGGAGGGGATCATTCTGGGTTCGCCGATCTATTTCGATTCGGTATCGGCGCAGGCGAAGCTATTCATCGACAGGACCAATTGCCTTCGGCCGGTCGATTTTGACAACCCGGCCGGGCCGCGATTGACCGAGCCGCTGTTCAGGGGCAAAAAGGGAGGTATTATACTGGTGGGCGGCGCAGAGGGCAAATTTCAGGGCGCTCTGAGGACCGCCAGGGCGTTTTTCATCTGGGCCGGAATCGATATCGTTTTTGAACTGGAATACAGAACCAGATCCTTCAACCCGGGTGAAGCCGGCCGCGACGAGAACATAAGATCGGAAATTAAGGCCTGCGCCGATAAGTTAATTGCGGCTATCGAATCGCGATAACGATGTTCTATCTTCAATCTTAGTTCGGTTCTCTATCTTCTCCAGATATTCCCTGGTCTTCTCAAAGGTTTTCTTATGCCGATCGCGGACTTCCTTAGATACATTGTAGGAAATAAGGGTCTTGAATTCTTCTTCGGCATCCTCGTATCTTCTCAACAGGTAGAGGCAGACGCCCTTCCGATAACGGCAGAAAACCAGGCCGTAATAGTTTTGACTTTCCAGGCGGTTGAGCGATTCGATTAATTCACCATAGTAATTTGCGGCCTTATTCAATCCACCCCACTGCCAGTACAGGCTTCCGAGTATCCACAATGAAATCCGCCCACCCGATGACTCCTTATAAAGCTCCATACCGATTTTTGACGCCTCCTGAAATCTCTTCCGGTTGATCAGCGCCCAGGCCAGCCCGGTGGCGGCCGGTCTGGAGGAAAAATAGGAACTGTCGGCCGCCAGCCTTAATTCCGAAAGCCCCCGTTCGCTGTTATCCTTGAGAAAGGGCAGGTATTTCCGCAGTATCACCGATGACCAGAAATGGTAGTTTCCCAATCCGGCGTAAGCATCGTATAATCCCGGATCGATTTCAAGCGCCCTGCTATATTTCCCCCTCGCTTTCAGGCCCTCGATCAATGTCTTCAGCCAGCTTTTATTCTGAGCGTGCAACATCGACTTGTAGGCGTGAACCGTACCCAGAAAATAGAAGCCCCAGGGATCTTCGGGATTCCTCTTCGTCCAGTCTTCAAAAAACTTTTTTGATGAATCCAGGCGGTTGAAAAAATCCTTTTTTCGTGAATAATCCTCCAGGTCCGTCATCTCGGCGTGAAGGATGCTCGCCACGATGAGGTTATAAATCGGTTTTCCCGGCAGAGTGTCGTTAATGGCCTCCACCAACCTGTATGCGGTCTCGAAGCTGTCCGAATAAACCCGGTCTATAATATTCATCACCCTGGCGATCCGCGTCTCATCGGGTCTCAATGAGGCCCCGAAAGAAGGAGAATATAAAAATAAAATAAGAGCGCATAAAAATGCCGCCGCAATTTTTCCGCTATGAAATGGCGCGGGAGGCCGTTTCATTATTTAATCACTCCCTGTCATTTTTCAAAAAAAAACATCCTTCCCTGTATAAAATATAGGCAAATTTCCGGTAAAGCGCATTGCATAATATTGCATTTTTTCCCCTTCCATTAACCCGTCCGGAGCGCCTTTTTTCCAGCTCAACGTAAGCCTTATTTTGGGATAAAGTTACAAATTCACTCTTGAATCCCCCTTTTTGAAAGTTATTTCGCCTACAGGATTATCCGTATTATGAAGATCGATTCGCCGGAATTTCTACAAGCGCACCGATTAAATTTTAAAACTAACCTGTCGAAAAATAATCAGGACGCAGATTAACGGCGTCTCAACGCGGAGGATATGATATTATGGCAAAAATTCTTGTTGTAGACGATCAGAAGGCGTTGCGCAAGAACCTTGCTTTTTATCTTAAGAGCCAGGGCTATTCGACTGACACCGCTGAATCGGCAGAGGAAGCCCTCGTTAAAATTAATCAGGCTTTTTATGATATAGTTATCTCCGACTATAAAATGGGCGCCATGTCCGGGTACGATCTAATGAAACAGGTGAAGAAAACGCATCCCTCCACTGAATTCATCGTGATGACGGCGTACGGTAATATCCCGCTGGCCGTAGAGATCGTCCGTAACGGAGCCGCCGATTTTATTCCCAAGCCTTTCGAATATGTGACCATACTGGAAAAGTTAAAAAAGATTGTCTCAGGCAGGAAGGATTATTCCTTTTCCAAACAGGAGCAGGTTCCTCAAATTGTCGCGGTTTCGCAGAAAATGAAAGATATCGTGGACCTGGCCCATAAGGCGGCGGCGTCCAATATCACCGTTCTTATCGAGGGCGAACGCGGAACCGGAAAACGTCTCTTCGCCAGGTACGTCCATCTTCACAGCGACCTGTACAACAGCGAATTCGTTACGGTCGAATGCTCCAATGCCTCGGAGTCCAGCCTGGAGGCGGAGATTTTCGGTATCGCCGATTCCGCCGACAAACCCGGAGCCCTGGCGAAGGCCAACAGCGGCACCCTCTTTTTGAGGGACGTGGATGGTTTATCACCGGCCCTGCAGCTTCGCTTTCTCAAGTTCCTTACCGAGGGGACATATTTCCCGGTTGGAACCTCGACCCTTAAAAAATCCGGCGCCCGCATAATAGCCTCCACCTCGAAAAATCTTAAAAAGCAGGTCGGCCACGGCAGTTTTAGAGAGGATCTTTTTTATCAATTAAGCGTTATGCCGGTCTACATTCCTCCCCTGCGTTCGCGCATGGGCGACATAGCGCCGCTCACGAATCATTTTCTCGAAAAATACAGGGCCCAGTATGAGAAAAATATCACCTCCATCTCGCCGGACGCCATGTCATGGATGAATACCTACGACTGGCCGGGAAACGTCCAGGAACTGGAGAATATCCTCTCCCGCGCCTGCGCCCTGGCCACCGGCGAGGTCCTGGACGAGTCGCTGATCTTCACCCTACCGCAGGACAGGCCGGAGAGGGAGGAGTCCGTCGGATATCTGAACATGACCCTGAAGGACAATCAGAAGACCCTGATTCTCAAGGCGCTGAAACAGAACAACAATAACTACTCCCGCACCGC
>CP070813.1:1636624-1667349 GCA_020344055.1 Candidatus Zixiibacteriota bacterium | reverse complement strand
AAGACGATCATGGTTAACTTTGTGGCGTTCATGGTGTTCCTCCTTAATTGAGTGTTTTTGGTTTTGTTTTCCTCGTTGTTGCGTCGATTTGTTTTCATTACTTCTCCCTGTTTTTGGTTTTTGTTTTCTCGTTCCGATCAGGACTAATGCAAGGAGGATGCCAAAACGGTTGGGCGGGCGTAAGTATCTGTTTAGTAATATGTTAAAGAGTTAGCGGCGGGACCTGCCCTTATTGGAAATCGTATACTAAGTATACGTTATGAAAACCGGGTATCCTATCGGTGGTCAGGAAGGATGGATATGCGTGATTTCACATATAATATGATGAAGGGATACTTGTATCATAATTATTACACTTGATTTTTGGGAAGTTGGCTAATGGTCCGGGATAAGGCGCGGCATTAAAAGCTTGACTTGAAGGCCGGTTTTTTTTATTTTGAAAAGTAGCTAAGGCTTTATTGGAATTTAGAATAGATACGATTTCCGCCGGTATGATAGATTTTGGCTTAACGGCATCAAAGGAGAAAACGACGAGAATCGGTTCAAAATTCAAAAGCTGCACGGCAAATCCTTTCTATAATCTCCCGGACCGAATCAGATAAATTTCAAATTTATCAAGACTAAATTAACAAAACGTAAAAACCGTTAAAAAGGAGAGAAGTTATGAGCCATGATATTGACATCTCCAAGGCGCAACAGTTCATCGATAACTTTCAGGAGGCGAACGACGGCGTATTCGCGCTTTTGTATAACAAGGATAAGATAGAGAAAATCCTGAACCAGAAAAACTGCGCCGGCATAAGAATATACTATGCGCTGAAACAAGACGGGGAAAAAACGTTAATTATCGTTGGATACGACGGCAGCCAGAAGGATTTAAACGCGAATTTATCGGAGTTTGTGGCAGAGTACGGAATCGCGAATATTGATCCCGGAAGCCCCTTGCTGTAATAATCGGCGGTTCGGCGTTGACGATACTCTATCAAGCGTTAAAGGACCATTTCAGGTGTTGCTTGCCGTCTCGTATCCGAATATCGATCCGATCGGAGTAAGGCCGATTTCATAGGTATGTCATACGGATATCATCCGGGACATCAAATATCGCATTACAGCGTTAAAAGGCTGATCGGATCCGGCGGAATGAGTGAGGTTTATCTCGCCGAGGATCAACGGCTGAAGCGAGATGTCGCTTTAAAATTAATACATTATAAATTTAACAGTAACGGGCGGGCGGAGTTCGATATCAGGCACGAGGCTCAGGCCGCAGCCTCGCTTAACCATCCCAACATTGTGACCATATACGAGATATTCGAGTATTCCCGATCTCCGGTAATCGCCATGGAATATGTCGACGGATTTCCGTTATCTGACATAATAAAGACCGGAGACCTTTCGCAGATACGTTGTCTGGATATTTCTATTGAGTTATGCGGAGGTCTCGCTGAGGCGCATCGCAGGGGGATAGTTCATCGCGATCTTAAGCCGGCCAATATAATGATTTCATCCGACGGCACCGTTAAGATAATGGATTTCGGTCTGGCTGTATTCGGGGATAAGGTGATGACCGCGACCTCGGACACCGTCAGCGGGACATTATGCTATATGTCTCCCGAGCAAGCCCGGGGAGAGGCGGTTGATTTCAGGTCGGATCTTTTTTCTCTCGGCGCCGTATTGTACGAGATGGTAACCAGGCAATTGCCGTTCAAGGGGGAAATAGCCGCGGCTATTACTTATTTAATCATAAACGAAGACCCTGAACCGATAAAAAATCTCAGGAACGGTATTTCGGATGAACTCCAGAGGATAATCAACAAAGCTCTTGAAAAGGATATATCGGCCAGATATCAGAAGGTCGATGATATGCTGGACGACCTGAAATGGCTTAGAAACAATCTTGATAAAACCCTGGCCGATGCATATTCTCCGGTCTTTAAGACTCGGCCATCCGTGGCCGTCCTGCCGTTTTGTGATATGAGTCCCCAGAAGGATCAGGAATACTTCGGTGAGGGAATTGCAGAGGATATAATAAGCAATTTAACGAAGATCGACGGATTACGCGTAGTTGCAAGAACGTCATCATTTTCCTTCAGGGAATCTACGGGGGATATCAAAGAGATCGGGCGCAGACTGGGGGTCGGTTCTATTCTCGAGGGTAGCGTGCGAAGAATCGGGGATCGGATCCGAATAACGGCTCAATTAATCGATGTGGAAAGCGGGTATCATCTGTGGTCCGAAAGATTTGACAGGGTTATGAAGGATATGTTTGAGATCCAGGATGAGATCTCGCTGTCGATTGCCGACAGATTAGAAGTGAAGGTTGGAGATAGTATGAATGGATTACAGACCAGACGCCATTCGGATAATCCGGAAGCGTATTGCCAGTATCTTAAAGGCAGATTTTTCTGGAATATGAGAACAGGTGACAGCCTGAAGAAAGCGATCGAATTTTTCGAAAAGGCGCTGGAGATCGACAATGAATATGCCCTGGCTTATTCGGGATTGGCGGATGTTTACAGGGCTCTTCCCGACTACACCTCCTGTGCTCCCGGAGAGGCTTATATAAGAGCCAGGGATATGGCAAACAGGGCGATAGAGATCGACGGTTCTCTATCGGAAGCTCACGCCTCGCTGGCGGTAATTCTCAAT
This sequence comes from Candidatus Zixiibacteriota bacterium, assembly GCA_020344055.1. Classification (GTDB taxonomy): domain Bacteria; phylum Zixibacteria; class MSB-5A5; order UBA10806; family UBA10806. The sequence goes on along the minus strand of CP070813.1, from coordinate 1,664,703 downwards.
CATATGTTTGATTGGAAGGGGGCGGAGCGGGAGTATGAGAGAGCAATAGAGATAAACCCGGGGTATGCTACGGCCTATCACTGGTACGCTCTTTACTTCATGTATCGAGCAGAGTTTTCGCAGGCGATAGAAAAAATGAAGAAAGCGTATTCATTGGACCCGCTCTCGTTGCCCATAAACAGGGATACCGGGACGGTATATTATTACGCGGGCGAATATGACAGGGCCATCGAAGCCCTGCAGAAAACTCTGGAATTGGATCCCAATTTCAGCCTCGTGCATGAATTGCTCGGAAGAGTATATCTTAAAAAGGGAATGCATCAAGAAGCCCTGGAAGAATTTAACAAAGAAAAAGAATTCGGGAGAAGCTGGAGGCCGGTTTTAGACGCCTGGATCGCAATTACATGTATGGAAATGGGAATGCAGCGGGACGCGGAAAGACTTCTGGAAGAGTTAAAACTAAAGGCCGCCGAGGCGTACATATCTCCCTACAGCCTGTCATGGATTTATTTCGCTCTTGGGGATGCGGAAAACGGTTTTCAGTGGCTGGAAAGGGCCTATGAAGAAAAAGACAGCTGGCTTTGTGAAATCAAGGTGGAGCCGGTATTCGAGAAGGTCCGCCAGGACCCGAGGTTTATCGCTCTCTTAAGGAAAATCGGTCTGGATTAGCCGCCTGCGGAATAATCCGTCGGCATGGCTGCTTGCCCGCTGGTCGTCACATGCCTTAGTCATTTCTTAGTTTCAACATTTTTATTGAAATATTATCGCATATGAAGTATACTATCTGTATATTTGTTACTTGTGCAGGTCGCCAAATCCAATAAGGTGTGATTTTGAAGAGTAATTTTCGCTACGTTCCGGTATCTATTTCGACCTTTCAGGGAATAGAATAATCAGGGGAGGATTATATGGGAAATTCAGAATCCGATAATAATCGTGACCGGGACACGCTTACCGAGTTCAAGATCATCCTGAACCTGATCAATAGAATCTGCGCCATACGGGAAACCAATCATATAATGGATATAATCATATCGGAATTAATATCCGTGACCGATTCCGATCAGGGCGTTATCAATCTGATTTCCTCGGAGGATTTCAGACAATTATCAACCGTTGTCAGGGTTCTGGACAGGAACGACAATATGATTGACCGGGCTATCGGGGATTCCGTTGCCGGGTGGGTGATAAAAAACAAGAAACTGTTATTTGTAGAAAATCTCGATAATGACGAACGCTTTAGAGGATTAAATTCCATGGGCGGAATTTACCAATCGATAATATGTTCCCCCATGGTGGTACGGGGCGATATGATCGGATTGATAACCTTGGTACGAAATTCATCCAAAAATCCTTATGAAATGAATCATTGCCGGCTGGTGGGAATATTAAGCTCTCAGACGGCCCAGGTACTGGCCAACGCCAGGCTTATGGAGGAGCTGGCGGAATCGAAGCGGTTGCTGGAAGTACCATTATCGAAACTGAAAGATGAAAACGTAAAACTGAAAAGCCGGGTGGGGATGGAGTCGGGATTCGAAAATATAATCGGCAAATCAAAACCGATGAAAACGGTGCTGTCGTTGACATCGAAATGCAGCATGAACGAATCGTCCGTTCTGATCACAGGGGAGACGGGCACCGGAAAAGAGCTGATCGCAAGGGCCATTCATTTCAATAGCGCGAGAAAGGACAGGCCTTTTGTAGTCATAAACTGCAGTATTAAAACGGAAACGCTTCTGGAATCGGAACTGTTCGGACACATCCGGGGGGCCTTTACCGGGGCGGTTAAGGATAAAAAGGGATTGTTCAAGGAGGCCGATGGAGGGACGATTTTCCTCGACGAGATCGGCGATGCGCCGCTATCGACCCAGGCGGCGATTTTGCGAGTTATTCAAAACGGCGAGATTAAGCCCCTGGGATCCACAAAGACCGAGGTCGTAAATGTGCGGGTGATATCGGCCACCAATAAAACTCTCAAGGAAGAGATTGAAAATAAGTCTTTCCGGGAAGATCTGTATTACCGTCTGGCGACCTTTCATATCGAACTGCCCCCTCTCAGGCAGAGGCAGAGCGATATTCCTTTGCTGGTAAATCATTACTTGAAGAACCTGGCGATTAAGCTGCAGATGGAGGCCTTTCGTGTCTCCCCCGAGGCCCTGGACGTTTTGATAAATTATTCGTGGCCCGGCAATATAAGGCAACTGGAGAATGAAATGGAAAGGATCGCCGTCACCTGCGATCCCGACGGCGTTATCAAGGTGAAAGACCTTTCACAGGATTTTTTCAGTTCCGATCAAAAATCTATGGATTGGGAGAAGAGGGAAGGAGATCTTAAAAAGATCATCGAGGATGTGGAAAGGGATATAATAAAGAGAGCCCTGGCCAAAAACCGGGGCAATGTATCGAAGACATCCGAAGAACTGGGCCTTACGCGCAAGGGCCTGACAAATAAAATCAATCGTTATAACATAGAGATCGAATTTAAATAATCTTGTTATGAATTAAAAATCTTTATAGAAGCCGTTAATCAACTTCCTGGTTTCGTTGTCAGGTATTTTGTCTATTATTCATAATCGATAAATTACACCGTAGGCCATACTCATTTTAGATTAACCATTTCAAATATCTGTATCCTTTTTTTAAACTGCAGCATTTAGGTTGTAAGTATTTGGCGCGCGAAAATGAATATTACCTTATATCATATTTCAAAAACCTCAAGAACGCTCCAGCGAATGCCAACAGGGTATAGACACCCAGGATGCCGAAATCGATTATGGCCGGCGAAAAAGATTCCGGAAAACGTCGTTCGGGATGCTGATATCTGGGAAGCGCGCTCAGGTCCAGCGATTGATCGCTGTCGAACGACGACATGTCGAAACCGTCCTCGGAAGAGATCTTTATCATGATCTGTCCGGACGGTCCCGCGTCTTCGGATTTTTTATCGACGTAATCGTTAAAAAGAGTTCGATAGGAATTCATGGAATCCTCGTAGCGGGTTTTCAGGGCGACGTCGGTATCGTTCAGCGACATGGCCGCCAGCCGGTACGCGGAGGCGGGAGAGATCCTGGAAATAGCGGCGGCGAATCTCTCGCGGACCGCCTTGCGCCTGCGGAAATCCTCTTTCAATTTGGCGTAATAATCCTCGATTTCGATTTCCACCTCTTTCCTGGCGGCGTCATCCTCTTTCATCCATTGCCAGAGTTTTTCATCGCTGGCCGAAGCGCATCCACCCCCCGAATCCGTGCTGCGTTCTCTCCAGGTATTATCCATGTTGGCCTGGAATTGAGCCCATTTGTCTTTGGCGAAGGCGTCGCGCTGCCCCTCGATCTCCGCCACCCTGGGGACGTAGACCATCTGCCCGGCAGCCAGCACTCCGGCCCTGGGGATGATGAGGACCAGGATTACCCAGATCACCAGGGAAGTCAAAAATGAGATATTGGATCGCCTTATGAGGGTTGATATCAATACCCCCAGCACTATGAAGAATGAGAACAGAAGAAGCGACAATCCCAAGAATGAAATTATCTTCGACCAGTCACTGCCTTCAAGGGGGACTTTGAATAAAAGAATCAGAAGCAGACTTAGAAGAACGGGTATCGAGATCGGTATCACCAGGCCCAGCCACGATCCGGCGCATTTTGCCAGGAGATATTTCGCCCGCGAAACGGGATTGGAGAAAACCAGCTGCAGGGTTCCCTTTTCCCGCTCGCCGTTGATAGCATCGAAGGTAAACAGGATGGCGAACAGGGTTAATATAAACTGCACGATGAATGAGAAATCGATAATGCGGAAAACCGCGTAAATTGGATTATCGGAATAATGGGTATGTTGAAGTTTTATGCTGTTTTCCCGGTTTATCAAGGACCACCTGCCGATATCGTAATTCAAGCCCCCCGCGAAAATCTGCAGCGGGTTCGGCTCTCTCTGGGCCTTGTTGGTCAGGTTGGGCCAGGCGGTGGTTTCGCTCATTCGCTGTTCGGCCAGTTCCTGCGCGGTACGGTATTGGATAACCGATTGACTGTACTCGTTTATGCCTATGTAGACGCTTAACAACATCAAAACGGCGCAAACGGCGAAGGTGACGGTAAACTTGGGGCTGTATATTATCGCCCTCAACTCTTTTATTATTAATATCGAGAACATGGCAATCTCCATTCGAATCTTATCTTAGATCATATCGGCCAAAGGCCCGGAACGAGCCGGCGATAAATATAAGATTATAAACCGCCAGCAAGCCCAGGTCTGGCAATGTGGATTTGACCGATTGAGCCAGTGAAACCGGCTGATACCGGAAGACGGGAAGCTCGCCGGGATCGATCGGTTCCGGTTCTTCCTCTTCTCCCATCTTTATTTTCATCATCACCATTCTGCCGCCGGGATTGGACCCCGTTTTCTCGGTCATAAAATCGCCGAATGCTTTTTGATATTTCAACGCTTCGTCTATGAAATGATCTTTCAGTTCCAGAGAAGTTCCCGCCATGGCGGTGGCGGCCAGGGTCATCGATGTCGATGGGGAAATCCTGGCGAGGTTGAAGGAAAACCCCTCCTGCCTCCTGAGCTTGTTATCGCGATCCTCGTTTATCCGGGCGTTGAACTCATTCTCTTTCTTCTCGCGCTCGTCGGCGATATCTTCCATGAACCTGTTGAATTCACTTACCATTTTCTCGGGATCGCCGGTAGAGGTGGGTTGAAATTGAGTCATTTTAACCCGTTCCTCTTTGAATAGTTGCGAACTAAACTTTGCTTTCCGGGCAATGGTCTCGTCGATGCTCGGGACGTCTACGGCACGTCCGGCAAGCAGGACCGAGGCCCTGGGTATGATAAGGGCGCCGAATATCCAGATGGAGAGCAAAATCAAAAAGGAGCTGGAGGATTTATAGGTAACCGAGGAGATGAAAAGCGATAGTGTGAGAAAGACGCCGGCATACAGAAGGCCGGTGATGATTATAACTATTAACCTGAGCCAATCCTCCCCGGACATGGGGTGCTGAAGTATAACCAGCATCAGGCATCCTATCAACATGGCAACAATCAGGGGGAGGATAAGGGCGATAGCCGAACCGAGCAATTTGCCGAGAATATACCGATTTCTCGGAATGGGATTGGCCAGCGCCAGCCTCAGCGTGCCCTGTTCTTTCTCACCGCTGATGGCGTTATATCCCAGGAGAATGGCGAACAGCGAGAGGATTGTCCCGAATATAAAATCGAGATCGACGAAACGGAAGATGGCGAATATGGGATCGTCATTGTATCGGCTGTCATCGGCGGTCAATTCCCCCCGCCCCTCTACCTCTATGGTGCGGCCGATGTCGTTGGAGACGCCGTTGACCAGAGTTGCCAGCGGCTGAGGCGGAAGAAACACCCGCTGGCTTCTTACAGTGAACCAGTCGGTCAAACCCTTTAGCTGTTCCAGATTTTGCGCCCTGGCGGCCTCGTGTTGAGCCCGGCTCAAGGAGTAATTTTCCGCGCCCATATAGAATGAGAGCAATATCAACACCGCGCAAGCGCTGAAGGTTATAACGAACTTCATGGAGCCCAGTATCTCGCGGACCTCTTTTTTTACCAATATCCTCAGCATATCATACTCCCGCGATGGTGGGCGATTCGATTTCGGAATTATGCCCTGCCATATACTGCAGGTAGAGGTCTTCGAGGTCGCGTCCGGCGATCTCGGAGGCATCTTTCTGCATGATGATCCTGCCATTATTTAATATGGCGATAGTATCGGCGATCTCTTTGGCCCTGAATATGTCATGAGTGGACATCAGTATGGCCCGGCCTTCGCCCCGCAGCGAATCCAGCAGCTTTATAAACTCGTGTCCGGCCTGAGGATCGAGACCGGAGGTGGGCTCGTCAAGGAGAATGGCCGGGGCATCCTTCACTATGGCTATGGCCAGACCGCATTTTTGCCGCATACCCTTGGAGAAATTTCTCAGCTTTTTGTCGTGCGCCTCCTCCGACAACCCTACCCGTAGCAGAGCATCGCGATAGTCTTTCCGGGTATACCCGTTTTTTCCTCCTACGCTGGCGAAGAAGTCGAGATTCTGCAGGGCGGTGAAATTCTCATAGAGCATAACGTTTTCCGATACGAAGGCCGCCAGCTCTTTGGCCCTTAACGGATCGAGATGGGTCGATATGCCGTTAATTTTCGCTTCCCCTTCCGTGGGCTCTATGAAATTCAGGAATATGTTTATGGCGGTAGTTTTACCGGCCCCATTGCCTCCCAGCATGACGAAGATCTCTCCCGGTTTTACCTCGAAGGAAACATGGTCAAGGGCCAGGACCCCGTCCTCATATCTCTTGGATAAATTGACCGCTTCCAGCATGGGATAGTCTATGGTATCGTTTTCCATTTTCATGTTTTCCTCTTTCTGGATTTTTATTTTTTCGAAAGGCGAACGCCGAACACCACTATTCCCCCCACCAGCCCCACGATCAATATTGTCAATAGCGCTGTCCCGAATACGTTGGCTGACGCCTGTATCTCAATTGTAAAATTCTTGTCTTCGCTTAATACCGGCTGATTGTTGGAGACGGCGCCTATCTTCAGACGGATATCATATTTTCCGACCGCTACGTCCGAAGGGGGAGAAAATTCCAGCTCCACCCGGGTCTCTTCGCCTATATCCAGAGAGGGGATAACTTCGTTGCTGAGATTTTTCCTCCAGTTGAAGGGAAGATCGGCGCTGATTTCGATATTGTCCAAGCGATGGCTGCCTTCGTTCATTATCTCGATGTACATCCTGGCATTCTCGCCGGATTTAATGGCGTGATACAGTTGAGGTGTCCGGACCAACAACCGCCCTTTACCCCTCGGGATCATCTCCAGCCGGACGTAGCCGACATCGAGTTTTTTCAAATCCTCCTCGCTCCAGTTTTTCTCCCCGGGATTGTTGAACTTTTCCAGCAAATCCCGGGGCGCAACGACCACGAAGAACGCGATGGGATTATCCATTAACACGTCTTCCGTTGGCCTTTCCGGCAGCGTAATTTCCAGCGCCGCCTTTTTGGTGTGGGAGCTTTCGGTGAATTTCACGCTGCTGAGCCTGGCGTCGCCGGCCGGGTCCTTGAAAAACCGGGCGATCTGTTTAGGAAGGTTCAACACCAGAAAGCTGTAGGTTTTGTTGGCGCCGCTGAACAGTTCCAGGGATAAGTCGAAAGTGGCGCTCTTGCCCAGCTCGATTTCCTGCGAGAACTGCTCGGAGCGAACCGCCACCTTATCCACCGTGGCGTCTTTTTGCAGGAAGATCTTCATCAATCGTTGAGCCCCGTTGCCGTAGATTATCGATACGGTAACGGCATCGAGATCCTCCAGGAGCCGGAAATCGACCTTTTGCGGTTTTCCCCAGCGGAGAACGTCTATCTTGGCCTCGTAGGGTTGGCTGATGATGGTCTGGTTGTCGTTTAACAGAGAAATATAAACGTTGTTTATGATATCCGGCTGCAGGGATTTGAAGAGTTCATCTTCGATATTCAGCAGCTTCTGGAATTCAGCCGTACCGCCGGAGGTATTATCGACAGTTAAACGCACATGCCTGGAGCCGTCGGGGGCGTGGTATTTGACCGCCCGGGAAACCGATACATACTGCTTCTCGAAAAGGACCGCCAGAAGCGATTGATGATAATTGACCTCCGCATTGGCCAGCAGGTTTTTGGCCTGTTCGAATTCGGCGGATGAGATTAACTTTTTGTCATGAAGTTTTTCAATTCTCTCGAAGTCGTTTTTGGCGATCTCGTAGGCTTCTTTGGCCCGTTTCAATCCCAGCAAGGGATAGGTGTCATCCCGCTGGTTGAAATTCGGCGCGATCTGCCCGGAAACAGGTTCGGAAAAAAGAAGGACAGATACCGTTATGAGATATGCTGCAAGAAACTTCATAACGCCCGCATGTAATTTTCTATCTTTCAATTTTCAATTGCATGGCCCCGGAGGTTTCCTGTTTCGTGAAGACTGTGGTACCTGTTTTGCCTTCGCGGGAATACTTTATTGAGACCTTCGATCCTACCGGTATCTCCTCAAATTCGACGGCGAACTGCTCCGAGGAGGATATCTCCCGGCCCTGCAATGATAGAATGATATCGCCTTCCTCCAGTCGGTTTTTCTTCATCAGATCAGCGGCATTGGGAAGAACCATCATAACGGTTACATCGCCCTCTTTTTCAGCAACCAAAATTCCGGCGCCCGGTACCGGTTTAATATTGGTCAATCCCTCAGAGGAAATGGCCGTGATATTCGTGTTGTCACCAGCAGTCTCGACCGACCTGATTTCTCCCTCTTCTCCGGAAATCATCATGGCCTGCATTTTTGGAAGATCGTCCGGGTCGGCTTTGGGGAACGATACGATCATCATGATTTTATCCCTTTTAACGCCCAGCTCGATATCATTGCCAATTTCTATCGCTTTGTAACCATCCTCGAAATCTTGTATGGTGGTCACACTTGCACCGTTGAGCATGATAATCCTGTCGCTGTCGTGGAGATCGACATCCTGATATTTTTTTGTGCGGGCATCTTTCGGCCCCGCCATCTTTATTATCAGGCCATCGTCATCGGTGACTATAATTGATCCTGTTTCATTTAGAATGGTAACGCCACCCTTATCAAACGCCATCATTTGGACACCTTCGGCCTTTCCGGACGATCCCTTTGAGGTTCCGGAACAATCGCTTTCGCCGAATACATTTCCAGACAGCGTCAGGATCAGGCAGATAAAGGACAATCCGATTTTCCTAATCATTTTCACATCCTTGCTTAGGGTTAGAGTTTTCATTTCATGAGATGTATACGTAGGGCGGTTCGGATAGAGTAGTTAATCTATGTTAAGGAATGTTAAAAAATGTTAAGACCTGTGACTTATTCCTCCGTATAAAGTATATTGATAGTATGAGACTTTCAAAAAAAGCGGTGGGGACGATAATTTCGCTTATCGTCGTATCTCTTGTGGGCCTGGTTCTGCTACAAATCTACCTATTAAACCTCGCCCTGGAGCAGAAAGGGCGGGCTTTTGACCGCAACGTTATGGCGGCCTTAAACTCGGTGGTGGGGAAGCTGGAATCAGAAGAATTATCCGAGTCCTTGACTCAGCTGGACGAGCCTGACGGGATATTGAGAAAACAAAAATTGATAGCAGCCGGTAATCCGGGTTGCGTTTTTGACACCACGGGGACCTTTAAAAACGGTTTTGCCTATGAGATCGCTGTGGATGATACGGGTGTAGTGAAAATCGAAGATGGGGTTTTAAACTACAGGCTTAAAACCCCTCAGCACGTGGCGGTATATGCTTTCGCCGCGGACGGCAGCGACAAAAAAGCCCTGCTGGATACTTTTAAAGCATCGGGCGAGCATCAACTGGTACTGGAAGATTATGTTCAAGGTAATACGGATATTATCTATAAGTTCAACACCGACAGCATTCAGTGCGATATCAGGGTTGTTAATGGGGTACCTGTGGTCATAGATAAACCGGGGATCACCGGTGATGAAAAACGGATAATGGTGACGACCATTTTAAACCGTCTTACAGACACCGAATTGGAATCGATAGAAAAAAGGATTGACGTTGATAATCTTCGATCGAATTTATCGGATACGTTTAGGGAATCGGGTATCGACCTGGAATTCAGTTTCGGCGTAAGGACTCTGGGGGAAGATACCTTGCGGATAGCGGATCCCGGTAATGCCGGTGAAGAACTGCTCACCACGGAATTCAAGGCGGGCCTGTTTCCCCGTGATATAATCGCGCCGCCAAACGAGCTTCTGGTGTTCTTTCCCGGAAGGGATATATTTTTGCTGAAAAAGGTCGGTCCCCTGTTGGGATCGACGATATTATTTATGATGGTGGTTGTAGCATGCTTCGTCTACACTGTGCGGACCATGATATATCAGAAACGTTTCGCCGGGCGGCTGGTCGATTTTATCAATAATATGACGCACGAGTTCAAGACCCCCATCTCCACCATATCGTTGGCCGGCGAAGCCATTGGAAAGCCCGAGGTTGTATCCGACGTGGAAAAGGTGTCGCGGTTCAACACCGTTATCCGAGACGAGACCGACAGGATGAAGAAGCAGGTGGATAAAATTTTGCAGATGGCGATCCTGGAAAAGGGAGATTTCAAACTTGAGAAAACAGCCATCGATGTTCACCAGTTTCTCCGGAAGTCCGTGAAGAGTATTTCTCTGATGGTGGAAAATCATAACGGCGTTATCAGTATTGATTTTAAGGCGAGTAACTTTATGATCGAGGCCGACAGGGTGCATTTATCCAATGTTATTCATAATATTCTCGAAAACGCTATAAAATACTCAGAAAACGCCCCTGAAATAACGATTTCAACCGCGAACGTGAAAGATGAAATTATCATAAATATTGCGGATAACGGCCCCGGCATAGATCCCGCGGCGGCCAGGATGGTCTTTGATAAATATTACCGGGTGCCGACAGGGAACCAACATGACGTCAAGGGATTCGGCCTGGGTTTGAGTTACGTTAAGCTGATTATCGAAGCTCATGGGGGTAGAGTCGGACTGGAAAGCAGGCCGGGAACGGGAACTACGGTTTCGATTCATCTTCCCTTAAGGAGTTGAGATGGTTTTGACGGGCGCCAAAATTTTACTTCTGGAGGACGATCCCAATCTGGGCGCCCTTTTAAAGGAGCATCTGTGTATGCGGGATTTCGCGGTTACCCTTTGTGTCAACGGCGTTGACGGCATGACTGCATTCAATTCCGATAAATTCGATCTTTGCCTGGTGGACATAATGATGCCCCGGATGGACGGGTTTACATTTACAAGGGAAATAAGGAAAAACGACGAGTCTACGCCCATCATTTTTCTAACCGCCAAGTCTTTACAGGAAGACAAGATAGAGGGCTTCAAAATCGGGTGCGACGATTATATCACCAAACCGTTCAGTATGGAGGAGCTGCTATTGAGAATCCACGCCGTCCTTAAAAGAAGCAAAGGCGGTGAGCATATAACCATATCTCAGTCCAGTTTTGAGATAGGCGACTATAGTTTCGATTACGGAAAGCAGATTTTGGAAAACTCCAAATGCAGAATTAGACTAACGCCCAAGGAATCTGAGCTTTTGCGTCTTCTTTGTATTCATAAGGGGCGCACCCTGGAGCGGGAGAAGGCGCTGCGGGAAATCTGGGGCAACACCAGTTATTTCAGCGGCCGCAGTATGGATGTCTTCATTTCGAAGCTGCGAAAGCATTTCAAGGACGACGGCAAGATCGAGATCATGGCTATACACGGGAAGGGTTTCAGGCTGATAGCTGATTGAGCCGATACCTGGCGCCACGGGGAATCGAAATCCGGCGAAATTAGAAGATATCATGGGTCGATTTAACCCTGTTTGAATTAAATTGTCGCTTGCCCATCAGTTATCATGATATTATTTTAAAAAATACAGGGCTGTTCTTGCGCCTTTGATTTTTTGACAGTGATTGAAAATTAAAGGTAGATTGAATAATTTTTTTTAAATGAATTATCGTCGCTACACTCGGGGGATCTGCCATATTTCGGAGTTATGAGATCAATGGCAATGACTTAAGGAGATTATAAATTGTCACAACTATCAAAGGGAACGGCAATTATATGGCAACTTGCGGCGGGCGAAGCGGCGGATGCCGGGCATGAGTTTATTGAACGAGAACATATTTTCATCGGGATCTGTAAAGCCGGAGATCTGCTGTCGACCGACCTGATTCATCAATTGGAAATAAGTCCAATTGATGCTGAGAATATACATCCCGAGCTGGATCATATTGTCAGGATTCTGGAATCGTTCGGGCTGAACAGGATACAGATCCGCAGACATCTTCTAAGTTTAATGGAACCGGGTGAACACCGGTATGACGAAGAAGTCATTCACAGGAGCGCCAGATGTGCCCAACTTTTTGAGCAAGCCTTACGGATTAGCAATTATTACAATAATCCTATGGTCCAACCAATTCATATTCTATCTGCCTTATTAGAAGAGCCGGGGGAAAAGATTCTTAATACGTTATCTTTTTTTGGCGTTGATATCATGGAATTAAAGGAAAAAGTGACTCAGGAACTGGGAAAAAGCCCCGGCGCAAAACCTTCTTCTATCACCGGTAAGAACGACAGAAAGGATGGGGAAATCAAGGAAGTCAGGGGGATAGTATTTTTAAAAAAGTACGGCCAGGATTTAACATCGGTTGCCGAGGAAGAAAAGCTCGAGCCTTTGATCGGCAGAAGACAGGAACTTCTCCAGGTAATTCGTACCCTTACCAGGACCAAGAAAAACAATCCTTTGCTCATCGGAGAGCCCGGAGTGGGCAAGACGGCCATTGTTGAAGGCCTGGCGCAGAGAATAGCATCAGGTAATTTAACGCCTCTTCTCCGGGATAAGAGAATTATTGAATTGAATATGGGAACCGTAGTCGCCAGCACAAAATACCGGGGAGAGTTGGAGGAGAGGCTCACGGAAATAGTAAAAGAGGCGAGCGGTCATCGGGAGATCATTCTTTTCATCGACGAGATACATACAATCGTTGGAGGAGGCGCCGCTGAAGGGGGATTGGACGCGGCCAATATATTGAAATCGGCTCTGGCCAGAGGAGAGATTAGCTGCATAGGAGCGACCACCATCGATGAATACCGCAAACATGTTGAAAAAGACGCAGCTCTGGAAAGAAGATTCCAGCCTATTCTGGTCAACGAGCCGAGTCCTGAAGAAACGCTGCAGATACTTGAGAAAATAGCGGAGAGGTATCAGAAGCAGCATAGATTGAATATTACTCCACCCGCAATTAAGGCCGCGGTGGAATTATCGGTCAATTACCTGCCGGATAGAAGGTTGCCAGATAAAGCGATTGATCTTCTCGATGAGGCCTGCAGCCGTCTGAAGGTTCCGAAATTGAGCTTTCACGAAATGGATGCGGAAATGCTCGAATCTCTCAGCCAGGTTAACGAAGATCTGGTTGCGGAGGTATTGTCGGACTGGACGAAAATACCGGTGGCGAAACTGACGACGGAAGAAAAAGACAGGCTCCTCAACATGGCCGAAGTCTTGAAAAAAAGAATATTCGGACAGGACCAGGCGATAGAGAAAATCACCAAAGCGGTGCAGATAGCGAAGGCAGGTTTAAAAACGCAAAAGGGGCCGATGGGAGTCTTTTTATTTCTGGGTCCCACGGGAGTGGGAAAGACCGAATTGGCTAAAGCTTTAGCCGGATTTCTATTCGGCTCCGACGACATGATAGTAAGGCTTGATATGTCGGAGTGCATGGAAAAGCATAGCGTGGCCAGGCTCATCGGAGCCCCGCCGGGATATGTCGGTTATGAAGAAGAAGGGCAATTGACGGGAAAATTGCGCAGAATGCCTTATTCAATCGTTCTTTTGGATGAAATAGAAAAGGCTCACTTCGAGGTTTTCAACCTGTTCCTGCAGGTTTTCGACGATGGACGAATAACCGATTCCAAGGGAAGGACTGTCGACGCCAAGAATTCCTTGTTTATAATGACATCAAATCTCGGATCGGTGAGGTATTATAAGCCTCCCACGCCGATCGGATTCGTTAAAAGCGAGGCCGATGATGTCAGGATATACAGGTTCGAGGTCGGAGAAGAACTAAGGGAGGCTTTCAGGCCGGAGTTTTTAAATCGCATAGATGAAATAATCGCCTTTAATCCGCTGGGGCCCGAGGAGATAATGAAAATCGCCTTGAAATCAATCGAAAATCTAAAGAGCGCTCTGGGAGAAAAGGAGATATTGCTTGAAATAGATCAGGGAGCGTTGAATCTCCTGTGCGAAATAGGATTCGATATTGAGAATGGCGCAAGACCATTGAACAGAGTTGTTAAACAGCTGGTGGCTCATCCTCTGAGCCGGGAGATTCTTAAGGGGAGTATCGGGAGAGGGGATACGGTAATTGTCAAAGCAATCGACGGGACGATTATCCTGGAAAAAGCAGGCAACGACGAAATCTTTGGTTAGAAGTTTTAGCATATCGCAAACTTTTAGTTATTATAATAAACTTTAGTTTTCCTTCAAGGCCAATCAAACACAAAAGTAAATACCTACTCACTTTTTATGCCCCGCCTATGGCGGGGTTAACTCAAGTCCGTCCTGTCACATTTTTTTATGTTTTTACCGCGACATGGTGCAGATACGGCGCCTATGAAAAGGACTCAGTCAAGTATTTTCTTTTCTCTTTAATTAATTATTGTCAATTACAATTAGGTGGCCAGTTCTTTTCAAATAGGTCCACCTTCATTTATTATTTCAAACTACTGCGATATACTTTCAACTTAAATGCATGCTTGGCGTGATAGACCCTAAAGCGCAATACTGTCAGCTCTGTGTCCGAAACCTGTCGCGAGGCAATATAGTGTGAGGTTCGAATCCTCCCCCGGTTCTCATAAGTCAATATATTATAATTGGTTATATTACAGATTAAAGCTTTTGCTTTTAAAGAACCTCAGGATTCCGAAGGGTAAATTATGCCAAAGAAGCCAAAATAGTCCAAAAATCGGCGCGACAAGAGCTCCCGCCTCCTACGATTACCAGCTTTCAAATTAAAAACATGAATCAGGTCAGATACCTTTAAAACGCCGATGACTCCGGCAGATGTGAATTGAAGCAGGACCATACTCTTTAGGTTGATTTCCAGGGATAGTTATGTTATTTTGGCACGTTTAAAGATCGAGGAAAATCGTTGGTGAGCCGGGAGATGAATAAAACCAGAATCCTTTATATAGAAGACGACAATTTTCAAAGGCGGGAGTTGACCAAGCTCCTGAGATCGAAGAAATTTACGGTCCGCGCAGCGGCGACCGGGAAAAGCGGCATAGAAATTCTTAAAAAGGGTAAATTCAGCATCATTCTATGCGATTTGAACATGCCGGATATTGACGGTCTTACCGTATTAAAAAGAGCAAAGAAAATCTCTCCCGATATTCCACTGATACTGATTACCGCTCATGGTTCTATTCCCAAAGCCGTCAAGGCCATCCGGATGGGAGCCTTTCATTTTGTTCCAAAACCTGCCGAAATTAACGAGCTTGTTTCGATAATAAATCAGGCGATAGAGGCGGGAAATATCCAGAAAAGGCTTCAGCGGTCGGAATCGCGACTGAAAATGATAACCGACACGGTCCCCGATATTATTTACTCTTTAGATCCCGACGGCAATATCCTGACAATCAGCCCGGCGGCCAAAGCTTCACTTGGTTATGATCCCAAAGATTTTATCGGCAAATCGGTCTTTGATATGATTCACCCCGAAGATAGGGAGATGGTGATCAACCAGCTGAAAGAATCTATCAGGAGAAAAGATACCAGAACCAGGACTCTGGAGTTCAGATTGCTCTCGAAATCGGGAGATTACAGAGATTTCGAAATAAGTCGCCGCCTGGTATTCGAAAACGGAAAGATTATTAGAAACGACGGAATAGCCAGAGACATTACCGAGCGAAAGATTCTCGAACAGCAGCTGAAAGAATACTCCAGGGATCTGGAGAAAAAGGTAGACGAGAGGACTTCCCGGCTGGAATACTCCGCCCGTCAACTGGAGGCGCTGAACAGGCTGTCCAATCGCCTGACCCGAATCCGCGATGAAAATCGTCTTCTGGATAAAATCCCTGAGTTTCTCAGCAAGACCCTGGATTTCGATCGGGCTATTTTTTTCTTGAAGGTTCAAAAAGGTTTTAAATTAAGATCGTTTTATTTTAAAAAAGATCCGCCACGGGTCAAAAAGAGTTTTTTGAATTGGGCCAATTCCAAAAATCTGAAATTCCCTCCTTATTTTTATGAAAGTATAAAAGGCAATAAAACAGTTTTCATTCCGGACTTAAATGCCGATCCTCGCTGGCCAAAAGAACAGGGGAAAATAATCAAAACCAAAGCCGTGGTAATAACTCCCATCCGCTCAGCGGGAAAACCGGTCG
Source organism: Candidatus Zixiibacteriota bacterium (assembly GCA_020344055.1). Taxonomy (GTDB): domain Bacteria; phylum Zixibacteria; class MSB-5A5; order UBA10806; family UBA10806. The sequence continues at coordinate 1,648,787 of CP070813.1, read as the reverse complement.
GTCTGATAAGCGGGAATTTACAATACCATGAACGCGAAGTGGATAAGCAGGATATCGCCCGCTTCGAGACTTTCGCGAATATGGTAGGATTGGCCCTGGACAATATTCGAGCCTACCAGTCGCTGGAGAAAAAGGTCGCGGAGCGAACCGAATCTCTTAATGACGCCAACAAGCGTCTTAAAGAAAAGGCAAAGCAGCTGGAATATAGTACGATTGAGCTGGGCAAGGCTAATATAGAAATGCTTGCCGCCCAGGAACTGCTCCAGGAGAAAAACGACGAAATGCAATCTCTACTGGACAGACTTTCAGACAGAAGAGACGAGCTACAGGCAATCCTGAACAGTTCTGAAAACGCCATAATAATGGTCAACAACAGGGGCGAAGTGGCCGCCTCAAACACCAGGATTAAAGACTATTTCAATATATCAATTGACGATGTTATTGGAAAAGATATCGGGACCGTGCAGGCGGATATTCACAGACTTTTTACAAAACCAGATAAAATAAGAAAATACTCGGAAAATCTGCTGTCCTTCCCGAACCTGGACGGTTCGGAAGCCGCCGATCCGCACCATTTGTACAAAAACTCCTTTACGACCGTAGACGAAAAACCGAGGTGCATTACGGTATTTTCCGGTCCTGTCGAGGATAAATCGGGCAGCGAGCTTGGAAGGCTCTGGATTTACACTGACGTAACAAAAAAGAAAGAGGCCGACGAGCTTCTTCACAAAGTCGTGAACGCCTCCCCGGTCCCGTTGATAATATCCCGCGTGAAAGACGGGAGGATCCTTTTTGCCAACGACCCGCTCGGGGACCTGGTGGGTACCACCGCCAAAGAACTGGTCGGAAAGAAGTCGCCGGATTTTTATTTTGATCCGGAAGACCGCAAAATAGTCATAGAGAGATTAAGCCGGGACGGTTACCTGAAGAATCATGAGGTTCGCTTGAAGCGGTTGGACGGTTCGGTTTTCTGGGCGTTATTCTCTCTGGTGGCGGCCGAGATCGACGGTGAGAACACCATTATCGGAGGGGTAATGGATATTCATCAGCGCCGGGAGATGGAAGACGCTCTGCGCTGGGAAAGGAATTTCGTCAGCGCCGTCCTTGATACTGCCGGCGCGCTGGTTGTGGTACTGGATTCTGGAGGTAACATAAAACAATTCAATAAAGCCTGCCAGGTAACGACCGGATATTCGTTTGAAGAGGTCAAGGGAAAACCGTTCTGGGAATTCTTTATCATGGCCGAAGAGCTCGAAGGCGTAAGGGGAGTATTCGAAAACATTAAGGCCGGTCAATTCCCCAATACTTATGAAAACTATTGGCTGACTAAAGATGGCGGTAAAAGGCTGATATCGTGGTCGAATACCGCCCTGTGCGATGACAAGGGCGAGGTGGAGTATATCATCGCCACCGGAATCGACATAACCATCCGCAGGGAAGCCGAGGAAAAACTGAAGCTGTACAAGGAAATTTTCATGAATACCAGCGATGGTATTACGATTATCTCTCCGGACGGCAAAATTATTGACCGCAATCCGGCGCACAGAAAATACAGCGGATTTAGCGATGAAGAGATATACGGAAAAACGCCTGGAGAATTCGTCTCTCCTGAAAGTCTCAGTGCCGTTGATGAAGCCATAGGGAAAAAGGGATCTTTCCGGGGAGAGATAGCAATTAAGAGCAAGGACGGGGACAGATTGGACGTCGATCTTTCTTTATTCCCCATTCTCAAGGATTCCGGCGAGGTCTCGCTTTACGTGGGGATGGGACGGGATATATCGGAAAGGAAAAAAGCGGAGGTAGCCCTCAGGGTGAGCGAGGAGAGGTTTCGCAGTCTCGTCGAGAACGCCACCGATATAATATTTTCAATGACCGCCGACGGTACTGTCACCTATCTGTCGCCCCAGTTTGAGGATTCCACGGGTTACGAGATTTCTGATTATATCGGCGCCAAGGCGCTGGAACTGATGCACCCCGACGACCGAAACAAGTTTAGGGTCTGGCTGGCAGGTGGGGCACGGCAGGGCGAAGGCCAGCGTGGGTTCGAATACCGGATCAGGCACAAAAACGGCACCTGGAGGTGGTTCGAATCCAATTCCTCGGTTCTCCGAGACGAGAACGGAGAAATTACCGAGATTATCGGTATTGCGCACGACATAACTGAAATGAGACGGATATTGGAGGATCTGGAAAAGGCCAATAAAATTCTTAAGGACACCCAGACTCAACTGGTGCAATCTGAAAAGATGGCTTCGCTCGGTATGCTGGTAGCCGGTATCGCTCACGAGATCAACACCCCCGTCGGCGCCGTCAGCAGTATGCATGATACCCTGATGCGTTCCATTGAAAAATTGAAAACCGCCGTTAGGAACGAGTGCCACATCAACGCTGAGACGTACTCCCGGCTGCAATCGCTGTTTAATACCATTGAAGACGCCAACAGCGTGATAGACTCGGGAGCCACCAGGGTCAGCAATATTGTAAAGAGACTCAGAAGTTTTGCACGGCTGGACGAAGCGGAACTCAAGGAAGTGGATTTGCACGAAGGAATTGAGGACACCTTGACCCTTATATATCACGAAATAAAGCATAAGGCCAAAATCGTGAAAAATTTCGGGGACATTCCCAGAATATCATGTTACCCCGGGCGCATGAATCAAGTTTTTCTTAATCTTCTCGTCAATTCGACCCAGGCGATCAGGGAAAACGGGGTAATTACAATATCCACCAGGCGGGTCAATGATAAAATCGTGATTGAATTCGAAGACAACGGAGTCGGAATTGACCGGCATAACCTATCCAAGATTTTCGATCCCGGCTTCACCACCAAGGGCGTAGGAATCGGTACGGGGTTGGGATTGTCTATATGTTACCAGATTATTCAGGATCATCACGGGAATATTAAGGCCGAAAGCGAACCCGGAAAAGGCACCAAATTCACTATCACGCTTCCCATTAACCTGGAGGGTATAACAGGTAACGGAGCGGACTCCGGCGGGAAACAGGATTTATAATTAAGCCAGAAACGAGCATTACCGCACCGTCATGATAAAGCCCGCAATCATATTATACGTTATAATCAGCTGCTTTTTCCTTTTTTCCGCTCATGGGCAGGAACCGGGGATATTCACGATTTCCTCAGATTCGGTTGAGTTGAGCGGCCCGTGGAAATATAATCCCGGCGATGATCTATCCTGGGCCGACCCGGATTTTGACGATAGCGAATGGAGTTTTCTTTCGACTCATTTCGAAGATCCGGATTCGATTTCCGTATGGGAAGGAATGGGATGGTTCCGGGCGCGGCTGGACGTAGACTCCGCCCTGCTTCATAAGCCCCTCGCTTTGCTTGTCCAGCAGATAGGAGCATCGGAAATTTACTTAAACGGTGAACTTATAAGTTCTCTGGGAAAGGTCGGAGCGTCCCCCGATTCCGAGCGGAACATTATCACCCAATTTAGCGTCCCGCCCATAATAATTTTCTATGAGTCCACAAATAACGTTATAGCGGTGCGATTTTCCAACCACAGGGCCGGGGAAATTATTAGGGAAAGAGGAGTTTTCGGTTTTATCCTGACCCTGATGCCGTCCGATAATTATCTGCCCTGGTTCAATAAAATGGCGATAATGATTAAGAGATATCAGATATTTTTTACCAGCGCCGCGCTGGCCATCGCCTTGATTCACCTTTTTTTATTCATTTTCCACCGGAAAGCCAGGGAAAATCTCTATTTTGCTATTCTGGCGTTCAGTATTGCGGGTCTTGCCTACGCGCCCTATGCCCCGGCCTTCGTAGAATCCTATCGGCAGCATCTGCTTTTGATGGGGATATTCAAGTTTTCTCTGGTTTTGACCGCGATTTTCGGAAGCAGATTTCTATATTCAATATTTTATGAAAAGCTCCCGCGGCAGTTCTGGATCATTTTATTCGCCGGCATTGTCATGCTGCTTCTTTCTCGATGGTTGTCAGTCTACGAGTTCTATTTCTTCGTTGCCTTTCCTCTTATTGAAATGTTGCGGGTTGTTACGGTAGCCGTATTCCGGAAAAAACCGGGCGCCAGGATAGTCGCCATCGGTTTCGCCGCCCTCATACTTTTATCATTCATCCAGATGGCCCAGGATACATACCAGATTCATCCGGCATCGGAATTCTTTATGTTCACCTATCTTTATGGAATATTGCTTTTTCTGATATTCATGTCGATATATCTGGCCAGGAATTTCGCCAGGACAAAAAAAGACCTGGAGTTACAGCTTAATCATGTAAAAGAGCTTTCGGAAAAGACCCTTGAACAAGAGCGAGAGGCGAAACAACAGCAGATGAAACAGGTTATTCTCGAAACGGAAATCGCCCACAGAAAAAAAGAGCTTGAGGAAGCCAGGAAGTTATCTCGGGCGCTCAGCGAACTCGAAAAGGCCCATTCGGAGCTCAAAAATGCTCAGACGCAGCTTGTTCAGTCGGAGAAGATGGCTTCTCTGGGCATGCTGGTGGCCGGCATCGCGCATGAGATAAACACTCCCATCGGCGCCGTAAACAGCATGCATGATACGCTGGTTCGATCCACACGAAAATTGAAAGACATCCTGAAGAAGAGCGCCGCCTTTGATGACGAAGGGGACAACAGGCTTTCAGAGATTCTTAAAATTATCGATGACGCCAACAAGGTCATTCAATCGGGAACCGACAGGGTCACCACAATCGTCAGGAGACTCAGGAGCTTCGCCCGGCTGGACGAGGCCGAACTCAAGACCGTCGATATCCATGAGGGAATTGAAGATACGCTGACAATTTTGCATCATGAGATCAAACATAATATTACCATAACGAGAAAATACGGTTCTATCCCGAAGGTTGCATGTTACCCCGGTCAATTGAACCAGGTTTTCCTGAATTTGCTTATTAACGCCAGCCAGGCCATAGAGGGTAAGGGCAATATTATCATATCGACCTATTCTAAAAATTCGAAAGTCTTAATCGAAATCGCCGATGACGGCCCCGGCATTCCGCCGGAAAATATCGATAGAGTATTCGACCCCGGATTTACCACCAAGGGAGTGGGTGTGGGCACCGGGCTGGGTTTGTCCATCTGCTACCAGATAATCGAGAACCATCACGGAAAAATAGAGGTGGAAAGCGAACCTGGCAAAGGGTCGAAATTCATCATTACGCTGCCAACAAACCTGGATAAAATAATTGAAAACAGTCAATTCTAAACCCGGGGAGCACTTGAGATCGCGAATTTTATTCTCTGCCGGAATATGCGCGGCGATATTATTGGCGTTTAATTCTAATGCCTTTTCCGCCGTACGGGATTACGGCGAAATTTCCATCGCCAGGCCCGGATTAAAGTGCTATTCATTAAACGCTTATGTTTTTACATGCGGGGCGTTTTCGTTTTGCCGGACGGAGAAGGAAATCGGGGACGATGATGTTCGCCGTTCGGATAAAAATCTCTGGAGGGATATAAAGGGCCTCGGCGCCGGATATGTTTCCGACAGCTGGTATGTATATTCATCACCCGCGCGAATTAATAGAAAGAGCGGAATTATCCTGGCCGCAACTGTAGCCGGCGCCGCCCTTACATACGCCTATGACCGGGAGATCCACGATGCTTTTAAACGAAACCTGGATCACCGGTTTTACAGACCTATCAGGAAAATCGGCAACACGTTTGAAAGGATCGGGTACATGGGGGCCACAAACAAATATTATTTCGCTGGAATGGGAATAGGATATTTATTCAATATCAAGCCGCTGGAGGAGGTATCAAAGCAGATACTGGAGTCGCATTTTATCGCCGGCGGCGCGAAAAATGTCGCCAATTTCCTGGTGGGGCGCTGGCGTCCCCGGGACGGAAACGATCCTCGGAAATTTGAGTTCAATAACGGATCGTCGTTTCCCTCCGGTCACGTTTCCAATATCTTTCAGCTGGCTACGATTTTATCGCACCACGTCAATTTTTTGCCGGCCACCATCGGGTTTTACGGTATTGCGGGATCGGTGGCTTTTCAAAGAATCACGTCGGATTCTCATTGGCCCTCGGACGTTTTCGTTGCGGCGGTTTACGGCACGGCGGTAGCCCGGGCCATCATTTTTCTTAATGAGCAAAGAAAAATCAAAACTTCGGTAGCGCCGATACTGGTCGACGGTTCCGCCGGGCTTAAAATTATTCACAGGTTTTAGGAAAATTCAACGTTCGGACAGAAATGCCGTGAAAATTACTGAAATTAGTCTTATAAAAGCGAGAGAAGGAACAATTAAAGCGGGGCGATGGTTACCTTCATCGCCTTTGGTATCCGCTTGATAACAGCACCCGGGCAGATGCGGATTTTGTTCCCTGATCGTTTCAACGGTTCGAAGGTCGAAAATTAAGGTGTGAAAATGTTTGGCTTAACCAGATATCTTAGATTCGGTTTTTCTGCTGTCTTTTTCCTTACGATTATCATATCGAGTTTTGGGTTTTTCGACGCGCATTGTTCCGAAGCCTATGATAATCCCGTTGGTGATTCCACGGAATCAGACGCCGGTTATCCTCGAAAGGTGTCGTCGAAAGCGACCTGGGAGAAAATCGTATCCTTTCCCGGCGCAGTTGTCTTTTTCCCGTTCCAGGTTGTTTACGCGGTTACCGAAAAAGCGTTCGGCACCGAATACGAAGTTCCTCTTGTCGGTAAGATCGCGGACTTGATGGCTTCCGATGACGGTCGCAGATCGCTGTATCCGACCTACGGGTCCCGCCGGGGCGGAGGACTGAAATACAAACATAAAGGATTGCTTTCCCGGGGATCGGTATTTGATATCACAACCACGGCCTGGATAAGAAACCGTTCCATGTACAGGATCAGGTTCAGGGATGTTGATATAATCGGCGGGGTTGCCTCCACAGGATTTACGGTCAGATATATGCTTATGCCGGATGAGAAATTTTACGGGCTGGGGATGGACAGCGAAAAAGATGATAAATCTAATTTTTCCTGGGAGCAGACATCTATTGAGTTATCGCTCGGCAAAAGATTTTTAGACCGATTGAAAAGTAACATAACGTTGGCATATCAGAGGAACAATATTTTGCCAGGCCGCGACAGAAGCATACCGTTAACGTCAGATATCTACAACAGCAGGACTCTTCCGGGATTGGAATCCGGGGTGGAGCTTATGGGCGGGAACTTCGAGGTAACGTACGATTCCAAGAATCATCCCGGCAGGCCCACGGGGGGCTGGGAGATTTTTATCAACGGAGGTTACCAGCTTCAAACCAGAGATGACGATTTCGAATACCTGGAGTCATCAATGGATATCACGCGGTACGTGCATTTATTTTATAATCGCTATATGGTTTTCCGGGCGGCCGCAAGGACAGCCCGGCCTTTTTCCGGGAAGAAAGTGCCTTTTTATCACCTGAGCCAGATGGGGCTCTGGAGTACGGTCAGGGGATTTTCCAGGGGGAGGTTCCGGGACCGGGACCTTGTGATGGGTTCCCTCGAATATCGCTGGCCGCTCACTCCGAATTATCTTCATGCCCTGATATTCGTCGACGCCGGCAAAGTAAGCCTGGATATTTTTGAAAATATATCGGAAGGCGATTACGAAATTTCCTATGGCGTGGGCCTCATAGGCTGGAGTCATGAAGGAATCCTTATACGGGCCGAGATAGGTAAAAGTAGCGACCAGATCAGGTTTAACCTGAATTTCAATTGATTAAAATATAGATTCTAAAATGATTCTTTCAAAAATAACAGGATTACTTAACCTCATATTTCTTATTGTAATCGTTTCGTGCAGCGGTCCCGCGAGATTTATTCCTCCCCCACCGCTGCCGGATGACAGGAACCATGTTCCTGCATCGCCGGAATCGAAGAAGATAAATACCATATTCGATTCCATCGACAAGGTGACTGCTCAACAACTCAAGGAATCTCTGGACATAGCCCGCCAGTTGAGAAATTTATCCGGATCCCCGAAGGAGGCTTTAAATGTAAACGCTTTCGGGGAAGTCCCTAATTCCAGCTGGTTTACAAACCGCAACGCGACGACGCAAATGTCCATTGAGGAGATCCTCAGGGGTCCCGATAAGGGAAGCGGTCCCGATACCAGCAGGCCCTGGAAAATAATCCGCGCCAAATCGGAGGGCGTGACTCCCGGTTTCACCATAGAAGACGGCAGGGGCGACATTTACCTGATCAAGTTTGATCCCCATGGGTTTCCCGAACTTGCCACCGGGGCCGAAATTATATCAACCAAGTTATTTTACGCCGCCGGTTATAACACTCCCGAAAATTACCTCACATACTTCCGTCCTGAAAATTTGATCATCGGGGAAAAGGTTAAATATATCGATCCGCGCGGGAAAGAACATTATATGAGACCCGAAGATCTGTCGGAACTGCTTGAAAGAGTAAATTCCCTTCCGGACGGCCGAATACGCGCCGCAGCCAGCAAATACGTTCCCGGTAAACCCATAGGCCCGTTCAGGTACGAATCCACCAGAAAGGATGATCCGAACGACTTTATACCTCATCAGCACCGTCGCGAACTACGGGGACTTTACGTTATGACCTCGTGGCTGAAGCATACTGACACGAAAGACGGTAACAGCCTCGACTCTTACGTGACAGATAACGGAGTTAGCTATGTAAGGCATTATCTGATCGATTTCGGCTCCACCCTGGGAAGCGCCGCCAAAGGCCCTTTTAAACCGGAGTCCGGGTATCAGCACCACGTTGATTTAAAAGCCATACTATGGAGCGGCATCACTCTGGGTTTGCCGGTAAAAGACTGGGAAAAGAATAATGATATCAAATTTAATTCCATCGGCAGGTACAGGTCCGATATTTTCGAACCCGGCAAGTTTAAAAACAACATTCCCAATCCCGCTTTTGACTTGATGACGGATCTGGACGGTTATTGGGGAGCGAAACTGGTCATGTCATTCACCGACAGCCAGCTTGCGGCCGTTGTCAAACTGGCCCGATACTCCGATCCGGGCGCCGAAGCCCACCTTTTGCAGGTACTGCGTGAACGCAGGGACAAGGTCGGTAAGTACTGGTTTGGCAGGGTAAATCCGCTGGATCGTTTTGAAGTAATTATCAACGACCAGGGAGAACAGGAATTGTATTTTGAGGATCTTGCCGTTTCAACCGGGCTCGAAAGTCGGGATAGAAGCAGTTACCTTTACGATATCCGGCTTGACGGAGAAGCGGTTGCCGACGGTCGGATCTGGGGAAGTCCAGCGGCCGTTGACATCCCCACCGACATGAAACCGGTAGACGGCGATCAAATGGAAATAATCATCCGGACCGAGCGTAACGGTAAGCTGAGCAAATGGTTAAAAGCCTATCTTGATTATAATAAAAAAACCGGTCGTTTTATATTTGTGGGAATCAGGCGGCAGGGATAATACAGCGGTGAAGATAAAATCGATGTCTAAATTAAAATTTATTCATATCGGTTTGACCGCCGTAATTTTGGGCTGCTCCAACGTGGGGCTGCTGTCGGACAGGTACCCCGAGGATTTTTACCGCGTGCCAAAACTTATGCCCGATGAAAAACTTGATAAAAATCCGATTTTTATTGTTTATAGCGATAACCAGGCCGGCTTCAGGATCAACGAGAAATTCGCTGCGAGAAGGAACTGGGTTACGTGGAAAATGCTCATAATTCCTTTTTACCAGTTATACCTGCTGGGAAATGGAGCGGTGGGGGCGGTTAACTGGTATCGTCATAAGCCAGATTTATGCGGCCCCGAACAGCGTATGGTTCGGGATGCCGTCTACGATGCGGCTTTAAAAAACCGGATTGATTTTATCTTGAATGCCGGTGATATTTCAGCTCACGACGGACGGAGGCCGGATCACTGGGCGTCTTTTCTGAAAATCAACAAGTATGAAAGCGATCTCTTGAATGAAATTCCCTATCTGCCGGTGATCGGCAATCATGATCGCTGTAACGATACGACCTACGGTTTCCCCAATTATCAGGCTGTTTTTCAATACCCGCGATTTTACGTTGTGGATTTTCCCGATGGCGCCATTTTCGTTCTCGATAGCAATCTTTTACTGGATCATAAGAACGAGATAGACGACGAAAACCTGAACGAACTGTTTCGGAGATGGTTCGTCTCTTCTCCGGGCGATTCGTCCTCCTGGCTGGAGAAGGAACTTGCTTCAAGAGACGTACCATTCAAAATAATAGCCATGCATCATCCCCCCCTTTCGTTCGGCTATCACTATCCGGATTGGGAAGACGATAATTACAGCGAGGATTTACCTCAAAAGAGAAAGAGACTTCTGGAGCTGTTTAAAAAACATGGCGTCCGGCTGGTATTTTCCGGCCATGACCATCTTTATCAGCACAATATATTGACATTTGAAAGCGGCTCCGCCGCTGAAAACGACACCATCCATTTTATTGTGGGCGGAGGAGGGGGAGCGTATCTCCGGGAGGAAAACAGTCCGGAGAAGATCATGGCCATTGCCAACCATTACAAAGATCTAGGATATGCCGTTAACCAGCTTGCTCAGAAAAAGAGCTATCATTACAGCCTGGTATCCGTGTCGAATGAGAGGCTGTCCGTAACGGTTTACGAGGTTTCCGACGCCGACGGTGTTGACGAAATGATAATCGACCGGTACGAAATAACCAGATGAGAATGATATGGCCAATCCGCTGAAAGCCATAATGAACATCAGAAAAGAGGAACTGCCCCTTTCGCTTCTCATGTTCAGCTATTTCTTTCTGGTCATCACCAGTTTCTGGATATTGAAACCGTTAAAAAAATCGCTGTTTATCGCTTTTTACGATCAGACCGGCTTTGATATTGTAACCTGGCATCTCAAGGGGTCACAGGCGGAGCTGATAGCCAAGGTTTTGAACATGGTGGTGGCGTTTCTGGCCGTGGTGGTTTTCACATGGCTGGCGCGGCGCTTCCGGCGGCAGCAGCTGAGCCTGATTTTCTCTTCGTTTTTCATAGCCTGCTATATATTTTTTTCATTCATCATTTCGGACCCGAACGATTTGACGGTATGGTCATTTTACCTGTTCGGCGACCTTTTCAGCACCCTGATGGTAGCCACCTTTTTCGCCTTTTTAAACGACAGCGTCACGCCCGATTCCGCCAAGAGGCTTTACGGCCTGGTAGGCCTGGGAGGCGTAACCGGCGGCGCTTTCGGTACCAGTTTTGTGCGGGTCTGGATAGATCAGGTATCCATTTCATCCTGGCTTTGGTTATGCCTGGCATTCGCGCTGATTATTTCCTTGGTGGCAATTATGGCCGGGCGACTGGTTTCGAAAAATCCTCCGCCATCAATCGAAGCCGAGAAGCAGGATAGAGCGAGAAAAAAAGCAGGAAATCCGGCTCTGGAGGGAGCGAAACTGGTTTTCGCCTCGCCATACCTGGTCTCCATTATAGGCATAGTGGGACTCTATGAAATCGTCTCCACCATTATGGATTTTCAGTTCACTGCCACTATCGAGCACTATCTTGACGGCCCCGCTATCGGCAGGCAGTTTGCCACCGTGTTTACCATCACCAACTGGGTTTCGATGCTGGTGCAATTCTTCCTTACCAGCTTTATTATGACCAGGTTCGGGCTAAAAACAGCTTTGATGATTCTACCGTTGGCGGCTTTTGCGGGATCGTTTGCATTTCTTACGGTTCCGATACTCTGGGTGGGCAGCCTGCTCAATACCGCGGATAACGGCTTCTCTTATTCCATTAACCAGTCGGCCAAGGAGACACTGTACGTCCCCACCACCAGGGAGGAAAAGTATAAGGCCAAGGCTTTCATCGATATGTTCGTGCAGAGGTTCGCCAAGTCGATAGCGGTAGGGGTGAGCCTGGTAATCACTTCAATATTCGCCGAATTTTCCAGCATCCGTTGGCTATCGCTGGCGACCATTTTGCTTGTAGCGGTATGGATTTTCGCCGTGAGGTTCGCCGGCGCCAGGTTCAAACGGATGACAGAGTAATACTTTATCTGTTATAAATATATGGCATTTTCCCGCTTTTCAGAGAGATGATTTTTATATACATTTCCAGGCGGATTATTAGATTGAGGAACCGATTCTCGCCGGAGTCGCAATTTATTCAATAAAAAGTGACAGCTGGATAAGATGAAACTAATTTAGAATGGGCAGAATTCTCCGAAGAATACTCGATATCCGCGAAGG
>CP070813.1:1605226-1636524 GCA_020344055.1 Candidatus Zixiibacteriota bacterium | reverse complement strand
ATGTTTCGGTGCTTTTGAACAATGGTGACGGCACCTTTGCCGACTCGGTGAATTATGCCGCCGGCGATGGCCCTGCTTCCGTATTTGCCGCCGATCTTGACGCTGACGGCGATCTCGACCTGGCTACGGCAAACCTTGAATCCGATAATATCTCAGTGCTGCTGAATGAAAACGCGGGCTGCGATTATGTCACCGGCGACGTCAACGGCAGCGACAGCTATAACGGTCTCGATATCACCTACGGCGTTGCCTTCTTCAAGGGCGGTTCCGATCCGATGTGCCCGTACGGTTCCTGTCCCATCCCTCCCTGCGATGCTTTCTTCTATTGCGGCGATGTCAACGGGAGCTGTTCCTATAACGGTCTTGATATTACCTACGGGGTAAATTATTTCAAGGGTGGATCGGATCCGATTCCGTGCGGAGATTGCCCGCCAAATCCGGAATTGAGCATTAATAAATATGAAATTAAACCTGCTGTGCAAAAAGAGGCGGAAATAAATATTGGTAAGAAAAAAACATTGATAAAATAAACCCCACCAAATTTCCTTGATCAGTACCAGTTCTGTGCGGACTATCGGGCTCCCCAGAGGGGGGAGCCCGTTTTTTTTGAGGCGTATGATAGGGATAGAGTTATAAATGTTAAGACTCAGCACATTATCTGCGCGGGGTATATGATTTGTTTCGGGATAATGGAGTCACATCATTTGGCGTGTCTGAGCGCGTCTTCAGTTGTTGTGGGGCCAAGCTCGTTTTCACGGACTAAGCCATTAAGTTATTGTAGTTCTTGTGGTTAAAAAGGCATTGGACATATAATTCTTATTCCTTCAGAAAATATAAAATGCTGTTATTTTAGAAAATTATTTATGGTAGCGCTACGGGGAATCGAACCCCGGTTTGATGGCTGAGAACCGCCTGTCCTCAAATTGGGGTTTTCGTATGCTGTTGAATAGCAATAAAATACAAGGCAAGCTCAAAATCCTCATTGGTTTAGACATTACAAACAGTACTGTTTCTTTTTATATGTTTTGATCCCAACATGGCACAAATATGGCACGAAAGGTATTAGTTACCTATAATATAAAATGTCAATTTGCCTGGTTTTTATTGTCTCTTAAATAAATTACAATAAGATACGATTTAATAATCAGCTCTTTTTGAACATATCCGTATACTGCTCCCCTTTAATTGATGCAGTTTAGAGGCGATATTGCTGATAGGAATTATACCATTCAATTATGTTATAAATAGACCTATTCAAATATTCGAAACAAATAACAGATAAAATCGTAATTTTTGTATCGGCGGGGAGAGGTTGATACCATATTTTTTTATGTTCTTTGAAAATATGACCCTTATCTCGTTTTAAAAAAACGTACTTTCTTGAGACACAAACAGGAAGAAAATTGTATTTATTAGTGGAGATCTTTATGACAATGATAGTAGTCCGTCGATTATTAATTGTAGTAATGTTAGGCATTATTATTAGCATTTTACCTTCCAATTTCTCAACGGCGGAACCCCTGGAAAAATCCAATGAAATGAGGGAATCGAGAATAGAGAGAAGCAGCAAAGAATTATTAATTTACGCCGATCCCGAGGCCCATCGCAAGGGGATAGAGGAAGAGCTGGCGCGAATGAGCAAGCCGGAATTCAACGCCGAGATCAATATTCCCGATCCGAATATAATCCTTCAAGGCGGCGACAATATCAATGACGCCACCGTAATCGACTCATTGCCTTATTCCAACAGCGGAACCACAGCCGGCTATACCAACGATTACGAAGAGATGTGCCCTTTTGGCAGCGGAAGCGCCCCCGATGTAGTATACGCCTATTCGCCTTCTGTAGACCAGTATATCGATATATCGCTTTGCAACGGTACCACCTTTGACGCCATGGTATATGTTTATGAAAACGACCCCGGCAACATGATAGCATGCAACGACGACAATGCCAATTGCCCCGGCTATTACCCGGAGCTCTATGGAGTACTCATGACGGTCGGGAATACCTATTATATTGTGGTGGATGGGTCCGGCGATTTTTACGGCAACTACGTAATAGACGTATTCGAATATGTCCCGCCGGATTGTTTCCCTGACGAAACCCTGATGTTCAGCCCGGGAAATCCTCCCCTGACAAGCTCCATACATACCACCTGCGGATATGGCAACGACCTGCATTTTACCTGTCTTCAATACTATGACGGGGGAGAGGACGTGGTGGTGGAATTAATAGTATCAGGGGATATTTGTCTTAATGTGACTCTTGATCCGGGGCAGGATCCCTGGACGGGAGTTTTAATTGACGATGAGTGTCCTCCCGATCCTTATTCCTGTCTGGCGGCATCGGTTAATTCGTTGCCTCCGCAGCCTCACGGGTTCAGGGTAAGCTTGACTGCCGGTACGTATTATATCATGGTAGATACCTGGCCGAATCCTCCGTGCATTTCCAATTACGATCTGACAATTGAAGAATGCCCTCCTCCGCCTCCCAACGATCAATGTACTGACGCCCAACCGGTAGCCGGCCCTTATCCAACGACCGTCAATGGAACCACCGCCGGGGCTACGATAGACTGCTCTGGTATTTTGAACTGGCACGCAGTCTGGTACGAGATCGACCTTCCTTACGTCTCGAATAATTTGACGGTTAACTATTGCGGTACCCCCGTGGATATCCAGACGGCGAGTTCGCTGTTGATTCCGGATTGCGATTCCTGTTCCGAATTGATTTACGTAGACTGGTATGAATTCATTGATTGTAACGACAACCATACCAACCCGGTGCTTTACTGGGAGTATCTCGACGGACCACGTACCGTCTTGTTGCCGGTATATATCAGCCCCGTCGGCGATTTCAGTATTACCTTCAATGTTGAGGAGACGGATCCCTGCAATGCGGCTTGCGTACCGTGGAGCACGTATACGGAGCTGGAACAATGCGGGGATGACAGCAACGCGGGTTGTTTCGCGGATATCCCGGTATTCGAGTATATCTCCTGCGGTGAAGTAGTCTGCGGGACCATGTGGGGAGATCTCGGGCAGCGGGATAATGATTGGTACGAGTTTACCCTGGACACCGCGAAGATAGTCTCTATGACGGGATATAGTGAAGCCCCCTACGCTTTATTCCTGTTAGATGGTGGAAGCGGCGACTGCAGCGATTTTCATATTGCTATGTACAGGATGGCGGATCCCTGCGATACAATTTCCTTTTCCATAACTATGCCCGCGGGAGTGCATTATGTATGGGTCGGTATCGATGAAACGTCGGGTTACCCCTGTGATGTTGAATACTGGTTCGAACTCAATTGCGAGGATATTCCCGGTCCGCCTCCCAACGATCAGTGCGCGGACGCGGAGGTCATAACGGACGGCATATATACCGGCACCACCGAATTCGCGACATTCGGGGGACAGCAATGCTCCTTTACTCAAACCGGCCCCGATGTCTGGTACAGTTACACCCCGGCAAGCGACGGTATTTTAACCGTCAGTTTATGCCAGTCCCAGCATGATACCTATCTCGCTGTTTATGAGGGGTCGGCTTGCGACAGTCTGGGCCCGGCAATAATATGCGACGATGATTATTGCGAACCTCGTTCCGAGGGCTCCGTTGTAGTATCCCAGGGAACCCAGTATCTGATCCAGGTCAGCGGGTTCGCGGGTTACTGGGGGAGATATACTCTGGAGGTGGAACTGGCGGCGCCGGACATTGAGGTCGATTCTGCGGCTCTCACCCTGGCGGCAGATCCCGGCGGTTCCGATTCCAGTACTTTCAGCGTAAGCAATCTCGGCACAGGCCCCTTGGACGTGGTTGTGGCGATATCCCAGGATTCGACCACGTTAGCATATATGGTAAACTCCGCGCAGGAGCGGCTCGAAAGAGCGGACTTAATTGAGAGTCCGGAAATGGGGATTCGCAAACCCGAACGAGAACCACAACTTACCTTCGACAATCCGTTCATATCCCTTGCTGATAATATACGGCAGGCTGAAAAACTCGATGAGTTGCTGGCGCAGAGGATCTTATCCGAGGAAAAGAAAACCGGCCTGAACGATTTTGCGGTATCACCTAATAATGATCCTCCTGTTATTGCCGTTATCGGCGACAGCTGTTCAAATCCCATAATCGTTCCCGAATCGTTTCCGTACACTGATTCAGGAAACACCTGCGGTTTGCAGGACGTCTGCGATATAACCGGTGACAATTCGACCGAGATGATCTATGAAATGACTATAACCTCCTCCCGCACGCTGACGGTTTCTCTTTGCGATTCCGATCCCGATTTCGATACCAAGCTGGCGGTATTTCAAAATAATTGCTGTACCGGGCCGGGAACAGAATTCGCTTATAATGACGATTGGTGCGACTGGCAGTCGGAGATAACCGCTCTTTTTGTCCCCGGCGTTTATTATATAGTTGTGGATGGTTACGGGGGGGAATGCGGCGACTATGTTCTGGAAATATTCGATTATGTTCCCCCGGTCTGCAATCCGGTAGAGACCCTTACCTTCGGCCCGGGATATTCTCCGGTTACCGGTACTCATACTACCACCTGCGGTTATGATGACGACTGGTTCAATACCTGCCTGGGGTTCTGGGATACCGGGGAAGACGTTGTAGTAGAGCTGATAGTAACGGGAGATGTTTGCGTTAATATAACGCTGGATCCTCACGGTACCACCTGGACCGCCTTTGCCATCGATGACGCTTGTCCCCTGGATGCGTCATCGTGCATAGCCTCATCCGCGGTGGTGGTGGGCGGCGATCCGCACGGGGTCGGTAATGTGGAACTTACTGCCGGGACGTATTATATATTAATAGATATCCGTTTAGACAGCTGTATACCGGATTATACCCTGACCATAGAGGAATGCCCTCCGGCTCCCTCCAATGATGACTGCAGCAGAGCCTCCCTGATATCGGGCCCCTACCCGGCCACCGTTCAGGGCACCACCCGGGGTGCCACCATCGATTGTCCCGGAGTTCTCGATTGGGAAGCGGTGTGGTATAAGATCGACCTTCCTTATACTCAGAATAATCTCGATATCAGTTACTGCGGATCTCTCTACGAATTCCCCTCCTGCGGCAATATTATCTACAGCGACTGTTCGGACTGTATGAATTACACAGTCTCGGATGATTTTATGTATATCGATTGCGGTAACAGTTCCAGAAATCCGGTTATAAGCTGGTATAACCTGCCGGGGCCGGGCCTGGTCTACCTGCCGGTTTATACCAGGTCTCCCATGGATTTTTCCCTTACCGTAAAAGTAAACGAGCTGGTTCCCTGCGAGATGAGCTGTCCTCCCAATTCCTATGTAGAGGACGAATTGTGTGGATATGATTTGAACGGTGGCTGTAATATGGTTTATCCCATGTTCGAACCGCTACCCACGCCCAATATCGTCTGCGGGACAGCCTGGTCCGACGGGACCCTAAGAGATACCGACTGGTACCAAATAGCCCTGACCGAACCGTCGCTGGTTACTATATCCGGGAGGGCGGAATTCCCTTTACAATTGATGTGGATCGATGCCGGTTCTCAGAACTGCTATGATTTTGAAGTGGAGGATGTCATTCTGGTCGACGCATGTTCGTCCGGCACCATGATAGAGACCGTTCCCGCGGGGGTATACTGGTTGTGGGCCGGCCCGAGTGAGTGGTCAAACCAGCCCTGTGACGGATCCGGCAAATACGGCAATGATTATCAGCTTGAAATCGATTGGCAGACTCTCTGGCTTACCACCGATGTTTCCAGCTTTACGATCCCTGAAAACGGCTCACCGGTTGATATAGAGGTTACCGGCAACGCATCCAATCTCACCCAGGGCGTTTATACCGGTAACATAATCCTGGCCACCAATGATATTGATGATTTGACCTATCTCGTTCCTGTCACATTTACGGTGGGAGCCGGATTATGCGACTATGTGCCGGGAGACGTAAACGGAGACGATGTGTATAACGGCCTGGATATTACCTTCGGGGTAAATTATTTCAAGGGCGGGCCGGCACCATTATACGAATGCGAGTGTACACCCGGGAACATCTGGTATGTATCAGGAGATGTTAACAACAGCTGTCATTATAACGGCCTGGATATTACATATGGCGTATATTATTTCAAGGGGGGGCCGCCTCCGCAACCCTGCTCTGATTGTCCCCCGTTAGACGTGACCTCGGATGATTCTTCCGTATTGCAATATGAATCTAAAATATATCATGAGAAAACAAGGAGGTTTGACCGATAAATAATAGATAAGACCGGTATATATTCTTAACATGCAAAAAAAGGAAGGTTGGCCGCTCAATCGAGCATAAATAATAGATATATATTAATTAAGAAGGAGGTAAGATTAGGATAATATTTAACCAAGTGTGACAAATCGTTTAGCTTTGAAAATTGGAAATCGGGTTAAATATCTCTATTCATTTGGTGATAACTGCATTTTGAAATTGGAGATATCTTAATGACAAAATATTTTCTTTGCACTTTACTTTTAGTAACGTTTGTACTTTCGATTAAATCCCACGCTGATACGGGTAATATTCCGCCGTCTGACAATTCCAATGGTTCCGGTTTAACCTCGAAAAATCCAGGTTCGGTTTCATACAGTCTGTATCTGGGCTCGACGGAACAAGTGGACGGCGGTGAGGTTACGGACGGATCCGCAATCCGGGATAATTCTGCCGGCAGCAGCCGGGTCTTGGGTTCTGACGACCCGAGTGTTTTATCGGAAACGCCACGGCCAATATCGCTTCTGAAGGATGCGAGAGAAGAATTAAGTCCATACCTTATAGGCGGTAAACATCGGATTACCGAAATCAAAGCGGACGGCATTATCAGCGGAGAAGAGGTATCGGATTACGAAGCCATCAAAACTGTTAGCGATTTCGCCGGAAATAACAGGCTTCCGGCAATCATGAACCAGGTTTCGGAGGTGGAGCCAAACAACACCTGCGATTCGGCCCAGGTTATCGCCTGCGGGGATACGGTTACCTGCGCGGGCCTGGAGTTCGGTGTTGACGACAAGGATTATTTTTCGTTTACGCTTACCCAGACTATGGACGTCGTTATCGAAACATTCCCTGTCGTTCCGGATGAGTGCGGTCCCGGCACGTCGGCGCACGGGGATACTTATTTATACTTGATGAACTCGGCGTGTACTGACACGCTGGCGGAAAACGACGATATCGGGGGCGATCCCTATAACCTGTATTCAAGAATCCCCTTGATTCTTGATCCAGGTACTTATGTTATCCTCAGCGATAACGTCTGGCAAGATTCCGGCTATTACCATATGAGTTTAAGTTGTACGCCTGTCGTAGGATGCGAGCAGGATTCCATAACCATTGAGATCATGACGGATGACTATGGTGATGAGACCACTTGGAAGGTTTTCCTGGTCGGTACGAGTAGCGCTATCGATTCCGGCGGGCCCTATCTGAACAATATCCTGTACACGGAGCAGGTATGCATACCGTCCGACAGCTGTTATGATTTTATTATCTATGACGCATACGGTGATGGTATCTGCTGCGATTATGGAATCGGTTACTTCAAGGTGTATTTTAACGCGGCACTAGTCGATTCGGGGGGAACATTTTTCGATTCAGATACAGTCGCCAGTATCGGGGGCGGCTGTGCCGGCCTTACCGGACGTTGCTGTTACGGCAATCCCAACAATCCAAATTGTACGGATAATATTTCGCTGGAAGATTGTATCAATATTCATTCCGGCACATGGGTGGCAGGTCTTAATTGTACCGATCATCCCTGTCCCACATCAACCGGAAATGATTGCGCGGAACCGTTAATAGTGTATTTGCCCGCGCAGCTTCCGTACTCCGATATCGGACAGCACACCTGCGGGCGGGGTAACGATTACGGCGGAATAGGGCAATGCCTAGGTAATTACGGCAACGGCGCAGATATTATTTACCAGTTTGAGGTAACCACGGAAGGCTGGTATAATTTTGAGTTCGATCCGAACGGTGAAGTATTTGTGGGTATGTCGTTAGGTACGGATTGTCCACCCTCGGATTGTATTTTCAGGATACAGCTTGCGATGGGATTGCCGGGAAACGAGACGGTATTTTTACCTGTCGGAACATATTATTCGATGATCAGTTCCTGGCCAGGCGCGGGTCCGAGCTGTATCCAGGATTTCGATCTTTATGTAACCATAGCGCCAACCCCACCGACCGGCGACGCTTGCGAGATTCCCATTGTGATTCCCGGGGATCCGGTAGGTTACACCGATACCCAAAATAGCAGCGATTTCCACAATTTTCATAATTACGGCGGTCCGGACGTGGTTTATACATTTACGGTAGCTTCCACCACTCACCTTGAATTCTCCCTCTGCAATTCTGCAGATGACTTTAACTCGCTTCTATGGCTGTATAACGGTGATGATTGTGACGGAAGCGCGCTGGCATATTCCTATAATGGAACATGTTTAAACGGCACGGGCCACGCCAGGCTGGACTATGAGTGTCCTCCGGGATCGTATGCGCTGATGGTAGACGGGGCTTATTCATCGCCCAACAGCGGATGGTACACCCTGGAGATAACGGATTACGCGGCGGTTTGCAGCGATACCAGCTATATCCCGCCCAACGATAACTGCGCGGATGTAACTCCGGTCACGTTGACCTGGGACGTTCCACAGACATTTACCGGCGATAACTGTAATTCCACAATCGAATGCACCAACCTTTCGCCGGCGTTCCCGCATGTCTGGGAGGTTTTTACACTAACTCAGCCGAGTATGGTGACCCTTGATTACTGCGGTACCTCAACTATCTGGAATAATTCCTATCTGGTTCTCGCCTACGGCTGTCCCTGCGACAGCCTTACCTACAACGCAACCTATAGCTATACCTGCACGGACGGCAATGTAGAAATGGTCTGGTACAGGCTTCCCGCCGGAACCTATTATTACCCGGTCATGCTCGATCCGGCCAACGGCGCCGAGGGCCCATACAATATAAACGTGGTCGCTACACAGCCGCCGACCCCTCCTGCAAACGACCTCTGCGAAGATGCGATTACCGTTTCCATACCATCAAATACGACCGGCACGACTATGTATGCCACCGTCGATGACGCGCCTGTCTGCAACGGCACAACAGTAACAGGGCCGGGTGTCTGGTATAAGGTTGCCGGAACGGGGAATACCATAACGGCCAGTACCTGCAACTCCTATACAGCTTACGATACCAAAATTAGCATATATTGCGACAACTGCGGCGACCTGATCTGCCAGAACGGCAACGATAACGATTGTCTCGGCTATCCTTTACGCAGTACGGCAAGTTGGTGTTCCGAGCAGGGTGTGGATTATCTCATTCTTGTTCACGGGTATATGTATGAGATGGGAGATATCCAGCTGGATATTTCCGACGACGGGACCCCGTGTGCCGATCCCATACCCTGCGTGCCCTGCGTCGTTACTTGCCCCCAAAACGGAATACCGGAGGGTGAACCGTTGTGCGGTGACGAATATGACGACACCTATAACGGCGGATGCAACTCGACCGTACCTGTATTCCAGTCTATAGCTGACGGCGATACCATTTGTGGGGAATCGGGCACATTTGTGGCCGGCGGGGCAAACAGCAGAGATACCGACTGGTATGAAATAGTACTTACGGGGGAGGCCACTCTATCCTGGACGGTGGTCGCCGAATACCAGCACGCGATAGCCATCATCGATGGTACGGGTGGTTGTGATGATTATGTTTCTCTGGACGATATATCCGGCGGCGAATGTGACACGTTAAACATTAGTGTCGCGGTGGGTCCGGGTACATACTGGTTCTGGGCCGCACCGTCCGTTTATACAGGAATTCCCTGCGGCTCGCCGTATACGGCCTGGCTTGAAGTTGGCCCTCCTCCTACAGGCGCGTGCTGTGTTGATATGGACTGTGTCGGGACAAATATAAGATCTCAATGCGATTCCTTATTCGGAGCCTGGTATATAGGAGAAGACTGCGCATCCTTTACCTGCCCGGTACCATCATACTGTCAGCCGTGCCTTGATGACAATACCGGCGAATACATTACCAATGTGACATTCAACTCCATTAATAATTCGACCGGTTCCGAAAGTGACACCTGCGGGTATGGTGATTACTCCCAGATTTCCACGAACGTTGTTCAAGACCAGACTTATGACCTTACCGTTACCGTCTATTCGGGCGGTCAATGGAATGAGGAGGTCCGGGCCTGGTTCGACTGGAACAGGAATTACGTTTTTGAAGCCGATGAAAGCTGCTATCTGGGTTCGGGAATTGATCCGGTTCTTACGGTTCCCATTACGATACCGACCGATTCATATGTCGGTTCGATCCGGATGAGGGTGATGAATGTTTACGATAACGATCCCGGCCCGGGCGGCGCCTGCGGAGCGTTTTCCTATGGCGAATCGGAGGATTATTCCGTCGTGATTGAATCCGGCGGAGGTTGCGACTATGTTGTGGGTGATGTCAACGGCAGCGACAGCTACAACGGTCTCGATATTACATACGGCGTTGCCTTCTTCAAGGGCGGCAATCAGCCGATGTGCGACGAATGTCCCGCCTGCAGTAGTTGGCATTACTGTGGTGATGTGAACGGCAGCTGCAGCTACAACGGTCTTGATATCACATATGGTGTAGCCTATTTCAAGGGAGGCGCCGCTCCCGTACCGTGTGCCGACTGTCCCCCCGACGGGATTACCACATCAATAAGCCGCAATTTGGAGGAAGAAGAAACATCCGTGCCCAAACCTGATTTTAAAAACAACCATTAACCAATTATCATCCAAATTGCGCTTAAGAAGGGGCCGACCGTAGGCCCCTTTTAATTTGTGGCATTATATTAAACCGGCGTATTTCATGATAGCTTCACCAAACCTGTTGCTCGATAATATAGGGCATAGATTTCGATTTTGCCCGCCATTCCCAACCTGTTTTTTAGGACGATATATGGAGGCAATTTTCCAGCACAAAATCAGCACAATACACGTAACTTGTTGCGAGATAATAGGGGAGAGGGGATTCGAATCCTCCGAATATTTCGGTCGATTGTGTTGCTTTGTGATTCCGTATTAATTTTTAAATTGGTTTAGAACCCGAAAGACTCGGGTGCCTGTGGCTGATGCATGGGCCTATTCGATTTTTCTAAAAGGGGATTTTGCGGGCTCAGTACCTCAACGGAATAATTTTTATTAGGAAACGGAAATGAATATAATATCTACGCATGTTTTGGAATCACGTTTTTTACCTTTTTGTTTCTTATGGTTATGGAATGAGGTCAGGCCCCTTGATTCTCGCCAATCAAGTTTTGTAATTTGTTGTTATTAAATCAGTTATATTTTTCGCTCGAGGCGGCGCATATTTGGCAGCGCTATGGGGAATCGAATCCCGGTTTGATGGCTGAGAACCGCCTGTCCTTATATAGGGGATTTTGTATGTTGTTGAACAGTAATGAAATACAAAGCAAGCCAATAATCCTCAACGGATTGGGTATTTCAATAAGTACTGTCTCTTTTTATATGTTTTTACCTCAATGTGGCACAAATATGGCACCTATGAAAAGGCCGCAGTCAAGGATTTTTTAAACTGGCAAGCAATTTGGTTTCTTGTTACTTTCCTTGCGACAACGATATGACAACACTAATAACGATATCTGTGATACTTTGTGGTGTTTTTTGGTGCTTAAAGGTGCAGGTCGGATGGGGGGTTAACTTCTTGTGGATCATTGTAATACGCTGATACACAAAAGCTTACTGAAAATGCTCGGCTGGGAATCATAATCCTCGTGTCCGGGATTCAAGTCCCTGCGCCGCTAAGTTTATTTGTTAAAAATAGAAGATATAGCATAAAATCTCAGACTAATTTAGAAACTTACACTTATTCCGATTGTCGGGAGAATGCCGATGCCAGCTTCGTCATCAACGCTTCCGTCACGCTCATTCCAGCGGGGAATATCTTTTTGGCGGCGATTATAGATATTTTGAATATCAACATAGGTTACCATCATCCATTTATCGAACATCCAACGCCGATCAAGTCTCAAATCCAGACTATGATTTACATCTATTCTTTCTGTATTATATGCTGAAATATCTTTCGTACCGTCATTATTAAACGGCGTATAAGGTCTCCCGGTCGCCAACCTGAATTTCGTGCCTATCTCCCATTTCGAATCAAATATATATCCGCCGCCCAGGTTAATTATCCACCTTTGATCCCAGTTCGATGGTCTTGTGATACCGTCAATTGCCGTAAACTTAGAATGTCCGTAGCCGATACTGATTATTCCATAACATGGTATCTCGGAATACTTTTTTTGAACAAGGAATTCTATTCCCCAGGACCGTCCCTTTCCATCACTGGCGAGTCTATCCAGGCCAAATGATGCGAAACCTTCATCGCCCCCCCCGAAACCGGCGCCGGTATTTGCCATAATAAGGTAAGGCCTGTCCAGACTTGAGGGATAATCATGGTAAGTTTTGTAATATGTCTCCAGGCTTGCTTTGACATCACGTCGTAATAGCTGTTCAATACCGGCGATATACTGATTTGCCTTTATAAAAGACAATTCTCTATTTATAGGATTGGCGATAAGCCAGATATTTGAAGGTGATTGAAAATACTGCCCGTAACTTAAGTTGATATCGGTTACTTCAGAAAGAGAAATCGAGCCTTGGAACCTGGGGGAAGTAGCATACTTATCTTTAATCAAATCAAAATAATCACCCCTTAGTCCGGCCGATAATTTGAACCATTTTTTATAATAAGAAAATTGCATGAATGAAGATGCTTTGGTTGCGCTTGCTTCAAATAACCTGTCAATAGCGAGGGAATCCCCATAATCGGTTAAAAATCCGGAAATCAATACATCGTTTCGGAAGTTCAGGTGTTGAGTTTTAAGCCCTGCCGTTACTTCGAATTCTCTACTAAATTGATAAATTATTTCTCCTTTAACGTAAATTTCGTTTTCCGTCGATTTATTTCTGAAGATCGGATTCAGCAAAGAGTCATTTTGCTGGTAGAAAAAATCCGCGAAATTATAGCCGATGGTCAAATTGGTAAAACCATTTTGAATTAAATGTTGCCATGTAATCCCCGATATCGCCTGATCTTGGTCGCTTCCTAATACCCGGGAGTTATCGAAGAGGTCATCGGGAGTATCATTAAAATACTTCACTCTATCCAGCGCCCCGGTAACTAAAAAACTAATATTATCCGACTTTCCGATCCTGTAATCTACTTTACTTATAAAATCCCAGTATTCCGGCACGAAGCTAAAACCGGACGCTTTAAAGATAAGATCAAGATAGCTTCTTCTGGCGGAAAGTAAAAATGATGCGTTATCGCTCAAGGGACTTTCAAAATCGAGGCCGAACTGCGAGGCGGATATAGTAGCCTTTCCACCTAATCTATCGGTACGGCCTTTGCGCAAATCGATATTTAATACGGACGATAATTTATCTCCATATCTAACCCCGAAACCGCCGGTTGTGAATGAAGTCTCTTCGACATAATCCAGGTTGATAAACGAGAGCGGTCCTCCAGACGCGCCCTGCGTCCCGAAATGATTGATATTGTTGGATTCGAGATTTTCAACTACATAGAGATTTTCTGACGGTGCGCCCCCACGAATTATCAAGTCGTTTCGGCCGTTTTGAGCCTGGGCAACGCCCGGTAATATCGAAACCGCTCTTACAACATCCTCAAATCCTCCCGGCAATCGTCTTATTTCTTCATTGGACTGCACTTGAGTACTTAATTCAAAATCGGGGGATTTTGTGAAATAATCCGGCGTAACAACAATCTTGCCATAGTCTAAGGGATTTTCCCTGAGAGCGAAGTCTAATTCGATTACTTTGGTGGGATCAATTACCACGTCATTTTTTACATCGTAATCATATCCGATCAACGAGGCTTGTACGACATAAGTTCCAACGGGGATATTGTCTATAAGATAATCACCGTCAATATTTGTGGCGGCACCCAGACCTGTACCAGCAAGAATAACCCTCGCGCCGGGCAATGGCTCCCTGGTAACAGCGTTTATGACCGAACCGCGTATATTCCCGACTCTATCATCGGCTATAACAGCTGTCACGCAAAGGGCCGACAATAAAACTGATATTTTAAAAACGCTATTCATTCCATTTGGATCGTAAAAAGTAATTTAACATCTCCCGAATAATTCCATCTTAGTCCTTTAGAAACAATTATTTTATGGAATGGTTTCCCTGCTATCGGATTTAAACCATAAAATCATTCAGTTTTTTAACTGCCACAATCCAGTCAACACTTGCTGCAATATCAGCGGTTATTTGCAGGCCAAAGCAAAATAATATGCGACAAATTCGAATTCCGGCCCCGGGTTATTAAAATATTCCTTGTGATCCTCACGAAATTCATCAGCATCTTTATTAGTTTCACCCCGCCAGAGCCTTTCGGGAATGCTATCCCAGCGGCACAATTCCATCCCGACTATCCTGATGGTCGCCCTTTTTACGAGGGCGCTGTCGTAAACGTCATAATACCTGCCGACCACAAGCGCGTCGTTATACTCGTCCTCGGCAACATTGATTTCTTCAATTTCCGCTACGCTGGCGGTTTTTCTACCCTCGATTATTTGCCGGACGAGGTTATCCGAAACAAACTGAATTTTTAGATTTTTAATTTTTTTCAATTTTTACATTCCTTTATTATCTAAATTTAACGCGATCCGGTTCCACAATTCAAAATTGTCCATTAATAATATTATGAAATTATGCGGATATTTCCCCGGAGTTTATCCGGTCTATAGAATAAAAATTCTGACTCAGCCAATCAAAGCTTTTGCTCTTCTGAGCATCCAATCCGAAAAGACAATTTCCTTGCGATAACGATACGACAACATTCACCGCGATATCTGTGGTATTTTGTGGTGTTTTCTGGTGTTTAAAGGTGCAGGTCGGACAGGGGTTAAGTTCTTGTGGGTCATTATAATACGCTGATTCACAAAGGCTTACCGAAAGTACTCCGATGGGAATTGCAATCCTCAAACGGAGTGCATGCCATATTAGCCCAAAATTGTCCTGCCCCCAATAGTCGTACCACCTTTTAAGTTAGCTCGGCCATAGAAAAAGAGCTTTTAATAGGTATTTTGCTTCTTTAATTATTGGATCGTTAATTGGATTGAACGATTCATGATAATACAAGAGGCATAGCCGAGAATACAAAGTTAAAACCGTCTATTTTATTTCGAAACCCAATAAGGAGATATCATCCTGGAATTTCTCTTTACCTGACCATTCTCTCAATCTGTTGATTATTGCGGGTATACTTGCCTCAAGTGAAGATTTTCCGCCAGCAGTAAGCTCATGCAGGAATCGTTGATTCCCAAATTCCTCTCCACTCGAATTTATTGTATCAACCAGACCGTCTGAATAAAGATACATTCGATCACCAGGTCTCATTTTCACCTTATTTTCCTTAAATTCCGGTTCGGGAACAACGCCAATCGGGAAATTATTGGATTGTATAATAGCTGGCCGGCGACCTTTCGGCACAAATATTGGTGATGGATGACCGGCACATGCAAAGCTGAATTCTTTATTCTCAGTATCGAAAACCCCGTAAATAATGGTAAAATACTGGCGGACCTTTGGATCAAAAGGAAATTGTCTATTAAGTCGCTCCAGGACTTCAAGGGGTGACATAACATATTTTTCCTCATTGTTTTTTGCATTGTTGAAGGTTTCGAGATGTGCAGATCCTGCCGAGAGCCAGCGGTTTAAGGTTACCGACAGGAGGGCTGCCTGTACCCCGTGACCGCTGACGTCTAAAACATAAAAGGCAATATGGCGGCCATCCAAGATAGCTGCATTAAGGGTATCACCTGCCAATTCATCACAGGATAGCAGTTCCCAGGCCACCTTAACATCGCGGAATTGAGGATATCTGGGGGGAAGGAAACTCTTTTGTATTTCAGCTGCCAGCTGAAGGTCACTTCGAATAAGGTTATTTGCGTGTTCCAATTTGGCATTTGATATACGCAGTGCGTCTTCTGCCTTTCTACGGGCTGTGACGTCGGATTGTATGCCAACAAAATGGGTGACAACGCCCGCATTATTAATAATCGGCGTTATTGACAAACGATTCCAGAATGGCTCACCGTTTTTACGGTAATTAAGTATTTCAACTACGCACTCGCGTTTCTCTTTTAATGCCCGGCGAATTTCTTCGACTGCTAAAGGATCAGTGTCCTTTCCTTGAAGAAATCGGCAATTCGTTCCACACGCGTAATCTGCTGAGTAGCCTGTAAGTTTCTCAAAGCCTCTATTAACATAAATAAGCGGAAAACCCTGTATGGTGGCATCCGCTATAGTTATTCCTTCGGCGGAACTTGCAAGGGCGCGGTCTTTTAAATTTAGCTGATATTTAAAGGGCTTATTCTGAAGCAGTTCGTGTGCGGATGCTTTTACGACTTTCTTTTTATTGGGTTTTGGCATAACTACGTCAATTAATAGTCAATTTCCAGATTTCAATCTTTTTTTGTTTGCATTGTGAACATTATATATTAGCTATAGGTTCCGGTTGATCTACGTTCCAAAGAACTGGGCCATTAAGAGCAAGGCGGTAGGCTGAGTATATTGAATATTATTGCCTAAGAATATGCGATATCTAATCTTCTGGAAGTAATTTTGGCCTGTCAGAATTCAATATACGTAATGGTTAACCACATTTTGAAGTAACGTATTCAGGAGACAACAATACGTCAACGCTAACAGCGATATCTGCGGCATTTTGTGATGTTTTCCGGAGCCTAAAAGTGCAGGTTGGATAGGGGCTAACTTCTTATGGGTCATTGTAATAAATTGATGTACAGTGGCTTACCGAAAATACTCCGATGGGAATCATCTCCTCGTGTCCAGGGATCAAGTCCCTGCGCCACTATTTGTTTTTCTTACTCGACACTTAATTTATAACTTATTGAATTTCAAGGTGTTATTCATGGTACCGCTACGGGGAATCGAACCCCGGTTTGATGGCTGAGAACCACCTGTCCTTATATAGGGTCTTTTGTATCTTGTTGAGGGATAATGAGATACGAGATAAGGCGAAAACTCGCATTGGCTTAAGTATTCCAAATAGTATTGTCTCTTTTTATCTGTTTTTATATGTTTTTACCTTAACATGGCACAGATATGGCACAAATGATATGAGTGGCCTATATTGTGTTTTGTTAAATCGATTAACCATTTCTGAAACAGGGGAACCGTTACCGGATCCCCTTTTTAATATCCCAAAACTCTTTCAGCCTTCCGATACTTAACTTATTATTATACAGGCTATCGCTTTCCATCACAAGAATCGCTTGGGGGGAGTGTTCCTTAATAGCTGACGTGAGCGCATCCCAGTTTTCTATACCTTCACCGATCGGTTTGTGTTGGTCCAACTCTCCGTTATTATCATGAAAATGACAGTGCGTAATCATAGAACCGAGAGTCTTTATCCAATCACTGGAAGGAACGTCTGAAAATACCAGGACATGGCCGTTATCAAATGATGCTTGGAGATGTGGATGATTTCCACTGGCTATCAGTTCTGCTTGAATATCAGGTACAGGCTCCCAGACATTTTCTAAACAAATAACTATATTTGCCTTGCCGGCATCATCGGCCAGAGGCAACCAGAAATCCAACATTCGCGCTTTCCACTTCTTTCGGTAAGACGGGTCCCTGATAAGAGGATTGAAATTCGTGTGAGCAATATAGAACGATGCCCCGATTTTGGCAGTGGCAGTCAAGGCCATATCATGACGTTGTCTGGCTACAGTGGTAATCGCTGAATCGGGACTGGTTGTAACCAAATCGAAGAACGGGCCATGTGAGATCAACGGAGAAATCCCGGCTATAGTTTCCGAGTGGCGATTGATCCGATCGCCAATATCACCGTTAAGAATCCAAGGAAATGCAAAATCTGTATATTCAATACCAAGACCTTTGGATCTGCAATAATCAGCCGATTTCTCAAGCTCATCACCTAATGTATTTATGGCAATTTTGTTCATTCTTTATTTCTAATAAGGCAATAATATAGCCTCTGTTTTTTATCGATTAATTAGTCTTTTAATAACAAGTTACTGTTTTTGGCATTCTGACTGCCCAGGCGGAACTCCTGAACCACTTTTCTTTCTCCTTCGTCGGGAACAGTGGCTCGCCTTCCAGTTACCCATTCTATCCACTGATCCGAAATCATAGTCAATTGAAGCGTTTCCATTACGAAGGTCTCGGAAAGGGGCAATTCCTTCGCTTGTCTCAATGCTACTTCGTAGCGCGCGAGATCGAAATCCTCTTCGCGCGGATTTGACCAATCGTAAATACATCCCTCTTTTAAGAATAATCCAAGCCCGAGATGAGGTATGTATTCTCTGCCGTATTCCTCCAGTATGCCGGTATAGAGCGATTTATACAATCGCTTCATTTCGCCTTCACCCTCCCGCAATGTAAGAAACAACCAATGGTCACGCGATTTGTAGAAGCCGCCCAGGCGGATCTCAAAAGGATTCCAATCGCTCAACACCCGCTCGATATGACTGGTCAACGACTGTTCGCCCACGCTGTCATGAACAGGAAAAATTACGGTGATATGCGGTTTGAAGCGAAAGGTAGGATCATAAACTCTTCTTATAGCATCGATCGACTCAGCCAACTCGGGGCTGAGCTGTGGATAAAAACTCAGGCAGTAAAACATGCTATTCCCACTTATTCCGGATCGCCGACCAATACAAATCCGCCCCAGAATATAGGATGGGCCTCACCCTCTCTTTTACGTCTTTCACTCAGTATACTCAACGAGGCGTCGCGTAAAGCTGTTGACTTGGATTTTCCCGATAACCAGTTCGCATAAAAGCGTTCCATCAACGTGGAGGTCGCTTCATCGGGGACATCGAGCATGCTCATTATCAGCGATCGAGCGCCGGCATGCTGAAAAGCGCGTCTGAGGCCGAATACACCTTCACCGTTCTGTACCTCTCCCATTCCGGTTTGACAGGCGGAGAGAACAACGAGATCTGTACCGATCAGATTCAAACCGGAAACCTCGAGAGCCGTGAGAACACCATCCTCGGCGTCCGAACGTACCTTCTCGAGTTGTCCAATAGTTCGGTTGGCCCCGGCGAGAAGCAGTCCCGAGCGAAGCAGCGGATTGGACATAGATTTGTTCTGCGCCTGCTCACAAAAATAACCATGGGTTGCCAGATGCAGGATACGCGGGGCCCGTTGATGGTCTTTTAATATACCTTCGCGGGCTTCTCCGGAATCATAGTAGAAAACTTTTATGGTATCGGTTTGTTCTAAAAGGTGAGTTATCGATTGCCCCTCCCGGCGCGTCATGGGTAATGGAGAAAACAGGCTACCGAGACACTCGGGGGGTTCCCTGTTACCACGGCTGGCGAAAACCCGGGACGCTTCCGCGGCGGTAAATACCGGAAAGGCGGCGGGATCCGCGAGGTAATCCGGATCGGCCATTACAATCACGTCACGGCTTTCACTGCCTGACTTTTCCTTTAGCAAATCCCGGCCTGAAGTCAGGTAAACAAATCGATGGTCCTCGATAAGATATCTTTCGCCATCATTTGTGAGTGTTTCGAAAGGTATTAGATTGATAGCGCCGTCGGCCGCTATGTACACCTCGTCAATCCCATTAAGCGTATTCTCAAGAGGGGCCACCAGACGGTTATAAAGTTCTGCGGATACTTCGCTAAGTTGATCGTCAGAGGCATCAGCCTGACTTTCCAGGTGTTTTTTCAGAGCCACCGACATTATCGAATGGTATTCCTCAATGAGGCTGTCTATTAAAGACGCGACACCGAGATCGATGAAGTCGTAGTTTTCATCAGGGGACAATGTAATGGCCATATAGAATTCACCCAGAGAAGCGTTGCCTCGATAAAGTCTGGCCAAATCAATCTTATGGTATTTGACGAACTCCCATAATACCGAATTTTCCGGAAGCTTGGACGCTACAGAGGATGATGAAACGCTAATGTCGTCAAGTTTAAAATCCAGATTCGAACACAAGACGCTTAGATCGATTTCCAGCCGATCCTTCTCCGAATACAAGTCGTCCAGCTTCATCAAAACGTCTTCCTCGCCGCTCCGTCCGGAAAGCGCCAACCGCGCGATTTCAGTGCAAATTATTTTGTGCTCGTGTATCAGGCTGTCAATGGTCGGATCATATGAGCACATAGCGGCGGCTCTTTCTGAAGCCAGCGCGTCAATAGCCATCCCCTTACCCTTAAGAACCATATCTATCGCCACCTTGCGCATATCCGGACCGGGATTTTCCAGGGCGGCGCCCAGGACAGTGCTAATTATCGGTGGGTATTGGCTGATGTACGCCAGTTTCTCCGATTCAGACGTATACCCGAATACAGTTTTCAAAAGGGAACGTCTGGCGCTAAGAAGTTCACTGAAACTGCTGTCGGCCAGATCGAATCGCCCGGTGGCAAGGGCTATGTCACCCGCGGTTTTGAGACTGCCCATAAGCCTGTTGGTCGGACGATCGCCGGCTTCCCTGTTCACTTCAACTGCTAGACCTGCGTACTCCAAAGCCGATTCGGTACTGTCCATATCCAGAAGGACTATAGCTTTCGTCTGGTAAGCGTTGGTAAGACCGGGATGCGAAAAGCCGTATATATCAAATGAAAGCGCCAGCGCAGAATCAGCGTACACATTTGCTTGCGAAAGCTTGCCCTGCTTGCGCGCAAAATCGGATAAATATGAGAAAGATTGCATAACATGCTGGAATTTGGGATGGTGAACCACTCTTACTTGTTCTAATGCCTTGGTGATATAATCTTCAGCCTCGGCAAATTTCCCCTGTATGCCGTAGGTCCACCCGATATTGCCTGTCAAACTTGCCCGCAATTCCGGTCCCTCTTTCAAATCATCGGTAATCAGATCAAGACCGCGATTGAAATCCTCGATGGCCTCGTCAAATCGGCTTTGCTGGACTCTGAGTCTCCCTCTATCGTTGAGCGCGTCCACCAACTGTTTGAGTTCCGCTGTTGATAACGGTTCCGGCAGGCCGTCCAGAATTTCAAATCGTTGCTCGCTGGTCTGCTCGCATCGAATCAAGTCATTTTTCCTGAGGCCTCCTTCAACCAATACATCAAATCCCTTGAGTATCTGGACATGATTCCCGCCGGGGGCTGTTTTCCATATGTCAATCATCTTCCTGGTTACGATAGCCGCACTATCGTATTTCCCCTGCGAATGGAGGCATAGAGACATCCAATGGTAGGCTTCCGCTAGCAACGTATCCTCATCGCCTAAATGATTCCTGATAAGAACGGCGGATGAATCCAGAAGCGCGAGGGCTGAATCGCAGGTGCACATAGAACGGTAGGCGATCAGGCCTTTGCATCGCTCGAATATTTGTCCTATCTCGATGCGAAAACTGTCGTCAGATACACGGGCTGCGTTTACCAATGTCGATGGAAAAGACATGCAGATCGCCAAAATAACAATCGATAGTATAAATACTACTCTGTACATACCGTAACTTTATTTGACCCGGAACATGTAAATCCGTTCTTCCAGGCCGATTTCAGGATCTGGTTTTATGGTCAGCATGTAATGGCCGTCCGTAAACTTCGAAACAGGGAGCCTGATCGATCCCACCCCTTTATCGTTGAAATCCTTGAAGCCGGGCGTGTGAAGAACCGTATCACCAGCGATACTCGAGATGATGAGTTCCGCCTCGCCCTGGAAGTTCTCGGAAATATAAAAGCTGATTTTCACGTCGCCGCCATTCTCGAGATAGATAATATCGTTCCCTCCGGCTCGCGACGACAACAATTCAAGAGTCTGTAATATCTCCATTCTCTGTGATTGTGACCAATACCAGTAGGCAGGAATCCCTATTACCAAAACTATTATCGCCGCTATCAGGTACCTGGTAAATGGGGACGGCTTCTTTCCAACACGCTCAGGTTCGGAATTCTCGCGCTCGCCAGAAATATCCTTAATAATGGTTTGAACATCCTGATCATGCCTGATGACGCAAGAAACGTCCATAAACTCATGAACCAGGGAAAGGCAGTGGTCGCATTCATACAAATGTAATTCGAACTGCTGTTTATCGTCGGCCGACAACATGTCCAGCTCATAATCATGAAGCAAACGCTCCATTTCCTTGTTGGTACAGCCGGTCATTGGTCGATGTTTCCCTTTTCAAGACACTCTTTCAACTTTGCCCGGGCGCGTGACATGACGACATAAGATTGATCCAGCGTCAATTCCAATTTATCGCAGATTTCCTGTCTTGAAAATCCAAGATGATGCAAATTTATTATTCGCGCGTACCGGGGATTTGCCAGGCATACCTTTTTCAGGCAATCCAGCAATCTCAACCGAAGAGCAGGATCAGGTTCCCAGGACGCGGACAGATACTCGTTAGTTTCACCGGGAATTACGCGGCCTTGCTCGCGTCGCATCTTTTGAATGTGGCCAAGTATCCTGTTTTCCATGATTTTATGGGCCCAGGCGGCAAAACTTGTTTCAATGTTGACAGCGCGATACTCCGCGGCCACCACAGCCAGAGCCTCCTGGACCAGATCCTCCGCTTCCTCCCGGTTCCATACCCTAAGGTGCGCGAATAAGTGAAACCTATCAGTTAAGACCTCGAATAATTCTTTCTCAGCTTTGCTGTCGCCGCCTGCGGCATGGCGGTAAATTTCGTTGATTTTAGGGGTCATTCTATGTCCAGAGCAATCCAATCTAATAATAATATTTGATATCATCTTTTGCAATAGTTAAACGTTAAGCCGTTGTACAAGTTTAAGATAGATGGAAGTTTCCTAATCCCCTTAAAGAAATAAAGCAATCAATATCTATTATCGCTGCAAGGTTTTCCGGTTAGCGCACCTTAGATGATAAAGGCGTTCGGCAAAATGTGAATTAATAAAACATCAATGTTTTTCAGGAGAAAACAAATGAAATCGGCAATTTTCATCTTATTAATTTCCACTATATTATTTCAGACAACTTTTGCCGATGTTCCCTCGATTTCCGTAAGTCCTGATTCGTTGTACCATTCACAATTTCAACACACCATTGTCAATTATCCCGACGATTTTACTATTGATAACGCTGGATCCGATACTTTGATCTATTCAATTACATATACTCCCTCATGGTTGACATTGACAGGCGCGTCCGGGAGTATCGGCGCTTTTGGCAGTGACACAATCGATGTACAAATCCATACCGATTCAATGGAAGCGGGGTATTATATCGATTCTCTCGCTATAATCTCCAACGATACGACTACGCCGATTTTATATAGGCCGAAAATTGTCCTGCGCGTGAGAAATCTTGCCGATTCCCTTTTCTGGAAAGATTATAATGGTCCCGATCCCGGCGGTTATATGCCTGATTTCGATCAGTATCAGGATTTCAATGGAGATGGTCAGCCGGAAAGCACATATTGCGGCCCTGTTTCAGTGGCGAACTCGCTCTGGTGGTTCCAGGGTAAATATCCCCAAAGAACGATCGTTCCACAAATCTTTTATCCATCTGATCCTCCAGGCTTTATCGATTCATTAGCGACGCTCATGGAAACCGATGTTGGCGGCATATATGGAACCAATTTTAACGCCCTGGTTTCGGGATTAGAACAATATCTGGATATTATGAATTTAACAGATCTGCTATATGTGTGGTCAGGCGACGAGTTTGACACAGTTGGAACGAATGTCTCAATCCTATTGCTGAGTGTCATGAGGATTGAATGGATTGAATATATACCCCCGCCGATTGGTTGGATCCGATTTGGCGTTAAGTGTTATGGCGGACATTATATAACGGTGGCGGGCTCGCGATATGATCCGGATCCCTACTACGAAAATATCGGTACAATAGCAATTTCTGATCCCGCAATCGATGCCACCGAACATGGAAGAATTGGTATAACAAGGGGCATAAACCACTATCACCCCGACGGCCATAATGACGGGGTAAGCGCATCTCATGATTTTTATGGAGCCTGGACGTCATTCCTCGAAGATTGGCCCTGGAATTTCGGTGGCTACGGGAATCTCATATCGCCTATCGAACGGTTTTACCGACAGAACGGAGATACGTCAGGAGTGATATCTGCCCTTTGGTCGGGATTTGGATTTCCGTCATTACATTCGGTATTTATTATGGGTGGAGCGCCCGTAACCATTTCTGCCTATGACGGTATTCCTGACATAGATGTAATCCCCGATACGATAAGAGCGGAAGTAGATATCGGTTCTATCACAGCGCTCGGCGACTCAGCCTTTATCCAGAATCTGGGTACAGCACCGTTAGGCTATAATATTGGCGCAACGCCATCATGGCTGTCGCTAAATCTTAATTCCGGGGTCGTGGCATCAGGCGCCCGGGATACCGTTTCGTTTACTGTTGATGCCAGCTCGCTGCCGCTGGGAACTTACATCGATTCCTTGACTATTAATTCTTATGACCCTGATGAAGCAGTGGTCTACAGACCTATCCTCGAAATCGAAGTAGTTGATACGATTTCCTGCGTGTATGCGATCGGCGACGTAAACAATGACTCGATCTATAACGGACTTGATATTATCTATGGCGTGGCGTATCTCAAGGGAGGAAATCCGCCGATGTGCGAGGTATGTCTGTTATGCCCTGACTGGCACTATTGCGGGGACGTAAACGGCAGCTGTAGCTACAACGGGCTCGATATTACCTATGGTGTAGATTATTTAAAGGGTGGAGCGGACCCGGTACCCTGCGCGGACTGCCCGCCGGTAGAATAGATAATTAACAGTATAGAAGGACCGCAAGATTTACCGAATATTGCACCAAAGAATACAAAGGCGCTCGACCAGAGTTTATGGAATTTGGGATAAATAATTATTGAGTTAGAATCA
Source organism: Candidatus Zixiibacteriota bacterium (assembly GCA_020344055.1). GTDB lineage: Bacteria > Zixibacteria > MSB-5A5 > UBA10806 > UBA10806. The sequence continues at coordinate 1,611,575 of CP070813.1, read as the reverse complement.
TAAATTTCCGATGTATCAATAGGGATTTGGCGAAAGGAAAAATACCATGACAAATCGATATTACGTTTCAGGCTTATTAATCGGACTACTGGCGATTTGTATCGTTGTGATAGTCAGTCCGCAGGCGCTCTCGCAGGCCACAGGGCCTGAAACATACCCCGACGATCTGGGATTGTTTAAGGAACAACTCAAAGAACCGACATATTACCCGGAGCATATTACCAAGAGACCGGGGCATTATACCATCACCGATTGGAGCGCTGTAATCGACAGTATCTGGGGATGGGGACTTACCAAAACTGAAAAACTGGCATTTTTCGACGATTATTGGGATACTGTTGACGAGGATTTCGCCTGTTTTCCCAACCTGCCCGGGTACACACCGGGATATTGGGATTCGCTCAGAACCTTATATCGAACCGAAATTGTGACTGGAGATTCGGTTTATGGTGTCAGCAGGGGCCGTTTCGCGGCTATCATGAATTATCTGGCGTTGGGATTAAATGAACAACATTCCTATGTGCGAGACACACTTGTTAATAAACATACATCTTTGGATCCTGGAGTTCCTTTGTTTGTGACGGGCGGCTGGGGCTGGAATAACCATTTCGGGGCGGGCCTTACTCCGCTTCCCGACAGTTCTCTCCTTGTATATAAAGCCGTGAATCCTCATCCGGTAGGCCTCGTGCCGGGAGACATAGTCCTCGGTTACGACGGCATCGCCTGGAAAGATCTCTACCCGCAGATAATGGCGGCCCAGTTGCCGTTTTCTGAAAAGTACTGGCGGGGAAGTTCTGAAAGCTCCTACATCCATTCGCTTTTGATGGGCGCCGGGGCAAACTGGCATCTTTTCGATACATTGGATATCGTTCAATACGGCACCGGCGATACCCTGCATTTTCCCACCAGCCTTCTCGACGTCCAGAATCCGAATTTATTTTGCTCAGAGCAACTGGCTGTTCCCGGCGTTCCGATGCCTAATGTCCTCGGGGGTGAATTGACCTCATTTGGAGTCATCAGCGGCACCCAGATCGGTTATATATATAACCTTGGCTGGGGATCAAACGATGAGCAGGCGTTTTATAATGCGATTCAAACATTGATGACCGATTACCAAACGACGGGATTGATACTCGATTTCAGATGCAATTCCGGCGGTTTAATGCATTACGGGCAAAAAGGATTCGAGCTCCTGTTCAATACTACCGAACCGGCGTATGAATGGCTGGTACGATGCAATCCCAATGATCATCTTAATCTGTGCTCGAATCAGCCCCCCAATGACGACACCTATTTTTCTTATATTTACGGAGCGGCCGATTCCTATTACGGTAAACCGATCGCGGTGCTGGTCGGTCCCGGGACCAGAAGCGCCGGCGATTTTATTGCCCTGGTTATGAAATATCATCCTATGACTAGGTTCTTCGGAAAGTCCACCACGGCGGCTTTCAGTCGTTCTAAGTATGCATTCTATACCGGCGAAAGACGGGGAACTTACGCAGATGCTGAATCATATCTGCACGATAATCCGGGGCAGTATCTCACACGCTCCGAATTTCCTGTAGATGAAGAGGTCTGGTTGACGCAATCTGATGTCGCGCAGGGAAACGACACCGTGGTAGACGCCGCCGTGACGTGGATAAACAGCCAGGCAGGGAATCAATCCGATATCCTATGCGATGTATTGAGCTTAGATATTACGCTGGATCCGGGCGAAGATACCACTCAATATTTGACAATTACCAACAACGGTTCTAGCCACCTTTTCTACTCGTTAACCCCTCTGGTAGACGCAAGCCCGGATATGCAAACGGGCGAGATTTCAGTTGTAAAAACATCCTCCCAGGGCAAACCAACCAATGAAAAATCGGGAAATACTCCAGGTACTCCTTTGATCCAGGGTCAGGGAGGTCCGGATGGTTACGGCTATACCTGGATAGATTCGGATCAACCTCACGGGATTTCGCCTGTATGGGTTGATATCTCAACAGTGGGAACAGCGGTGATACTGGGCAATGACGCTTTCGACGGTCCGTTCGGATTAGGATTCGACTTTCAATTTTATGACAGCAGCTATTCCGAAATCTATATATGCTCTAATGGTTTTGTGTCGTTCGGCGGAGGTCATACCGAATCGTACAATACACCCATCCCGTCCGGCGACTCTCCCGATAATATTATCTCCCCCTGGTGGGACGATCTCGATCCCCCCCGTGGAGGCGATATCTATTATTACCAGGATACCACCGACAGCAGATTTATTGTGAGCTATGTGGATGTTGAAAAGAATCCTTTTAACAGCGGCTATGGTGACGTGACCTGCCAGGCTATTCTTTATTCCAACGGGCAGATTGAGTTTAATTACCTCGATATGGAAATGCGCAATTTTATTTACAGGCATGACTATTATACGGCCACAATCGGTATTGAAAACATTGATGGCTCCGACGGACTCCAGGTCTTCTATAACGCCGGTTATTTTTTCGACAACTTTAGCGTAAGGATCACCACCGATTGGCTGGCTGTCACCCCGGCCAGCGGTTATATAGCTCCCGGGGAAAATGTTGTGGCCCCGGTTACCGTTAGCGCCAGGTACCTGAATTACGGTATTTATACCGGAAATATATATCTTGATTCCAATGACCCGGCCGATTCAAACATCGTCATTCCCGTAACAATGGCGGTAGGCGCAGGCTGCGATTATGTCGTCGGCGATGTTAACGGCAGCGACAGCTACAACGGGCTCGACATCACCTACGGTGTTGCCTACTTCAAGGGCGGCAACGATCCGTTCTGTCCGTTTGGATCGTGTCCTATACCGCCATGCGACGCGTTCTTTTACTGCGGAGATGTGAACGGTAGCTGCAATTACAACGGGTTGGATATTACCTATGGCGTTGCCTATTTCAAGGGAGGATCGGCTCCAGTGCCCTGCGGAGATTGCCCGCCGGTGGAGTGACAAAGACGAGGGCTAATAAAGATTCATGATCTTTCCCATCGACCTAGAATACCCAGTTCTCAAATAACTGTTCGCAAGCAACGGGCTACAATTTAGAATTTTTGGCCTTATATGGACTACAATATCAACAAGGATAGTAGAATCGTATTTTTAACTCATTGTATTTCGCATAGTTATAAGGGCAGATCAGGACTCTTGGTTCTCGCCTATTTAATTTTATAATTTGCTGTTGTAAAATTAGTTATATTTTTCGCTCAAGGTCGTACATATTTGGTAGCGCTACGGGGAATCGAACCCCGGTTTGATGGCTGAGAACCACCTGTCCTAACCCCTAGACGATAGCGCCACATCTTCAATAATAAATAATTATCCCTTACAGTCAATAAAAATCAATGCCGTTAACCGGATCATCATCCCGCAGGTTTCCTTTTTCCGATTAAAATAAGGTCGTTGGATTTTGGTCCGAAACGGCTCTTTTTATAATCGCCAAACGCCGAAAACTTATAAAATCCCGCCGCTCTCAATTCCGACACCAGGTCGTTCTTTTTCCAGGGCCGAAGCCTGGCGCGGGTCCGTTCTATGTTCGGCGGGGCATACGAATGATCCACTATGGTAACTGTAAAGTTTATCAGGTTTCTGACGTAGTTGTACTGCTTTATCCTCAACTGGTTTTCAATCCTGTCGATGGCAAATGTACGCGGTTTTTCATTTAAGATTTTATCGTAGTTAAGCTGCTGGATAATCAGGACTCCGCCCGGATTCAGGTGGCGCGCGAAGTTCCGAAACGCTTTCCTGGCGTCATTGAGCCTGTAGATCAGGGGGACGGTATTGCCGAGGCTGAGGATCAGGTCGAATTTGCTTTTGAGATCGATACCGGTGATGTCCCCCTGTTTAAATTGAGCATCGGTTTTTAATTTCCTCGCCTTTAGTCCGGCTATTCTAAGCATGTCTTTTGAAATGTCCACGCCGGCAACCCGGTAGCCCTCCAGGGCCAGCCCGATTGCCACCGATCCGGTCCCGCATCCGAAATCAGCTATCTTTTCGGGTTTATAGGTTTTGACGAGTTCCAGAAGGCCGTCGGGAAGAAGCGATTCCCGCTTGATGAACTTATCGTAACTTTCAGCGAATTTGCCCCTTATTCTTGACACACAGCCTCCATTTTCAAAGAGCGCAATATATCGCGATATTGATGTCAATCCCATAAAAAACTCTTAAAATTTTAATCCCAAATAAAACAATAAGTTACGAGATAATTTTTCATGAAAATAGATGAAATCAGCATTTTAATGTAGCAAAAATGTTAATTTTTATTATCTTATAGGGAGTTAATAGAGTGCTGATTATGTTACTCTGGGTATTATTAACGATTAAATTTATTTAACCTTTATTCACGGAGGAGAGATGAGAAAGACGCTACTGGTTTGTTTCCTGTCGTTGGCTCTCGCAGGCCTGGCGACGGCCGCGGGGAACCTGAAGGTTGCCCAGCCGCCTGTGGCGGACGACGGAACAAGAAGTTACAGCAATGAACCGGTTACGCCGCTGCCGCTGCCGATGACATCCGATTCGCCCGGCGAGGTGATCGGGGTGACATCTTATGAATATCAGTCAAACGGTTCTATCGGCGATAAGATAATGGTCGACGATTTCGGCGGCCTGCATGCGGTCTGGACCAAGGGGATAAACGGTTCCCGGCCCCGCTATGTGTACTACAACTTCCGCAGCGAGGTCGACAGCAGTTGGACGCACAATCCCGACGGTACCGCTATTTCCGGGGTGAACGGTACCGGGTTTATCACGCTGGATTTGATGTCTGACGGGTCGGCACTGGCGGGTTACCATTCGGCCGATGATGAACCGTCCTTCACCAAAGTCGGGGTTGACGCTTTCCGGGGATTCGGAATCTTCACGGAATATAATTTAAACCCGGTTGACAGCTGCATCTGGCCTTATATTGCCCGTAATGTCATAAGCGGGAGGCAGCATATGGTTATGGCGCCCAATTTCACTAATGGTCCGCCCATGCCTCTACAATATGCCTATTCCACCGACGACGGCGCGACCTGGTCGGCTTACGTGGAAGTAGATTCCATGGATGCTTTGAGCTATATCATGATCGCATCCCCGGTTTCGGATAAGACAGCTATACTTTATACCAAGTTGAATGCCGCTGAAACGTGGTACGATGTTTTCTATCATGAATCTCAAGACGGTATCGCCTGGGATTTCAGATTTCCCGTAAATATCACTCAATATACCGCCAACGATTCGCTCTCGGCCGGATTTGATATTGACGCTTTATACGATTACAATGATAACCTTCATATCGTGTATCAGGGCGCGGGTGCCTGGGATAACAGCCTGTGGCTGCTGAGCAATGAGGTGAGACACTGGAGCCAGGCCGCGGGGCATTCGATTGTGGCCGTAGGGTCAGATTCCGGATGCTATCAGATCAACTACTGTCTCTGTGTAGCAAAGGTAAATATCGGCGTCGATCCCTCCAATGACAACCTTTTCGCGTTATGGTCCGAGATGGACGATCAGGACTTTTCGCTGGGCGGTTACTCCAACGGCGAGCTTTATGCCGCGGGATCGGATGACGGCGGGGCCACCTGGTATCCAAAAGTCAACCTCACCAACTCGCCCACTCCCGGATGTCCCGCCATGGACTGCGACAGTGACGTCTGGGCCTCGCTGGCCCCGAAGGTCGATGGAACCCTGCATATCATCTATGTTGACGATAACGACGCCGGGGCAGCGTGGAGACCCGAAGGTGTCTGGACCACCAACGCCGTCCTATATCTTGAAGTGGACGCCGGTGATTTACTTCAAACCTCGATCAAGGATCTGGACACGGAACTCCCCTTCGAATTCGAATTGGGCGACAATTACCCCAACCCGTTCAACGCCGAGACAATTATACCGTTGGGCGGCGAAGTCCGCGAGGGGCAGCTGGCGATTTACGACATAACCGGGCGCACAATCAGGGAGTACGACATAAGCTCCGAAACCAGGTCGATCACCTGGGACGGGACCAACGTTTCCGGCGAGACCGTGGCCAGCGGCACCTATTTCTATTCGGTCGATTTCGACGGCATAGGCAGGGCCGCCACCAGGAAGATGACCTTGCTGAAGTAAAGCTGTATGAAAGCAGTTTTTGAGCCGCCTGCGGGCGGCTCTTTTTTTTGCAGCCGGTTTCGCGATCCGATATACAGAAGATCCGGGACTGGATTGAGCAGGGACGGAGAATAATTAGCGATTCGATTATTTAGTCTTCCGGCTGGGGCCGCCCGGCAGAACGTTAATATAAGAAACGGCTGGTTACCAAGCGGCGCTTGGTAACCAGGTATTGCTGTTTCGTTCTTAGCCAGGTATTGCTGTTTCGTTCTTAGC
>CP070813.1:1573216-1605126 GCA_020344055.1 Candidatus Zixiibacteriota bacterium | reverse complement strand
TTCAGGTCCCTTAATTTTTTATGTCTTTTGAATACAGTTGCTCTGTCTATTCTTGTGCATTTGGCCACAACGGCGGCATAATCGACTCCCATATCAGCATGGTGTTTTAATATTCTGAGATCTATTTCGTCAAGCTCGCTAAAGATCGGATCTTTTGTTATGTCGTTTTCTGATCCCGTTATTATTATTTCATCCCATTTAAGATCGATCAGTCTTTCCCGCTCTATAGATTTAAGGTTTGAGCATCCTTTTTTATGAACCGAGATTCGTCCGCTGTCCGGTTTCAAAAAACCCGTTATTTTATCTTCGGGGGAAGGATTACAGCATAAAGCCAGTCTGTAATCTTGGTGAAGATCGTTTTTTTCAGACATAATTCAATATAAAATTTACCCGGTAATTTTTCAACGCGATTATAGTAAGTCGTTCTATATCAATCGATTTAAATATCTTGAAATATGCGATATGGTTTCTGTATATTAGTAGACCTTTTTTGGAGGAAGATTGGATAAGAAAAAAGAGATCTTTAAACTCACCAAGCAGGTCGCCTGCGCCGGTTGAGCTGCCAAGTTCAGCAAATCTGATCTCGCTCAGGTCCTGAGCGGCATGGGTAACCAGAGCTACAACAATGTCCTTGTCGGCACCGATCTTTTTGATGATGCCGGGGTTGTAAAGATATCCGAGGACCTGGCGCTGGTGACGACCGTCGACTTTTTCCCTCCGGTTGTGGATGATCCTTACGATTTCGGGGCCATCGCCGCCGCCAATTCGCTCTCCGATCTTTACTCTATGGGAGCGAAACCGATATCCGCGCTTAATATTGTGGGATTTCCCGAAAAGGGTATTGAAAGAACGGTTTTAAACGAAATATTGAGGGGCGGATTGGATATCGCCAAAAGCGCCGGTATGCCGATTGTCGGTGGCCACACCTTAAAAGCCCCTGAACCGTTTTACGGCCTTTCGATTACCGGCTCGGTTCGTCCGGATAGAATCCTGACCAACGCCAACGCCCAGAAAGGAGATATTCTATTTTTAACTAAACCGCTGGGTACCGGGTTGATCACCACCGCCGCGAAAAACGGGAAGGCGGATGAACCTATCGTCCAGCACGCGATTAAAATTATGAAAGAACTCAATAAAGAAGCCTCCGAGGCTGTTTCCCTGGTTTGTCCGGAAGATCCAAATTATAATTGCGCGGTTACGGATATTACCGGGTACGGACTCCTGGGGCATTTGCTGGAGATGCTGGCGGCTTCGGGCAGTTCGGCAATCATCAATTATTCGAAAATCCCGCTAATGCCGGGGGTGAATGAGTTGGCCAGACTGGATCTGTTCCCCGGCGGTAGCCGTTCAAACCTCCAGAACTCCGAAGGGGAGGTGGTCTGGGATGGTTCGTTCGAACAGTATGAGAAACTCATAATCTCCGATGCTCAGACGTCGGGCGGATTGCTGATTTCGATTAGAGCCGATCTCGCCTCGAAACTGGAACAGGAAATGACTAAACGTAAACAGAGTTTCGCCGTTATAGGAGAGGTGGTTAAAAGAGAAAAATGGCTGGCAAAAATAATAAAAAGCTGAGACTCTCCGAATTCCCATCCATTTCCTCGGTTCTGGAATCGAGCAGGCTAAAACCGCTTGTTGAGAGATGGTCTTTTCCTTTTGTGTCGGCGGAAGTCAAGGCCGTCGCCGCCGAGATGAAAAAGCAGGCGGTCAGGAAAAATATTATGCCCGGTTTGGATGACATCGTTTCCGGGGTACTCGCCTTATTCCGGCAGTATGAAAACGATCTGATAAAGCCGGTCATAAACGGGACAGGCGTAATTTTGCATACCAATCTGGGCCGGGCTCCCATAGGACGCGAGTACTATGATCGTATGAAGGATATCGCCTGCGGGTATTCCAATCTCGAGTTCGATATAGGCGCCAATAAAAGGTCGAAGCGGGGCGTAATGGTGGGGCGGATGCTGGCAGCCTATTGCGGGGCCGAAGCCGGGATGATCGTAAATAACAACGCCTCCTGCGTATATATGATCGTCGCTAATTTAGCGCAGGGGAAAGAGGTTGTCATATCCAGGGGGCAGCTTGTCCAAATCGGGGGAGGATTTCGGATACCGGATATCATAGAGAGATCGGGGGCGAATTTAAAAGAGATCGGCACCACCAATAAGACGTCCATTTCAGATTACAATAAGGCCATAACAAAAAATACCGGTTTGATTTTGATTGTCCACAAAAGCAATTTTATACAGAGGGGATTTACCGAGGAGCCCGAACCGTCAAGAATAGTCGAACTGGGGAAAAAGAAGAAGACTCCAGTCTGCTTCGATCTCGGCTCTGGTTTGCCCTCTCTGGACAATATGCAGCTCCCCGAAAGCGAACCGGACATTATAGGAGCCGTTAGAACCGGGGCCGACCTGGTCTGTTTTTCGGGTGACAAATTGCTCGGGGGACCGCAGGCGGGATTGATTGTCGGCAAAAGAAAATATGTCTCCTCCTTATTAAAAGATCCCCTATACAGGGTTGTTCGTCCCGACAAGCTGACGATAGGTTTGATGGAAAAAACGATCCTGGGATATATGACCGGTAAGGATGAAAATCCCTGCTGGGAACTGGCAAATTTATCATCGGATTCCCTGAAGAAACGCGCGGAGATGATCGTACAACAGGTAAATGATAACAATGTTATCACCGCTACCCTCAAAAGCTCTTTTGGCGGGGGTTCTCTTCCCGAGTACGAATATGACAGTTATGGTATAAAAATCGAGGGTAAACCGACGTCTATATCGTCAAAATTGCGTTCATTTTCCCCGCCTGTGGTCGCGCGATCTGTCTCATCGGGCGTGTTAATAGACTTAAGAACCGTTTTCCCCGATCAGGATCGAATTTTAATTAATGCCATAAAATCATGTTTGTAGTGGGAACAGCCGGCCATATTGACCACGGCAAGTCGGCTCTGGTGCTTAAGATGACCGGGATCGATCCCGATCGTCTGCCCGAGGAAAAAGCCCGCGGCATGACCATAGATCTCGGATTCGCATGGGCGGAGTTGCCGTCAGGCAGGTTCATAGGGATTGTCGACGTTCCCGGGCACGAACGATTCGTCAAAAACATGGTGGCAGGTGTCGGTGGTATTGACGCGGTTATCCTGGTTATCGCGGCCGATGACGGCTGGATGCCCCAGACTGAAGAGCATTTTCACATCACTAAACTCCTCGGTGTGAAAACCGGCATCGTGGCGCTGACCAAGAAAGATCTTGTCGATGAGGAAATGATCGAACTGCAGGTTGACGATATTCAGGAACATCTCAGGGGAAGCTTTCTTGAGGGAAACCCCATTATCCCGGTGTCAGGGATTACGGGCGATGGACTTGGCGAGATCTTGAGCTCTCTTGATTCCGTTTTAACCGAAAACATAAAAAGATCCGATATCGATGCGGCGCGCCTGTTTATAGATCGGAGATTCACCATTCAGGGCATGGGGACGGTGGTGACCGGTACCTTGCTGGAAGGCCGGCTATCGCTGGATCAGAATATAGAGATACTCCCAACCGGCCTGACCGCGAGAATCCGAAACCTTCAAACTCATAAGGAAAGCTTGAAGCAGGCGGAACCGGGCAGCAGGGTGGCGGTAAACCTGGTGGGGATCGAAAAACTCGAGGTAAGCAGGGGCGATGCCATCTGCAAAATCGGGACCGTCGCTCCCACCGATAAAATAGCCGCCGAGATATCGCTTCTGGAAAGATCGAGGTTCCCATTGAAGAGCGGGTTTGAGCTGTCTTTCCTGCTCGGGACCGCGGACGTGTTCGGCCGGGTGTACTTCATGGAGACCGATATGTTGAAGCCCGGCGAAAAATCCTTCGCACGAATTCATCTTAAATCGTCAGTGCCCGCCAAGTTTGGCGATAAATTTATTCTAAGGAGAATCAGCCCCCAGGACACCATCGGGGGAGGGATCGTTCTCGACACCGAAGTGATCATGGGCCGAAAAGCCAAGGCCAAACAGCTGGAGGTTCTAAACGCCAGGAGGCAAATCTCCCCGGAATCGATCATTCAATCGGAGCTTATAAAAAGCGAGAAAGTATCCATCGATAAGATCTCGAAGAATATCCCCTTTGCTAAAAACGATCTGGATTCGGCACTGAAAAAACTTACCGAAAATAAAGAGATCATGGTTGTGGGCGATAGTATTATATCGACGCAGTTTCTGGGAAAATATGCGGAGCCCGCCAAAGAGATACTGGAAAAAGATCACCAGATGCGTCCCTGGGCAGACGGTATGGAGCCGGGGGAGATTGCGAAAAAACTCAAACTTAATCCCCAAAAACTGCCCGATCTGATAGATTTTCTCGTAGACAATAATATAGCGGTATCAGAAAAAGGATGTCTTCGACTGCCCGAACATAAAGCCGAGCTCAAGCCGGAACAACAGGCTCTCAAAGGTAAGCTTATGGCCAGGCTTTCGGCCAGCCCTATGGCGGCTCCCACTCGAAAGGACCTTGTAGATGAAGATCCCGGTTACGAAGTTGTCCTGAATTTCCTCCGGGATCGCAGAGAGATCGTAGAGCTAAAAGGCGGAATCCTGTTCACCGAAAAGGATTTTGATGACGTTGTTAAAACGGTGACCGATTTCCTGAACGATAAAGAAAAAGCGACGGCATCCGATATAAAGAGCCATCTTAAATCCAGCAGAAAATACGTAATCCCGCTTCTTGAGAAACTCGACCAGATCGGCGTAACCGTCAGGGACGGCGATTACAGAAAATTGAAAAATTAATTACCCGGTATATGAAAAATAAAAAAATCTTCGTTAACGGCGATTTCTATTTAACGCGACCGCGCGGCAAAAGGGCGCAGGCGGTGGCGGTAGAGGATGGAATAATCGTTGATATCGGGACAAACAGCAAAATCAACCATCTGTGGCGGCGGGGATATAAGAGATTCGATCTTAAGAAAAGATTCGCCCTTCCCGCCTTTACCGACGCCCATTTGCATCTGATGGCGGTGGGCGTTCTTTCCAGGCAGGTCAATCTGGAGGGCGTAGATTCTCTCGATAAGGCGGTATCCGTTATAAAAAAGGCCGCGTCCAAACTGAAACCGGGCCAGTGGCTCAAAGGACGGGGATGGAATAAAAACCTCTGGGGAATAGGCCTTCCGGATAAAACCATACTCGATAAAATTACCGATAATCCAGTCGCCCTGGACAGTAAAGACTGGCATCTGCTATGGGTAAATTCCGCCGCTTTAAATTACTGCAATATAAACAGGAATACGCCCGATCCCCCCGGCGGTCTTATCGAAAGAGACGATAAAGGCGAACCGACAGGGATCTTAAAAGAGAAAGCCATAAATATTGTCTACGATCGTTGGCCCGCACTTTCTTCCGATGAAAAGACAGATTCGATAAACGAGGCGCAGAAAAGGTTGCTGAGATTTGGAATTGTGGGGGTGGGAGATTTCGATACCCGTCCTATCTTCATTTCCGAGCTGTTAGAATTGGAAAAAGGGGACAGGCTGAAATTACGCTTTTGTAAGATGATTCATGATAACGACTTAGATGAGGCCATCCGCTCTGGACTTCGAACGGGTAAGGGCAGCGAGCATTTCAGAATAGGATATCTGAAACTTTTCTCCGATGGCGCCCTCGGCTCCCAAACCGCTTTTATGTTTAAGCCATACAACGGTAATAAAAGTAATTTTGGCGTCGAAAGGTTAACCCAGCGCCAGATGGAGGAATCTATCTCAAAGGCGGTGAAAAACGGCATCTCGGTCGCGATCCATGCCATAGGTGATAGAGCTAATTTCCAGAGTCTTAACGCATTGGGCAAGCATTCGGGCGCCTTTTCAAAGTCCGGCCTTACCCCCAGAATTGAACATGCCCAGCTTTTGAGGAAGAAAGATCTGACATTATTCAGGAAATTCGGCGTGACCGCATCGGTCCAGCCGATCCATGCCACCTCCGATCGAGAGGTGGCTGACAGGCATTGGGGCAAAAGGGCGCGCTTTGCGTATGCCTTCCGCTCTCTGCTGGATTCGGGTGCAAGTCTCGCGTTTGGTTCCGATGCCCCGATCGAAAACGCCGATCCCATAGCCGGAATTCATGCCGCCGTTACCCGCAAGAGAGTCAACGACGATCGTCCGGCGTGGTATCCGCAGGAGAAAATGCCAGCTACAAAAGCGGTTGAGGCCTACACCATCGATTCAGCCAGAGCCTGCTGTTTTGACGATATTGCCGGGAGTATAGAGATAGGAAAGAGGGCCGACTTTACGGTCCTCTCCGATGATATAATAAGGATGAAACCGGGCGATATCTTTAAGGCCGAAAATCTCGCCACTATAGTTGACGGCAATTTCGTTTATGGCAAAGGCGATATGCTGTAGCAGCTTGATCTTCCTTCGTTATTTATCATTTTTTGGTGAATAATTTTATATCCTGACGGGTATAATATTCTAAAGGAGGTTTTATGGCCAAAAAGCTCTACCGTTCTGTTGATGATTCAAAAATAGCGGGTGTCTGCGCCGGGATCGCGGAATATTTTGATATTGATCCGACTATAGTGCGGCTTCTGGCTGTTTTTCTTTTATTCGCCTGGCTATCCAGCGCCATAGCATATGTTATCGCCTGGATAATCGTACCCAGGGCCCCTCAAGCCGAGGCGGCGACCTAACATTTGTAAAGCAATTTCAATAAAATAAATCGTTATCAGGTTGACAAAACCTGGATTTGCCGAAATATTAATTAGATTATGGCTGAATCAAAGGTAATTCAAGTTCGTTCTTCCCTGGCCGTTACCGGGGATGGGAGTATCGATCTCGACATATTGCATCAAATGATGGAGACTGGTTTCAATATGATTTCCGATTCCAACGATTATGGAGATTATCTGCAGTCAATGTTCAAATCCGGCGATGTTATCGGGCTGAAAGTAAACGGCCTTGCCGGCCCGGGAATGTCGACCCGGCAGGAGGTCGTCCACACCGTATCCAACCTGCTGAATGAGGTCGGCAGACCCAGAAAAAAACATCTTATCTGGGACAGGTTCGATAGGGAATTATCGGCCCTGGGATTCACAATCAGTTCCAGAGGCGGCGGTCCGCTCTGTTTCGGGACCGACCATCGCGGAATCGGTTACGCAAATTCCCTCGTATCCTGGGGAAAAGTGGGGGGGTTGTTAAGCAAGGTCCTGGTCGAATACTGCGATGCGGTTATAAATGTCCCGATCTTAAAAGATCATGGAATAGCGGGCATTACCTGCGCAATGAAAAATCACTTCGGGAGCATTCATAATCCCAACAAATACCACGACAACGGCTGCGACCCTTATATAGCCGATCTTAACGCTCTGGAACAGATCCGGTCAAAACAACGTTTGATAGTTGTGGACGCTTTGAAGGTACAATTTCACGGGGGACCGGCCTTTCATCCCCAGTGGGCGGTGAATTACGGCGGGATTTTAATAGGAACGGATCCCGTGGCTGTCGATGCCGTAGGATATAAAATAATAGAGGATTTAAGAAAAAAGGCGGGATTGAAAACATTGAACGGCACCAGAAGAGAACCGATATATATTAAGACAGCCTCCCGTTACGGCCTCGGGGAGGCGGCTCTTGATAAAATCGACCTTTTAACGTTGACAATATGATCCGGATAAGGATTCAGGTAAAAATATGAAGATATTAAGAGACTTAACCATAATATTAAGCGCGCTTTTTATTTCCTGCGGGGGCGCCGCGGTAAAGAATAGTCAAAAGCCAACTGAGCAGGAACCCGATTCCTACAACGCCTACAAGGCATATGATTATTTCATAAAAGGCGACTTGTATGAGAAATCGGGTAATATTACCGAGGCCGCCGAAATGTATCGCAAAGCGCTCATATACGATCCCTCTTCCTCTGATATCCGCAGGATCCTGTCGAATATCTATTTGAAATTGGGACGGTTTAATGAAGCCGCTGTTTTGCGCTCGGAAATCAGGGATAAAGCACCGGAAGACTATAATTTTATCGGCAACTGCCTTCAATACACGAAGGATTTCAGCGGAGCGGCCGATTTTTATGAGCGTTCTCTGGAATTGGATCCCACCCAGTATATGCCCCGAAGATACCTTGCGACGCTTCTGCAGACGCTCGGAAACTATAATGAAGCCGAGAAACATTACCGGATAGCGGTTAAATATTCTCCCGATAAAATAGGGAGTTTGCTTGACCTCGGAGCCTTTTATATGAAAACGCAAAATTATGAGAAAGCAATTGATGCGTTTTCCGAGGCACAGGATGATGGGGGGACGGATATCCGGATTGTCACCAATTTGGCGCTCGCGATGACGGCCAAGGGGGATAGCTCGGCGGCGGACAGCCTTTATCAGAAAACCATGCAGGATAATTGGGACAATCCGATCATTCTCCAGGCCCTTTTACCATTATTTTTCTCAATTGATAATATCGAATACGCCGAGAAAACCGCCGCCAGGATCGCCGAGCATTATCCCGATGATCCCGATATATTAAGGCATTATGCCTTTATCTTATTCGGAAATCAGAAATTCGCAGAGGCCGAGTCGCTGTTCATACTTATCGATGAAAAAGGTTTCGCGGATTCCGACGTATACTATTATCTGGGTCGCCTGAAACAATTCGACGAAGAGTATAACCTTTCGGAAAAGTATTTTCGTGAAGCCCTGTCGCTGGAGGATTCCCTTTCGGACGCTTGGATAAATCTGGCGCTCTCCGTGGACCGGCAGGACCGATACGAAGAATCGTTGGGAATTATGAAAAGCGCTCTCGAGAAAGTGCCCGCCGATAGTTTAGATATACTTTTCTATACATCCTTGATCCATTCGCGAAACGAAAGGCATGATCTTGCCCGGGACGGTTACTCCAGGCTTCTGGAATCGAATCCCGATAATATTCAATTCAGGTTCAACCTGGCGGCCTCGTATGAGCGGCTGGGCGGTTTTGATCTGGCTGAAGGCCACTTTAGGGAAATACTGAAGGTCGATCCCGATAACGCTCTTACGTTAAACTATCTGGGTTACATGTATGCCGACAGAGGTATAAACCTTGAGGAAGCCAGAACAATGATTGAAAAAGCGCTCGCCATCGATCCCGACAATGGGGCTTTCCTTGACAGCTACGCCTGGGTTTTGTATAAACTGGGGAAATATGAAGAGGCCATTGTCCCCATGAATAGCGCCATTGAAATCGATCAGAGCGATGCCATATTATTCGATCATCAGGGCGATATTTACGCGGCCCTCAACCAGTTCGATAAAGCCGTCAAAAGCTGGGAAAATGCCTTGAAGCTCGATCCCGATAATGAAGAGATACGCGCAAAGCTGAAAAATCGGTGAGTATTTTTTCTCGAATACTGTTACCATCACTGCTCATCTTTATTTTGTTTTCATGTGCCGTAAAAGAGGGACCTTCCGGCGGGCCCGAGGATACCACCAAACCGACTATAATCGGCGTGAAGCCTGAGCCGCTTAGTACAGATATCCCGCCTGACACAAAATTCCATATTCTTTTTTCCAAGCCCATGAACCGGGAAAAAACGACCGCCGCCGTGTTTTTATCGCCGGTTTTCTGGGATTACCCCACCTACGGCTGGAAAGGGCGAGAGTTGATCGTAACGCCCCCCGAAGATCTCGAGAAAAACAAAACCTACGTTTTGACGATAGGGGCCGACGCTACGGGGCATCATGGGAATCAAATGGGGACTTCCTACAGTTTCGCATTTTCCACCGGCAGCGCAATCGATAGCGGCTTCATATCGGGTTCCATTTATCTGGATAAGGGCAGACCGACAGCGTATGATATCTGGGCTTTCTCCATCGAGGATACGGGTTCCGCGCCGTTTTTAAATGATATTCCCGATTTCGCGACTCAGGTAGATTCCACGTACGGATTCGAATTAAAAAATATCTCCTCCGGAAATTATGTTGTTGTGGCCGTGGACGATAAAAACGACGATCTCTTCTGGGATCCAACTTCTGAATCCATCGGCTTGCCCCCTGTCTTCATCAAACTCCAGAGCGGAGAAAGTTTCCAGGATTTCATATTGAGACCGGAAAGACGCGATACTATTGCGGCCGCCATTTCGCGGGTAAGGACGATAGATAACCGGAAAATAACGGTCGAATTATCTCAACCGGTTCTCGATGACCTGAAACTCGATACCGCCAGCTTTTATATTGTGGCCTCCGATTCGACCTACCTTGCCATCGAGGGGGCGTATATCGGCAGGGAAGGGAGCCTGGTTCTTGAGACAGCAGCCCAGGAAGCCGAGAAAACATATCGGCTTAAACCAGGGAGGCTTTTTTCTTTATGGGGGAACAGCTTTGATACCTCCGGCGCCCGCTTTATCGGCAGCCCCGAAACCGACACAACCGGCCCGGAACTGCTAAGTACCACTCCTTCGAATGGTTCCCGGGCCACCTATAGGAATGACCATATTGAGTTGATTTTTTCCGAAAGGATCAGAGCTTTCGGTTTTCTGAATGCGGTATCCGTGATTGCCGATTCTGTGGATACGTTGGGTTTTGTCCCTCGATGGACCTATCCGAACAACATACACCTGAATTTCGGCACCGGAATCCCCCGTGAGAAGTTAATCGAGGTGCATCTGAGCCCCGGGGATATTTACGATGTTGCCGGCAATTCCATGAAAGACAGCACACTTTCATTCTGGTTCAGAATAACGCCCGCCGATACCGTGGGCTCCGTTACCATAAAAACCGGAAAATCGGGGAATATCATCGGAGAACTATTTTCCAGGGATGCCGGGAAAGAATCCTATTTCGTGAATGTTGATGAGAAAGGCGTTTTTGCCTTTAACTCCGTACTGCCCGGAACCTATTATTTCAGATATTTTATCGATTCCGACAGCAACGGTATCTGGACTGGAGGAGTGATAAATCCTTTTATGCCAGCCGAATGGTTCTTTTATAATAAGGACTCGATCGACGTCCGGGCCAGATGGACCACCGATTTCGGTCAGATGGACTGAAACTGAAGATTCCGAAAAAAGTTGACTTTATGGCTTGGTGTGGTATCTTTTTAAAATGCTTCGAATGTCGGCGCGCCCTTCGGTTCTGAAAACGGCGGTTTTTCTCGGGTTTTTCATATTAATTTCCGGCGTGGTTTCCGCGCAGCAGATCCACGGTATTCCGGATATTATCCTGAGCGAGGAAATCGTCGACGTTATCGACAGCCTTACCAATTCCATAGTCGCCGCGGTCGATACTCATAAGGTCGGTTTTACCACCACCTTAACCGCCTTGAGCGATTCGGCTATTATCTGGATCACCTTTCCGGCGGGATTCGATATTTCCGGAATCTCTGAGATAGAATATTACGACAATGATGGTAACAATAACAGCAATGAACCCCAGGTATCGTCCTGGGAGGATATTGGTCAGACCCTTAAATGCTACCTATCCTCCGGAAGCGATCCGGCTGCGGCCGGTTATCGTATTTCACTTGAAATTCACGATATAGTCAATAAGAGCGTTACAGGAAGCTACACCGTAAATGTTTTTGCCTCGGATTCGCTGGAGAATATAAACCACGGACCCGCGGATTCCGCCCCTTTTACGCTTCTTCCGGACGAGCTCGATCATATTATAATTTCCCCCGGATGGGACACTACCGTCGCCGCGGGCTCGTCGATTTTCTTCAGCGCCGATGGCTACGATCAATACAACAACATCATCAACGGTTTGATTTTCTCTTATGCCGTAACGGTAGATTCCTGCGGAAATATCGTCAACGGGATTTTTACGGCAAACAAATTAGGGGAATGCCGTGTAACCGCCTCCAGCGGCGGCATAATCGATTCCTCGGGGGTTATAGAGGTTGTCCCGGGGCCGTTCGGTCGATTTGCAATTACCGGAACGCCGGCTCAAAGGATTGCAGGAGCAGCTTTCCCCAATCCGGTGGTTGTGAGAGTCTACGATATCCGGGATAATATTAAGTACGACTACGCGGGAATTATATGGTTCCAGTCAGACGATCCGAATGCGACACTGCCGTTTGATTCGGGGAATCCTTTCAATTTTCCTGTCGACAGCGCCGGGGTGGCCGCTTTTGCCGGGGGCGGATTCATACTGGAAACCGCCGGTAGCAGGATCGTTGCCGTAACCGACGGTACCAATAGTGCGAATTCCAATCCCATAACGGTCACGGCGGCGCAAATTGCATCGTTTGAATTAGAGGCGGGGGCGAACCAAACAGCCGGTCAGTCATTTCAATTAAACGTTCCATATCCCTCTGCCGTCGATCAATTCGGTAATCTGGCCTCGGGAACGATTCTTATAACGGATTCAATCGGTGGCGGTAATTCTCCCGGCGGAGTTCCACCGGTTTTGTCGCCTATAACCGTTACCAACGGATCGGGATCTGCTTATCAAATCCTCACAAATGCGGAACCGACGGTTTTAAAGGGTACGGTGGCGGGAGTTGTGGCCGCGACCGATACGATCATGGTTGCCCCCGGGAGCATAAACGAGTTTATGATGACCGGGTACCCGTTAAATACGGCTGCCGGTGATACATTTTCGACCGACGTTATCGTGACCGCGTACGACGCTTTTGGAAATACGAAAATAAACTATACCGATTCCGTTTATTTTACAAGCAGCGACGGTAATGCGATGCTCCATCCCGGGCACAGATACGTCCTTTCGGATTCGGGAAGCTTCGCTTTTGCAGGGAGCCAGTTTTCCCTGAGAACCGCCGGTCCACAAACCATAACCGCCACCGCGGATTCGATTTTCGTTACGTCGGAATGGATCGATGTCCTTCCCGGGGCACTCGTCGATTTCTCTTTCGGGGCGATTCCGCCCTTTGTGACCTGCGGTATTCCGTTTATGCTTGCCGTCATCGGGGGTGAAGACCAATGGGGTAACAGCGCTAGCGGGGTCGTAATCGTGACGGATTCCATCGGCGGCGGCCAATCTCCCAACGGCACATCTCCTGTATATAACGCCATTCAGGTCGTATCCGGAAACGGAAGCGCCAATCAGACCCTGGTCAATGCAGTTCCCACCGCCCTTAAGGGTACCGTCGGCTCAACCGTTGTCCTGACCGATACTATTGATGCAAGGCCCGCGGGACTCAGCGAGTTTGATCTCGATATATCGTCTCCTCAATATAACGATTCCGTGTTTACGGGGACCGCCGATTTAACCGCCTTCGATCAATATGGAAATATAAAAACTAATTTTAACGCTTCGGTCGATACCGTCGTAATAACCTCCTCCGCGGGCGGGTCTATGCAGAATAATATCCTGAAGCTGCCGGGTGATTTTACAAACGGGGTGGCCGACCTGATCGCCAAGCAAACATCCTACAGCGGCCGCGGCGGTCTTATGACCTTCAGCGCGACTTCGCAAACTGGGATTGTCGGAATCTCCGGCCCGGTTGAGATGCTGGCGGTCGCCTGCGAGAATATAGTCCTGGACCAGGGCGCGGTATCGTGGGGAGATACCGTGACCGGTTCGGTTGAGGTCGCCAACGACGGCGGCGCCATGGTTGAAATAACGGAAATCGATATTTTTACGCAATCAGGACTTCTTTTCAATCCCCAGGTTTCTCCAAACCTTCCCGCCCAGATCGGCGGAGGCCAGCAGCAAACATTCGATATATCGTTTGATATTCCCAACGGCACGTCTATAGGAATACATCCGTTTTCGGCCGCCGTTTTCGGCAATTTTACCGGGGTGCCGGTTTCGGATACACTGGATGGCTTCCCGGATACGCTGGAGATTCAATCGAGTTCCGTTATCGGTTATGTCGGGGGATCGTTAAGCAGGGATACTCTATCTGCCGGCAACTGGTATAGTCTTTCGCTACTGCTGTCCAATACCGGGGGGGCAGGCTTAGCTTTATTTGATAGTTCAAATATTGTTATATCCGACGGCGTGCGGCTGTTCAGGGCCGATATCTCCAGCGGCGTCTTCCTGCCGCCCAACACGCCTCAAGGGACGATGGTCATATTGGATTCCGCTTATGTTGATCCCGATTTTATATCCGGTGATTATCAGCCTGTATTCTACTTTTATGGCGAGGAAAACGGCGATTTCGTGAGTGATGCGCTCGATCTTTCCGACATGATCACGATTCAGACGGGAATAAATATATTATACATTGACGGGTCGATATCGATTGACTCGCTGGTTCAGGGGCAGAACGCGGTATTTTCGGTACGCTTGAATAACGGCGGCGAAGCTTCTTTCGTTATCGACCATGAAAATTCCAGGATATCATTCAGCGATTCCAACCGGGAGTTTATAGCCTATTCGGATACGTCATCATCGGTGCGAATAGATATCATACAACCCGGAGACACGACCTTCAGTTTCATTCCCACGATTCTGGTGCCGGAATTTTCTACTGGAAATTATCTGCCCGTTGTCAGGTTGAGAGGTACACATAACGGCTTGCAGCAAACCGCACAATTAAACACCTCTCCCGATTCCGTATCGGTTTTAACCAGAGGATCGCTGAGAATAGATTCCACTTACGCCATGTCGAGAAATGTTCCCTTTGTCAACACCTCCCAGGACTGCTCCGTGAAAGTCGTCGTCTCGAATCTCGGTCTCGAGCCGGTGCAATCATTTTATATAAAACTTGAAAG
Source organism: Candidatus Zixiibacteriota bacterium (assembly GCA_020344055.1). Taxonomy (GTDB): domain Bacteria; phylum Zixibacteria; class MSB-5A5; order UBA10806; family UBA10806. The sequence goes on along the minus strand of CP070813.1, from coordinate 1,590,496 downwards.
CGAAAGTAGCCTGGATTCAGTTTTAATTCCGAATATTTCAGGTAATGCGATAGCCACAGGTGTAATAAACTTTACTACCGATCCCGATCCCGATTCCGGGATGATATTCACGAGTTCCATATCCGGGGGGCAGGGAACCGTATCTGGTTTGCCGCCGCAGATCATGCAGCCTCTGGATAACTCCGCCTTGCTGGTAATAGAGACCCCGGCCCTGTTATCACTTTCACCGCTGGTGGTGACATCACCGCCGGCGGCTATGGATGATACCGTTACAATCGGCCAGCCGGTAACGCTTTCAACTTCGGTTTCGAATTCCGGCATGGCGGATATCGAAGGTCCTCAGATAATAACGTTGGATTTGGGATCATCCGGATTCTCATTCGCCGATTCCGCGAACAGGGAATTCGTACTGGATGAGCCAGTTTTCTGGGAGCTTGAAGCTCCGGGAAGCCCCGACGATTCGGCTGTCGTAACGGCCCGTTTCCTAATCAGACCGATCGACTCCAACAACGGCAGCTACGCCGTCGGGCCTGATTCCGTATCAAGCAGGACGTTTGTCGTAAATACTGAGCCGACCATCTCGCATAATCCCTATATCTCTGCTCCGGATGGCGCCGTGGATCATATTCTATCGACCGGTCAGTCGTTTACAATTACCGATACAATAACGAGTTACGGCATATTCGAAAACCTGACCGCGTTCATGAATCTTCCCCCCGGATTTGCCGCCGCGGACCCTGTATTGCAAACGCCGGTCGAAGGATTGGTGTCGTGGGTCGTTCGCGCGCCGGATAATCCCACGGTTGATTCTATATCCATTGCGGCCTGGCTTTTCGATCCCAATACCGGCGATTCATCCGGTACAGGGGCCTATTTCATAGTACTGGATATAGTGGAGAGAGCGACATTGAATCTGTCATCGGCCATAATCGGGCCCCGGGCCGCGCTGGATGGTATTATCGAACCGGGCGCTTCGTTCCAGTATGAGGCAATTGTCCACAATCTCGGTCAGGCCTCCGTCGGAGAGGGCGTTATTAGCCTGCATCCGGGGCATCCCGATATACAGGTCGCCGAAGATACCATACAGCCGTTTAATCCCGATGTCCCCCTGGTATGGAACATAACCGTGCCCGACAGCGAGATTACCAATCCCATACCGATCTGGACCGCCGTCGATTTTATCCCGTTTGACGAAAACACCAACGCGCCGGCGTTTGTACTTAATGACTCCTCGTCAATAAGCATTACAGTGCGAGAGCTATTACCGGAGATTGTAATCGAAGTAACAGACATTTATCGGGGATCGGCGGTTAAAGGCCAGACGCTTGATTTTATGACCTTCAGATTAAGGAATCGCGATCGCGGTGGATCGTTCTCGGTCGGCCTATCGTCAATAGCGTTTAACTTTGAATTAAATCCCGCAGGCGATATTGAGAATGTATTTTCGGAGATATCTCTGTTTTCGGATTCTATTCAGCATATCCCGGATTTAATTTCCGGGGATACTGTAGGCTTTTTATTTGAACCCCCCATGATTATGGAGCCGGGCGAATCGGCGCCATTCCTCCTGCGGCTGGTAATATCCCCGAATGCGAATATAAACGATTTCCGGGTCCTGCTGAATACCGATCATATCACCGGTTTTATTATTGAGGGAGGCGAACCTACCGTTCCGCTGGTCGCAGTGTCGCCCCGGGGCGAACAGGAGCTAATCGCCAGCCACTACACCGTGCTTCTGGAGCAGGATTTTTCAGAGTCGGTGTCAAGCTATCCCAATCCGTTCAATCCCCGGACAGAACGGGCCAGAATCGTGTATAATCTGGCCGAGGACTCCGATCTCGAGGTGAAAATATTTACCCTTTTGGGCGAGCTGGTATGGTCGATGTCGATCTCCGCCTCGGATCCCCTCGGCAGGGCCGGCCCGCATACTGAATCCACTGACGGTATTGAATGGGATGGCAAAAATGACGCGGGATTTGAAGTGAGGTCGGGCGTGTATATATGTTTACTCAAAAACAATACTTCCGGTGAGGAGGAGAAATTCAAAATAGCGGTTGTAAAATAATCTGCCTGTTATTTGCGCTTTTAATTAGCATGCAGAGCGCATCATACGCTGATGGCGACGCCGGTCGCGAATCCCCGTTCAGTCTCGGCGCCGGCGCCAGGGGTATGGGAATGGGAAGGGCCTTTGTGGCTCTGTCCGGTGATGCCTCCGCCTCTTTCTGGAATCCCGCGGCCACATCGCGTATCGACAGGGCGAATGTAACCGCGTTCAGAACAACCCTGTTCCTGAATACCAATTATGACTGCCTGGGCCTGTCTTATCCCTTCGCCGATCTGGGGGTGTTTTCTTTCTCTCTCGGACGTATCGGTACGGATGATATCGAGGGCCGCGACAGCGACAACCTTCCGACAGATAACTTTTCCTCGTCGGAGACCAGATTCGGTTTCAGTTACGCCCGGCATCTGTTTTACGGATTTCATGGAGGATTGACGGTCAAGATACTTTCTCATCGAATAGGTGAAATCTCCGGTTCCGGCGCCGGAGCAGACCTGGGACTGCAGTATAAATACTCCCGGTTGCCGTGGCTCACCATAGGGGCGAGTTTTGTCGATTTGATCCAGCCCCGTGTGAAGCTTATCTCCGTTGAGGATAAATACGCGACGGTTTCACGTTTCGGGGCGATGGGAAATAAGAAGATAGCGAGTAATATCAATATCGAGGCGGGCTTTGACGTCGAGAAAACCGCCGGCCGGTCGGCCATATTCCATGCCGGGGTCGAAGCGGGATTTCTGGAAAGGTATTTTTTAAGGCTGGGGTTTGACCGGAATCGCCCCACCTTCGGCGGTGGCCTGTTTTATAGATCTTTCAATCTTGATTATGCTTATGAAAACATTGAATATCTGGGAGACAGCCACAGGATATCATTCTCGTTCTCCTTCGGATCGTCGGTAAGCGAAAAGAGGAGGCAAAGGAGGGCCAGCATAGTACGGGAGGAGCGGGAATCGTGGGAGAGAGCCTTATCCCATCAAGCCGATTCTCTGCTGAATCTGGCGGATAGCCTGCGGAACCTGGAGGAATATCAGGATGCTTTGGCGAACTACCAGAAAGTCCTGGGTTTGAATCCGGAATCGGAGCATGCCCGAATCATGTCCGATAGCATGATTAATATTATAATTTCGGAAGCCATCGAGGGTGTGGCGGATCTCAAAAGAAAGGAATTGATCTCAGGAAGAATAGGATCGGCCCTGAACGATTTCAATGAAGGTAGAGTCAAAAGCGCCATTTCGAAATACAGGCTCCTGCTTGAAATAGACCCCAGCAATGAAACCATCGAAGATCTTCTGGCCTCCGCCGAACAGAATCTTTCGGCTGAAATTTCTCAGAGGAGAGAAACCGCCATAAGGCTTCAGAATCAGGGAGACAACGCGGGGGCATTGGCTGAATGGAACCGAATATTGTCTCTGGATGAGGGTGACGCTGAAGCCGGAACTCGGATTAACGATTTAAAAGGGGAGATGGCGGGGAAAGAGCTCATAGCAGACGCTCTGGAATTAATTAGTAATGGTAGATATTCGGAGGCGATGGATCTGTTGGAAAGGGCCCGCAGTTTAAGGCCGGGTGATGAATCCATAAGATCTCTTATGGCTGAAGCCAGGGCCAAGTCCGTTCCTCCCACGACCATCGAGGATATCAAATCCAATTCAGAACATTGGGATCTCTATCTTTCGGGATTGGAAAGTTATCAAAAGAGCGATTACAAAATGGCTATTGAGATATGGACGGAACTGGAGAGGGTCTATCCCAATAACGCGGATCTCAGGAAAAACATAAACCAGGCCCGGGATAGACTCGCGGCGGAAGACGAGACGAAACAAGAATAAACTTTACATACTCGCCCCGAATCCTTAGAATAAAATCAGCCGATAACTAATATAGTAGTGTCATGACAAGGAAGACAGTAAAAGAAGTATTCATGAGCTTCCCGGCCGATGAGGGACAGCTCGAGGATATCCGGGGAAGCGTAAAGAACGTACTCAATGATTCCGATCTGACCCTGAAGGATATAAACAGCGTCCTTCTCGCCATCGAGGAGGTCTGTACTAACGTTATACGGCACGCGTACTTATACGCTCCGGGCACAATCAAAATCAAGATAACGATCCATCCCGGCAAAGTCGTTTTCTCGGTTTTCGATAGAGGCCGCAGGTTCGACTATGACCACTCCGATACGCCCGATCTGGGCCGATATGTGAAAACCGGCCGAAAAGGAGGGTTGGGGCTTTACCTGATCCGGAAAATGATGGATTCGGTTTCCTATTATTCTCGTGACGGCGAAAATGAATTGAGAATGGAGAAAAAAGCCGATAAAAAAGCTGTCAAGGCAATCCGTCCTCCGGGCATCTCCATCAGGGTGAAATTCGCCCTCTGGGCTTCCCTGGTCGTTTTCGCCATAATCACGGGGGTATTTCTCTACATCGATAACCGTACCGAAAAGGGGACCTACGCCAGCTTTTTCCGGGGCGCGTCTGACGTAATGGATTCATTTGTTTCCGATCTGGGCGAAAAAATAATATTCCGAGATCTCGATATAACCAAGTCCGCCGCCGCCTGGCTGGAAACCAACGACAATTTCGTCGGCGTCATAGTTACCGATTCAGCCAATACGATTATTGCCGATCCCGAGAATCCGAAGAGATTTCTTTCGGCGTTCAAACCTTTGCATAGAAAAGAGCTTTATAACAGCGATCTTGCGATAACGGATTCCGCAGGTATCACCGCGTTTCATTATAAGATTCCCGTGACCCTGAATAGCAGGATTGTCGGTTATTCCTATTTTAAGCTGTTGAAAGCGCCTCTGGAAGAGCAGGTCTCCGCGGCCCGTAAGGGGCTTCTGGCCTTTTCATTCGGCGGGCTTGTAATCGGATTTATAGCGGTATTCCTGTTGTCGAATTACTTCGTGAAACCGATTCAGAAACTCACCGAGGGCGTGCTTCGGATCGGGGAGGGGAATCTCGATCAGGCTCTGCCTGTCGAGGGAACCGATGAATTTTCCGAAATCGCCAGGGCCTTCAATGAAATCACGGATAAATTTAAAAGGTCGCAGGAAGACCTTGTCGAGCAGGAACGCCTCCAGAAAGAGATGCAGGTGGCGCAGGAGATACAGCACGCATTGCTTCCTCGCAGTTTCCCGGATGTTGAGGGTTATGATATTTCCACCATTTATCGGGCCGCCAAGGATGTCGGCGGAGACTATTTCGATTTCGTGCAGATCGATCCCGATTCTATGGGCATAATAGTCGCCGACGTTTCCGGCAAGGGAGTACCCGGTTCGCTGGTAATGACCATGATTCGCACCGCCTTGAGGCTGGAATCCAGGGAAAATTATTCGCCGACCGATATTTTGAGCCGGGTAAATCAGTTCGTCGCCGATGATGTGAAAAAGGGCATGTTTATAACCATATTTTTTATCACCCTCGATTCGAAGAAAAGAACCATATCGTTCGCGTCCGCCGGGCATAATCCCATGATCCTGTACCGAAAGGATATTGATTCCTGCTATTTCCTGAATACGCGGGGAATGCCGCTGGGGATAAGCCTGCCCGACGGAGTGGAATTCGAACAAACCATCGAGCGAGACAAGGTAAAGCTGAAAAAAGACGATATGCTGGTAATTTATACCGACGGCATTACCGAAGCCATGAATAAGGCGGGGGAGCAATACGGCAACGATCGTTTGATAGAATTTATTAAAACCAACGCCGATTTCCACCCGGATGAATTTACGGCAAAACTCGACGCCGATATAAACAGGTTCACCGCGGGGGCTCCGCAGAATGACGATATAACCCTGGTAGTGATAAAGGAAAAGGTAATGCTGGATGAACTTGTTTTCGAAAAAAGAAAAAGGCTCATTCAGATGACCGAGGAAGAGAATGTATCGCCGGAGGAAGCCTGCAGGGAGATGGGCGTATCCGTGTCCACCTATTATAAATATAGGCGCAGGTGGAGAGAATCAGGCGATGCCGGGTTGCTTGATAAAAAACTGCGGGCGGATTCCGATCTGAAACAGGTGCCTTATGAGGTACGGAAAGAGATCCTGCACATAGCACGGGAATACCCCGAGTACGGTACCAAGAGAATTATGACCGAATTGAAAAATCGGGGGATGGGCGATATCGACCAGGGCGGGCTTTACGAGGAACTTGTCAGAATGCGTTTAAATACCAAAAAACTTCGCCTGGAGTATATCGAGAGGATCGGCGCATTGTCGCCCGAAATGCGGAATGAACTCGACCGGGAGATCCTGAAGGATAAGGAGCGGAAAAAGAAAACTGAGAAAATCGATCGGGATACCTATCTTGAACAGATAAAAAGAAGTATCGGTGAGAAAAATAAAGAAAAGCAGGCCGTTGAACTGGAGATAATTGATAAACTTAAAGAGATCGAGCCTCTTCTGGGCGATACCGTTCTATATGGAGAAATCGCCGCGGAGCTGGCGAAGCTCGGTGGGGGAAAAGACCTGGCGAGCCTGTTCGAGAAAATGATATTGAAAATGGCCGAGACCAAAATAGAATCCGCCGCTTCCGGCCAAAGGCTTTCGCATAATGAGAAAAAGACCGAAGACGAATCAAAGGATTCGTCAGTAAAGGAAGAACCCCGTTTATCCTCATCAACGGAATCTTCGCGGGAAATCGAATCGGTCGAAGAAAAAGAGCTGGGAACCGAGCTTTCTCCTATCGACGTGAGTGAAGTGGCCTCGGAGAAGGAAGATGCTGACAGCGCGGGTGAAAAGGAAAACAAAATCGATTGGGATGCCTACACCAAGAAACTGGAGAGCAAGTATAATAATAAATGATAAAACTGGCGATCTCGACATCTAAAGGCGGTACGGGCAAGACAACCACCGCCATAAATCTGGGCCACGGGCTGGCTCTGTCCGGACAGAAGGTCTTGATCATAGATTGCGATCCGCAGGGATCGGCATCGTCCGCCTTTGGAATAGAGTCTTCAAAGGGGCTGGTCGATCTGATGATTGAAGGCCATGTGGACGTTTATAAGGTCCGTCCCAACCTGTACTTGCTGCCCTCGGGACGCAGGAAGCTGGCGGAACTCGAGATGAAGCTATCCACCAGGGACGACCGGAACAAGGTTTTGAGTCGTTCCCTGTCTCGTCTGACGGGCTGTGATTGCGTGATTTTAGATTGCTCGCCCTCCATAAATATCATAAATTTAAACGCCCTTGAATATGCCGATTTGCTATTGATTCCTTCCTCCCTCGACTATTTTTCGCTGGAGGGAGTGAAAACCACGATCGAGCTTAAAGGGGAAATTGGAAAAGACGGTAACGGGTCGCTTGAGATAATAGGAGTTTTGCCGACATTTTATGATAGAAGGACGACCGTATCGCGGCTGGCCCTTGAGGATCTCAGAAATAAATATGGCGATATGGTCTTTAAAACGGAAATAAGAAACAACGCGCAGATCAAAAAGTCGCAATGGTTTAAAAAAACCATTTTCGAGTACGCGCCCTACTCCTATGGAGCGTACGATTATTTTAGTCTGTCAAAAGAGTTTTTGGAAAGGTTACGGGAATAGGATATTATGAGCGATATCAAAATTTCACTGGATAGTTCAGGACCGGCCGGAAAGGTGTCGGTCGTGAGGGTCGATGGTGTCATAGATACCATAACCGCCCCCGAGCTGGAAAAAGTAATGAATTCGCTTCTGGAACAGAAAAAATATAATATCGTCGTAGATCTCGGAGGGGTCGATTACATATCCTCCGCGGGCTGGGGCATATTCATTTCCAATATACGGGAAATCCGGCAGAACTCCGGCGATATTAAACTGGCTCGAATGATACCCAATGTTTATGAAATTTTCGAACTCCTGGAATTCGATTCGATCTTAAAAGCGTTCGACAGCGTCGAGAAGGCGAAGTCCGATTTTCATGACGGCGCGGATAACGTTGTGGAAAACCCCGTTGGTCAGGCGTCGGATATTTCGGCCTCGGAGTCCCCCGGCTTTGAGGATAGCTCGCCCAGGCCCATTGATTTGAAAGATGCCATCCCTACGGGAACGGCTGTGGCGGAGAAAGAAAGGATTGCCGCCGAACCTGTTCAGAAAATATCTCCACCGGATTTAAGACAACTGGTGGTTGAAATGGTGTCCAAAGATCCGTTTTTTACGATATCCGAAATAAAGAGAGAGGTCGGCAGAAAACATCCTTCCTTAAAGCCGGGTTGGTGGAAGATCTGGGGAATCCTGAGGCGGAACGGCTTGCTGACAAAAAAGAGCCGTTTTCGTCGCGCCAGAACCAAATTAGGGCAGGGTAATGAATAAAACTCATGCCGCAGGGGTCAGCTATATTTATGCTTTGCTGCTCGGGATCCTGCTTGTTTTAATTATTTTATTTTCAAAGTCTATCTGGCTCACCCTCATTCTGGGTTTTGCCGCCGTGGGCATACTGGGTGCGGTTGTAATCGGGCATTTGAAACTGATACGTACCTCCTCGGCGATAAATCATCTGTATGAAAAGGAGCAGAATCGCGATTTTTCTATCGCGCCGCAGCTCCTCGGCGATATTCTCGGAGACTCCTCGCGGGCGGTATCTTTTCAGAAAAAAGCCGCCGAACATATTTCCAAAAGATTTCATCTGGATAAACTGGCCGTTTTTTTTAGAAACAAAGACAGCTATGAGGTGAAAATCTACTGTAATATCAATCCAAAAATCCTTTACAAACCTGGCGTGGAAAAAATACGGCAAACATTGAAAGAAGTCCCCGAAAAAGGAAAAATTATTTTTGAAAACCGTATCGGCAGGGTATTTCTAAAGCAAAAAACTCTTGAGGAATTTAATTCTCCTTCAGTATTTTTCTATAACTGGGGAAGATCCCGCTCGGTCATCGTCGTCTGTGACGATTCCGAAGGGCTTTTCGCCGAGGCCTTTGGAGATGACGAATTTAACCGTATTATGTGGCCGTCGCTGGACAGGATGATTGGAATCAATGAAAAGGCCAAACAGAAAGATCTGGAACTCAGAAAAGTGAAAAGCGATTTTTCCAAATCAAAGCGGGATCTTGCCGATGCCGGGAAGGAGATTAACAGGCGGACCTCCGAATTGAACTCCTTCGTGGATATCTCCACCGACCTGTATTCCATTCTTGATGAGAATCAGCTATTCTCGACCCTGAGGAATATTATTGACAGCGGAGTCGGCGCTTCCAGAACCGAAATTTTATATCCCGCCGGCGAGGGTAGATATGTGATCGACAGGATTCCCGGGGATGCGGGTAGCGATTATGATGCAATGGTTCTGGAAACCGATTCGGAACTTTTCGAATTGATGCTGAAAAATCCCAGACCGCTGCTTCTCCCTCTCGCGGCAAGCGTCCTGAAAGAGGAAAATGGATTTTTAAAGGCTGCATTTAAATCTGGTTTTCAGATGATCTCGCCGCTGGGTATCGGGAACGAAGTTGGATGTCTGCTTCTGATAGGTGAAAAAAGAAATAAAAATCCGTACGAAGATTCAGATATTAATTTTATTTCGGTTATAGCAAATATCGCTTCGCTGGCTCTGGCCAACATTCGCCAGTTCGCCACCATTGAGAGGCTTTCCTATACCGACAGCATGACGGGAATCTTTAATTATCGATATTTTTACAAACGATTGGGGGAAGAGATTCTCAGGGCGAAAAGATATAATCGTGAGCTGTCGCTGGTAATATTGGATATAGACAATTTCAAGCTTTTCAACGACAATTACGGCCATCAGACCGGCGATATGGTATTGAAGAGTACCGCCGAGCTGATAACCAGGGCCATCAGATCAATTGATATAGTGAGCAGGTACGGCGGAGAGGAGTTTTGTATTATTATGCCCGATACCGGTGAAAAAAGCGGGCGAGTCTTCATCGAACGTCTGAGAAACGAAATCGCTGAATTTAAATTCCAATCGAGAGCCATAAGTGAGGATATGTCCATTACCGTCTCCGTCGGGTGTTCCGTTTTTCCTCAACACGCTACGACGCCGGATCGATTGATATACTGTGCGGATATGGCGCTGTTGAAAGCCAAGTCTCTTGGAAGGAACAAGGCCATAATGTTCCAATCCGACCTTACCGAAAGGGAATTTCTCCTGAGGGAGGATGAATCATGAATTCGTTATTGACAAATCAGATCGGACCCGTTCTGCTGAAAACAATGACGCCCTTGCTGCTGGCCTTGCTGTGTTTTCATGGCGGCCCGGTTTTCGCGCAAAACCAGAGCGACGAATCGTATCGCATCGGCGCCAAAGATATACTGTCGGTTACATTCTGGCAGCAGCCCGATCTCAATACCGAAGTAAGAGTCGGGGAGGATGGCATGATAACATTGCCGGTGATCGGCGAAATCCGGGCGCAGGGCTTAACGACGGCGGAGCTCTCGGAAGCCATAGTGGAGCAGATGGCATTTTACCATACCCCCATCTCCCAGGCGACTGTCACGGTAACCGGCTTTCATTCCAGAGACGTTGTTGTTACCGGCGAAGTGCTAAATCCCTCGACTCTCAAGTATGAGAAGATTCCTGACCTCTGGCGAGTTATTCTGGACGCCGGGGGCCCCACCGAAATGGCGGATCTTTCAAAAATCGCCATCGTAAGGAAAAACGAGAAAGAGTCCGAAATAATAAATGTGGATCTATATAGCTTGATCAAGAAAGGAGATCTGTCCAGGGCTCCGGATATTTTGCCGGGTGACCTGATCAACGTGCCCATATCAGCCTTCGGTACGGCGATACAGCTGGGGGAAAGCGCTAAGTTCGAGGGCCGGAATATATATTATGTGCTCGGAAGCGTGGCCAACCCCGGCGTGAGGACACTGGACGCCGGGATAGACGTTCTGGACGCCATTGCCATAGCGGGCGGGTTTACGCCGGATGCCGACCTTGAGAATGTGCGGGTAATAATGAAAGGCTCCGGATATTCGAATATTGTGAAGTTGAATCTTAAAGATTATATTAATAAGGGAACTCAGCCTCGGCTGGTCTTACATCCTGAGGATACCATCGTGGTTCCAGCGAAAGAGGCCGGCTTTTTCAGGGGAGTCGCCGGCGCCGTCGTCCAGGTCGTTCCTGTGCTTACGGCGATCGGAACAATTATACTTCTGGTTCAGTAGGAATTTTTATGCAAGAAAGTGGAAGCCAGATTGATTTAAGGGAATATCTGTCTATTCTTAGAAGGCGAAAAGTCTATATAATTATTCCCTTGATGATCATTCCTCTCCTGGCTTTTGTTATGGGCTATTTCATGCCGCCGGTTTATCAATCGTCGGTAACATTGCTGATAGGCGAATCCAAGGTGATCCCGCCCTCGGTGGAACGTCAACTTGACGGGGACAGGGCTTTCGTGCGCGAAACGACCTCGGACAGGCAGCGAGCTTTGTATAGCCAGATAACCTCGACAAAATATCTGCGCAGGTTAATTGCCGTACTCGATATACCTATTCCTCCTGAGATCCGGAGAATGGCGGCAGGCGCAAAATCCATGTATCCCGAAATTTCGGAGAATGAGCTTGTTGAGACAATCATGGCCGATGAGCTCCGCGAAGATATTCAGGTAAGCTTGAGTTCGAACAATCTTTTGCAGATCGAATTTTCCGCATCCAACCCCATCCGGGCCCAGAAGAGGGCCAAAGCGCTTGCGGATATTTTCGTTGAAGAAAGTCTGGCACAGGAACTCGCCGGCGTAAGGTCGAATATCGCCTTTTCGGAAGAGCAGCTGGAGTTATATCGTGAGAAACTTAGAGTCGCCGAAAACAACCTTAAAAATTTCCGGCAGCAACTGATCGTCAGTAATGTCGAGGAAGACACCAGCGGTTTGAACCTTCAGCAGATGGCTTCCGCCGCCGAAGCCATAGATATCGAAATTTCTTCTCTTGAGGAGAAGCAGCATGAATATAGAGGACTGCTATTAAGTGAGGGCGTGAATACGGGTGGAATCATCTTCCCGGCCGAATTGAACAATGAAAAAAGCCGCCTGCTTTCAAACATTGAAAAGCTCACCGATCTACTGACCCGATTTTCCTGGAAGGATCCCAGAGTATTGAGTCTTAACGAAGAGGCCAAAAACATGCTGACCGACCTCAACAGCCGGATCAAGGCCTACGTTCAAAATAGATATTCGGATAAATCCGCCCCCGTTATCGAGACCATCGGTAAATATATTATGGGCAGACTCGCCATAGAGTTTAACAGCGCCAAGAGAAAAACCCTCGATCAAAGTATCGCGGCCATAAAATCACGTCTCTCCGACAATCCTGATTCCGAGGTCACAATGGACAGGCTCCAGAGCGAGGTGGACAGCTACAAAACACTGTACGACCTGTTCGTAAGACACTCCCAGTTCGCTGCCATCGATCAATCGGCCAGAAAGGTGGAAGCCGAGGCCAAATTCGTTATAATAAAACCTGCGTCGATGCCCCTGGGGCCGCAGTCGCCGGATAAAAAAAGATTGCTCTTGATGGGAATCGTTATCGGATTAATCATCGGTGGCGGAACGATTATTCTTCTGGAGATACTTGACAGTTCATTCAGGAAAGTGGAGGATGTTGAAGGTTTCACCGGGCTGAGGGTTTTAGGTACCATTCCGAGAATGAATCTCCCGTACGGATCCGGAATCAAGAGAAAAATTCCCTACATTATCGGGGCGGGACTCAGCTTCATGCTGGTAATATTGATCTTATTTCTGAGATCTAAAGGGAGCTGATATTAATGTCGTCCATATTCTATTCAAAAAAACTTCGTTATCTCGGTAGAGAATATTTGTTTCAGACCACCTATAATGAATCTGACCGTTCGGTAGTGTGCTCGCTTTTCAACGAAGGCAAATTGCTGGATATACATTATAAGCCGGTTCCCGGCCATCCGGAGGGCAACGGTCTGGTCGATTACATCATGGATACGCATCTTCAAATATTAAATCATTACGAGACGCTTCTCAAGGTCGCGGAGTCAAAAAAGGATTCGGAACGATCCGAGGTTATAGTCAAGCTGGGATCGGCATTGCTGACTAACCGGCTCTACGATGAGGCGATAGACCTTCTGAATACCGCCGCCCGGAAACATAACGACGATTCCGCAATCAGACTACTTCTCGGAAAGGTATATAAGGCAAAAAACAGGTTTGAGGATGCTGAGGCGGAACTGAAAAAGGCGGTCGAATTGTCTCCGAATTATCCGGATTTCAGAAATCTGCTGGGAGAGACGTACTTGCGCCTGAGGAAACCCCTGGCCGCCATTAATGAATTTAAAAAGGCCGCCGAGTTTAACGTTTATTATGACAGAGCATTCTATAATATCGGCCTGGGATATATCCTGAATGGTATTGTAAAAGAGGATTTCGAGCTGGCGAAAAACCTGCAGGAAAAATGCGACGAGACTTTCGGCAAAGCGATAACTTTCAATCCGCGATATGACAATGAAAATTACAGAATCGGGATGGCTTTCCTGCACGAGGGCCGGCTCGATGAGGCTTACGATAAGTTATTTTCGGCAATTGAAAATAGCGATGCGGATAGATCTTTCGGAAAACTTCTGGATCTGTACATACGGTGCGTATACGGAGATGTCGGCGCTACCGAAGAGAACATCAAAGATTACATCGGTAATATCGAAAATCTGCTGAAAACGAATCCCGGTTTCGCCGATCTGGAGAATGAACTCGGTATGGCTTATACCATAATGGGCAAGATAATGCGCGATAAAGCCATCGATCATTTTAAAAGAGCTATAGAGATAAATCCGAATTTCAATAAGGCTATCAAGAATATCAAACTTTCCGAGAATGACCTCAGAGGCTTTGAAGCCCTGCTGGAAGCGATATTGAAATGAGTCCCCGGAAAACATTCCAATCGATCGCCTCGTTGTATGATCGGGAATCCTCGTACGCTACCGAGCTCCGCCGCATATATTCGAATCTGAATACGAAGAAAGACGGTAATAGTCAGAGCGTCCTTATTACCTCGGCGATGATCGGTGAAGGTAAATCCCTGACGAGTTCCTATCTTGCAATAACGGCGGCCAATCTTACACAGCTCAAGGTGGTTCTGGTGGATTTTGACCTCAGGCGGCCGCGAATTCACGAGTATTTCAACGTCGGTTCTCGTCCCGGTGTAACCGATATAATTAAAGGGGAATTGAAAGTAAAAGCTGCGGCGCGCAAAACATCCATTCCTAACCTTCAGGTTGTTTCCTCGGGGGCGGCATCCAGAATCGTGGGAGAGATTATAGATCACGCCGATCTCTCTACCATAATAGAGGAATTAAAATTCTATTTTGATTTTGTTGTAATCGATTCGCCTCCCGTAATACCGGTCTCCGATCCTCTCCTTATCGGGGATAAGGTCGACGGCGTAATCATGGTCGTAAGGGCGGGATCGACACAACGTGAAGTTGTCCGAAGAGCAATAAACCTGCTGAAAAACGCTGCTATTAATCTCTACGGTATTGTGGTTAATGATTACGACGATGTATTGCCGTACTACTACAAGGACCGTTATTACGGCTACCATTACTCCTCCCCGGAAGATATAAAAACGCCTTGAGATTTTTCGTTTTGCTTGCCTAGCTGCAGGATTTTTGCATTATTTTGCATAATAAATTATTCAAAGATATGCCTTGCATTAACTTTCCCACGGCGAAAGCCGGAATTAAGTAAAACAATCCCTTTAACTCTCCTCGTAATTCATTGATTTACAGTGCCTTATAAATATATGGGGGGAATGACCGCTGGACGTAAATTTCCGGGCGGCATCCCGCAATTGTGGCAATATTTTTGCAAATTGAGCTTGAAATGATTGGCTGTATTTGTGGAGAAAGATAATTGAGATACCAGAGCCCCGTGACGAGTCCTCTCGCTCATTACTGGGAAGAAGAGATTTCAGGCCTTTGGGATTTCTGGGCCAGGATCTGGGCCGGCGGACGAAAAATCATATACCGCTTTGTTGGCGATACAATCCTCGCCAATTTATATCTTATCCTCGATATATTATCGGCCCTGGCCCCGGTTGTGATCGTCGGAGCAGCCGTCCGAAAAGTCTCAAACAGAATAAATCTTATCGATGGTTTTAAAAGAGCGTTTGACATAACAGGTTCTATACTGGGGCTGATGATAAGTCTGCCGATCCTTCTTGTGGTTTCGGTATTAATAAGGCTGGACAGCAAAGGCCCTGTTTTTTACACGCAATTGCGAGTCGGCAGAAACAGGCGCAAGGGCGGCAGAAGGCAGATGAATCTAGATGTTAATGACCGCCGGCAGTTTTCTGATCGCAGAAAAGAAAATGGCTTCGGCAAACCGTTTAAAATAATAAAATTCCGGACCATGTACATAGATGCCGAAAAGCACACCGGTCCCGTCTGGGCCTCCAAGAAAGATCCCCGGGTAACCGGGATCGGAAGGATTCTCCGTAAAACACGTATCGATGAAATCCCTCAGCTCGTGAATGTCCTGATTGGAGATATGAGCCTGGTCGGGCCGAGACCGGAAAGACCTTTCTTCGTAGCCAAACTTGGCAACATTATCAACGGCTACTTAGAACGTTTCGACGTCAAACCCGGAGTTACCGGTCTTGCCCAGGTCGAGCATAAATATGACGAGAGCATCGAGGATGTTGACGGCAAAGTTAGGTACGATCTGAAATATATTAAAAGTCCCAGTATAGTCCAGGATATGAAGATCATCCTGAAAACGGTGATAGTGGTATTGACCGCCAGAGGATGGTAATCGTAATATAAAATTAGGCTAATCCGGGAGAGATTTCAATCTCTCCCTTTTTTGTCGGTATAAACTGCTTGCGCCTGCTGCCGATATTAAGTATGTTATGAAATCAAAAGAACTTAGAGACAATGGGGAATTTTGTCTCTGGTTTTTTTGAGATTTTAAGGGAGGGAGGAATAATCGGAATTTTCTTTGCTGGAAAATATAAAATAAAGGCGCGGGAATACGGCAACCTGTCGGTATGTTGCCATGCAAGGTTTAATGCCGGGAGAAGATTATGATGATTTGTAAAATGATAATAGCCTGCCTGATTTTTTCATCATTTTGCTATGGTTTCGCATTGGGCCAGGAAGATTTGAGCATAACCATAACCACCAGCCCTCCGGGGGCCACTGTCTATCTTCGGGGTGAGCTGGATCTGGTGGCGAACACGCCGGCGAGCTTACCTGCGAACATCACCGGGCGGTATAAAGCCGAGATTACAAGACCGGGTTATGAAACCTGGAAGGGGGATTTTACCTTCGTCCCGGGAAACCCGAATAGTGTAGCCATAGAGCTTTCCAAGAAGACCCGCGTGAAAGCGATGCTGCGCTCGATAATTATTCCGGGGTGGGGGCAGGTCTATTCCGGAGAAAAAATACGTGGATACCTGATTACTTCGGGTGTGATTGCGACGGCGGGGGCCATATTCTATCTCGACAGGAGTTTCGATAAAAAGCTAAACGACTTCGATAAGGCTCTCGCGGAGTATAATTCCGCAACGGCCATAGAGGAGAGAATCGTCTTTAAGTCCGAGGTGGATAAAAGACAGCGAGACGCATATGTTGCCGAAACCGATCGCAATACCGCGCTGGCTGTGGGCGCCGCGTTATGGGCATATAACATACTCGATGCTCTATTGTTCTTTCCCGAAAGCGATGCCTATTTTCCCGGCGTGAAATCTTTTGGCGACGGCGCGGCTCTCACGTTTAACGTCAATTTTTAGGGGGCGGTGATGAAAGAACTTGGAAAATACCCTCTTATCGGCGTCCTGTCGTTAATGTTATTATTGTCGGCAGGCTGCTCCAGAGAGATTGAAAACTCGGTTTCACCGCCGATAGATAGCTCCACAATACCTCCTACTCCCTCCGGCTTATCCGCCGAAACCGGCGATGGGTTTGCTGTTCTTGCCTGGGATATTTCAGATGTTTCGCTGGTGTCTGAGTATAATATCTACCGGGCCGATTCCGTCGGCGAAGATTATTCATTGGTAGGAAATTCGCCGACCGAATCATTTACGGCCGACGGGCTTCAAAACGGCCAACTCTATTATTTCCGGGTATCAGCCCTGAACAGCGCCGGTTACGAAGGGTATAAGAGCGATCCGGTATCGGCAATCCCGGGGCTTTACGGCGTACTTATCAACGGGGGCGCAGAATATACGAATAGCCGCGTTGTCTCCCTGGGCTTTACCGCTCCTATCGGAACGATGCTGATGCAAATATCCAATGATTCAAGTTTCTCGGGCTCGCAATGGGAGAC
>CP070813.1:1539953-1573116 GCA_020344055.1 Candidatus Zixiibacteriota bacterium | reverse complement strand
TGTATGGAATCTCCGGGAGTTCGAGGTGAGGTGTGAATTTCGCAGGACATCGGCACCAGGAGGTGACGATTGAAGCCGGCGAGACCGCCGGTACCGGTGACAACCAGGTCTAAAGTGGCTTCAAAACATTCATAGTTTCCCCCGAGCAGGCCGCCAGTTCCCTCGCAGCTCGAGGGAGGAGTTGATAAGGAGCAGGGTGTAGATACATTACAGAAGAAAGACTCCAATATAGGCAGAAGTTTTAATGTATCACCCGGCGGTAATCCTTCTGTGATGTACATGGGTTCGAACGGAGCGTAGAAATCGCAAGCGACCGGAAGATCCACAGTGCCGGTGCCGTTATCCGCAACCTTACATGAATCCTGAGTCAATGCTGTTGAAGAATAGAAAAGCAGAGTAAGCGTGATCATAATTAATGCTGACGTCATTTTTTTCATCTTATCCATTTTCCTCCCCTTGCGAATGGGTTCTATTAAAAACATATTCCCCGAAAATCTTTTTATTTATTTTCCCTTCAATTAAAGCCGATTTTTGTGTTTAATATTTAACTCGTTTTTCCGAGGTAGATGATGGTTCGTTTGACTGATCTGACTTTATAAAGCTCACAATCCCTTCGCCCGGCGGGCAATTTGAGCAGGGAATTGGATCCGCTCCCCCTTTGAAGTAATTTACCCCATAAGTAATATCCAGGCCATTATATGAACAGCTGCCATTAACATCACCGCAGTAGAAGAATGAGTCGCAGGGAGGAATCGAACAGGAGCCAAACGGACACATCGGATCCGAGCTACCCTTGAAGAAGTTGACGCCATAAGTAATATCCAGGCCGTTGTAGCTGTCGCTGCCGTTTACATCGCCGACAACATAATCACAGGCGGGTAGACCACCCGAAAAAATCCGGACCTCATCGATTACCCCATTGAAAGGAGTCCAGATTCCCCATCCGCTGAGCCTGAAGCCGATTCCGAGGTTCATATCTGTCGAAGCCGGTGTATACGCCCAATCGCTTTCTTTTTCCTTAAAGCCGTCGACAAAAACGCTGGCATGATTACCGTCGTACTTCCCGGCCACGTGATGCCAGGTGTCGTCGGAAATATATGATGTTCCTATAACCGTTCTCTGGCCGTTATCTCCGGAATAAACAGTAAGCCTTAATCTATTATCATTATTTATATAGAAGGTATAACCATATTCCAGCCCGGTTCCCATATCATATTCATATTTGTCTACAATCACCAGATAATCTGATACATCGGTAGGTTTTACCCAGGCTTCAATTACAAAAGGTTCGGTAATATCCAGGCTGGGAGAGTGTGGTACAATGACCGCGTCATCACCATAATAAGAAAATTGCAGTCCGAATCCGTGGCGGCCGGTTACCCAATCGGCGCCCACAATTGCGCCGTCGTTATGGTTTGCCGTAGAATCGTACGCGGTTGTGTCCGCGCCTTCATCAAGCGCCCAATAAGCGACCGGCGAATATTTCCCGAAAGAGATTTTTGATACGATGACATCCCAATAGCCGCTATTGCTGCCGCTATAGGGATTCACCGTCGGATAATCTGAGGATTCGGTCCAGCCGGCAATATAAGCGTTACCCAGGATATCGACCGCGATATCATCACATCTTTCCTGTGAGGATCCTCCAAGAAAGGTGCTGTACTGCAGGTCCTGACCCGTGTTAGAAAATCGAGCTGCAAAAACGTCGGCAGATCCGTTATAACTATCATCGTAAGCGTCGACCGTCGGAAAATTGGAGGACGAAGTCCGTCCGGTTATGCAAACATTATTATAATCATCGACCGCGATCCCGTAGCCGACATCGTCTTCTGCTCCTCCCAGAAATGTGCTAAATACGAGGGAATTTCCGGTGTCCGATAATTTTGTAACAAAAATGTCATCATTTCCGTTGTGACTATCGTCATAAGCGTTGAAGGTCGGGAAATCAGCAGACATCGCCGAACCCGTGATATAAAAGTTACCGTCGTAGTCGATATCAATATCCCAGCAGTCATCATAGTCGGAGCCGCCGATGTAGGTGCTGTTTATCAAGGAATCGCCTGAGGGGGGGAGTTTACATATAAATGCATCCGCCCAACCGCCCAGGCTGTCGTCATAATAATTGACGGTTGGAAAATCGGAGGAAGTCGTCTGTCCGGAAATGTAGGCATTTCCCTCTTTATCGACCGCTATTCCCTGACCGTATTCATCACTACCCCCGCCCAGGAATGTGCTGTAGACAAGCGAATCTCCGGCCTGCGTAAATCTGGTAACAAATGCATCCATAGTCCCGGTCAGACTGCTGTCGTAAGCATTAAGTGTCGGGAAATTTGGCGATTGAGTTGTTCCGCAAATATACGCGGAGCCGTCCTGTAAAACGTCGATGCAATCAGCATCGTCGTAATCGGATCCGCCCAAGAAAGTGCTGTAAAGAAGAGAATCGCCGTCGGCAGATAGCTTGCATACAACTGCGTCGTAGTCCCCCCCGTTAAAGCTATCATCGTAAGCGTTGACCGTCGGGAAATCCGATGAATATGTTATCCCGGTAATGTACATATTGCCGGATCCATCGAGCCGGATGCCGGTTGCCCAATCGTAGCTCGACCCGCCTAAAAAGGTGCTGTAGATAAGGGAATCGCCCGAGGCCGAGAGTTTTGAAATAATTATGTCGCCGGAACCATTCATGGTGCCACTGTACGGTTCCGCGGTGGGGTAATTTGCAGACCCTGAAAATCCGGTAATATATATATTCCTTTCCGGGTCAAGCGTTATATCATGTGCCCAATCCTGTCCCGAACCTCCCAGATAAGTGCTGTAACTGAGTTCCGGATCGATAATAAGCTGAAAATTTTTGTAATAATCTTCATTCAGGGAAAAACCGAATGTATTTACGCCGGTTAACCGGAATTGGCCGGAGATAGATTTTTTTATGCCATTAATCGTCTGATATATATATGGAGGTTTTTCGTAAATTTCTCCAAATCGGGTTTTAATACAGAGTTCCCCTGAGGGCGTGATTGATATTTCTTCAATACCATCATACTGAACCTCAATCAATGAGAGATCTGCGCCGGGATTCAGGATAAACTCATATTTCAGCGAGCGACTGTCGCCCGAAAATCTGAGATCGGTCAGAGGATATATCTCGCTATATACGATATCTGAATATAAGGGAATATCCGTAATCCAACTATTCGGGTCGTTCCCGATAAAATAGTTGACACGTCCGGGCGCTTTCTCCCCGCTCAAAACAACCGGATCGGGATTGCTTCCCATAAGACGCGCCGTTATCTGTATTATTTCCCTCTCGCAAGGTGGATTTGAAATTACCGGCATTTCCCGATAATACTTTTTCCCCGGGATCGCAGGGTATTCGTTATTAGATGCCTCGTTTACCTCAAAAATATAGCTGAATTCATTTCTCTGAAAGCGAAATGTTACGCCGGGCCGCGAGGCCTGAAAGCATACTCCCGCCTCAAACTGCCCGCGGTTCTCAATAAATCCGATAGGCTGCCTGGCGAAATTACGGATCGCCCGGTTATTTGCACCTATGTCGGAATCCGGAATGGAGTTTCCGACGGCGTTGGTTGCCATCAAAAGAGCGATGCAGATTACTAACATAACAAATTCCCCTTTCATAACTATACGCTTTGATAAAATGATTTCCGCAAGAAGCCATCGTTCGATGCTCTTTGACTATTTACCAGTTTTTTCCCTAATACCTTCTGTTTTTGGTTTACAAAAAAGCGTGAAACCTTAGAACCTGGTGACAAGCGAGGAAGCCGTATCGAAGAAAAGTCTTTTCTTAATAATAAAAATAATAAAATAGACTGTCAAGTAGTATTTTACTCTCCAGCATGGAGGAATTTAGATTGAACTCATAAGAAATTTATCAAGAACGGAGATTACCGATCCGAATAAATGATAATTCTGACTAGCTCACGTGAGAAACCCTGAGGGATTCGAAAAAGCCTTTGAAATAGCCGGGAAGGTATTCCACCGTGGGCAGGCAGAATGACCCCGCGGTCTCGTACTCGGGTACGGCGAAACCCTCGATGCTGCCGTCACATACATTGACCTGAGTAATCGTAACCTCTGATTCACGCGCTGATCCGGGGTCGATGGCAATGGAGTGAGTTTGATAGGAGGCCTCGATTTTGCCGGTCTCGGTATCCTCTACCGGGATGGAGTTACCGAAATGAGGGAATCCGATAGGTTTGGTTTTTATTCCCAGCGCCCGGGCCAGAAGCGCGGCCCCGCCTCCGACGCCCAGCAGCGGCCGTATCCCGATCATTCTTTCTATCTTCGGTAAGTACGTATCCGAATTTCTTGCGGCGGCGGGTCCTCCGGCTATAACCACGGCATCCGGGTGGAGGGCAACTATGTCTTCGGGGTCCGTATGCGACGGCACTATTCGAACCCGGCACCCCAGAAGCCTGAGGCTCCGGAATAGATTATAATTTGCGCCGAAATCCCATACGGCCACGACATGTTTTTCTTCCGGAAGATCGCCGGTGGCAAGGTCCCAGAAAAACTCCTCGGGGGCGGATACCGATTTCAGGTCTTTTCTGTCCAGAAGCACAGGCGATACGGATCCTTTAATGGCCGCCTCGCGGCTTCTGTTTATACAGCCCGTAGTAAGGCATGAAAACTCCAGGATGTCTTTCAACAATTCTTTTCTATCGGGAACAAAACCGGCGATCCTGTTGGTCTCGAAATAGCTTTTCAATATGTTTTTTCCGGAGCCGTTTCCGCCCGCAACTATATTCCCCAGGAATACGATGCCCTCCAGATGAGGCATAAAAGACTGTATCTCGTCCGGAGTCGGCTGTCGATCGTCAATGGCCATGGAATCGGTAATGACGATTTTCTTTTTATAAGCCGGGTCGGTCAGGATATCCCAGCAGAAGTAAAGGGACTGGAATTTGATAATCTCTCCCGCACAGGGACCCTGCCATCCGAAATAAGAACCGGAAAAAGTGCCTATACCTTTTATCGCAAGATAACCGCGCATGGAAAAAACGCATACCACGGGCGGTCTATTTTGTCAATCCATTTATGCGCTTTTTAAAATATTTTGTGAAAAAATTATGGCGGCCGAATCGGAATTAATAAAAAATAAATGGGAAATTTCTCTTGACTTATTATTGAAGGGGTGACATTTTAACGGTCGATTTATTATTGGATTGAGAACGGGAGAAACTTGAATTTAATCAGGCAACAAAATAATCCAGTTAATTGTCTCTATTTACATAAGTTATTATTGTTGAATTAGGCGGAGAGCGGCGGATTTTGGCCAATAAAGTCGCATCGGGAATTTTTATAATAGTTATTTTGCCTTTTCTGATATGGCTTATTCATAAAAAACCTCAGCCTCCCTCGGTTTCCTATCCCCCCTACGATTTAACCGCTGTTTTAACTCCTTATGATACTGCGGGATCGGTGACGTTAAGCTGGTTTACTCTGGAAGGAGATGACGAGGCCGCCGCCTATTTCCCGGATTACAGGATCCTGAGATCTCAATACCAGCAGGGGCCTTTCGAGGAGATAGGGACCGTAAGCTTCGATGTTCCCCGATCGACTCAAATCTCGAGACAATTCCGGGATATCGCGGTGGTCGCAGGAGGCGATTATTTTTATAAGGTCGTCGCCGAAGTTGACGGTGAAATAATCGAATCAAACGTCTTCGGCCCCATTACGGCAACTCCCGGGCCCGCAGGCGAGGAGCCGATTGAAGTCCCGGATATTATCGCCTTTCCTCCGACACAGTTGAAAGCTTACGACACTCCGAATGATAACGGAGGTTCAATCACTCTGGAATGGAAAATATCCGCCAGCGACGCCGCCAGAAGCGAACGCTTTAAAGGCTATGATATATACCGCGGCGCCAGCCCGGATGGTCCTTTTGAGAAAGTGGGGGAGACTACCAGCGGCGTTTCCGATTCCGAAAGGCAGGTAAAGATTATTGCCGACGGCAGGGATATTATTAATGGTGTCGAGTATTATTATTATGTAGCCGCGAAATGGAACGGCTATGAGGCGAATTCCGAAATATTCGGGCCTGTTAAATCCAGCCAGCAATGGTTCCATACCGGACGCGGAGTGTCTCTGGTGCTGCTTGGTTTGTTGATCGGTTCAATACTATATTTTATTAACCGGGCCAAAGCCGGAAAAGAACTGTTTATCAGGAAGATCGGCGGATTGGAGGCGGTTGACGAGGCTGTGGGGCGCGCCACTGAAATGGGCAAGGCGATATTTTACGTACCCGGGATACAGGATATGAATAACATGCAGACCATCGCCGGTTTGACCATCCTGGGCCGGGTGGCCAGGCTTACCGCTCAGTATGAGACGAAACTGGAGGTCCCCGTCTCGAGGTCCCTGGTAATGGTTGCGGCAAGGGAAATTGTCAAGGAATCGTATCTTAACGCCGGCAGGCCGGATTTTTATAATGATGATATCGTCTATTATCTCACCGATGATCAATTCGGATATGCCGCCGGTGTCGACGGTCTGGTGATCAGGAAAAAACCGGCCACCGTATTTTATCAGGGAGCCTTTTTCGCCGAATCCCTGATTCTGGCCGAAACCGGAAATTCCATCGGGGCTATCCAGATAGCGGGGACGGCCATGCCCGCCCAGCTGCCGTTCTTCGTGGCCGCCTGTGACTACACCCTTATCGGCGAGGAGCTTTTCGCGGCCTCGGCTTATCTCTCCAGAGAGCCCAAGCTGCTGGGTTCGTTGAAAGGACAGGATCTGGGCGGAAAGCTCATATTCCTCTCCTTAGCTTTGATTTTTGTCATTATCGCTACTTTAGGGGCCTTTACGGGAAGCGAGATTGTTGACACCATTCAAAGGATGTTCAATGTCAATTAAGGGAGAGGTTTCTTGAGGCGAGAGATACCGCTTATTCTCACCGCTATAGTCGGAATTACTTTCTTCATCCAGTTCTTCGTGCCCCATTCTCCCATGAGGGAGCTGTCCGAGACCTTCTCCGACTGGTATTCCATAATCTCTGCCTTCGCCATCTGGCTCGGCGGCCTGAACCTGATGAAAATATCCTTTGAAAAAGTATATAAAAAAGATAAAGACTGGTTTTTCGCGGTCACCACTATCGTCTCATTCTTTCTTATCTTGATCGTGGGGCTGTTTTTCTCCGGCGGCAGGCAATACCTCGAACAGGGATCGGGTTACGACTGGCTCTATCGGAATATCTATTCTCCATTGAGCGCCACCATGTTCGCACTCCTGGCTTTCTTTGTGGCTTCGGCTTCCTACCGGGCGTTCCGTGCCAGAAACGCCCAGGCCACGGTTCTGCTTCTGGCGGCCTTTATCGTCATGGCCGGCAGGACGCCTTTCGGCGATTGGATCACCATTTATCTGCCCGAGGGATGGAGGCTTTCGAATTTGTCCAATGTGATTATGAACTATTTCAATGTTGCCGGTCAGAGGGCCATTATGATCGGGATCTCTCTGGGGATTGTGTCGACATCGCTGCGGATAATTCTCGGGATCGAACGGTCGCATCTGGGGGGAGAGTGAGACATGAATAAGTTCTGGGAAAGATTACTTACCATAGACAGGCGCGCAATATTCGTGGTTATATTCCTGGCGCTTTCCGTTCCGATTTTCCTGCAGATCGGTCTTCCCATTCCGGTAACCAGAGAAGTCCAGATATTATACGACGCCCTGGAGGATCTTCCCAGGGGGGCCAAGATACTGGTATCGTGCGACTACGACCCCGGTTCCGAACCGGAATTGCAGCCGATGGCCGAGGCGGCCTTTAAGTATTTCGTGGCCAACGACCTGAGGTTTATAATCATAGGATTATGGCCTCAGGGGCCGATCCAGGGCAATAGAGCTATCGAGGATATCAACGAATCCGACGACGAACTCATTGTGGAAAATGGGGATACCCTTTATTTCGGCGCCGACCTGGTTGTTGTCGGCGAGGATACGGCTCGTTACGGCATCGATTTTATAAATCTCGGATTTCAGGTAGGACAGGAACTGGTGATACAGCGCATGGGAACATCTTTTGAAGCTACGTTCCCGTCCGACCGTCGGTTCGGTCGTCCCCAGAAAGAATTTCCCATAATGGAAGGGATATACAGGTTGGCCGATTTCGATTTCGTGTTAAACCTGTCGGCCGGGTATCCCGGAACGGTGGAATGGGTTCAATTCGCTGTCGATAGATTCCATGTTCCGGTGGGAGCGGGCAATACCGCGGTACAGGCGCCTCTGGCTTATCCCTATCTCGATACCGGTCAGCTCACCGGTATACTGGGCGGTATGAAAGGGGGCGCGGAGTTTGAGAGGCTGGTGGGTCATAGAGCCAGGGCCACCATGTCCATGACCAGCCAGACCATGGCTCACATATTTGTTATGCTTTTTATCGTAGTGGGCAATATCGCGTTTTTCGTTACCAGGGGTAAATCGGAGAGAAGGGATTTAAGGAAATGAGTTCCGAGTTCGGAGTCTGGCTGGCGGCGTTTTTCACCATAGGTATCGCCTCATTCCTCTATAAAGATAATCCCCTGTACAAGTTCTGCGAATCTGTTTTTGTGGGTATCTCGGCCGGCTATTGGGCGGTGGCGTTGTTCTGGGAAAATCTTATTGCCAAGATGTTTGACAGCCTGGGGATATCCTACTTTTTCGGGCTCTGGCCGGAAAAAGGGGCTCTCCAGGATATCTTCTCCGGCGTCTGGAACTGGAATCTCCTGCATATTCTTGCGGGGATACTGGGTATCATGATGCTGCTAAGGTTGTTTCCCAAAATCGGCTGGATCGCCCGCTGGCCCCTGTCCGTAATAGTCGGCTCCACAGCCGGATTGTGGATGATAACATATTTCCAGTCCAACTTTTTAAGCCAGCTGCAGAAGACGGTGGTGCCGCTTTTCGATATCGGAAGAATCAATGAACTGTCCGAGATCGGAGCGGCAATGTCTGAACAGGGAAGGGCGATTCCTTTCGATGCCTATTTCGCCGCCTATCTCGGCAACTTAATTTTGATATTTGGCACGCTAACCGGCTTGGTCTACTTCTACTTTTCCAAAGAACATAAAGGTGTGTTCGGCAAAACCGCTAAAGTAGGCATTTATTTCCTGATGATAACGTTCGGCGCATCATTCGGATATACGGTCATGTCGCGTATGTCCCTTCTGATAGGGCGACTCTATTTTCTATTCAGCACCTGGCTCGGTTTTGTAAACTAATTCTATTGAATAATAAGTCAAAATCCGTGTATATATATTCCGGAATGAAAAGGATATTGTGTTCGACGCGATTTTTTCTATACGCGGGTATTTTAATACAAATTCGGCAATGAGGTGCAATTATGTCGCTTGAAAATCCGTATTATATCTGGTTGATACTCGCTATCCTGTTTATTGTCGTCGAGATATTCACCGCCGGCTTTTTCTATGCCTGTTTCGCCATCGGGGCGCTTTCGGCCATGGTTACCGGTTTTATAACCAAAGCAATGCTTGGCGCCAGCGCCTACGGTCTGGTATGGCAGATCGTGGTGTTTTGTATCGTCTCGGTGGCGTTGATCCCTGTCTCCAGGGTATTCGCCAGAAAAATATCGGACGATACCGTACCTCAGGCGGGCGCCGACGCGTTGGTCGGTTTGCAGGGTATTGTTATTGAAACCATAAATCCCGCCGAGGACGTCGGCAAGGTCAAAGTCGACGGGCAGGTCTGGCGGGCGGTGGCCGCGGACACAATCGAAAGCGGTTCGGCGGTTAAGGTAATCGATGTCCGCGGGGCGAAACTGACTGTTGAGAAAGTAAATTAGCAGGGAGGAAATGATGATAGATCCCGGATTAATAGTGCTTTTGATCGTAATAATATTTTTTACCTTTATTCTGGGGGCCATGTCTCTCCGGATTGTCAGACCGTATCAAAGGGGCCTGGTGGAGAGGCTGGGGAGGTTTCACAGCAGAAGAAATCCCGGTCTCAACCTGATCGTGCCTTTTGTGGAGACCCTGGTCAGGGTCGAT
Organism: Candidatus Zixiibacteriota bacterium; assembly: GCA_020344055.1. Taxonomy (GTDB): domain Bacteria; phylum Zixibacteria; class MSB-5A5; order UBA10806; family UBA10806. The sequence continues at coordinate 1,563,115 of CP070813.1, read as the reverse complement.
ATGAGGGAGAACGTGCTGGACGTTCCGGCGCAGTCGATAATTACAAAGGACAATGTTGTTGTTGAAGTCGACGCCATAATCTATTGCCAGGTCACCGATCCCTTTAAGGCGCATTATGAAATAACAGATTTTATCATAGCAGCAGTGAAGCTGGCTCAAACGAATCTTAGAAATACCCTCGGCGAAATGGAGCTGGACCAGTCACTGACATCGCGCGATACGATAAACGAGCAATTGAGGACCGTTCTCGATAACGCCACCGATAAATGGGGCGTGAAGGTGAACCGGGTGGAGATTCAGCGGATCGATCCTCCGGTCGACATTACCGAAGCCATGAGCCGCCAGATGAAGGCCGAGCGCGACAAGAGAGCGGCGATCCTGGAGGCCGAAGGTTTCAAGCAGGCCCAGATTACCAAGGCGGAGGGCTCCAAGCAGGCCGCCATTCTCGAGGCCGAGGGTAAGGCGGAGGCTGTGAAAAAGGTCGCGGACGCCGAGAAATATCGCAAAATAGCAGAGGCGGCGGGCGAGGCCGAAGCGATAATTAATGTATTTTCCGCTATACATAAGGGGGCTCCGGACGATAAATTAATAACGTTGAAATACCTGGAGGCGCTGAAAGGAATCGCTGACGGCAAATCGTCGAAACTCTTTATTCCTTATGAAGCTTCCGGGGTACTTGCGGGGCTGGGATCGATCGCCGATGTCTTGAAATCGGGCACAAAAGGGAAAGAAAAGGCAAAATCGCATCAAGGAAGGGAAGAGGATGGCACAGCTTAAGTCGTTAATGGCAGGTAAAAGGCTGACCTACGTTTCGCCCCATATGACCGTTACCGAAGTTGCCAGGAAGATGGCTGACGCCAGAATAGGCGCGGTGGTGGTTCTCGAGGATGAAGAGCTCAAAGGGATCTTTACCGAGCGGGATCTGCTAAACCGGGTTGTCGGCATGGGCAAAGATCCCAAAGTGGTTAAGGTATCGGAAGTTATGACAACCGACGTATGTGTATGCAGCGCCGAGGATTCCTATGAACACTGCCTGGCCCAGATGAGGCAGATTGGATGCCGGCATATGCCCGTTGTAGAGGAAAGCAGGCTTCTGGGTATAATATCGATGCGCGATCTGTTGAAATACCAGGTTTCGGTCAAAGAATCTGAACTCAAGATGATGGATTCGCTTTACAGGTATCAGCCTCCCAATATGGAAATTTAAAAATTTGCCATTTTAGTGTTAATTTATTATCTTTATCGGATAGAGGGCGCTGGACCCGGTAAGATTCGAGATGGCGGAAAAGACGCCTGATCGAGCAGTTTGACAGCCAATAGGAGTCAACGGGTTATTCCAGCTTTTTTTTAAAGACTTTGAGAGTTGCACCGCAAATACCGAAGGCCGCCTGTTTTCTTTTTTTTATTGCTGTAACCGCTGCCCAGCAGCCTTCCGGCGAATCGGTCGATTCTGCCCCAGTAACGCCCGAAACCACATCCTTATATGGCGATCTTGCTCCGGGTTCTCCTGAGGGAGTAACGGCGGAAGATCAGCCCAACGATCCTGGAAGCGCTATTATAGTAAGATGGAATCTGGCCCCGGGCGATAATGATAAGGACAGTCTGGTTTCCGGGTATCTGGTTTATCGCTCTGAATCGACGGACGGGGATTTTGCGTTAATCTCCTCCCTGCCGACTGGCTCCACTGAATTTACCGATTCCGGGGATCATCTTATAAATGGAAATCGGTATTTCTATAAAGTCGCTTCAGTCTATCCCGCCGACACATTATTCAGCGCCGTTTCCGATGCCGCCGTTCCCAGGCCTCAATTTTTCCATACGAGACGTCTAATGGTGTTCATTTTTATGTTGCTATTTAGCGGCACCACCGTGGCATTTATTATTCAGGCCAAAAAGGGCCGCAAGCTGTATGTTCGTCCTATAGCCGGTATAAACGCGGTCGACGACGCCATAGGTAGGGCCACGGAGATGGGAAAACCGATTCTTTTCGTGCCCGGCCTGGGAGATGCGTCAAAGGTGGCGACCATAGCCGCCTTCACCATTCTGGCGCGGGTGGCTAAAAAAGTGGCCGAATACCAGACCCGGATCATCGTACCCAATTACGATCCCGTTGTGATGACCATCTGTCAGGAAGTAGTTAAGGAAGCTTATTCATCCGCGGGCCGTCCCGACGCTTTTGACCCTAAAGATGTTTATTTCGTAACCCAGGATCAATTTCCTTATACCGCCGCCGTAAACGGTACCATGCTTCGGGAAAGACCTGCGACTAATTTCTATATGGGTATGTTTTATGCCGAATCGCTGATCCTGGCGGAAACCGGGTTCGTGTCAGGTTCCATTCAGATTGCCGGAACCGACCAGCTTATCCAGATACCGTTTTTTGTCGTTGCCTGCGATTACACCTTGATGGGCGAGGAACTTTACGCCGCCTCCGCCTATCTCTCTCAGGAACCCCAGCAGCTGGGAACCCTGAAAGCCCAGGATTGGGGCAAGGTAGCGGCTGTGGCGCTAATGATCGCTGGAATAATAGTCTATCTGTTGAGCACCGGCGGCGGCAATTCGTTTACGACCTGGGTCATGGGCGGCTGATTTAGTATGAGAAGAGAAGTTCCACTCACAATCGTTTTTGTCTGCGGCGCCTTCATGGCTTTCCAGTATTTTGTCCCGCATCATGTCTCTGCCACTATATATCAATACGCCCTGAACTGGACTATCATAATCGGAATCTTCACCCTTGCCGTGGGAATTGGTTCGCTTATTAATCTCCACTATGACAGAATTTCCAAACGCAAGGAAAGATGGCAATATTCCGTTGTTACGCTGGCGGCTCTGGCCTATATGACGACACTGGGGCTACTGTCGCCGAATGCTCTACAGGATCCCAAGTCCCTTTTGATGACAATGTATTTTTATGTGCTCTCCCCAGTCCAGGCCACTATGTTCGCGTTGCTGGCGTTCTTCATCGCCTCGGCGGCTTACAGGGCTTTCCGCGCAAAGACCTTGCTGGCGACTCTTCTCATGCTCTCCGCCGTAATCGTAATGCTGGGCAGAGTACCGATAGGCGATATGCTGACCGGGTGGCTTCCGGAGGGGATGAGATTTTCCGATATAGCCCGGTACATTCTGGATTATCCCAATACCGCCGCCAAAAGAGCCATCTATATCGGCGTAGGGCTCGGTGTGGGAGTTACGGCCCTTAAAATAATCCTCGGTATCGAACGGACCTGGCTCGGGGGAGGCAAATAATGAAGAACAATATCTGGGATAGACTAATGAATCTGGACAGGCGCTGGGTTTACCTGGTCATCGGACTGGTGACTTTTCTGCCCATCCTGGTCATGGTCGATATGCCGGTACAGATTACCTCCGAGGTAAAATCGGTATTCGACAGGGTGGAAACGTTGCCCGAGGGTACCGTCATTATGATCCCCATGGAATATTCACCCGATACCATGGCAGAACTGCAGCCCATGGCCAGAGCCGTCCTCAGGCATTGCTTTTCAAGAGGATTGAAAGTGATATCAACAGCTCTCCAGATTCAGGGAGTTCTATTGATCGAACAGGATCTGAGAACAATAGCAGACGAGTACGACAAGGTTTATGGGGAAGACTATGTATTTCTTGGATACAAGCCCTATCCCGATATAGTGATCTTGAACATGGGCGAAAATTTCCGTAAGCCGTTTCCCCTGGATTATTACAATAACGAGCTGGATGATCTTTCCATGATGGCAGGAGTGAGTAATTACTCCAGTGTAGCCTGCATCGTGAACATTAACGCCACCTCCGGAGTAGATTCCTGGATCAACTACGCCAACGGCAGGTATGGCGTGGACCTGGCCCTCGGGGTTACGGCGGTCATAGCTACCGATTATTATGCCTTCCTGCAATCCGGCCAGATATTCGGCCTCATGGGAGGTCTGAAGGGAGCTGCCGAATACGAGAGGCTGATTGGACGTAAAGGTGTGGCCAACAAGGCTATGACCTCGGTTTCAGTAGCACATGTATTTATTATCTTGTTCATCATCATCGGTAACGTGGCGTTTTTCGCTTCTGGAAGAGGTAATAGGGCTTAAGATATGGAATCGATATCGATAGGCACCATGTTCTGGATGACCGTCGCGGCATTTCTGACTTTCTGTATATTCTCGTTTTTATACAGGGATAACCCCTTTTACCGTTTCGCCGAGCATCTGGTGGTGGGGATTTCGGCGGGCTACTGGATAGCAATATTATATCATACCTCTCTTACCGATCTCTGGATCGATCCGCTTTTCGCCTCGGTTACCGCGTTCGGTAATGCCGAGGGCTCGGTTGCCGGAAAAATCGGCATGCTTATGGTTAATATCCTTCCCGGCGCTATCGGCCTTTTGATGTTCAGCAGATTTTTCAAGAAGACTTCCTGGGTTTCCCGATGGCCCATAGCCTATTACCTCGGCGTATCAGCGGGGGTCGCATTGCCATTATATCTTCAGGGTTTTGTTATCCGGCAGGTGGCGGCCAATATGATGGATCCCCGGTCGATATTCGGGATGATTTTCGCCGGAGGCGGCGCGGCCAATTTTTTCCAGGGAATCGGGGAGATTATTATAATTATCGGAAGTATCTGCGGGCTGGCCTATTTTTACTTCTCCGCCGAGCATAAGGGCATATTCGGCGGGGCGGCCAAGCTCGGTATCTGGATATTAATGATCGGTTTCGGCGCCACCTTCGGCTATACCGTAATGGCGCGAATTTCTCTGCTTATCGGGAGATTGAATTATTTAATTGAATGGGTCGGTGCCTTAAGCGGATTTTTCGGCTCATAAGGGAACCTTCATATCAATCCGGCCGATTCGGGTTTTCGAAAATGAAAGCCGTTTATTTTTTCATACGGACTCTGTTGATTCCCCAGCTTGTTGTTTTGAAGCTGGTTTCTGCGGAGGGCGTGGTATGCCTGTATGACAGCACCGATATAGAAATAAAACGGAATCTTTCGGCCGTGGTCAAAGTCTACAAGGATTTCGAGATAATATCTCAGGAGGGCGCGGCGTACGCGGAGCTCGCCGTCCCTATCAACGATTATATCGAGTTCAGCGATCTTAAGGGCTACACCGAGCTGCGCACCGGCAAGAAAATAAAAATAGAAGAAAAAGATTACATGATACTGACCGGCCGCATGGACCGGGAATTCGGCGGCAAAAAGGCGGTTCTGGTTTCATTGAAATCCCCTTCCGTGGGGGCCCGGCTGCATTATCAATACCGGCTAGATATTGAAAACCTCCTGTACCTGCCGAGGATTGTAAGAAATAATTCCCATCCCATAGAGAGAATATCCGTCAGCCTTAAATGGCCCCGAAACCTGGATTTCAGTTATAATTACTCGGGCTTTGAGAAAATCGCCGACGGCAGAAGCGCCCTGTTTTTCGCCGATTATCTGCCGGGAATCCCCCCGGAGCCTCTGTCCTGCCATGACCAGTTATACCTGTATCTCAGCGCCGATCGTTTCAAGTTTGACGGTCGCGAATACAGCTGCAATTCCTGGAACGACGTGGGCATTTTCTACAACCGTATTTCGGAACAACCCTCCCTATCCCTGGTGAAAATCGCGGAACTCGCCGATAGACTGCTGGTGAATTCCGAATCCCTGACCGACAGTTTGAAAGTCCTGTTTGATTTCGTCGCCGATTCGGTCTCCTACGTGGCCCTGCGAATAGGCAGCGGGGATTTTATCCCCCACGATTGCAGCCAGATTATCGAAAGAGGATTCGGAGACTGCAAGGACCAATCGCTGCTGCTGACCTCGCTTTACAGGACAGCGGGTATGGAGGCGTTTCCCGTACTCCTATCCACTTTTGAATATCCTCTCCTGGAATCGCTACATCCCTGGCCCGCGTTCTTCGATCATACGCTGGTGGCTGTTAAGGCCGGGGGACAGGAATTTTTGCTGGACCCCAGCGATCCCCTTTCGGATTTATCGCAGATACCGCCGAGGCTAAAGGGTAAAAGATATCTGGTCGTCGACGGCACCTCGGAATTGAATATCGTACCCGAAGGCCCGGAACCCGATGAGGGTATTTTCTGGAGTTTTATAGTGAAAAGCGAGTCTACGGAAACGAAAACTGATTTCGTATTTGAATATATTAATGATGCCGCGGTCAGGCGGGGCAACAACATCCTTCCCCTGGACAATATTCAAAAAGCCGAAACCGCCGAGGCGATTCTGGTCGGAAGCGGCTGGGATGCGTACCTTACAGAGGTAAAATATGAAACCCAGGTTCCCGATACGTTCAAATTCGGCGGCGTGTTTTATTCCGACTATTCGGGATCCGATTCTCTGACCGGCTATCCCGTGGGATCGCCGCTTGTTTCTCACCTTATCGATAATATCTTTGCCGGAGTGAGACAGAGCCCGTACTGCAGAAGAAACTCGCTTCATCTGGAGGAGTATGTACGACTCCAGAATACGGCCGATTACTCCCTCGATCTTTCCGAATACAAGGATTATTGGGTCAGGGAAGGCCTTGAGTTTTTTGACGAAATGAAATATATAGGGGAGGATATCGTATTCCGCCGGGTATGCGATCTTGACGGGAGGGAGATTGCCGGTGAGGATTTTAACGCATTCAGGGATTTTCTTATCTCGCGTAAAAACCAGAGATATGTTTTTCTTCCTTACTGAGAAAATTATCAAGAACATGTATATATTATTTCCGGCCCTGGCGTTTCTGGTAGTTACGCCCGGCGAATCGTGGCCTCAGATGGAATATGAAGAACTGCTCGGAAACTATCTCTATATTTATGATTCCACCTTTGTCTGGCCCGACGGTAAGGGCTGGTACGAGTATACGAGAAATTACGTATCCGAAGTCAAACTGGCTGAAAAAGGCAGGTCGGTTTTATCAAGAACGGCTACCCCCATACTCGATAAAGGAGATAATATTGAGTTTGACGCCTACACCATCCTGCCCACCGGAGAAAAATACCCGGTCGGTCTCGACGATATAGTCACGAGGAATATTTCCAGCGATTCCAGGAGAATTTTCCTGAATTTTCGTCAAGCCGAACCGGGGGCGATCCTGCATTTCGAATGGAGCCTCAGATCAAAAAAGGCGAATATTGCCGGCAAACGGTTTTTCGGCAGGACAATTCCGGTGGATTCCGCCACCGTGGTTATGACCTATCCCGAATCATGGGAATTTAATTTCGCCGTATTGCCGGAATTGAATTGCCGGGAAGAGCGGATTATCGGCGACAAGTACGGCGATATCCATATCGTGAACCATAAATGGATCGCCGGGAATATCGAGGGACTCCGGGAGGAAGAATATTCGCCGCCTTATGAACGGATGATATCCGGGCTTTATTACTCCCTGTATTACGATAAAAGCTGGGAAAGCCAGGAAAAGATTGATTGGAGGTATATCTCGCGATTATACAAGCGCCGGCTGGATGATTTTCTGGATTCAAAAGTGTCGTTAATCCCCGTTGCCGACTCCGTCAGAATGTCCTCATTCAGCAGACAGAAGTCGGCGGTGGCCACCTTTAACTGGGTAAAGAACAATTTCAGATCCCGATACGCGGATATAACATTACATGACGATCTCGACGAGATTCTTGTGTATGGACGCGGCACGCAGGCAGAGGCGGCGGCCATTCTCTATGCTTTGTTGAACTACCTGGATATTCCGGCAGGTATCTATCTTACGGCAACTCGATTTGCGGGTCAGCCGGTTCCGGCGTTACCGGCCTTATTCTGGTTCGACAGGCTTCTGGTGGGCTGTTTTATTGGCGACGATACGCTCTGGGCCGATCCTTTCTATACCGCGTCCGATCTCGGCATTTTGCCGTTCGAAGATCAAGGCGTTTCCGTATTGAGGGTGGACATTGAAAATGAAGGGCTCCTATTCATACCCGATACCGATTACCATACCAACGGGAAGGCCATCCATTTAAAGCTATATGTTGATTCTCTCGGCGGTCTTACCGGGGAGGCAACCGAGGTATATTCGGGAGCCATGATTCCCGATATTTCCGTGAACCTTCTGAGAATGGACGAATCGCAGAAGAAAAGCGCCTGGGAAAAAAGGTTTGCCAAGTCATTACCGAACGTGAAGTTCGACAGGTTTATTACCGCTCCGCCCGATTCGTCCGGAGAGAATTTTCTGATTAATTATACTTTCACCGCCGGTCCCATAATCAGGCCTTTCGCCAACCGCGCCTATATTCCCATGGATATTCTGGGGAGATGGGAGGATCTTCCTGACCTTCCGGACGAGGAGCGTCGTTTTCCCATATATTTCCAGAGGCCAAGGTTTGAGTTTGAGAGAATTACTTTCAAGATTTCTCCCCAGTTCGAAGTCGAATACCTTCCCAATAACTATTCGTTAAACAGCCAGATTGGAGAGATATATTCAGTCGCCCGGCAGGGCGAAAATTCGGTAACGGTTACCAGAGGTTTCGGACTGAAAAGACCGGAGTATCCGATCTCATCGTACAAATCGATGGTCAAATTTTTCAATACCGCCAGGGCGGAAGCGGAAAAGCAGATAATATTGAAACGGGTGGAGTGAATTTGCCGGAACTTCCCGAAGTCCAGACCGTAGTCGATGACCTGAAAGAGAAAATAAGCGGCGCCGGAATATTGGATATGAAAACGATTACAAGATCGATCTGGCGATATAAATATCCTCGCAAGAGAGACATTATAGGAGCGACCGTCTCCAATGTTGCCCGCAGGGGCAAATTTATTCTCGTCTATCTTTCCAACGGCTACGTAATTATCGTCCACCTGGGAATGACCGGCAGACTGACTGTTACTCCGTCCGGATCTAAAATTGAAAAACATACCCATGTCGTTCTCAAGTTCGCCGGTTTTGATCTTCATTATAACGATATCAGACGGTTCGGTTTTATGGATCTTGTTGGTGCGGACAACCTGGCGAAAATACCGTACCTGCATAAATTGGGCCCCGATCCTTTCGACATAGAAGGAGACGAGTTTATAAGCATAATTAAATCCAAAAATAGAATGATAAAACCGCTGCTTCTGGACCAGAACGTAATTTCGGGTCTGGGTAATATATATTCGGACGAAGTCTTATTTGAGGCGCGTATTCACCCCAGGACCATCAGCTCGAAGATGGGCCGAAAAAGACTGGCGAATCTTCACGCCGCTTCATTGGCGGTATTGAGAGATGCCATAAAGGCCCGGGGTTCCTCAATATCTAATTATGTTGACGGTTCCGGAGTTAAGGGCTTGTATCAGAATTCGCATCGGGTTTACGGAAGAGAGGGAGAGCCCTGCGAGAAATGCGGCGCCAGAATAAAAAGGGAGATAATCGGAAGCAGGAGCGCCCACTTCTGCCCTCGATGCCAGAGATAAAATTCGGCGAGTGGAAATTTACAGTTCTTTTTCGTAGACCCTGTATTTTTTATACGGTTTCGCGCCCATGTTTTCGGCGGCTTTAACCATTAAGGTATTGCTTTCGAGAATCCAGGAGAGCTCGGCGCAGTTATACCCGTTACGGCGGCCGGCGTTATATATGTCGACGAAGAAAATTGCGTCGAGCCCCAGTTTCTGATATTTGTGCACCACGCCCATGGTTATAACGCGGAGCTGGTGGATGATTCTGTTTACTTTGGTGTAGTATAGAAACTTGAAAATCCCGGTGGGGAAGAGCCTGCCGTTCATTTTCTTGAAGATGGGGTTATAGTCGGGCAGGCCCAGTATAAAACCGGCCGGCTCGTCATCCACAAAAGCGATAAATACCAGGTCGGGATCGACAATTTTCTTAAAATCATCGGCGGTGTGCTGGAACTCCTTTTCGGTCATGGGGACAAAACCCCAGTTCTTGCTCCAGGCGGCGTTGTAGATTATCCGGACGATCTCCAGTTCCGATTCGAAATCTTTCAGGCTAATAGTCCTTATTCTTATTCTCCTCCGCTGTCTCATTTTCTCGACTATCTTCAGCCAGCGTTCGGAAATGGGATTGCTGTCGTCGAGATAGAACGCGATCAGATCCTCCGCTTTTTTCAACCCCAGTTTCTCGTAGAGCCCGATATAATAAGGGGGATTATAGGGCATCATGAAAGTCGGCAGGGAGTCGAACCCCTCGATAAGCAGTCCAACCTCGTCGTTGGTGGAAAAATTCATGGGTCCCCTGATAATCTCCATACCCTCAGCGCGAACGTAATTTTCGGCGGAATTCAACAAGGCCGCGGCCACCTCTGGATCGTCAATGCAATCCAGGAATCCGAAAAAGCCGGCTTTTTCATTATGAAATTCATTGTGAAGGTCGTTGACTATTCCCGCTATACGTCCCACCGGCTTTCCGCCTTTGGAGGCCAGGAAATATTTCGCCCTGGCGTGTTCAAAAAACGGGTTTTTATCGCGGCTGAAAAAGGCCTTGCGCTCGGAAATCAGATGAGGGACGTAATATTTTTCGTTTCGGTAAAGCCGGTAAGGCAGTTTGATGAATTTTTTAAGATCGGATCCGCTTTTGACTTCTATTATATCAATGGATGACAACTAAATTATTCCGAATTTTTTGCCAACCTTGTGAAAGATCTCCAGTACGCGGTCGAGTTGATCGTCGGTATGAGTGGCGGTGTAGCTTGTTCTTATGAGCGCCTGCCCGGGAGGGACCGCGGGGGAGATTATCGGATTTGTGAAAAGCCCGGCCTCCGTGAGATCCTTCCAGAAAGCAAAGGTTTTCATATCGTCTCCGATTATAATCGGCACGATGGGAGTCTGAGTGGGGCCGATATCGAAGCCCATATCCTTGAACTCCCTCTGCATCCTGTTGGCGATTTCCCACAACCTGGTTCTTCTCTCGGGCTCGGAGATCAGGATTTTCAAGGTGCTGCGTACGGCGGCTACGGCGGCCGGCGGCGGGGCGGCGGAGAATATTAAAGCCCGGGAGTGGTGTTTGACATAATGTATTACATTTTCGTCGGCGGCTATAAAACCCCCGATGGAGGCGAAAGATTTGGAAAAGGTACCCATTACGATATCGACCTTGTCCTCGAGGCCGAAATGTTCGGCGGTGCCGCGCCCGTTTTTGCCCAGCACCCCGATGCTATGCGCGTCGTCGACCATCAAACGGGCGCCGTAACTGGCGGCCAGATTGGTGATATTGGGGAGGTCGGCGATATCGCCCTCCATGGAAAATACGCCGTCCGTTACTATGAGTTTCCCCTTGGAATTATTCGATTTCTGGAGGACTCTTGCCAGGTCGGCCATATCGTTATGCTTGTATTTTTTGAATTCTCCGAATGTGAGCCTGCATCCATCAACTATGGAGGCATGGTTGGCTCGATCCCCGATTACGGTATCGTCTTTTGATATCAGCGTGGCGATGGTGCCCAGGTTGGACTGGAATCCCGTCGAAAATACCAGCGCCGCCTCCCGCTGCATGAAATCGGCCAGCTCCTCCTCCAGCTTGACATGAATATCCAGCGTGCCGTTCAAGAATCGCGACCCCGTGCATCCCGAGCCGTATTTATTAACAGCGTCGTGAATCGCCTCAAGCACCCTGGGATGGCTGGTCAGGCCGAGGTAGTTGTTCGAGCCGATCATTATGACTTCTTTTCCCTCGGCGACAACCTCCGTTTCGGGCATTGACGATATCTGCCTGAAATACGGGTATAATCCCATAGCTTCGACTTCCTTGGCGGCATTGAAATTTCGACACTTGTCAAAAAGATCCATTATTTTCTCCGATGAAAGCATAATCGCCTTGCCCGTATCTAAAACATCGCCTATTTTATTTCAAGGTTCGAAATTACCCAAATTCAAAAGAAATGTCAAGGAGATAAAAAAAGTTGAAAAAAGTCCTCGTCACCGGCTCCAACGGCTTCGTCGGCTCTCATATCTGCGAAACCCTTCTGGAATCAGGGTACCGGGTGAGGGCTCTGGTCAGACATACCTCGAATCTGGCAAATTTAAAGGGACTGGATTTGGAGCTTTTCTACGGAGACCTGAACGATTTTGATTCGCTGTTGAAAGCGGTCGAAGGGGTTGCGGCCGTTGTCAATAACGGGGGACTTACCAAGACAATCGATCCCGATATGTTTTATAAGGTTAACTCCGAAGGAACGGACAATATCCTGAAAGCCATCCTGCAGAGCAATCCCGGCCTGGAAAGATTTATCCAGATATCTTCCTCCGCGGCATGCGGCCCCTCCAATACGAAATCGCCCATAAGCGAGGATCATCCCCCGAAACCGTTAACTATCTACGGCAAATCTAAACTGGAAGGGGAGAGAATCGCCATAAGCTACGGTGAAAAAATCCCGGTTACCATTCTCCGTCCATCGGCCATCTACGGTCCCCGGGATGGGGAGATGCTGTCTTTTTTCAAAATAATCAAATGGGGGATAAAACCGACATTCGGCGTCGGTGAATGTTATATCAATTTCACCTATGCTAAAGATTTCGCCCGGGCAGTAGTAAAATCCATAGAATCCGACGTCGCTTCAGGAGGGATATATTTCGTAACGGAAAAGAGGATCTATTCCTATAGCGAGGCCGGCGATATTATCAGTGGAGTCTTGAACAGAAAAGGACTGGATATTCATATCCCGGTAAAGGTTTTGGAATTCGCGGGCGGCCTGTCGGAGATGATAGCGCGGAAAAGAGGAAAGGCCGCCATCTTTACAAAAGATAAAGCGATAGAGATTTCGCAGAAATACTGGCTGGTAACAAGCGATAAAATCGAACGCGATATGGGTTTTATCGCCTCCACCTCGTTCAGGGAAGGCGTCGAAAGAACCGTCCGCTGGTATAAAGAGAATAAGTTGCTGTAAATATGATCGATTTAAATAGGGCAAGATCGTACTTCGATCTTAACAAAGGTATAGTCTATCTGAATCATGCATCCCACGGCCCGTTACCGTTGTCGGCCCGGAAGGCGTATGACGATTTCCTGGACAGCTGGCAGAAAACCGAGCACGATCATGACGTTGAATCTTTCAGAATTATCGGGGAGTTACGCGGCAAACTCGCAGGTATGATCGGAGCCGATTCCCGGAGACTGGGATTGTCGTATAATACCACCTCCGGGCTCAGTATAATCGCCGGCGGTTATCCATGGAAAAAGGGCGACAACATAATCCTGTCCGATGGAGAGTTTCCGGCGTGCGTATACCCCTGGGTGAGCTTAAAACGGATCGGCGTGGAGATCAGGTTTGCCCCGACCGATGACGGGTTTATAAATGAGGATTCTATTTTAGCGCTCGTTGATAAAAATACGCGGGTGATAAGCTTGAGCTGGGTGCAGTTCGATAACGGTTACAGGACCGACCTGAAAAAGCTCGGCGGGTTCTGCCGTTCGGAGGATATCCTTCTGTGCGTCGACGGGATTCAGGGGATGGGCGTCGTACCGCTGAATGTGCCTGAAAACAATATCGATCTTTTTACCAGCGGATGCGCGAAATGGATGCTGGGACCGTGCGGTACCGGCTTCTTTTACCTGTCGGAACAAGCCGAGGAGAAACTTCGGCCGATCAACATCGGCTGGCTCTCGGTCGACTGGAACGATGATTTCACCGATCTTCTAAAATACGATTTGCCGGAAAGGAAAGGGCCCTCCAAATACGAGTACGGGACATACGCCTACCAGGATATCAGGGCGCTGAACGCTTCCGTCGATCTGCATCTCTCTTTCGATAGAGCCTCGGTGTGGGATTACGTAAGATCGTTGACGGGCATGATAATCGATAAAATCGAATCCGACGACAGATTCGAGCTGAAATCATCGAAGAAAGAAAGCAGAAGATCCGGCATAGTGGCGTTCAGGTCGAAGGGCGCGAAACCGTTGTACGAGTATTTACGGGGAAAAAAGTTTATAGTCAGCTTCAGGGAAGGGAATATCAGGGTATCCCCGTACTTTTACAATACGCCGGATGAAATCGAGAATTTTATTCGGGCTCTTGATAATTATAAATAATCGAATCCGGCCACTCGGCCTTATAAATTATAATCGTGTCCTCGGCCAGGATAGTGTTGTTTTCGGAGACGATTTTTCTCATGGGCTTGAATATGTCTGTCCTGCTTGAGAGATAGCCCATCCAGATCGGCGCGATAGCGAGGTAATCTACTCTTTTATGCACCTTCATATATTCATAAATCAGCGAATCGTTGCCTATCATCTCCCGGGACAATTCGGTGTTTACGAGACCCCAAAGATCGAAAACCTCCATATTCGAATAGTATCCGAACGACCCGATATCATTGGCGGCCACCACGTCGCCCTCTTGCGCAAGATCGCCCAGGAACCGGGCGGCCTCGATGTCGCATTCGTTTATATTACGGATATTATTGGCATAAGTATCAGCGTTCTTAATTGTTATGAAGCCCCCCAGCGCTATTGACGCCGCGATCAGGGCGCCCCGTATTGCCTTTTTTCCTGCGAAAGAATGAAAGCTGTCCGAATTCACGCCCCGGGCAATCAAGCCTAAAACGCCTATAAGAGAAAAGCCCAGGCCGGTTCTGACAACTATTTCATAAATCCGGTCCCATTGATCCGCCTTGATATGGGGTCTTTCCATAGTTACAATCGGGATGATTAATTCTGAAAAATACCTGGAAATAAATATCAAGCCTATGCCCATAATAACCAGTAAAATCGCTATCATAATAAATTTTCGGGAATACCTTTCCAGATCCGCTTTTTCATCCCAGAAGAGCCCTATGACTCCGGCAAAAGCCATGATCGGCAGAAGGTTGGTTATATATCTGAAATGTTGCATGGAGGCGGAAAAGGTAGGGGAAAATGTGCCCATCAGCGGTACGTAAATCAGAAACAGCAGCCCGAACATAATTTTCTTCGATCCCAATGGCCCGCCGGTTAATAGAAGTTTAAAAATCCCGCCCAGGGAAGCCAGTACGATTATGGGATTAATGCTAAGAGCGTGTCTGAATAGATGCTGAAGGTAAAAAAGCGGGTAGATAGCAACCGCATATGCGATACGTTTGAAGTTACCATCGATCAACGAGCTGACGATATCCTTTCCCTTAACCTTGGCCGCGAAAGTCAGGGGAAGCAAAGATCCGGCTGTATGCAGATTGAAGACAAAATACGGAACCGTTAGGGCAATAACTATAGCGAGTTTGTAAATCCACGGAACGAATTCTCTCTTCCCGGATTTCATCCATTCATAGAAATCGCGTGTTGCCGAAGCGACTATGAACAGCGCGCATTCGGGCCGCGCCAGAAATGCCAGGGTGAAAAGCAGGTATGATAAATAGGAATATTTATGTGACAGCCGATCCGCCTTGAAATAAAAGTACAGGCCCCAGAGAGAAAGGGCGGAATAGAACCCGGGCTCCATCCCGGACATGGCTCCCCAGATGGTCTGCCAGAATAATACCGAGAGAACAGCGGTCAATAGCGCCAGTTTTCGATTTTCAGTAATGATATGCGCGATCTTATATATGGCCACGTACGCCAGCAGCTGGAATAAAATACCCGCTATAATTCCTCCGGCGATAGGGCCCCCGATCATCCAGGCAAGAGCCAGCACTAAAGTCCATAAGGGGGCTGTCGCTCCGGCCACGGGCTGGTCGGGATTGAAGGAGAACCCATGACCCGTAGCTATATTGCGCGCGAAAACCTGGTGGATCCAGGAATCGTCAAGGGGAAAACCGGGGTAGGTGATTTGAGTTGTGCGGAAGTAATATATCAGGCAGATGGGAAGATAAATCGATATGATTATAAGCAGATGCTTGCGGGGCATAAAGGAATTCACCTTTTCATAAATCCGAATCAGACGCTTTGATATCTATTGGCGCATCAGGAAGAACAGCCGGGGATCGGGCAAGCGAGTCCGGCCATACCGCCCTGTAAACCACCGTGCTGTCCTCCGCCAGGATGGTGTTGTTTTCGGAGGCGAATGTTTTCAGCGGTTTGAATACGTCGGTTCTACTCGAAAGATAACCGAACCAGCTCGGGAAAACAGCCATGTAGTCAACCCGCCTGTTATCGTACATATATTCAAATATCAACGAGTCGCTTTCCAGAATATTGTAGTCCAGTTCCCTGTTGACCAGACCCCACAGATCGAATATCTCCATATTCGCGAAATAACCGAAAGATCCGATATCGTTTACGGCCACGACATCCCCCTCCTCGGCGATTTCGCCCAGGAAAATGGCCGCGTCAACGTCGGCTTCATTGATGTTTCTTACATTGTTGGCGTAGGTGTCGGCGTTCCTTATGGTGACATACGCTCCGGTTACGATGGTCAGGGCTATCAATATCGGCCGCAGATAGTGTTTGTTGACGAAAGCGGATACTGATTTAGTATTTAATATATAACCTGTAAAAAGTATTAATCCCATCAGGGCAGTCCCATATCCCACTCTCGTTACAACCCCGTATAACCGTTCCCACCTGTCCATATCGAGACGAGGCTCTGATTCTATGATTAACGGGATTATCTGGTCCGAAAAGTATTTGAAAATATATTTCAATCCCAGGCCCGCCACTATAAGGATTGCCGAGACGATTACTATTATTTTAAAATACCGCTTCATATCGATTTCCCTATTCCAGAAAAAGCCCAGAATCCCCAGAAGCGCCAGGATCGGGAAGAGATTGGTGGCGTATCTGAATTGTTGATATGCCGCCGAGAAAATAGGCGAGAATACGCCCATCAAGGGAACGTAAAGGAGAAACAGCATACCGAGCATCACATTTTTAGATTTCAGGCCGTTACTGGATGAAATCAGCTTGAATACACCTGCCATCGACGCCAGCACAATTATCGGGTTTATGGAGAGAGTTTTCCTGTAGAAATGTTGAAGATAGAAATAGGGATTGACGGTTATAGCGTGCAAAATTCTCTTAATATCGCCGTTCAAAATAGCGCTGATGAGATCATGGCCCCTTATTTTTGCAGCGAAGGTACTCGGTAGAGGAGTGCCGGTCGAGAGGAGATTGAAAATGAAATAAGGCGCCGTTATAAGGAAGACGATTAAAAACCTGTAAATCCAGGGAAGGAACTCCCGTTTATCCGATTTCACCCATTGATAAAAATCGCGGATTCCGGCTGCGGCGATAAAAAGGGCGCACTCCGGCCGCGCCAGGAAGGCCAGGGTAAACAGCGCATAAGCGATATAGGAATATTTATCCGACAGGCGATCCGACCTGAAATAAAAATAGAGACCCCATAAGGAAAGAGCGGAAAACAGCCCGGTCTCCATTCCCGAAAGTGCCCCCCAGATAGTGGGCCAGAGGAGAATAGAGACAACTGTGTTTAAAAGAGCCAGCTTATTGTTGCCCGTAATTTTTTGAGCGATCTTATAAATTGCCAGGTAAGCCAGCCATTGGAGTATCAGACCGGGTATCATTCCCCCGGCTATGGGCCCCATCAGGGGCCAGGTGAGCGCCAGCAACAAAGTCCACAGGGGAGCGGTCGCCCCCGCGATCGGCTGACCCGGATTGAATGAAAAGCCATATCCATTGACCAGATTGCGGGCGAAAACCTGATGTATCCAGGAATCGTCAAGAGGAAAACCGGGATAGGTCATGGATATCATCCGGAGGTAATAGAATGCGCAGGTAGCCAGATATATCAGGCTGATTGAAATCAGATGCTTCTTTGACATGTTCAAATCTAAGAATAATCGTCCGGCCCGACAAGGGGTTTATGGGGGCTGTTTTCCAATGCTCTCCCGCGGGCATGGGGGTATCTGTTACTCATCGGTCTCGCCCGGCCAGGTGGCCCTGTAGACTACAGTCTTATCCTGGGCCAGGATGGTGTTGTTTTCGGTTTTCAATTCGGCTATAGGTTGAAAAATATCGGTTCTTCCGGGCAGATACGTAAACCAGCCGGGCGCTATCGCCATGTAGTGGACCTGCTTGTTTTTGAGCATATATTCAAACGTCAAAAAATCGTTGGTAAGCATCTCAACAGTTATCTCTCTTGAAATCAGGCCCCATAGATCGAAAATCTCCATTTCGGAGTAGTAGCCGATCGCCCCGACATCATTGACCGCCACAACATCCCCCGGTTTGCCGATCCTGGCCAGGAATTTTCCAGCGGCAACATCGCACTCATTGACGTTCCGCACGTTGTTGGCGTAATATTGAGCCTTGATAATGGTAAGAATTAGGCAGCCCGATAATGTTGCGGCTATAATCAGTTTTTTTGCCGGAGGGGAGCCGATGAATTTTCTGAAACTGCCGAAAGAATAGCCGTATCCGATAAAAACCATCGCCGCCAATAAAAGCGTCCCCAGGCCGACCCTTTGGATTACCCCGGTTAGATATTGGTAATCCTCTGTTGATAGGAATGACGGATTTTGAACCAGAAAAGGGATTATGGCCTTATTGAAAAACCCGAAGAAAAAAGTCAGGAAAATACCGCCGGCAGCAAGTATCAGGCCCATTATAAATAGAATCCTTTTATGATCCCTGTATTCGGCTTTCGTTTTCCAGAAGAGTCCCGCAATACCTATTATAATCATCATGGGAAGCAGGTTTGTTACATATCTGAAATTCTGCCAGGTGGCCGATGCTACGGGAGCGAAAATTCCCATCAGCGGAACGTAAACAAGAAAAAGCAGGACGAACATGACCCGTTTCGATCTATCCTCGCCATGAAAACCTGTAAATTTGACTATTCCCGGAACTAAAGCCAGGACTATAACGGGATTTACCATAGCGGCGCTTCTGTAAAAATGCTGCAGATAGAAATATGGATAGATGGCAAGCGCATGCAGAACGCCTTTAAGATCGTTCCTCATTAAGGCCGATATCAGGTCTCTCCCCATGACTTTTACCGAAAAGGTATTGGGGAAAAAGATACCGACCGTAGAGTAGTTGAAGGCCAGATAGGGAGCGGTAAAGGCGAGGATAATCAGGACCTTAATGGCCCATGGTATTACCGTCTTATCTTTTGATTTTATAGCTATTACAAGGTCATGAATTACGGCTGCGGCTATGAACAGGACGCATTCCGGGCGCGACATGAATGAAAGCGTAAATAACAGGTAGGCCCCGTACCTATGAATATCGCCGGGTTTTTTGGATTTGAAAAATAGATACATCCCCCACAGAGAAAGAGCCGAGTACAGGCCGGTTTCCATTCCCGACATCGAGCACCATATGACCGGCCAGAAAAGCAGGGAAAAAAGAGTCGCCAGGAAAGCAAGGTTGCTGTCTTCGGTTATCTGCCGGGTGAGTTTGTAAACTGCCAGAAGCGCAAGTCCCTGAAGAATCACTCCCATGATCAGCCCGCCGGTTACCGGGCCGAAGATCATCCAGGCCGGAACCAGCAGGATCGCCCATAAGGGCGCCGTGTCGGCGGCTATGGACCTGCCGGGATTGAAAGAGAAGCCGTGCCCGCCGGCGATATTCTTTGCGAAAACCTGATGTATCCAGGAATCGTCGAGAGGGAAACCGGGGTGGGTCATGGAGACCATTCGGATATAATAGTAGGCGCAGAGAGCGATATAAATTATGGTTATTGTAACAAGATGCTTCTTATCCATGCCCGAATCTATAATTTCCCGCCCGGCGATACAAGAATTTTAGGCGGGATTTCTTTCATACCTTGAAAACTGATAATGTAATTCTTATCTGTCCCCGACCGAATCCGGCCAGATCGCCTTGAAAACCAGGGTCGTGTCGCTTACGACCTCCGTACAGTTCTCCGACGAAAATACCCTTATCTTTTTAAAGACGTCGGTTCTTTTCAGGATATAATTGTACCATCCCGGCGCGATGGCCAGGTAGTCGACCGGTTTTTCGGATTTCATATATTCAAACAGCAAAGAATCATTTCGCAGCATCTCGATCGTAATTTCCGTCTCGGTCAGCCCCTTCAGGTCGAGCACCTCCATCCCGGAAAAATATCCTATGGCCCCGATATCGTTGACAGCGACAATATCCCCCGGCTCATATATTGAAGCCAGGTGAATCCCGGTTTCAACATCACATTCGTTTATGTTTCTCACGTTGTCGGCGTAAAGATCCGCCCTGTAGACGGATATTACTATACCCGCAAATACCGATAATATAATCAGGGCAGCTTTTCCGGATGACAGCATCCTATCAGTTTTTACATTAATCAAAATTGAACCTAATAATATCAGGAGGCCGGTCACCGAAATTCCGGTGCATATATTCCACACATTGGATTTTAGAACGGACAAACCGCCCCGGGTGAGGCCCGCCGGATTCCGTAAAAACAGAGGAGCGAGCTCCCCGCCGAATATGGCAAACGCCAATCCCGAAAATAATCCACCTGCCGCGACTATAGCCCCCAGAATGAAAAGCGGTTTTTTGAACCTTTCGAGGTTCTGATTTATCCGCCAGAATAAACCCAGCGTTCCGAATATTGACATTAGAATTATAAGATGGGTTACGTAACGATAATTCTGAAAGGTGGGTATATATCTCGGAGAAAATACTCCGATCAGCGGGATATAAATAACCGAAAGCGCCACCAGCATTATATTCTTCGATTTATCAACAAACCTCGAGTTTATTATCTTTACCATTCCCGCGAAAGCCGCCAGGAAGATTAAAGGATTTATTTTTATAATATTCCTGTAAAAATCCTGGATGTTCATCAAGGGATAGACAGAAAGGGCCTTGAAGGCGGTCTTGATATCGCCGCCGAGCAAAGAGGAAATCAGGTCTTTCCCCCGGACTTTCACGAAGTAGGTTCGAGGGAACAGGCCGCCTGCGGTCGTATAATTGAAGATAAAATAGGGAACGGTTAATACCAGCAGGATAGAAATTTTGACAATCCAGGGCAGGATTCTCCTATCGTGAGATCTGAAAGCCGATACCATGTCTCTTATAAGAACTGCCACAATAATAATCCCGCATTCCGGTCTGGCCAGGAAGGCCAGGGTGAAGAGGAAATAGGATAGATAGCTATACCGGTCATCCAGCGTGCTCGATTTGAAATAGAAATAGAGCGCCCAGAGCGAAAGGGCGGAATAAAGCCCGATCTCCATCCCCGATAAGGCCCCCCATATAGCCGGCCAGCAGAGGGCCGAAAGGATGCTCGCGAGGAAGGCCAGGCTTATATCTCTGGTTAGCTGCTCGGTCAGCTTATAGATCGCCAGAAGCGCCAGCCATTGAGCGATCATGCCCGATGCGATGCCGCCGGTTATCGGTCCCAGCAACAGCCATGCGGGCACCAGCAGAAGCGTCCAGAGGGGAGCGGTCGCCCCTGCTATGGGAATCCCGGGATTGAATGAGAATCCGTGGCCGCCGGCAATATTGCGCGCGAACACCTGGTGAATCCAGGAATCATCCAGAGGGAAGCCGGGATAGGTACGCCATGTCATCCAGAAAAGGTAAAAAACGCAAAGAACTAGATAGACTGCGGTTATGGCGATCAGATGCTTTTTCGGCATGTCGAAATTAATGAATTTCTATTTACGTTATCAAGCAAATAACCACGCATCCTGTTATTCAATTTCAGTCCAGTCGGCCCTATAAATTCTGGTTGTATCTCCGTATACGATCAGATTTTTTTCCGTTATAAACGACGCGATCTCTTTAAAAACGTCCGTTCGCGAAGGAATATAATCGAACCAATCGGGGGCGATAGCCAGGTAGTCGACACGTTTACTCCTGCTTAAATATTCGAACGCCACGGAATCGTCATTGACCATTTCAATCGTTATGTCAGTCGAAATTATCCCCTTAAGATCGGTAATTTCCATGCTGGAAAAATACCCGGCGGCGCCCGCGTCATTTACCGCAACGATATCGCTTTCATTTGCGAGAGTTCTCAGGAATATCGCCGCATCCACGTTACGCTCATTGACGTTTTTTACGTTGGTGGCGTAGACGGCGCTGTGATACAGGCATGATCCGGCGCTGAATAGAATTAACAGGGCAATTACCATTGATCGAAAAAGACGGTTATTTATCAAACGATGCCAGAAACCTGTCGTCAAAATAAATCCCGCCATTAAATACAATAATAATATAACGGCAAAATCGAACAGCATTCGCGTTATGAACTTATCCACGGTTTTTAGATATTCATCATTAATGTTC
This sequence comes from Candidatus Zixiibacteriota bacterium, assembly GCA_020344055.1. Taxonomy (GTDB): domain Bacteria; phylum Zixibacteria; class MSB-5A5; order UBA10806; family UBA10806. The sequence goes on along the minus strand of CP070813.1, from coordinate 1,541,102 downwards.
GCGGGATCCTGAATTGTTAACGCGATTATATAATCCCCGAATAACGCGAATATTATCTTAATCAGTAGCATTGATGAAATCAGGATAGCGCCGGAGTACAAGAATATCCTGCCGAGCTTCTTTTCTTGAAAACATAGGATCCCGACTACAGATAAAGTTACAAAAAGGGGAAGCAGATTTGTAATGTACCTGTAATTCTGATAGTCGGGCGAGGCGGCGGGAGCGACGGACCCCAGGATCGGTATATAAAGGACAACTATCAGAATCAGGAATAGTCGTTTTGAAAAGTCCCCCGACGCCCGCTTCATAACCCAGACAATCCCCGCAAGAACGGCGCATAAAAGAACCGGATTAAGCTTTATCAGGCTATATAAAATAAGCCTGGAATAATGCAGGGGCAAAATTGTCAATGCCTTTATGATACCTTTGGGATTTACTTCAGAGATGGAAGCCAGCAGACCCTGATCCTGTACTTTATAACTGAAGGTTCTGGGAAAGAAAGTGCCTGATGTTTTAAAATTAAAAGAGAAATATGGCAATATAATTACTGCTATTATAAACAGCTTAATCAGCCAATGGATATTTTTTTTATACCCTGATTTAATCCAGGTATAGAGATCGTGGATAAAAGCTGCCGCGAGTAAGATCCCGCATTCCGGCCTGGCAAGGAAGGCTAAGGCAAATAGAAAATAGGATAGATAGCTATAGCGGTCATCCAGCGAGCTCGATTTGAAATAGAAATAGAGCCCCCAGAGCGACAGGGCGGAATAGAGCCCGATCTCCATGCCCGATAATGCCCCCCAGACGACCGGCCAGCAGAGGGCCGAGAGGACGCTCGCCAGAAAGGCCAGGCTCCTATCGTTAGTCAGTTGCTCAGTCAGTTTATAGATCGCTAAAAGCGCCAGCCATTGGGCGAACATGCCTGATGCGATACCGCCGGTTATCGGCCCCAGCAATAGCCATGCGGGAACAAGCAGAAGAGTCCAGAGGGGAGCGGTCGCCCCCGCTATGGGGACTCCGGGATTGAAGGAAAAGCCGTGACCGCCGGCTATGTTGCGCGCGAACACCTGGTGAATCCAGGAATCGTCCAGAGGGAAACCGGGGTAGGTCATTAAGTTCATTCTCCATAGATAGATCGCGCAAAAAGCC
>CP070813.1:1506667-1539853 GCA_020344055.1 Candidatus Zixiibacteriota bacterium | reverse complement strand
ACCACCAGCAGGTGGCCCACCGTCTCCTGGATTGACCACTGATCGCCGTCTTTGGCGGTAAGAGTCTCCCGTGACAGCGGTTTTATCTTCTCCTCCAGGCGGGCGGGGCAGCCGCGCAGCCGTTCCACCACCATGGGGAACATCTCGATGGCCAGGTTGAAGACGAACTTCCTGTCAAACCATATCATTTCGTTTCGCATTGTGTATCCTTTGGTTTTAAATAGTGCCCCACACCTCGGTGTGGGTTACCTTATTTCGTTTTGGCAAGAATCCCACAGCAAGCTGTGGGTTACCGATTTCATCGTTAAAGGCATACCATCCGAAATTAGGACAGAACGATGTTCTGTCCCTACAGCTTTTTATCAATCATTTATGCTACGAAAAATAGAGTAAAATGTTTGGTGGTGGCAGGTCCCCATGTCTGCCACATAGTGGAGTAGGTCGAAAGGTTTATCCTTTCGACATTCAGGAGTTTTGTCGAAACCATAAAGGTTTCGACCTACTGACCTACTGACCGCACCTTGCTTAATTTAGCCTTCGAATATCCAGCGGTGGTTGCAGCAGTCGTGGCCCTGCATCAGGGTCTTGGTCCGCTCCAGCCTTAATTTAGGATGCGCCGCGCGGGCGTCGGCGAAATCGCCGTGGCAGACGGTGGCGTAGCCGATATCCTCGGCGTTGAACTCTTTGAAAATCTTAGTCCAGAGACATTCGGTAACCCGCATCTCGTAAACCCTGTCGGTTCGTTCCACCACATCCCAGGTCATCATGTTTTTGAATGTGGTACTGCCTGAGCAGATAAATTTTTCAAACGAAAAATCTGTGCCGTCCGAGGCGTTGGCCATGGTGTCCTCATCAGCGGCCTTTTTGATCATCTCGATCAGCTTATCTCGACCGAGATATTCGGCGAAACGGAGCATCAGCCTGATATAATACTCGTACCGCCATCTAAAAGCCTCCTCATAGGTATGGCTGAAAATCTCCTGGAATTTGTGTTTTTCGGCAGGCATTTGTTTTCCTTTATTTTTCTAATGGTGCCCCACACCCTGGTGTGGGTTACCTTGATTTGTATCGGTAATAATCCCACAGCAAGCTGTGGGGTACCGGTTACCCTTTTATGTCAACTTGATCAGCAACAAACCTTACAACATATGTTTATTCTTTTATGACAAGTATTTTGATACTAAAATTTATTTTAAAATATAAACTATCACTCCCCGATATCGTCGAGCCTGGCCTTCTCCCATTCCTCGCCGAGGATAGCCTCGGCTTCGCGGTCGGCGTCGGATACGAATTCGGAGGGGACCAGGATGGAATAACCGCCGCCGGCCTTACTCATGGCCGCGGCGGGCACGGCGGTGAGCTGCCCGAAATGCCCCGCCTTGGAGATCACCACCGCCGGGATCCCCTTGGTTCGCAGCGCCTCTACCAGCATCTCCGCCGTCTCCCAGGAATTCATCCGGGCGATATTTATCCAGTCCTCGTAGGAGACCGATTCATCGGTGGAGTCTTCGTCAAACCACTCAGGGAGTTCCTCCACCAGGTCCTCATCGCAGTCGGGACAGGTGAGGATTCCGTCCCGGTATTCGTACCCGCATTTGGGGCAGTACATCTTCCCTCCCATCACTATTGATACAACGAGGGCGGTTTTTTATTCTCCTATTACTACGAAAAAAATCGTTTTTTGGTGGTGATAAATTATCAAACACAATACAAAATGGGTCTATGTAGGGATTTGATTAATCAAATCCTTGCGACGGAGAGCGTCAGGATGTCATTTCATTAACGTGGTTGGCGTACCTCCTGGTGCGCCAACACTAACCCGGCAGCACAGTTTTTCAGGGAGCATTTTATTGAATGACAATTGCTTTCCCCCTATATTGGGTGGGGAACCGGGATATGGGCTAACTGGTTCTTAAAACATGATCGATATCAACAATCAATTTCAAATGAGAGCCTGATAAATGAAAGTTTCCGACCTGATTGTTAAATGTCTCGAGAACGAGGGGGTCAAATATATATTCGGTGTGCCCGGCGAGGAGAACGAGGATCTGCTGTTTTCGCTAGAGAGTTCTCCCATAAAATTCATCCCCACGCGCCTCGAACTGGGGGCGTCGTTCATGGCCGACGTTTACGGCCGGATTACCGGTAAGGCCGGGGTATGCCTTTCGACTCTCGGACCGGGAGCCACCAACCTTATCACCGGCACCGCCGACGCTCACCTGGACAAGGCGCCGCTGGTGGCCATAACCGGGCAGGCGAGTTCGGACACCATGCACAAGGAGAGCCACCAGTATATCGACGTGGTATCCATGTTCCGTCCCATAACCAAGTGGAACGCCAGCATTCAGAATCCCGATATCGTGGCGGAGGTAGTACGGAAGGCGTTCAAGCTGGCGGAGATGGAGAAACCGGGGGCCACCCATCTCGAGCTTCCCGAAGACGTGGCCAAGATGGAATCCCATGAAAAGCCGATACCTCCCAAAAGGCTCCGCCGCGCCGCTCCCGATTATAAAGCGATGAACGAGGCGTACGAACTGCTTAAAAAATCGAAAACCCCGCTTATTCTTGCGGGCAACGGGGCCATCAGGAAACTGGCGTCGAAGCATCTCAGGGAGTGGGTTGAAAAGACCGATATACCGGTGGTTCATACCTTTATGGGCAAGGGCGCCGTAAGCGACATGGAGGAGCATTCGCTTTTCGCCGTGGGTCTGCAGGCACGGGACTACGTTATGAGGGCCTTCGATAAGGCGGACCTGGTCATAACGGTCGGTTACGACGTCGCCGAATACGATCCCGAATTCTGGAATAGAAACAAAGACAAGAAAATCATCCATATCGATTTTCAGCAGGCGGAGGTGTATGAGTATTACCAACCGGATGTCGAGATCGTGTGTGATGTTTCGGCGGCCTTATGGGAGCTGAACAAGCATAATTACAACGGTGATCTGAAATTCGACCGTGAATGGTATAAACCGATCAGGGACAAGATCCGTAATGACCTGGATTCCTACGCGTTGAAAGAGGGCGACGATTTCACCGTACCCGGCGCGTTGCATATTATCCGTGAGATAATGAATCCCGGCGATATACTGATATCCGACGTGGGCAGCCACAAGATGTGGGTAGGGCGCAATTACCCGGTATGCCATCCGAACTCGGTTCTGATATCCAACGGGTTCGCCAGCATGGGGATAGCGTTACCGGGCGGTATCGCGGCCAAGCTCGCCAAACCTGAAAAGCAGGTGGTGGCGGTTATGGGCGACGGCGGTTTTTTGATGAACTCCCAGGAGATCGAGACGGCCAAGAGGATCGGCGTCGGCTATACCATAATTGTCTTCAATGATAACGATTATGGCCTGGTATCGTGGAAACAGTTCAGCCATACCAAGAAAACCTTCGGCACCGGCCTCACCAATCCCGATTTCAAGAAATACGCCGAGAGCTTCGGGATTCCAGGTTATGCACCAAGAAGTCTCGCGGAATTGAAGGATAATCTTCGTGAAGCGATAACAAGCCAAAAGCTCTGCCTGGTGGAGATACCGATTCAGCCGCGAGTCAATTATGAGCTCAGCGAAAAACTGGAAAGAGATTTGAGTTAACATTGATATAAAGGATGTGAGGATATGAAAGCTATAAACCCGGCCACCAATGAACTGATAAAAGAATATAAAGAGCATACCGATGCCGAAGTAAAGGCGATCGTCGAGGCGGCGCACAGCACTTATTTGAGCTGGCGGGATGTATCATTTGCCGAAAGAAGCAAACTGATGCATAAGGCGGCGGAGGTTCTGCGTAAAAATATAGATAAATACGCTAAGCTTATCACCATCGAGATGGGTAAAGTAATCAGGGAATCCCGCGCCGAGGTGGAGAAATGCGCCTGGGTGTGCGATTATTACGCTGACAACGCCGAGAAATTCCTGGCCGACGAGATAATCGAGACCGACGCCAGCAAGAGTATGGCGGTGTTTCAGCCCATAGGCGTGGTGCTGGCGGTGATGCCCTGGAATTTCCCCTTCTGGCAGGTGTTCCGTTTCGCCGCGCCGGCTTTGATGGCGGGTAATGTAGGGGTCTTGAAGCACGCCTCGAACGTGCCGGGATGCGCTCTGGCAATTGAAGAGGTTTTCAAAGAAGCCGATTTTCCGGTAAACACTTTCAGGACCATGCTGATTTCGGCCGGCAAGGTGGAAGCTGTCATAAAAAATCCGCTCGTAAAAGCGGTAACGTTGACCGGAAGCGAGCCCGCTGGAATGCAGGTGGCATCAATTGCGGGTCATGAATTGAAAAAGACTGTTTTGGAACTGGGCGGCTCCGATCCCTACGTAGTTCTCGAGGATGCCGATATCCCGGCATGTGTAAATACATCGGTTACGGCCAGGATGATAAACGCCGGGCAGAGCTGTATCGCGGCCAAGAGATTCATCGTGGTGGAATCGAAGGTGAAGGATTTCGAAGAGCAGCAGGTGGCCATAATGAAATCGCTCAAGATGGGTGACACCCTCTCGGAGGATACCCAGGTGGGAGCCATGGCCCGGATGGATCTTCTGGAGGAGCTTGACCAGCAGGTGCAGGGCTCGATAAAAATGGGAGCCAAGCTTCTTTGCGGAGGCAAGAAAGCCGATGGCCCCGGCGCGTATTATCTTCCCACGGTCCTGACCGATGTCAAAAAAGGCATGCCGGTTTACGAGCAAGAAACGTTTGGACCGGTCTCGGCCATAATCGCCGTAAAGGATGAGGAGGAGGCTATCAACGTTGCTAACGACAGCGAGTTCGGGCTGGGGGGTTCGGTCTGGTCGAAAGATATTCAGCGGGGCGAGAGGGTGGCCCGCAGGATCGAGTCGGGGGCGGTGTTTGTTAACGGTATGACCAAGTCCGACCCCAGGCTGCCGTTTGGCGGAGTGAAAAAGTCGGGCTACGGGCGCGAGCTATCTCATTACGGCATAAAAGAGTTTGTCAATATAAAGACCATCTGGATAGCGTAGCAATTTTTCTTGACAACCGGTTTAGCGAGAATAAATTAGCTTCATCGGATGGTTAATTGTCCGATAAAGCAATTAAGGCGGCGTAGCTCAGTCGGTTAGAGCAGAGGAATCATAATCCTCGTGTCCGGGGTTCAAGTCCCTGCGCCGCTAGTTGTGTTTCGAGGAGTTACTGGGAATAGCCAGACACGCGGTGTTCCGCGTGACAACAATATGACAACACTTTTACCATATTGGACCATAAAAAAAGACCGCTGCTGGAAATTACAGCAGCCTTTATTCTATTGGGAATCGATCATTAGGATATTCCGTATGGTAAATTCGCCATCATCTCCTCGTTATGCCCGGGCGAACTGATTATAATCATATGCTGGTATTTTCCAGTCCGCGCCCTTGTATAACAGCCTTCTCGCTTCAGAAAAATCAACCCGATATTTTTATTGTTATCAAGGGAATACAGTCTTCGATCAAACTATAAATCCAGATGAAGATTTTGCTTGACAAATTGACGGAGCTAAGCGAAATTGATACCTAGATTTATCCATTATTGATATTTTACACCCTGGCGTTGCGTGTAAAACCCGGGAAATACGGTATCGTAAAGTAGCCGGGTCGAGAGGGAGAAGCGACATTAGGACGATCAGATCTTTTTTTGAAAATCTTTCGACTTATAAGACATTCCGATTCTCTGCAGCGGATTCATGAAATGGAATTCAACAAAGGTTTTCAAATTGAGATCGCTTTATTATTGTATAAAGGGATCATTTAGGCGCGGATAAATGGATCACATTTCTTGTACCCGGATCATTTCAAATTGTGTAAACATCTTAATTTTGGATTGATATTAAAAAGGTGGAAACATGAATGAAAGAGAAAACCCTGGCGCAGAGAATACGACGGATTTAATTAGACTGGCCGAGGATGCAATTGGCCGGGATGAGCCTAACGATTATCGAATACGACCAACGCTTTTCCATACACGACTTATAAATTCTGTGCCCGGACTATCGGCCTTACTGCAGCATTCCGAACTGACCGAAACAGCAAAACGTTACGAAGAGCAGGATGCCAGAGCCATAACAATTCAAGAATCGTTCAAACAACTATCAAGTCGAAGCACCTGGGCTATCTTCGTTGCCACTGTAGGAGCCGCCGTGCTCGCCAGCATGTCGACCTTTTTTACTAATGAATCGGGAATCGCAATCCAATCATTGGTCATTTTGTTGTCTCTCTCCGTTCTTGTTGGCGGTATCGTGGCCACTATGGCAATTTACCGACTCAACAACGAGCATTTGCTCAGGAGATGGATGAGTGCAAGGGCTGCCGCTGAATCCGAGAGACTTGGATATTTTAACCGTCTCATGCGGTTGGCAATTAAATCAGAAAATGTTAATCCACAGATTCTACTGCTATGTCTTGAGCTCTTTCGTCGTTATCAACTTGCGGTGCAACAGAGGTATTACCGGGAGCGGGGTGCCAGGCATTATAGTTCAAGACGCAAAACGGTTACCATCGGTGCCGTTGCGGCCGCTATCCTTTCGGTAGGCTCATGTGGCTTTGGTATTTGGGCGTCGTTCGAAGCCGTCGTCCTTCCGCTGGCGGCATTGGGTACAATCGGGGCCGCTCTAACCATCGTCGCCAGCCGTCGTGAGGAAATTAACCAGGATGAACGTAACGCAGAGCGTTACGAACGGACCTGCGAATCGTTAAGCCGTATTCGGGAGCGCCATTCAGAAGTACAAAAAGTAATTGCCGACGGCAGCTCGGAGATCCTGGAAAAGTATGTCGCGGCCGTTCACGAACAGCTTTCGCTTGAACACCGACAATGGCTGGCCGATACCGAGGAGATGAGTTCGACTATTAATGAACTCAATGCATCTCTCAAAGCAATCGGTAGACAGGAAGGAATCGGGTAAATTGAATCAGGATTGTGGATAAAAAAATGGATGTTTCTATCATTTTTACTTTTCGCGAATCTCTTAGCCGGAGGTGGATATGTCAAAAGACCTTATAGCTTTAAGAGAAAATGTAATGGACCGCGCATATGGCATAGTTGACGCGAACTGGCCGGCGCGTAAAGGCGCCAAGTATCGTTCGGATATGATGAAAGTTGTGGATGAACTTAAAAAAATAGCCGAAAAGATGAGGGCCCAAAACTACGCGAGGATCGAACAAAGCCGTATATACCGTTACCTGGGAAGTGTCTACTCAGACCTTATTCCTGAACTCGGAGACGAAATGTTCCAAAAGTCATGTGAGGCATATAAAGTTGCGGAGGACTTACTCGAAGGTATAGATGATCCCCTTGAGCGGGCTAAACTTAATTTCAATTATGGAAATGTTCTTCGCCAGCCAGGCAGCAAAGATATAGAAAAACTAAAAGATGCGAAACGTCGAGTAAAACTGGCCGGTGAAACATTTTCAAAACTTGCTCCGGAATTCATGCCTTCTGTGGATGAAGCATTGAAGTCGATCGAAGGATTGCTCAAGATCGCGCCTATCGCAAAAAAGGTTGAACAGAATATCGAAGATGCGAAAGAGATCGAGAAACGGCGAAAGAGAGGCGTTCCCGAAAAAGAGCTCCTTCACGATTGGGAGGAATTAACTGCTGACATCAGTACGAGTAATTTAGAAATGCTCCCAAACACATTTAAGGCCGAACCAGTTCGCTTTACAGTATCTCATCCTAAAACTATATTTAGTACAAGGTGGTATTCGCTGTTTGTCTATATTCATACTTCAAGCAAACAACAAGCCGTTTGGGATGATATAGAGAAACGTCTTGTCGATAAGCAGACCGATCACTTGCGTGCCGAGGGTGAATCGACGGGCCCAATTGTAACCGGGACCGAGATAACGATAGTACCTGAACTTGAAGGTTGTCGCTTCAATCCTCGAAGGATATTGTTGACCTGGGAAGAGGAAATACACTGTTGCGAATTCAGATTCAAGACTATTTCTGATTGTTTACCTTCCAATACGGCAATCAACGGTAGTGTCTTATTTTATGTGGGACCTATATTAATCGGTGAAGTTAGGATATGGTCGCTCCTATCAAGTGCTGAAAAAGAAAAGAAGTTCCAAGAGCCGGACATTTCGACGGCTTATCCATTCCATAAAGTTTTCGTATCATATTCTCATAATGATGCTTCAATTGTTGATAAGTTGGAGAGAGCCTATTCTGTGCTTGGTATGCAGTATTACCGCGATATCAATATATTACGAAGCGGCGAAAAGTGGACCGAAGCTCTTCTTACAAAAATTGATGAGGCGGACATATTTCAGCTGTGCTGGTCTCAAACGGCGAGGCTTTCCAAATACGTTGAACAAGAATGGCGATACGCACACAATTTGCGGCGAGAGCACTTTATAAGACCAATATACTGGGCAGAACCAATGGAACCTCCACCTGATGAATTAAAAGATTTGCACTTCGCGTTCCTTGAGCTCAAGGAAAAAAAACGAAAGAAAGGCGCTCCCACAGAAGAGCTTCTTCAAGACTGGTCGAAACTGAAATCGCGATACGGCGGCGTATCCCGCTTATTATCGGAGGTTGAAAATATTGTTGAAGGGCTTCAGAAGGAGTTCAAAGAAGATGATCGGCTTCCGGAGATCTCGAAAATGTTGAGTCAAATCTATTTGATATCGGAAGGAGGCGCGATGCCAAAAGACAATGATGAAAAGATCTTTGACCTGTTGAAAAAACGCCTTGAAAAAGATATCAAATCAGGGAAAACCAAAAGGTCGGATCAACTTAAAGAGCTGCTCGGATCCTTTGGAGATATCATCTCTTCCAGAGATGAGAGTGTAGGCGGCTATATGAAGAAGGTAGAGGATATGAGAGGGCTCTTGAGCAACATGCTGGAACTTACGCATTATCCCAGTTACGGAATACCCAGACCTCCTGATGGATCGCGAGCAGCCGAACTTGTCGAGCTTTGCTGGAAAATTCGTCGCCTTCTTTTAGAAGAGGCTAATAGACGGGGTAAAGGCTCCGACGAAAGCGGTACGATTACAGACCTGAGCGTAAGAGCCACCAATATCGACAGGAGAATATACGAAGCCGGCGATGATGATGCAAAAGCGCGGTCCGTTGAACTGGACGAACTCCGGCCCCTGGCGGATCAGGTGCGAAAATTTACCCTTCTTCGGAATGTGATTTTGGCCCGGCCGACATGGCGTGCGGCCAACGTGCCGGTTGACACAAATTCGGTTTTCTACTCCGGGCGTCCGGCGCCCATGAAATTAGCGACAAAAGTCTGCAAAGAACTGGATCTATCGATAATGAAACCTCCAAAAGCGGCGGGCTACGCAAACGCCCGTTGGAAACAAATCCAGAAGGCCGGCATCGCTCTTTTTGATATGGGAGCAAAAGCCGGTTCGGATCGAGCGGCCGTCGCTTATGAACTCGGTATCGCCCTCACTCTGGGTAAACCGGTGGTTGTGCTGTCGACGGGAGAGAAACTTCCTTTTGACGTCGACATTGAACCAATTGATATCTCACTTACAAAAGGAACCGAAGATCTATTAAAGACTGCTATTGATGATGCTATGTTTTCATTTATTTCTCGCGAAAAGGTAAGCCCCCTTCCGAAAACGTTACAACAAGTCTTAAAAAGTTATCCGCTTCCGCAAGAGGACATTTATATGGATCAGAGCTTGAAACAGCTGCGGCGGCTTGGAGATGAGCCCGATCCCGTGTCAACCGATAATGCCCTTAAAGCACTGGTTGGCTTCCTTGATAAGGAGCCCGTAATGCTAATTCATCCGGTCTGGGCCCCTTCCTATTCCAGCGGAGAAGGCAGGCTTTTTCATGTAATGCCGTTTCGGCCGGGCTGGTCTGCCAAAGCGTCCCAAACGGCCCGCGATTGCTGCAAGAAATCAGGAGTTGACTATATCAGAGGTGATGAAGTAAGCGATCCCGACATAATTCAATCGATCTGGAACGAAATCTGCCAGGCATCGCATGTGCTTGTCGATCTTACGGGATTCAATTCGAATGTCGCCCTGGAGCTGGGCATCAGTCATACGCTCGGGAAACCGACTTTTATAATCGGTGCAGAAAAGGTTGTTGACAATCTATTCCCTATGATTTCAAAAACGCGCATTAGCCCGTTCAAGTCAGGTTCGAGTAAAAAACTCGCAGAAGCAATTGAGGAATTTTTGTTGAATATCAGCAAAGTAAATTAGCTAACGGTTATGCAAATGAAAATTGGCAGTTTGGGACTTCAGAAATTAACGGATCAGGGCTGAATTTTACTCCCGGTCTGGACGCTATTGTCATCAAAAAAGGAGGAACAGCGTGGATCTTTTCACTATTATTATCATTATCGGAGTGCTGATCGCTGTTATCGGCGGAATCTGCTGGTATCTCTTTATTTTTCTGGTTGCCAGGGCGGTCGTAAAGGGAATCGCCAAAAACCTGGATGAATTTATGGCAATGGATACCAACGGCATGTATCGCACTCTCGTGCATTTACAGCAGAGCGGTAACTTCCGGTTGGGGCAACAATACATGAACAATTTGGATGGCCCCGTCGCAAGCGAAATAAGAGGAATGGCTGCCAGCGAAGGGATCTCTCTCGACTTTTGACTATCGGACCGGAGTTACAGTAATAGATTAACTTTATAGTAGTATATTTCTAGCCGGCATCCTTATTTCGAGGGAGGCCAGCTTTTCTTAAATTGATCTACTTCTCGAATTCGCTTTAAAGTCTAAAGTGGAAGGTGGATTATTTCTAATAGATTATTAATATAATATTCACTTTCAAATAAATTTATACCAATATACCGGATAAGCTTGAATATAAAAAAAGCGCTAATGTTGTTAGCCGGGTTACAGAGCTAATCCGTAAAGAGAAAAATTATATTTATCTATAACGATTTCTACTTATCCGGAGCCTTTACATTTGGGGCATTTCATCAGACCACGTCCCGAACACGGGGCGCAAGGAATCAACATAGTAGTTGATCCATATGGACTATATCCGCCAATCCTTATCTTGCCAGAACCTCCACAGTTGCCGCAGGTTACTTCCCCGACCCCCCAACATCTATCACATTTTCTACTAGATTTAGCCAATATGGGTTCCTCATCCGGTTGCCGTTGTTCGCATTTTTCGCATTTCATGACCCATTTTGCGACGAAGCCGCGGCCTTCACATTTATCGCAGAGGTCTGTACGATCAACATTCATCGAACCGTTGTATGGGCAAGAGCACTTTTCAAAAACGAATGACCGTGACCATTTATGCCCTTCATTTCTTGTTTCTCCGCAATTTTTACAGGTGCATCCGTCCCAGGAATGAGAAGTAAAACATTTCCATGGAAAAGTTAATCCAGGCTTAAAAACAAGATCGGGCAGTTCTGGAATTTCCAGTTTAGACTTAGATTTGGATTTGGGTTTGGATTTGGGTTTGGATTTAGGCTTGGGTTTAGGCTTTTTAGCCTTCTTCTTTGCAGGCATAAAGTCCTCTTTAAAAGAACGTAAGGCGTTTAAACCCGGTATATTTTATATCAAGATATTATTTTTGTCAATGGAAATGGCTTCAGCCAACTCTATTATTATCAATTAGCTTTGATCTCGGCCGTAAGCTTGCTCACGCCTTTTCGCTTTACTCCTCAAAGCCTCCCTTATAGAACGAGTATTTGATAATGAGAATGTTTTTCCGCGACAACAATATTACAACACTCGCAGCGATATCTGTGCTATTTTATGGTGTTTTCTGGTGTCGAAAAGGGCGGCTCGCAGGCGTCTTAAGTTCTTGTTAGTTATTGTAATACGTCATTCTACAGGGATTTAACCGTAACGCTACGATGGGAATCATAATCCTTGTTTCCGGGGTTCAAGTCCCTGCGCCGCTAATTGTGCTGCAATGACTAAACAGGAATTGTGATAAATATAATGGCAACGGCGTCTACGATATTATAACGACCGCCAGCAGAATATCTGTAGCGTCGAATGGGGGCTTATTCAGCAACAATCAAGCCGATAACCGGCGGGTAACCCCATATCTTTATGGTTGAAAAGCCTGGATATTTTATGGGGAAGGAATCTCAAAGAATAAACCTCCGGAATCGAAAGGCGGAGTCGTGAAACATTATTATTTAGGCATCGTAATTGAAAATAAAACCTACCTTTAAATTGGGGAGGGAAAATGCGCAGAATAATAATCATGATGTTTGTTGTTTTATATCTATCCGGATCAACCCGGGCTCAGGATGAATCTGACAGGTCATGCCCTTGCCTGGAATCGTCCATCAGATTCGATATCTCCTCGATAGAAAAGATATATCTTCACCCTGAGGAGATATTGGCCGATCCTGAAAATTTCTGGCAGAGCGATGAGGCGTACCGATTAACACAATTGTGGCATGAACAGGTCTACCTGCAACCCGACAAGAATAAATGGATAAAGGAGATAGAAAAAATCAGCAATATTTCACAGGCGGAGCGCGAGAATCATCCTGAATATATTTCGGCCATGAAACTGGCTGAAATTGAAAAGCGGTTTGTCGATAAAGCCGTTCCGCATCTCTGTGAGTTTTTGCCGGATGAAACGGACCTTTCCACAACTCTATACTTTACAACCAAGATAATGGCCGCGGGATTCCAGCGAGACGGAAAGATCGTAATTAATATTATTAATCAGGATTTGCTGAACCTGTTTGTCCATGAAATCTACCATATAGGATTTTCAAATATTTATAAAAAATACGTGACCGAAGAAATGGAACGCGATCCCGTCAAACTCATACATCTGATGATTCAAATTGAAGGTATGGCTACTTATGCCGCCTACAAAGGCTTGGAGGAATTCCCGGAAACAGGAGATAAAGAAAGATCATTGATAGCCCTCGACTACGAATTATTATCCGATCAGGATGAGATAAAAAGACTGCATTCAGAATTGATTCAGTTATACAGGGATGTCGCCGATCTGGATTCCAATGCGGTTCGTTCACGTTCCTGGGAATTAGGCAACAATAAGCGCGCCTACTACGTAGTCGGGGCATTTATGGCCGGGACGATTGATGAAAAATCAGGAAGAGAGGTTCTTGTGGAATCGATCAAACAGGGGCCCGGGGCGTTTTTTGATGCGTATAACACCGTCGCCGATGATAAAATTAAAATTAATCTCCCTTATTAATAATGGTCATTAACCGGTTGGCCCGGTTGAATTCAAAGTGATAGGAAGGACTTGAGTTCGCAATTGCATAAAAAGTGAGCGGCTACCTTCCTTGAAAGTTATCGCAAGCCGCTCCAATATGACTATCCGTCATTTACTATCTCAAACTCACCCGGAGCTGGCAAGTTCTTGGGCCTGTAGCCCAGATTACAATTCTCCATTCTAACCACGACGGATGAGTGTATTTTAGAGCCGTTCTCGATTTTCCGCCGTTTCCAGCCCAGCAGCCACCAGATCGGCAGGAGCGAATTGTGAAGTTTATCGCACGGATCGGTCTTCGCCTTTGCCAATTCAGATTTCAATATATTCAATCCACGACTTTCAGCCCTATGAGCCAGCCATTGCAGTGCGATGTTTGCGAGACCGTCTTTTGAATACGATCCACCGACGTCGCAATGCACGCCGGCAAACCAGACCTGCTCAATCATCTGCTCTGGACTTACAGGTGGGTCCCAGAGATTGGGTCTGAACTTCGAGCGCTTTTCGTCAATGGCGAGAGCCTGATAGCCATATTTCACATCCGGATTCAGCCTCGCGTTCGGGAACTTGCGGGGTACGAACAGGCCGACAGACTTGACAGTGTCCCAGACCCCGATAAAATGGGGTCTACATTCTCGAGAAAATGTCTTCTTGAATCCAGCCGCGACCTCGGGCTTCCCCCGACGATACATGTTCGTGGCGTAGGAGATTAGATTGTTACTGCCTTTCTGTAAGAGACCGCACTTATATAACATTCCGGCAAGAGCTCTAACGGTGAACGCTCCCCGGCTAAAGCCGAACAGGTAGACTCGATCGCCGTCAATATACTTGTCCATCAGGTATTCATAGGCATCCTCGATATTCTGGGTAATACCGAAGGCAAACGCCAACCCCCATAGCTTGCTCAACCATTTGGCTGTCTTGGTAATAGCGGCGGGAGAGCTAAAGGTACCGACTCCCGGATCATAGTAGCCGATCTGCATTGAGGGATCGCTCAGATCGAGGGATTCAAACAGCTTGACTACGTTGGTATTCTTCTCCCCATACTCATTGCCCGTACCATCACAGCAGATCACTATATTTTTGCTCATCTCTTCCCTCCTTGTGGGTACCGGATATATACCGTCAGTACTTTTTCAACAAAACCGTCGAAATTTTATATGACGTTTTTGATAATTTCAAGCTAAAACCGATTTATATCCAAATTTTTTCTCGGCCCGGTAGCCTTGAGTATCCACCTTTTTATGGAATAATTTAATTTGTTAGCTCGAAAGGGCTTATCCGGAAAGCCCGGTCAGGAATCTTCTCTTTGTATCCGGGGTTCGAATCGCCGCGCCGCCGGTAATATGGCAACGAGTTACGGGGATTTATGGAGGACGTCGCCATTTCCGTAGTGACATTAAGGCAAAATTATATTGAATCAGCATCCGCAGGTTTACCGGCAGGCAAAGAAACATATAGGCCTTTTTCCTGCCAGAATTTATCTGAGTATAAACCGGGCACACTAAATATACTTATATTCGTTTTCCATCAGGAAACATCGCAGGATAACCGTGTTTACCAGATAATACTGTATCTTGTTTAAATCATCGTCACGTATCCTATTCAGAGTATCCATATCGAATGAATTTTGTATCAGATCCGAGGAGTCAATTACCCTGTCTATGTATTTATCTAAGGCGGGATCGTGGAATTTTTTATAAATTTGCCTGAAGACTAATCTGCTGGCAAATTTATATAACCATTTTTGCGACTTAGCGAATGTTTTTAAGTTTCCCTGTATTAAAGATAATGGGGAGCCAAGTTTAAAGCCGGTATTGGCGTATGCAAAATCAAGGGCCCTGGGATCTAAAATGCGTAATAATTCTTTATACAATATATAATTGCGCTTATATTTCTCAGGTATACGCATCGATGCCTCGACGATGGGAACATCCCAATAGGGCGCGACCAGCCAGAAATGAAATCTACTCCTGTCTTCCCCCTCCATAATAAATCTAAAAGCCCTTCCAAACGTCTTTAGGTGAGCATATTTCCAGACGAAATCGGTTTCGGGATAAGATGAAAAGACATCATACAAAGATTGATTCACGTCTGATTTATCAATCCTTAATAGCTTGCATATGTAATCAATATCGAAATAAAGCGATGTACCCATGGTGAAATCCACCAACTGGTCCAAAGATTTCAACTTTTTTTTGATGGTAATAGGATGACTGATCTGATTGCCTCCGTCTCCGGTAAAAAACGCCATATTTTGAGGGAAATCCCTTTTGAGCTTACGATACCCGTCGCAGGCCAATGCCATAATAATTGAACTTCCGCTTTCCTGATTGTATGCTACTTCCTTATAATCATCCAAAGTAATGGGGTCAAATTCGTACAATCGCCATTTTGAAGGGACGGTATTTACGATTTGCCTGGCAATCTTTATATCCGGTAGATTGTCTTTCTGGCCGGTTAATGAAGTATATGATGAGAATTCTACATTGGCATTAACTAATGCAAAGAAAATTGCCCTGGAATCGAGTCCGCCGCTCAAAGCCAAAACCGGGTGATAATTATCCAGTGATAAAATTCTATTATTTGCGGAATTCATCAGGAGTCCGGCCATCTCCTCAGCGTAATCCCGGACTTTCACCGAGGCGTTTTGGTCTTTCCCGAATTCCCACTCGAATAGAGTCTTAATTTTCTTTTCCTTCGTGGTATGATTATAACTTATCAAGCCGGCTGGCTGTAATCTGTTAATATCCCTGATGGGTGTGCGATGTTTCAAATTATAGGAGTACAGGAGAAACTCAGCCGCGCCGACAGAATCTATCTCTTTATGATTCAAGGCGCTCACGATAAATTTCGGTTCACGGCTTATTAATAATTTGTCGTCTCGTTTAAGATAAAAAAGAGGCAATCGACCCAGCGGGTCATTGATAACTGTAAAATCATTAGTATTTTTGTTAAGGAATAGTATCACGTAATCGCCATGCGCAGAAAATGTCCACCGGGAAAGATGCCCGTCGACCTGATCGTCGTCGGATTTAAAAATCAAGGACGCGAGCGTTATCAACTCTTCGGTTAATTCGCTCTTATTTTTATTGTAGATTAAGCCCTCGACGAAAATGTAATACTCATCGTTTTCGATTATAGTCCTGGGATAGCCTGGATAAGCCGTAAAACCGGCGATTTCATTTTCCGTTTTATAAAGCAGGATGGTCTCATAATCGGCGTAACGGCGCATAAGCATATGGGCGTCACTAATATTCTTATTTACGCTCTCCGATATGGCGCCGTCCAAACAGTAAAGGCTAATTCCAGGCATGTCTCCTACTCCTCCGGCATCCGTTGTTTAAAATCATTAATATGTGATTAAGATTGATTATGCAAGTTAAATTGGTCAGTCTATTTATAGACTGTGTTTCCCAGCTTTGGCTAATTTACAGGCCGAAGGGCGCTCTGCACTTAATTAGTTTTTGCTCATGGCCATGTTAACGATCCGCACTGCAATTAGTTCTGAAAAACGCCTGCCCGTGTGACCGGGGTTCGAGTTCCTGCGCCGCCAGTTGTGTACCAGCAACTTTAAGGGCTGGATAAGTAAGGTTCATATGCTCACTCCAGCAATGAGTCGTCATTCCGGATAAACCTGATTCCCCATCACTCCCCGCACCGCGGTTTTGTACCGTGCCTATAATCCCACAGTATTATCGGGAATATCAGCGGGTCTATCTATTTTACAGTTTCTGCCACTGCCGTACCGAGAAGCGGAGGTATAGGGAAAACATCTATCGTTCGAATTGCTTCGTAATTTATTGAGAATCAAAGAATTTTAATCTGGGGCCGAATAATATCTCGATTTTCCGCTCTATTATCAAAAACCTCAACAAATTTCTTTTTAATCCGTATATTATAAAAATGGAAAATCAGGAGAGAATTCGTAGATTTCAGTTTCGATGATTTTCGGGAACTAACATAAAAATAGACGTGAATTTAATTATTAACAAGAGGGAGTTCTTATTATGCGTTTTGTGTTAACGGGTGTCTGCTTATTATTGTTTCTGCCGGGAATTGGTATCTCGGCGGATTTGCAGATTACCGAGCTTGATAACGGCTTGAAAGTGATGATTCTGGAAAATCATCAGGTACCTCAGGTCAATATCTCGACTACCATAAAGGTTGGCGCCAAAAATGAGACAGATTTTTTTGACGGCGCCACCCATCTTCTGGAGCACCTCATATTGTTTCGAGGTACGGAGAAAATGACGGGCGAAGAGGTGGGCGACGCCATGAAAAGGCACGGGGCTTATTTCAACGGCTATACATCATCGGACTGGACTGATTTCGTGATCTCGCTTCCCCGTGAAAATCTGGAGTTCGCGTTGGAGATCCATGCCGATATGCTGTTTCGCTCCAATTTCCCCGAGGCCGAGATGAGCAAGGAGAGACAGGCGGTTTTAGAGGAGATTAATATCTCCGAAGATAATCCTTTCTCCAAAGCCTATCGATCCACCTTAAAAGTGCTTTTCGAAGGTCACCCGTACTCCAAAAACGTACTGGGAACCAAAGAACGAGTGGCCAATATTCCGCGCGATTCCGTTTACGCCTACTATAAACGTTATTACGCTCCCAATAATATGACTATGGTTATCGTGGGGGATCTCGACGCCCAAAAGACTCTCGGGCTGGTTAGAAAATATTTCGGCGATTTCCCCGAAGGTTCAGTGGCTAAAGACAATTACAATTTGCCTATGAAGCGCGCTAAAGTCGTCGAAATCGAGATAAAGAAGGATGTAGAGCAGGCGTATTTGATAATGAGTTCTATCGGGCCGAAAGCGGATAGCCCCCGGCAGTTTCCTCTGGATATTATGTCCGTTATCCTCGGGGACGGTGAATCCAGCCGGTTATGGAAGAAACTCAAAGACGAAATGGGCCTGGTTTATTCCATCAGTTTCTTTTTTGAAACCAACAAGTACGAGGGTTTGATATCATCGATATCCACCCTTGATCCGGCCAATATCCCGGAGGTTGAGAAAGCTATAAACGAAGTTTTAACTGATGTGAAAGAAAATGGATTCACCGAGCGGGAACTTCGCAAGGCCAAAAACAAGATAAAGACGGCCCATTATATTTCGATGGAACGCGGTCTTGATATCGCCGACAAATACTCGGAGTACGATTCCTTTATCGGCTATGAGTTTGTGGAAAATTATCCTCATAACATCGAGAAAACGACTCTGGCCGAATTAAATGCGGCAGCGCGGGAATATCTCAATACGGATTCATATGTTAAAACCATGGTGGTGCCCAAATGAAAGTAATTAGAGATTATGGATCGCTGGTTCTTTTGCCGGTTATAGCGGTATTGCTCAGCTGCGGGGAACGAACCGCTCAGCTCGATATAGATCCCGACGGTTATGGCAAGACGGTTATGGCAAACGGAATCAGGGTGCTGGTCAATCATGATCGGTCTACCTCCCTAACGGCGGCGAGAGTTCTTATCGGCGGGGGTGTTTTGACTGAGAACTCGGAAAATAACGGAATAACGAATCTGATGATAAAGATGCTTTTGAAGGGCAACGCTACCATGACCGCGGCCGAGATCACCGAGCAACTCGATTTTTTGGGCGCCGATGTCTCCACCGTGTGTTATAGAGACTACAGCGCCATATCGTTTACCTCACTGACTGAAAATTTCGACCGGGTGTTGGAGATTATTTCGGGGTCTCTCTTATCACCGACTTTTCCGGATGAAGAGCTGACGAAGCTGAAACATGAGGTAGAGGGAGACATTAAAGCGTCCAATGACAATCAGGCGCAGGCTTCCAGCAAACTGTTCTGGAGGACCGCCTATGGCGACCAATATTACGGCCTGCCCACTCTCGGAACCGAGCAGTCAATAACCTCAATTACGGTCGATGATATCAAAAAACATTATCAAAAATATATTGGAGGTAAAAATATTATTTTCTCGGTAGCGACAGATTTACCGGCCGGTAAAATCAACGCTATCATTCATAAACATCTGGGCGGGGTCAGGGCCGAGGCTGACACCATCACGCTTCCGGGACTTACGTTGCAGGACAAAAAATCGGGATTTATAAAATACGATCGAAACCAATCGTACATTTTCATGGGCGTTATGCTCGGTCATCTTGAGCCGGATGAAGTGCCGTACCTTGTCTTGCTCAATGAGATTATGGGCAATAACGTGGGCTCGAGACTGTGGTATTTGAGGCAGAAAGAGAAGCTGGCCTATTCCGTATATACGCAGTATATGACGGATAAATACGGGGCCGTATTCCGCGCCGCTATCGGTACCGATACCACCAAGGTAAGGGTGGCTCTAAATTCCCTGAACCGCGAATGGAGTAAGCTTATTCAGGACGGTATTACCATGGAGGAGCTTCAGGACGCCAGAATCAACATGAAAAACAATATGATCTACCGCATAGATCGCAAGTCCAACAGGGCAAATTACATGGCCTTTTATGAGTATATGGGATACGGTTACCGCTTTGTTCTGGATTTAATCGATATGGCCGATCGAATCGATCTGGATGAGTTGAATAAATTCATCAGGAATGAATTTACCGATGACAGGAAGTTTGTATCTATTGTGGGCAAGAGGTAGTTAAGCCTGACATTCGGGCCTCACAATTAAAAGGTGGTTGTATCAAAGAGTTGATTTGACTTTCTTCGATTCACGGCCCGGTCTTCCGGCAAATCCACGCGGTTTTGCCGAGGGTATTTTAATTTTAGCCCCCAGGCGGGTAAGGTTTTAAAGTATATTTTACCTGGAGTGAAGTTATGCAGAAACAATGGAAAGTATATTTATCGGGCGAGATTCATACCGACTGGCGAAGTAAAATTTCCTCGGCCGTTAAAAGAGCGAAGCTTCCGGTCGAGTTTTACGCGCCGGTGACGGATCACTCATCCAGCGACGATTGCGGCGGCAAAATACTCGGGAAAGAGGCCGATAAATTCTGGCATGATCACAAGGCGGCCAAGATAAACGCCATTCGTACAAGGACGCTTATCGAGGATTCCGATATTGTGGTGGTTCGGTTCGGCGATAAATACAAACAGTGGAATACCGCTTTTGATGCGGGTTATGCTTCAGCTTTGAATATACCCGTGATAGTCCAACATCCGAAAGAATATATCCATGCCCTCAAAGAGATTGACGCCTCGGCGTATGCGGTCTGCGAGACGGTCGCGCAGGTTGTGAAAATTCTGAAATATGTGGTCAGGGGCAAGCTGTAGAACAGGGAATTTCCGGGTTTACATCAGCCCTCAATCGTTGAACCGCCGATATGAAAGCGGCTTCATTCTAAATCTGAAATAGATACTGCAGTTTCATGAAATACTGCCTGGAGGTCAGGCGGGTGGTTTCATCCAGGCCGTCATCTCCGACATTATCATAATGTGTGTATCGGTATGTCGATCCAAGGTAGAAAACCGAAAACGGGCTCAACCTGTATGTTAAAAGCGGGTCGAAATCGAAGGTTTCATATATATCATCGTATTGAAAAATCATACGCAGGGAAAGCTCGGGCGTGAATTGATAATTGATCTTGGTCCTGGTGACATAACCCTTGTAAAGGTTTTCGCCGGAATCGAGTTCGTCGCTTTTTGTGTAATTATATGATGATTCTATCAACATCCTGTCGACCGGTTTGATATCCGCTCCGAAATTCAGGCTGGTGGCTTTCCCCATTACCGGCGGATCTTGAAGGCGCGCGATCAGGTGACCATGATTTACGGAAAAAGAAAGCCCCAGAATTTCGGAAAAATTCGAGTGGGTGCAATGATGAAATTGCCAGATATTATCGAATACAATCCCCCTGAATCTCTCGGAGACACGAGTGAAAGAGGGATGAACTTCCGTCTGTCCCTTCAGAGACGCGCTGAAACCCAGGACGATATATTTTTCCTTGGTTTCGCCCTCGAAATTCCATTTGTAGGAGGCGTCAAAATTGGGCCTGAGTTCCTCGATAAATTTATCTTCGAAATATATCGGATAATTCGAAAGCAGGGTTAATTCCCTTTGATTATTACTTGCGCGAAACCCGTTATCGGCCCGAAACGTCGGGCTGAACTCAATCAGGCCGAGATCAAAATTGACATGTCGGGATCGTTCTTCGAGATTTACCAAAAGTCCGTGGCCGGAGAACGATTCTCCGTCAAGTATCGAGGTGTACCTGCCGTCATCAAACGTGGAATCGATTATGCCCGAGTCGATGAGTTGATTGATCCGGGAATTCAAATCGTCTCCCCGGGATTCTTTCGTAAAGCTTCTTATATATTCGAATTGCGTACGCCAGTTTTTATGATAGCATATCTGGTTGTCGATTTGAATGATCGATCCCGCGCCGCCGTCATCCAGGCGCCTGTCGGTAACAAGCAGGCCAATATACGAGTCGGTACCGAAGGGCTGTTTGAACCTGCCGAAATTCGAAACGCTTTTCCCCGTGAGCAGATAGGCGCTTCCCTCCTCGAAAGGGACTATAATGGGAGTATGCTCATCGCGAGCCACCAGGTAGGCCATATTGGAGCGATTGATCCTGGCGGTGAATTTGCCGGCAAACTCGGGGTCGTTGATAGTCCGCGAATAGAAGGTGTTCGACCAGGTTCCGAAAAGATCGCTGCCTTCCTGGAAGAAAGGTCTTTTTTCGGGGTAATGAAGAGCGAATGTGGTATTTAAATCGATTTGAGCCTCGTCGGACTCGACCTGGCTGAAGTCGGGATTGTAGGTGGCTTCGGTGGTGATGTTTGAATTAAAGGCGTACCTGGCGCCCAGAGAAAACTCGCCGTCGGGATCGTCATTTATAAAATCGAAAGGTTCAGCGGATGTGCCGGCTCCGTCAAGATATCCCGATTGGTAAGCGATAACCGAGGGAAGGAATTCTATTCCTTTTCCGGGGACGACATTGCCGATACCCGAAATGGTTCCCCACTGGCACGGCCAGCATGGTTCGTCACGATCGTACGCTGCCCAGGAATACTGATAGTGGCTGTCACGATACCGATGGCGGTAAAATTCCATTCTCCACGATTGAATGTCTTTATTGGGGAATCGAAGGCTGGAAAAGGGGATGGCCATTTCTACCTGGTATCCTTGATCGGTTATTTTTGCCGCGGAATCCCAGATTAAATCGTAACTACCATCCTCCCCGCGGTAAGGCGACCATAACGCGTCCATCTGAATGCCGTAGGGATTGACGTTCAGGGTATAAGCCCAGATAGCGTCACCGTAGGTATCGATGAAAACCCCGATGTTATCCTGGCCGCCCCAGAGTTTGTCCCGTTCGCAATAGGAGGCCCGGATTTCATCCGGATTGTCATAGCAAATAAAGGCAATGTATAATTTGCTGTCGTCAAAGGTGATAAACGTTTTGGTCTCGACATCGGGTTTTACCTGGTCCCCGGGGTAGTTTTCCACGAATTGGTTTACGGAGGCGGCGTTTTCCCAGCAGTCGTCATCCAGCATGCCGTCGATTTTTACCGAGCTGTTTATTCTGGATATTTCCAATTGAGGCTTATAAACAGGCACGAAATCAGTGCTATCGGCAACAGCCGAAACAGCGAAAATGAAGGATACAAAAAAAACAGAAGCGGTTTTAGAAGTGTTAGATCCCATCACTGCCCTCCTCTCCATTGTCCAAGCGGCACAGATGTCAATAATACTGCCCACACCAAACACAATTCGATATACGGTAAATCCCGGCTTTGGATTCGTTTAAAGACGATTCATTCAATGGATTCGCCAGCTTCTGTTATACTTTATTCAAATTTAGCAGTAAGGAATTCCGGCCGGTTGTGTGGGGGTCTCCGGGCTGAAATTTTCGTATATATACTTAAACAGGCTGGCGCCCTGCAGATGAGTGAGCATGTCATTGCGGCGGGTGTACTCTTCGAACCGGTTTGGCAACCATTCGTGGGGGATGAACATTTCTTTTAATTAGGAACCATATCCTAATGCTGTATATATGACTTCGGAGTTTCGTTCCTGATTTTACCGTACCCAAAAAGCATTTGAAAACAAGGTTGACTTTTCCCATGTCAGCAGGGCCGAAAATATCGATAGAATCGACTATGGGTTAATAGCTTAGACGCCGGAAACAGGGCGGGCGGAAAAACCAGCCGATTTCTCCCAAATTAATTGATAAAATCCTTTGTGCTGGTTCAGCTAATTTATCTTGCTTTTAAATTCTTAATAGTATATTATATAGCTCGTTAGACAGGATGAAAGTGGAGGTGGGATAGTCCGGGGAAAAACCGACATTTTAATACTGAAAAAAAATAACCGATAAAATGATAGATAGAATGAGTAAAAAAGCGTGGAATCCCCAGCAAGGTCGCATTACTGCCTTTGGAATAATAATTATAATAATGCTTCTCGTTACTGCTTATGAATTAAATGTAATTTATGCCGATTGGAGCAAAATCAGATTGATTTCCCTTAATATCAATGTGTTGAATGACGTGCGCACACCGATTCCGGGCGTCGGATTTACCGTAAACGATAATTTTATTGGTCAAACGAATGCTCAGGGTAAAATTACGGCGTTAATATCGAAACCCGGGGACGTCAGAATAATCGCGAGGAAAAAGCCTTTTGAAGATATTGATACGACAATTACCTTGGGTGAGGACGGATCAAACCTGGTTTTCTCTATGAACAGGCCTTACGCTACCTTAACGGTTGTAACCGTAAACGAAGAGGGAGAGCCTTTAAAAGATGTCGGTATTGTCGTGGAGGGCAAGGATCAGGGACAGACCGGCGAGGACGGCAGTATAACTATTTCGGAGTCCGTTCATATACTCGACAGTGTGGACGTGAAGCTCAGCAAAAGCGGATTTGATGATTTATCCGAAAATATATACCTGGCAGACGTCAGTCATATAGATAGTTTCACGATGGTCAAAAGGACGGCACCCTCCCGTCCGGCTGCCCCCCCGCCCAAACCCAAGCCCAAACCCGATTTTCAGACCTATGTCAATCGCGCAAGCAGTTATCTTGACAGGGCCATAGCGGGGGAATCGAAATATTTCGGAAGAGCGCTTACCGAAATAGATAAGGCTATAAAAGCCAGACCGAGGTCTGTGCCGGCGAAGCAATTAAAGGTGGAAATCCTGTTTAACTTCGCCAAGTCTCTCCGCGATTCCAACCTGCCGTACGAGGCGGTCAACCGTCTGGGCGAGGCTTTAAAATTGTACAAGGATATGCCTCAGGACCCCCTATATTGGCAGGTCGATGATTTAAAAAGGGAGATAGAAAGGGAATTGGGTCAATAGAATGATATCATTTTTAAAGTATGGAAATACATTTGCCCGGGAGGGAAAAAGATGAACCGAAACCTTAGCTTTTTGGTGGCGATTTTCTTGTTGGTAATTGCCGGTTACAATGTCGGATTTTCTCAGCAAAGAGAGCCGATTACTTTCGAGGGTATACTGAGATTGCCCGAGTTCGGCCTGGATTCGCAGCAGATAGCCAATCAGATCGCGGAATCGGGCCTGGCGTTTGAGGTAACCAAGGCGCATATCGATTCCCTTCAGAGACTGGGTTTCGCAAGCTCGGTGGTGAATGCCGTCAGGCAATATTACCGGATGGGTGTTTTGAAGATCCTGGCCTCTCCCGCCCAGGTGACGGTTTACGTCGATAATGAACTGCAGGGAACCACGGACAGGAGCGGATACTGGGAAAAGGAGATCCCCAGGGGGATTCATGAAATCAAGCTACAGAAGGATGGCTACGCGGATAAAGATTCTTCGGTGACGGTCATAAAAGACCAGACGCTCAACGTGAGATTCACTCTTTCCGGCAAGGCGGTAAAGAAGCCGTTGGCATACAATTTTTATGGACGTTACGGGGCTTCCATAAGCCTGGGCCTGAGTATCATCGCACCTAAATTCGAGGAAGAGGGCAAATGGAAAGGCGGGAATAATATAATATTCACTCTAAAAGGGAACGTCCTGCCGTACGCCTTTGTAGATGTCGATATAAACGGGGCCAACTTCGGCGATTTCGATCCCGGGGAGGGCCAGGATTTCGGTTCTTTGAACGCGCTGAGCTTCTCGGTTATTCCCGGCCTTTACAAGGAATATAAGGAGATATATCGCGGTTACTTCGGTTTGGGGCTGGAGTTCAACAGCACCAAGATCGAGAACGGGAAATATGAAGGCGACGGCGTTATCTATGTGCTGGACGAGAAGGGGAGCAAGACCTCATTCGCGCTTTTGATGAAGTTCGGCGTGGATGCCCTGGTTCAGGAAACCTTATTCTTGTTCGCCGAATACAGGGGATATTCCGTGCTCGGCCAGTACTCCATGGGCTTTATCGCTATCGGGGCCGGGGTTTATGTCTTTTAGATGGTAGTGAGGATGCCGGCGGCGAACGGCTAATTCGCTAACCAGGAAAATGAAATTTTCGCGAGAGGAAAGGATAATGAGAATTCCGTTTTTATTCAAGACGGGCATCGCGATTATTGCATTATTGATTCTGGCAACTTGCTCGAAACTGAGCGTAAATCAGGGCGCGGACGTGCCTCAGGGAGGGATGATCGCATTTACTTCGGATCGCGACGGCAATGTTGACGTATTCACCATGTGGGCCGACGGAACTCACCAGCAAAATATTACCAACGCCGATGGTTATGATCTTGATCCTTGCTGGTCACCGGATGGGTCCCAAATCGCTTTTGGGTCGACTCGGGAGGGCAATTACGATGTTTATGTAATGAACAGTGATGGCACTGCTCAGGTGAACATTTCAGATAACGCCGGGTTTAACGATCGGTTTCCCGCATGGTCGCCGGACGGCAATAAGATCGCCTTCTCGAGCGATCGAACCGGCGACTATGAGGTTTATATTATGAATCCCGACGGTTCGCAGCAATATAATCTTACGAATAATGGAGCGCAGGATTATTATTGCTCATGGAATCCGACCGGAGATCGTCTGGTTTTTAGCAGCGATCGCACTGGTTATTTTAATATATATTTAATGGATGACGACGGTTCGAATCAGACTAGTATTACGACAAACGCCGCGGTTGATATCTATCCCAGCTGGTCGCCCAACGGTCTACTGATCGTATTCAGATCCGACATCCCGGGAGACAACGATATATATCTTATGTACGCTGACGGTTCTAATCAAACCAATATTTCCAACGACGACCATAACGACACAGTCCCGAGATGGTCTCCTGATGGAACCAGGATCGTATTCTCTTCCAATCGGACCGGAAATGACGAGATTTTCGTTATGAACGTTGATGGAACGAATCTCATAAACATATCCAATTCGCCATTAAGCAATGAAAGTCATCCCTCCTGGTCGCCGATTTATTAGGGGGAAGAAACTGAGCGGAAAAAACTTTGTTACAGATAAAAGTAGGGAAGAATTCTAAGGAAGGGTCAACATGAGAGCTCCGGCTAAATATTTGATGATTGTTACCATTTTGGCATTTTTTGCATTAGCAACTTGCTCGAAACTAAATGTCAATCAAAACCCGCCCGAGGTGCCCTCGGCGCCATCCCCGGCTGATGGCGGTACGCTTGACAGCCTGGCAATTGAGCTTTCATGGACCTGCTCCGATCCCGACGGTGATCCATTGACATACGATATCTATCTGGATACCAGCGCGACTCCTGAGGTTCTTGTTGCCACGGTCGATACGACATCATATACGCCGGTTGGTTTGCATTATAATTTAACGTATTACTGGAAAATCGTAGCTACCGATACTACCGGGCTTGCCACGGAAGGTCCCGTCTGGAGTTTCAGCTTCGGCGCTGACATGATAGCCCCGTCCTGTTCATTGATCGCTCCCAATGGAGGCGAGCTCTGGTATATCGGCACAGATTATGACATCACATGGCAAACCTCGGACGATGACAGCATTACCCATATTGTGCTGGAATATTCTATCGATGGTGGCGACAGCTGGGTGGCGATCGGAGATACTATAGGTGGCGGCAACCAGGATACCTCCTGGACCATACCCCCAGAGCCGTCTTTGCAGTGTCTGGTGCGGATATCCTGTACGGATTTGGGAGGGAACGCGGTAAGCGATACGTCAGATGCGGTATTTACCATATGGCCCCAGGGGGGAATGATCGCGTTTAGTTCTAATCGTGGTGGTGATCATGATATATACACAATGTATGCCGACGGTACTACTTCACAAAATATAACCGATAGTTTGGAGAGAGATTATCTTGCCAAATGGTCGCCCGACGGTTCCAAAATCGTTTTTCATACCTACCGGCATGGACCCCGTGAGATATATACTATGAATTATGACGGCACCGCGCAGACTAATATATCACAGCGTCCAGCAGATGAAGACGTTCACCCCGCCTGGTCGCCTTCAGGCGACAAAATAGCCTATTCCACTAATCGAAGAAATGGTGTGGATTACGATCTCTGGACCATGAATGTTGACGGGTCAGGTAAGACTGCCATTACTACCAATGATTTCCATGAGTATGGCGCTGATTGGTCTCCAAACGGAGAACAGATTGTTCATCACAATCTTCAGTATGGCAACTGGGAGATTGTTACTTATATTATTGATTCTGATAGTCTGATAAGGCTTACAGACACTACTGCATACGATGCCTATCCGGCCTGGTCGCCCGATGGCCAGTTGATCGCGTTTTGCTCAGATCGTGACGGAGATCGTGAAATCTATACAATGAACGCGAATGGCTCGAATCCTCGACGTATTACCGATAATCCCGCCAATGATAATTTTCCAGCATGGTCCCCTGACGGATCAAGAATTATATTTCAATCTAATCGGACCGGGGATTGGGAGCTCTGGATCATAGATCCGGATAATCCAAGCGATCCCCAAAATTTTTCTAACGATTTGGGTGATGATCAATACCCTTCATGGTCGCCGATTTATTAGGGGGAAGAAACTGAGCGGAAAAAACTTTGTTACTGATAAGAGTAGGGAAGGATTCTAAGGAAGGATCAACATGAAAGCTCCGGCTAAATATTTGATGATCGTTACTATTTTGGCATTTTTTGCGTTAACGACGTGCTCAAAATTGAGCATAAATCAAACCGCACCCGATGTGCCCTCAAACCCTTCCCCCGCCGACGGTGATGCTATACCTCCGGATACACTGGATATTGAGCTTTCCTGGACCTGCGTCGATCCCAACGGCGATCCCCTGATATACGATATTTATTTTGACACCGCCGCGGTCCCGGCCATTTACGATTCCCTGATCGAAACCACCTCTTATGAGGTCACCGGTTTATTTTACAACAGGACCTATTACTGGAAGATCGTTGCAACGGACAATAGCGGTAATGTCACGGAGGGCCCGGTATGGAATTTCACCGTATCCTGGCCTTCGGGCGGGATGATCGCGTTCGCTTCGGATCGTGACGGCACAAATGACATTTTTACCATGTTCTCTGACGGTTCTCATCAAAGAAACCTGCAGACAGGAGATGAGTCTGATGATTTTCCTTCCTGGTCGCCGGATTGCCAGAGAATCGTATTCAGTTCGGAAATAGCCGGTAGTGGTGAAATATTCGTTATTGGCAGCGACGGTACGAATAAAATAAATATATCTAACAATGCAGACGAGGACCTTTTTCCGGCGTGGTCACCTTTAGGCAATAAAATCTCCTTTACAACCTACCGAACGGGTAACCTGGAAATTTATATAATGAATCCCGATGGCTCCGAACAATATAATCTTACAAACAATCCCTTTGACGATTTAATGTGTTCCTGGTCGCCCACCGGTGAACAGCTTGTATTTGTTAGTATCCGCGATGCGGATTGGGAGATTTATAAAATGGATGCCGATGGTTCAGATCAAACCAGACTTACGAGCAATCCCGGTATCGATTGGTTTCCCTCATGGTCGCCTAACGGTCTGGTAATCGCGTTTATGTCCACTCGTGACGGAAATTACGAAATATACCTTATGAACACCGATGGTTCCTTTCAACACAATATTACAAATCATGCCTCGGATGATTTTTATCCCCGGTGGTCTCCTGACGGCTCACGGATAGTTTTCCAGTCCATGAGATCAGGGGATTGGGGAATCTATACCATAAATATTGACGGTACTAATCCGCAGCCCATTCCCGATATTTCGGCGGGCGATGGCGAAGCAGATTGGTCTCCATGTTATTAGATAATAATTAGAATCATGTTTGGACTGAAAGATGTTGGGATTCCTGCGATACTTTAAAAAAGCTGCAAAGCTTAAAGGGAAAATCAAGCGCCCCGGCGCGCCCGGCGAGCCTGCCGAGCAGATCGATCGCTCGATTTACCGCATAGGTATATTCGGCCATAAGGATACCGGCAAGACGGTGTTTTTGACCTCGGTATACGCCTTTTCCAAGGACTCCCCCGAACTGCAGCTTCTGGCCATGGGGGAGACCCAGGTTTACCTCGAGGAAAACTTCAATCTCATGAAGGGGACCGGCGACGATCAGATTACGGGAGAAAAAATCAGTTCCAGAAGATTCCCGGAACCGACCTCGGATGACAAAAAACTGAGTTTCTCCGCCCAGCTCGGTAAAACCATGAATGTTTCCCTCGAGATGATGGATTATTCCGGCAAAAACATGTACATAGATTCATCGGGCGGGATACCGCAGAGCCTGGCCGATTTCTTCGAGATCTGCGATTGCGTGCTTTTCTTTATAGATCCGGCCGGAATAAATAATGAAGGTGAACTCACACGAAGATTGGCGTCTTTCACTCGGTTGATCGAACAGCTCTCGGGTTCGAAAAAGAGATTAAATATACCCGTAGGACTTGTCGTAACCAAAGCCGATGAACTGACCGGTTTTAAGTCCGGACTACAATCAACCTTGATAGGGAACGGATCTGGTTATATAAAGGCCTATCGTTTCAATGATTTTTTAAGCGGAGCCGTAAAACAACGATACTTATCGGATTATCCGGAATGGGCCAACACTCTCAAGGCGTTATTGATACGATTCCAGTCGTTCTTCAATCCGCTGGTAAAAAATACGCTGGACTATCAGGTCTTTTTCGTATCCTCCATCGGCAATTTGCCCTCGGATCTCGGTGAGGGCGCCGGGGGAACCGGTAAGGCCCCGCCCAAGGACTTCAGGCCCCTGGGAGTAAGCCAGCCGATCGAATGGGCCCTGAAGAGGATCAGGGCCTGCAGAAGGGCGAACGTATTCGGCGGAATTATGAAATGGGTTGTTTTTATCTCGTTGCTGATTACCATGACCGTCTCCTTCTTTAATATCTATAACAAGATGAAAATAAGTTCATTGGTAGAAAAGATTTCCGTTCTGAAATTGGACAGGCTGGAGGATTACAGCCAGCTGGCCTCTGCGTTCAATAACTACTCCAACAATATATTTGTGAAAATGTTTTTCGGCGATTTCAGGCGTTTATCCAATGAGAAGTACAACGTTTTCGCCGGCATATCCGGTGACGACTGGATAAGAACGCAATTTCAGCAGTTCGATTTGATGAAAGACTCGACCACGGTTTTGTTCTCCATTACCAATGATCCGGGATCGGATACGGAGTCGTATAAAAAGGCGCTGGCATCCCTGGGCAGTATTCTTACGCTGGCCGAAGACCTGGAAAGATCGGTGAAAACCCAGGGCTACAGCACGGCCTGGATGACCAGCGACATAAGCTCGTGGAGAGAAGCCCTCGGGAATACGCCGTCGGTTGAAGACCATGAGAAAGTCGCGAAATTGATAGGCGAATATGACGTTCTAAAACAGGATTTCAACCAGAATCTGAGCGATAGGAATTATGCGTATCTGTTGGATGTCGCCGACAGCCGTCAATTCCCGGGCAAGCTTTCGGAATTCAAGGGTAAGCTGGAGGAATTCGCGGAGGTTCCGGGAGTGAACAGATACGCTGAGAAAGTCGATAATTATCTGAACCTGGTCGCGGAGCTGGAGAGAAAAGGCAGCTACATATACTTCACGGTTTCGGGCGCCGATCCCGCGGTTAACGGTTATTATATTACGTTCGGGTCGCAGCCCGGTTTTCCGGAGGGAGCCATCGACGCCTCTTCCAGGGAGAGAATAAGGATTCCCGCCAAAGAGGATATCGAGGTTAAATTGCACCAGGTAAATGCCACCGTCGCCACCGATAACTGTATAATCCCGGCCGGTTTCGAGATACTTTCCTGGAATAATAAGAAGCTGTGTTTTAAAAACCCGAACCTTAATGTCAGGTTTCGTTTCGATCTTAACGAGTTCGATTCCTCATTGAGGAGCGAGCTTTAATTTATACAAAAATAAAACCACGGCCCCTCGATTTTTATATTTAATATTTTCTAAAAAGTTATCTGCTCTAATTCTGATGTTTTCAGGATTACGGTGTCGTTTTGCTTGCCCAGCTCGGCCGGTTCGCCCTTAACGAGGAGACCGTAACCCAGTAACGGGAGCATGAGAATGGCCTTCAGCCTTTTGCTCTTTCCCTTTGCCGTTAACGTTTCGCTCTCGACCCTGATATTTTTTCTCAGGGCGGTTTGAATCGAGTCGATCCTGACCTCTATGGCGCCCCCGCCGCCCAACAATCCCGGCTTTTTGAATTTTACGATTTCGCAGTATACAGCGTCCCCCTGCCGGATCACGTTGATGCCGGAGATCTTCTGGTTCGACGCGATCTCGAAAACCTCGCTTTCGGCCGGTTTATTTTTTAATTCCGTTGAAAGGGTCAGCTTGTATTTTGCCTGAATTTCCGTACCTTTTGGTATATATACTTTTCCGGCGTGGAGCATTGGCGGAAAGAAAATGAAAATACAACAGGATAATAACGCCGGAATGAAAGGTTTTAGTGAATGCTTCACATTGGCTCCTTTAACCGGGTAAAGGATATATTATGATTTCAGGTAAAAATCAACAATTAAATAGACAAATAGGGATAGGTTGAAAGTCGGTATATTTGAGTAATTTTCTTGACAAAAATCGAGGCAATTCTACATATTGCGATAAATTCTTTTTATGAAAGAAGGGTTTAAATGGGTAAACCTGCGGCCAGGTTAGGCGACACCACATCACATGGGGGAGCCATAGTTGCCGGCGCCCCGACGGTACTGATCGGCGGAAAGCCCGCCGCCAGGCAGGGCGATATGCATACCTGTCCGCTGGTCAATCCCGGTGTACCTCCTCCCCCGCATGTGGGCGGGCCCGCGACTTTGGGCAGTCCGACTGTATTGATCTGCGGTCAGATGGCTCTGCGAATGGGAGATATGACAACCTGCAGTGGCCCCCCGGATTCGGTTGTAATGGGCTGCCCCACGGTGCTGATCGGGGAAAGCGCCAGTGGAGGCGGCGGCGGGGCCGGTCCTGCCGGCGCGGCGGCATCTGCGGCGCTGGCGGGAGGCGATCCGGACAGCGATGAAGAGCATTTCCTGGACGTTAAATTTACCGATAAGAAGGGCAATCCTATAAAAGGGGTCAAATACGATCTGAAAAGGCCTGATAATAAAAATATCAAAGGTACCCTGGGCGGTAAACTGAGAAAAACCGGTGTGCCCCAGGGCAATTACGAGATCCAGCTCAAAGGAGTCGCCAAACCCAAGGTATCGTCTTCAAAGGTAAAGGTTGGCGGCAAGGTCAATGTTAGAGCTACAACATTCGGTATTGAATCGGGCACACAGGCCACGGTGAGCGTGTTTGAGAAAGATTCCAACTCCGCCGATAGGCTGGTGGATGTTATCAAGACGAAAGTTGACAACGACAAGATCGAGGCGGAATGGGAATTTAAGGTTAACGATGAGCATATTGCCTCCCAGGACGCCAAAAAGAAGCGCGGGGGTTACTCGTCGCCCGAGTATTATTTTGTGGCGGCTGCAGAGGAATGCTCGGCAAGATCGGATTTTTTGCGGTACCATGATGAGATAGAATTGAAACTCAAGGATGAAGAAGACAAGCCGGTCAAAAACGCCGGCTATAAGATTTTTCTTCCCAACGGGGATATACGCAAGGGAAAGCTCGATTCCGACGGTTACGCCAAAGAGGAAAATATACCTCCCGGAAAGGTGGAGGTGGT
>CP070813.1:1473056-1506567 GCA_020344055.1 Candidatus Zixiibacteriota bacterium | reverse complement strand
CCCGTACAACTTTGCTATTGTTAATTTTAGGTCCTTTATTATATTGATCTATATAACCTTTGACAATCGGGGTGCGATGAAAAAGGCGATAATCATAACTCTAATATCCATTTCGGCCCAAACCTCCCTCGCCGACTACCACTACGCCAGCCATGACGGGAGCAACGAATACCCCTACACCTCTTGGGCCACCGCGGCGCACCTGATTCAGGATGCGGTGGATGCGGCCGACAGGAGGGATACTATTTTCGTGGGGGCCGGGGACTATTACCAGAGGGTATTTTTGCATACCGATTCGCTTTCATTGGTGGGCATGGGTATGGATTCAACTCATATCTGGTATGATATTCCAAGAGAATTTATTGTTTATGTTGATACAAGTGCGGTCATCAGCCATATAGAGTTTGAGCATACGAGCAACTTCAAAATAATTGATCCATCGATATTCGCCAGAGAGATGTTTATTGAGAACTGCAGATTCTTGGGCGGAGGCGTTTTTGGTGGCCCTAAGGCTATAATTAGTAATTGCATTTTTGAGGGGGAGCGGTCGCAGGTGATAAATGGATTACCAGATAAGTACCTTAAAGTGACAAATTGCCGTTTTACTGTTTATGATGATAACGCGATACTTTCGGCAGCCGACACTAATATAATATTGAATAACATTATATATACTGAACGGGGTAACGGAATTCTCGTATATAAAAACAATTATGTCGCTAATAATCTTGTATCGGTACAGGATGCTTCCGAGTGTATAAATATGGGCCCGCAGAACGATGGTTTGAGCCTGGTAAATAACACTATCGATACTGTACATACAGGATTTGAGT
This sequence comes from Candidatus Zixiibacteriota bacterium, assembly GCA_020344055.1. Taxonomy (GTDB): domain Bacteria; phylum Zixibacteria; class MSB-5A5; order UBA10806; family UBA10806. The sequence continues at coordinate 1,505,734 of CP070813.1, read as the reverse complement.
TCTTGCGGTGGGGTGTTTATATATTTGAAGAAAACAATTCAATTACGATCTCCAATAATTCACTTATAGGCGGCAACGTATCGGCTGTTGGGTTAGGCGGCAATAACACTATATTATATGCCAGTTACAACAATATCTGGAATGCCGCTGTCGATTTTTCAGTTGGATCTCCCTCAAGTCACGTCGACACCTCCTTCGGCCTGCTCCACGAGTACCCCATGTATATGGGAGGAAACGACTATCATCTTCAGGCTTTTTCACCATTAATAGATGCCGGTGATCCTGCCATTCTGGACGTCGATGGTTCCAGGTCGGATATCGGCTGCTACGGCGGGCCCGGCGGTTGCTCCTACACCTACCTCGATCTGGCGCCGCTCATACCGGATTCAATTTCCGCTTTTGTTGACACTGGTGTGGTAATATTATCCTGGCGGTATAATTATGAGGCCGACTTCAACCGCTATCAGATCTACAGGGATACCATCCCCGGCTTCGAGCCATCCATATTCGATATTATAGCCGAGCCGGACACGTCATACTACGAGGATACCGATATCATTCCCGGCACGCCCTATTATTATCGCTTAACTTCGGTGGATAATCAGGGCAATATCTCCGACTTTTCCGAGGAAATAGCGGTAGTACCAACATCGGCGTGGGATATAATAGAAGCCGATTTGCCGTATGAACCGCGAATCACCAGCGCCTATCCCAATCCATTTAATTCGAGGGCGGTCATAGTTTATTCCGCATCCAATCTCGGCCCCCAGCCGCCGCAGGTGACCTTAAAGGTTTACGATATTCAGGGGCGGGTGGTTAAGACGCTTGTGAACGACCGCATACCGATGGGCACCTACCGCGCCGTCTGGGACGGCACCAACGACGCAGGTGAGCCGGTGGCCTCGGGGACATATATCGCCCGCGTCTCCCAGTGGGGCCAGACCTCAGGCGATTTCCCGGTGAAAATTACGCTGATCAGGTAGACATGTCGCGGCCGGATAAACCGGCCGCCTACAATTATAACCCCCTGGTAGGCCCGACATTCCTGTCGGGCCAATATTTATTATGGGCAATAGAGGACAGACAAGAATGTCTGTCCTACCATTATATTTTTTCCCTCATTCCTGATTTGATCCGTGATCCATATAAGCAGGTCGGGTTCCGAATGATTCCCGCCAGAGGCGGCACGAAATGAGCGGACGAAGTCCTTTATTAACCCAACACCCGGCCATAGAATATCGAAACTACGGCCCGATATCGCGAGGGTAAACGCAAATTCGATGGATTATCTTAATTAAACTTTTCTTTAAACAAGAAGAATATAGAATTATCGTATCGCCTAAAGCTTGATTACCTCCGTAGCGTTGGGGCCTTTGGGGCCTTTGGCGGCCTGGTATTCAACCATCTGCCCCGGTTCCAAAGTCTTGAAACCATCGTCCTTGATGGCGGAATAATGCACGAAAACGTCGTTTCCGCCGTCCGGCGGCGTGATAAATCCGAATCCCTTTTTCTCGTTAAACCATTTTACGACACCTGTCGGCATATAAGAAACCTCCTGAAATGTAAATTTATTATATATTCGACATTTTTATAGACATTTTTAATAAAAAAAGCCGGTTACACCGGCCTTTTTATCCGATTTCTACCCTCCGAAAACTTACGTTCCCAATTCCCAGGAGGCCAGGTAATTCCTCTGGGTCGGAGTCAGTTTGTCGACTGCGTATCCCATCGATTTTAACTTCAACCGCGCGATTTCCTTATCCAGTTTTTCCGGGATGGCATATACCTTTTTCTGCAGCCGGTCGCCGTTTTTAAGCATCCATTCCGCGCCCAGGGACTGGTTGGCGAAACTCATGTCCATGACCACCGCAGGATGGCCCTCGGCCGCGGCAAGGTTTACCAGCCGCCCCTCCGCCAGGATCAGAATCCGTTTGCCGCCCTTCAACGTATATTCCACCACGTTGGGCCGGATATCTCTCTTTTTGGTGGCGATCTTTCTCAGTTTGATAAGGTCGATTTCGACGTCGAAATGCCCCGAATTGGCCACGATGGCGCCGTCCTTCATGGCTTTGAAATGCTCCTCCCGGATCACCTCGCAATTGCCTGTGAGAGTCACGAATATATCGCCGATCTTTGCCGCTTTCGTAAGCGGCATCACCTCGAAACCGTCCATAATAGCCTCCAGCGCCCGCAGTGGATTTATCTCGGTCACTATGACATGGGCGCCCATTCCTCTGGCGCGATTGGCCACGCCCCGGCCGCACCAACCGTAACCGGCAACCACGAAAGAGGATCCGGCCAGAAGGATGTTGGTGGCCCTCAGGATTCCATCGATGGTCGATTGGCCGGTCCCGTAACGGTTATCGAAAAAGTGCTTGGTGTTGGAATCGTTAACCGCCAGCACCGGGAACAGAAGCACTCCTCTCTGTTCCATGGCCCGGAGTCGGATAACGCCGGTCGTGGTCTCCTCGGAACCGCCGATTATATCGCCGGCCTGCTTTTTTCTGCTGGAGTGCAAGGTGCTGACCAGATCTGCGCCGTCATCCATGGTTATTCCGGGCCGCGCATCGAGGCAGGCGTTTATATGATCGTAATAAACTTTGTTCGACTCCCCTCTTACGGCGAAGACCGGCACCTTGAAATCCCTGACCAGCGATGCCGCCGTATCGTCCTGGGTGGAAAGAGGATTGGAGGCGCAAAGATACGGTTCGGCGCCCCCGGCTTTAAGGGTAATCATCAGGTTGGCGGTCTCCGTGGTTACATGAAGACAGCAGGCCATCTTAACGCCCTTTAAGGGTTTCTCCTTCTGGAAACGCTTCCTGATGAGCCTTAAAACCGGCATGAACTTCTCGGCCCACTCGATTTTCCTTTTACCGACTGCGGCCAGTTTCGGATCTTTGATATCGTAATTCATATTTTCTCCCTACGCACTCTTCTTCAAATCTTCTATTTTATCAGTTTTTTCCCAGGTAAACTCAGGCAGTTCCCGTCCGAAATGCCCGTACGCCGCCGTCTTGCGATATATAGGCCTCAACAGGTCGAGGCTTTTAATGATTCCTCCGGGGGTCAGCTCGAAATTGGCGCGGACAAGTTCGGTAAGTCTCGAATCCGGTATAGAGCCTGTGCCCCTGGTATCCACCATCACCGATACCGGCTCGGCAACTCCGATGGCGTACGCCAGCTGCACCAGGCATTCCTGAGCCAGGCCCGCCGCCACAATATTTTTGGCGATATAGCGCGCCAGGTAGGTCGCCGAACGGTCCACCTTGGTGGGGTCCTTGCCCGAAAACGCGCCGCCGCCGTGGGGAGCCGATCCCCCATAGGTATCCACGATTATTTTCCTGCCCGTCATACCGGTATCCGATTGCGGCCCGCCCACTACAAACTTGCCGGTGGGATTCACAAGAAATCTGGTCTTATCGTCCAGCAGGCCCTTGGCCAGTATCTTTACCGCAACCTCCTCAATAATTTCCTCTTTGGCCTTTTTGGTAATCATCTTACCGCTGGCATCTAAAATATCCTCGGTATGCTGTGACGATATCAGAACCGTATCTATCCTGACCGGATGACCGTCTTCGAACTCCACCGTGACCTGAGACTTGCCGTCCGGGCCGAGATAAGGCAATACCCCCTTTTTTCTGACCTCAGCCAGCCGGGCGGTTACCTTGTGAGCCAGATATAGAGGCAGCGGCATTAGCTCGTTTGTTTGATTTATGGCATAGCCGACCATCAATCCCTGATCGCCCGCCCCGCCGGTGTCCACACCCTGGGCGATATCCGGGGATTGCGCCCCGATGGCATTCAAAACGGAACAGGTCCTGTAATTGAAACCGTACTTCGGATCGTTATACCCTATATCTTTAAGAACGTCTCTGGTCAGGCCGTTTACGTCCACATAACCGGTGGTGGTAATTTCACCCCCTACAATTACCAGGCCGACCGTAATAAAAGTCTCGCAAGCGACCCGGCCCGCCGTGTCCTGTTTCAAAATATCATCCAGTACCGCGTCGGAAATTTGATCGCATACTTTATCCGGATGTCCTTCAGTAACTGATTCCGATGTGAAAAAGAATTTTCTTTTATTCATCAATCCTCCGTATTTATGCGCCGCAAAAAAAACGTCACATTTATCGAAACCGGAATTTAAAAAATCCAAGCGCTAATGGCAAGTAGAACTTGGAAATAAAAAAAGACCGGCTTACAGAATTAATATTTTATTTCTGACGAATCTCCCAGATTGGCCCTTTTAAACCGGCCGGATATAATGGAATTGTTCCCTATCAGGGACGATTCCAGAAGGCAGTCAACCACCTCGGCCGATTCGGAAATAATCGAGTCCCTCACTATCGATCTTACTATTCGGGCGTTGTCGCCCACCGATACGTGAGGTCCTATCACGGAATTCTCAAGTTTTGCCGATGGAGATACGAATACCGGTTGAATTAATATATTGCCCTCTCTCAAATCCACGGACTTGATCTGCTCCAGCAGGTACCTGTTCGTCGAAAGCAGGGTCTCCGGTTTGCCGCAATCATACCATCCTTCCACATTATGCGTGACTATTTTACATCCGTGTTTCAACATTAAAGACAGGGCATCGGTTAACTGATATTCGCCTCTGGTCGTAATTTTTTTGGCGATCAGCTCTTCGAGGCAGGTGGAAAAGAGACCGGTCGACTTAATATAGTATATGCCCATCAGCGCCTGATTCGACGTCGGTTCTTGCGGCTTCTCTATCAACTTGGTCACGAATCTACCGTCGGTTTCGGCAATTCCGAATCGTCGGGGATCTTCAACAATCTTGGTGCCGATAACATCGTACTCGGAACCGATCATAACGCTTAAATCCGTTTCGAAAATAGTATCGCCCAGAATTATCAGGACGGGGTCCTCCTGAATATGTTCCCGCGTGAGATAGATGGCCCATCCCAGCCCGTTAAGCTCCTTCTGCGTTATGAAGCTGGATCTGATCTTGTAGTTTTTTCTTACGTAATCGATTATCTTCTCGCCGAGAAAACCGACGACGAAAACGACTTCGTCAACCCCGAACGCGATTAGCTCGTCCAGGATATGCCCCAGAATCGGTTTGCCGGCAACGTGCAGAAGAGCCTTCGGGGCCGTATGAGTATGCGGCCTTAGACGCGTTCCGATACCCGCGACCGGTATAATGGCTTTCATATTATATTGACCTCAATTTCATTATGACAGCTTACTCTTCAAATGGTTAATGGCCTCTATGGGATAAGGATTAACGTCTTTAAGTAAAGCTAGATAGTAGCTGCAAAAATCGATCAATTGAATCAATAAGAAAAATCTCGAAAATCTCGACCCCTGTTCCGTCGTCAATTCCACGACATCAATCCCTTTATCTCTGAGAAACTCTCCAACGATTTCAAACCGCTTTGCGATTCGCTTATGATCTTCGATATCTCTCAAAAAAACGGCGATAAATTTAGGCCCCTCTTCTCCGAGCCCGTCCAGGCCTACGATTTCATTGTGATTAAACTCCGGAAATTGATTGGCGAAAGCGAGCGTTTCGGAGTTTTCGCACAACTGCCCTTTAAACCTGGCCGCGGCCGCGTCTAGGCTGTCCTGCCCCCCGTATATGAGAGGAATTCGGCCTTTAATTTTTCCGGCCAATGAAAGAGCCGGATTATCCTCATTTCCCGGCTGATATAAAGCGATTCGATCTCTCATTGAGCCCGCGGCGGCAATAATATCGCTTCTGACATCTTCGCAAATGCCCAGCCTTGAAAAAGCTGATATAAGGACAGAAAATGAATATCCCAGCGCCGCCCGGGGGGGAAATCCCTCGGGAACGGCGATAAACGGAATTTTGCTATAAGTGGCTCGGGCCGCAAGACGACCGCCGGTGGAGACCGCGATTAAATGGGCCCCGGCCTCCAGAGCGTCCTCAAACGCCGATAACGTCTCCTCGGTATTGCCCGAATATGAGGAGCAGGTCACCAGGGTTTTTTTATTTATAAATCCGGGCAACCTGTAGTTCCTCTGTACCATAAACGGTATTTGAATATCGGAAATCAAAAGGTTTCTTATAAGATCTCCCGCGATTGCCGATCCTCCCATTCCCGCCAGAACCACGGAATTGAATGTCTCCGATTCCAATCCTTTCAGATTCGCATTTTCAACAATGGAAATCCCTTCCTCCAGGTGATCCGGCATGGAGGTAATCATATCATACATATTGTACGTGTCGTATTGCTTTTTCAACTCAGAGATTTCATCCATTGGAATTCCTCTTCATGAAAGCTATTATATTTTCGAGATCCGGGAATCTCTTTTTAGTCTCTTTCTCTACGTACGTAATGATCTCCTGTTCGCTTTTCATCCTGAGAGCTTTTCTGACGATATTTCTGGCCGTATCAAAATCAATCGATCTGATAACTTTCTTCAAAAGGCCCACATACTGGAAACTAACCGAAAGCTCGTCCACACCCAGACCGGCGAGCAAGACCGCGCCCAACGGATCGGCCGCCATCTCGCCGCAGACCGACACCTTGATGTCACGGGCGTGGGCCGCCTGCACGGACATTTTGATCAAATTCAAAATCGAGGGATGAAAACTCTGGTACAGATTCGACAGCAGCTCGTTGCCCCTGTCCACCGCCATGGTATATTGTATCAAATCGTTGGTGCCGATCGAAAAGAATTCGACTCTGCTGGCAAGGAATTCGGCAATCAGGACGGCAGACGGTACTTCCAGCATTATTCCCAGCGGAATATTCTCCTTGAACCTCACCTTTTCCCTTCGCAATTCCGCCTTGCATTCCTCAAGTATCCTCTGCGTCTGGGCCAGCTCTTCATAGTTCGATATCATGGGAATCATGATCGAGAGGTTTCCATACTTCGAAGCCTTCAATAATGCCTTCAGTTGAATTTTGAAGATATCGGGCCGATCCAGGCAAACCCTTATGGCGCGCCATCCCAGAAACGGATTCAATTCAAATTTCCTTCTGGCTACTCCGGGAAACTTGTCCCCTCCGAGATCAAACGTCCTTATTACCACGGGGCGGTCCCCCATTTTCCGCAATATCGAGGAATATATCCTGTACTGCTCTTCGAATGATGGAAATTCCGGCCCGGTGAGAAAAAGGTATTCGGTCCTGTAAAGCCCTATGCCCGAGGCCCCCGAGGCGATGACTTTTGGCACTTCGGAGGGTAGCTCGATATTCGCCAGAATTCCGATATTTATTTTATCTTTTGTGACTGCCGGCTTCAACCTGAGTTGCCCCAGCTGCCTCTTCAACTGGCTCTCCCATTGCTTTATCTCCCGGTAACGTCTTCTCGACGCCGGCGATGGATTTATTATGAGAATCCCCTTATATCCATCGAGAATGACTCTTGCCCCCGTCGAGAGCTTCTCAGTTACGTCTCCCAGGCCGAGGACCGCGGGCACCGAAAGGGATTTCGCCATCAGCGCCACGTGGGATGTCGCGCCGCCTATATCGGTCGCAACTCCCAGATTCCTCTTAATCGATAAAGCCAGTATGTCCCCCGGATGTATATAATGGGCGGTTACGACGGTGGCGCCTTTTAATCCTTTAAAGGTGGCGCGCTTTTCTCCCTTCATACGGCTGATTAGTTTTGACGTTACGGACTCAATGTCCAGCATCCTTTCACGCAGATAAGAGTCATTGGAGTTCCTCAACTGTTTAGTGACTTTGCCGGCTTCATCCAGATAAATATATTCCGCGCAGACCTTTTCCTCTTTTATCCTCTTCTCAACATTGGAATTCCAGACCTGGTCATCGGCAATCATTGCCTGCGCCTCGAAAATCCTGGCGAACTCCGGCCCCAGTCTCTGAAAAATCTTATCCGCCGTTTTCTCAAGGGTCCTTTTTACGTTATCTATGGCCGCTCTGAAGGTCCGGATCTCCTCGTCCGTATCGGCTATGATTTCCCTGGAAACCGTCTTGGTCTCAAAAGACAATGATTTTACGACGCCTATAATAACTCCCGGCGACGCCGGTATCCCGTAATGAATTTCCTCGGATTTGCTCGCCAAAATCACTCTTCCCCGAACCTGGAATTGAATACATGTGCAACAGCTCTTACGGCTTTCTTCTCGTCGGGACCCTCCGCCTTTATAATAATGGTGGTCCCCATTTCCGCCGCCAGCATCATTACCCCCATTATGCTCTTGGCGTTTACCTCCAGGTTTTCCTTTATCAATACGATGTTCGATTCAAACTCCGAGGCCGTCTGCACCAGCTTCGCGGCAGGCCGCGCATGCAGACCGAGTTTGTTCGTAATCATAACCTCTACTTCTACCATCAGGCCAGCACTAAGTAATTACCGGGTTTACGAATAATAATGCCTTTCAGTTCCAGATTCAACAAAACTTCCGCCGTTTTGCCGGGCCCCAGACCCCCATTTCTTATCAGTTCATCCAGATGCACCGGTCTAACCGACAGATGATCGAATATTATTTTTTCTTCTCCCGAAAGATCGGGCTTCTCTTTTGACCGCCTGTTTTCTCCCGTCGGAAAATTCCACCTGAAATTATCGAAAATATCGCGGGCCGAGGATACCGGGACGGCGCCCTGCTTCAAAAGCTCGTTGGGTCCGTCGCTCAACCTGTTGTCAATATTGCCCGGTACCGCCAGCACATCCCGACCCTGATTCAGCGCGTGATTCGCCGTGATCAAGGCCCCCGATTTTTCCCGGGCCTCGACCACCAGGACGCCGTCGCTAAGCCCGGATATAATTCTGTTGCGAACCGGGAAATTATACGGCTCCGGTTGTGTCCCTCTGGGAAATTCCGACACTAAACAGCCCTTATCTTTTATTTCATTAGCCAGCCTCCTGTTGCCTGCCGGATATATGATATCGAGGCTGTTCCCGAAAACCGCCACCGTTCTCCCCCCCGATCTCAGCGCGGCCTCGTGAGCCGTCGAATCAATACCGTACGCCAATCCCGAGACTATGGTTATTCCCGATGCCGCCAGCTCGCCTACCATATTCCTGGCGATCCGCTGTCCGTAATCGCTCGGTTTCCTCGATCCCACCACCGCCAGGCAAGGACCCTTCAAAACGTTTAACTGCCCCGAAAAGTACAAATAAGGAGGCGGATCCGGAATCTCTCTCAATTTCTCCGGGTAATTCTCATCCGTTATCGCCACGAATTCGGAATTTTCGGGAAATGACTCGATAAATTCCTTTTCTATAACATCCCAATCTTTCGGTTTCAAAATGCTCCTGGCCACTCTTTCATTTAATGAATCGATATCCATCAAAGATTGAACCGTCTGCTCAAACACAGTGGATGCCTTACCGAATCGCCCGATTAGAAGCCTTATCCGGGTGAAACCGATACCCTCGATGGCCGACAGGGCCCAGATCGCTAAATTCTCGTCAATCATCTTTGAATAAAATCCTCGAAAGGCTCTCTAAAAGAAGCTCGATATTCTCGCCTGTCACCGCGGAAATGTAGCAGATTGAATCGGATCCGCCATTGAAACCTTCTACCCTTATCGGCCTCTCCGAAACCAGGTCTATTTTATTAAACGCGGTAATTGACGGCTTGTTTATCAGCGATTTATCGAACGATTCCATTTCCTGCTTCAGTACCGCAAGGTCTGCGGCCGGTTGAGATGATGTGACATCGAGCAGGTAAACCAGTATCTTCGTCCTCTGAATATGCCTCAAAAACTGGGTACCCATACCCCTGCCCTTGTGCGCCCCCTCTATCAGGCCGGGAATATCGGCCATGACAAAGCTGCGATAACCTTTCAGGGGAACGATTCCGAGGTTGGGGACTTTGGTGGTGAAAGGATAGTCGGCTATCTTCGGTCGAGCCGCCGAAAGCCTCGATAAAAGAGTCGACTTGCCCACGTTGGGAAAACCGACCAGCCCCACGTCGGCTATGCTTTTCAGTTCCAGGGAGATTTTCTTTCTTTCGCCCGGCCGACCGCTCTCCGCTTTCCTCGGCGTCTGATGGGTAGGGGATTTGAACCTGGCGTTTCCCTTTCCCCCTTTTCCGCCCTTCGCGATAAGAATTTCCATTTCGTTCTCCGTCAAATCGGCCAGGACATGCCCTGATTCAGTATCGGCGATAACCGTCCCCACCGGAAGCTTTACGATTATCGATTCGCCGCTTTCGCCCGATTTATTGTTTTTGCCGCCTTTCTGTCCGTCCGGAGCCCTGTAGACTTTTTTGTATCGAAAATCCAGCAGGGTCGAGAGATTATTCGATGCCTTCACATAGATATCTCCGCCGTCGCCTCCGTCTCCGCCGTCCGGCCCTCCTTTGGGCACATATTTTTCGCGATGAAAACTGACCGCTCCATCACCGCCCTTTCCGGCGATCACCTCGATCTCCGCATAATCGACAAACAACCGTCTACTTTCCCTGATTGAAATGCTCGGTAAGGATTTTCCCCAGTTCCTGCGGGTTAATGTCTCGATGCAGATTGCCCTCCAGGGCATAGGAGATCTGCCCGGTCTCCTCCGACACTATCACAACCAGGGCATCCGAATCCTCCGTTACCCCCACCCCCGCCTTATGCCGCATACCGTGAAGCCGATGGTAGGCCGGATTCTGGGAAAGGGGAAGGGTACAGCTCGCCGCCAGCGCCGTATCGCCCCTTATCACCACCGCTCCGTCATGAAGAGGCGTGTACGGCGTGAATATGGTTTGCAGCAACTCATGGGTTAAATGAGAATTCAGCGGCTTCCCGGTCTCCAGTATGCTCTTGAGCTTTACAGTTCTTTCCAGCACTATCAGGGCCCCGTAATGCATATCCGCCAGCTTGGATACCGCCATCACTATCTCGTCCACAACGTCGCTCGATTTGGTCTTGATTATATATCTGACAAACTTGCCTTTGGACAGCTTGGATAAGGCGCCTCTCAGCTCCGGCTGGAAAAGAACCGCCATTATTATTACTCCCGCTATAAAAACATTGGAAAAAATCCACTTTACCATGCTTAAATCTATCCAGAAAGCCAGGAAACCGACGGTGAAAACTATAAATAAAACAATCGTAATCTGGGTGGATCGCGCTTCCTTCAAAAATAGCAAAACTCTGTAAAAGAAATATGATATAATTATTATATCTATTAAATCGATTAGCGTGACGCTTAAAAAATCAATCTTGAATAACGTCATGCCCTGTCCGCTGCCGAAATTTTCTCTATTATAGTAATAGCCCTCCTGGTTTCGATAACATCGTGCGCCCTTATAATATCGGCGCCGTTCATAACCGCGTAGCATGCCGCGGCGATGGAACCCTCCAGCCTCTGGTCCGTATCTACGGCGAGAGCCTTGCCGATAAAAGACTTCCTCGACCCTCCAACCATGACAGGATAACCCAACTCGACGAATTTATCAAGGTTTTTGAGTATTATAAAATTTCCTTCCGCCGATTTCCCGAATCCGATTCCGGGATCGATTATAATCTTATCCTCGCCAATGCCTTTTTCAATGGCCTTCAATGCCGAGTTATTTAAAAACTCACAAATTTCGCCAATGATATTGTCATATTCCGTGTTTTCCTGCATATCGGTCGGAGTGCCGCGCATATGCATCAGGATAACATAGGCGTTATTCCCGGCCACCAGCGCCGCCATCTTCTCGTCCGTCCTCAAAGCCGAGATATCATTTAAAATGGAGGCACCGGCGTCGAACGCCCTTTCCGCAACCTCCGATTTAACCGTATCCACGGAAATCGGGATTTTTATCTTCTTCGCCGCCTTCTTGATGACCGGTATTACCCTTTTTATCTCCTCCTCCGTGGGAATGCTCTCCGCCCCGGGGCGGGATGATTCGCCCCCGATATCCAGTATATCCGCTCCCGACTCCGCCAGATAATAAGCGTGATCCAGTGCCTTCTCCGGATCTATAAATTTGCCCCCGTCGGAAAAAGAATCCGTGGTTATATTCAAAACCCCCATTATAAGGGGACGTTCGCCCAGACCCTTAAGTGCAGCCACCAATATACCCCTCCCCTTTTCTACATGGATTTGATCAGCAACAGTGCTTCTTCGCGAGTGGCATCTTTCTTTAAGGCCCCCCTTATGGCCGAGCTTACGGTCTTTATTCCGGGCTGGCGTAATCCCCTCATTGTAAGGCACAGTTGCTCGGCCTCGACTATTACCAGCACTCCCTTGGGTTTGACAGTCTCGTAGATCGTATCGGCGATCTCCGTGGTCATCCGCTCCTGAATCTGGGGCCGCCTCGATATAAGTTCAATCATCCGCACCAGCCGGGAGAACCCGATGACGGAGTTGTTTTCCGGTATATAAGCCAGATGTACTTGACCGAAAAAGGGAAGCAGGTGATGCTCGCACATTGAGTAAAACGAAATATCTTTCGCTATTATAAGCTCGTCCCGGTTTTCGGCATGATACAGCTTCAGAGCCTCCCTGGGATTCTCCTTGAGGCCGGCGAAAAATTCGGCGTAAAAATCCGCCACCCTCCTGGAGGTATCCCGCAGGCCCTCCTGGGATTTATCCAGGCCCAGGCCGTCCAGGACCAGGTCTATGCCTCTGGCGATGGTTGTTTTATCCATCGGTATCCTCATCGCCGGGATTGGATTTTTTATCGGCCTCCGCTTTCACCTCTTTCTCCCCTTCCAAATCTAAAATCTCGTCGATTTCATGACCGTCGAGTATTTCTTTTTCAAGCAATTTCTCCGCCAGAAGTTCGAGTTTATCAATATTCTTGCCAAGAAGTTCGGTGGCTTTCCCCTCGGCCTCGAGCACCACCCGCTTGATCTCATTGTCGATCTCCTGGGCCGTCGATTCCGAATAGTCTCTCCTTTTCGCGAAATCCCTGCCTATAAAGACCTCGTCATCCCTGCCCCCGAACGACAGCGGGCCGATCTTCTCCGACATCCCCCAATCGCATACCATCTTGCGTGCCAGCGCCGTGGCCTGTTGAAGATCGTTCCCGGCCCCGGTAGTAAGATGGTCGAACTTGAGTTTCTCCGCTACCCGTCCTCCCATCATATGAACCAGCCTGGTCTCGAGGTATTCCTTCGCCAGTGTATGACGTTCATCAAGAGGCAGATAGTGAGTAAGGCCGAGCGCCAGGCCGCGAGGAATAATGGTGACCTTATGGACCGGGTCGGATCCCGGTATCAGCTTGGCCACCAGCGCGTGCCCGGCCTCATGGTAGGCCGTAGTCTTTTTCTCCTCCGCCGATATCACCAGTGATTTCCTCTCGGTACCCATCATGACCTTGTCCTTGGCTTCTTCGAAATCAGACATCGATACCGCCTGATGGTTTTTCCGGGCCGCCAGCAAAGCGGCTTCGTTAACGAGGTTCGCCAGATCGGCGCCGGACATACCCGGCGTACCGCGAGCCAGGATTTTCAGGTCAACATCATCGCCCAGCTTGATCTTCCTGGCATGAACCTTCAGAATACCCTCGCGCCCCTTGATATCGGGCTGATCAACCACAATCTGGCGATCGAACCGCCCCGGGCGCAACAATGCCGGATCGAGGACATCGGGCCTGTTGGTAGCGGCCACCAGGATTACCCCTTCGTTGGACTCAAAACCGTCCATCTCCACCAGAAGCTGGTTGAGGGTCTGTTCCCGCTCGTCATGGCCGCCGCCCAGGCCGGCCCCGCGATGTCTTCCCACGGCGTCGATCTCGTCTATAAAGATGATGCAGGGAGCGTTTCGTTTGCCCTGTTCGAATAGATCGCGAACCCTCGAAGCCCCTACGCCGACAAACATCTCGACAAAGTCCGATCCCGACATGGAGAAAAACGGCACCTGCGCCTCTCCGGCAACCGCGCGTGCCAGCAATGTCTTGCCGGTACCCGGAGCCCCCAGAAGAAGAGCTCCTTTGGGTATCTTGCCGCCCAGCTTCTGGAATTTCCCCGGATCTTTTAAAAATTCGATTATTTCCTGAAGCTCCTGCTTGGCCTCATCGCAACCTGCGACATCCATAAACGTTACCTTGGGCCGGGTGCCGGAAAGAAGCTTGGCCTTGGATTTGCCGAATGAAAATATCCCCCTGGGTCCCCCCTGCATCTGACGGATCATGAAAAACCAGAAGAATATTAAAAAGAGCCATGGAAGCGCATACGTGAAAAGGCTTCCCCAGTTGGAACTTGATTTGGCCTCTATAAGAACGTCCTTTTCCTGCATCAGCTTCAGCAGTTCCTCATCGCCGGTAAACGGAATCATGCTCTGGAACTTGGCGGCGGAGACCTCCTTGCCCCGGACGACTTTCGTATACTCGGAATTGAACTCGCCGGTAACCTTCCGATCCTCGAAAACGACCTTCTTTACATTCCCGATTTCAACCTGGTCCCTGAGTTCCGTGTAAGATATCTCCACCGTATCGCGCCCCGGACCGAAATAATGGTTGAACGCCCAGAACGATAAAAGCACGATTATCGCCCAGAAGGCCATGGTCTTTACGGTCTTCTGCCAGTTGAAGCTGGGGCCTCCATCATCCGGGGGCGGACCCTTTGGCGGGCCGTCACGGCCGCCCTGCTGTTGCCTTCTCAACCTACCATCGAACTTATTTTCACTAAACAACTTGGCCATCTCCTATTCCTTCGCAATGAACGGCAGATTCCTGTACCGCTCGCCGTAATCCAGACCGTACCCTACAACAAAAACCTCGGGCAACTCGAATCCAGTATATTTTATGTCTATGTCGACCTTTCGTGCCTTCCTTTTGTCGAGCAAAACCACAAATTCGATCGACTTCGGCTGCCTCAGCTGCAGGTATTTTCTAATATAATTCGCGGTCAATCCGCTGTCAATTATGTCCTCCACTATTATTACGTGACGTCCCTTTATATTCAGGTTGACATCCTTTATGAGCCTCACGATCCCCTCGCCCTTTTTAGATTCGCCGTAGGACGCAATGCTCATAAAATCCAGTTCGCAATCAATCTCCGCGGCCCGGATAAGGTCGGCCATAAAAATAAAACTCCCCTTCAATATCCCTATAAATATCGGGCGCTTATTCTTATAATCGGCAGCTATTTTCTTAGCCAGAGTCTTAATCCTCGATTGCAGCCTTCTTTTTGCGATCAAGGTCTGCATATCTCGATCCTCAATACTTCAGATGTGGCCCTTTCCACCTTAAAATTCTCGGAAATAATAACCCCGGCCACCCAGACAACCCGGTTCCCCGAAACCACCAGCGGTATATTATCCCTCTCAAAGGATGGAATCTTTCTATCAATAAAAAGATCCGACAATAGCCTGGTCCCTTTCATCCCCAACGGCCTTATCCTGTCGCCCCTTTTCCGGAAACGCACTTCCGGCTCCATTACTTTACTATTATCCAGTAACGCCACCGATGGTTTCGTTTTTAACGATCCCAGATCGTTTTTTTTCAGGATCTCTGTCCGCATCTCAAAATCATGGCCGGGTATCCGGGTGATCCCCGGAACCTTAAGGGGCCTCCTGACTTCGCCAAAACTTTCGGGTTCCGCCCTGAAAATCGAGAGCCGATTCTGGGATTTTTCTAACCAGATACCCTTTCCCAGAGGCGACTTTTTCCCGCTTTTACCTTCAATAATCTCAATTGCGCGAGATATAAGTTCATACGGCGGACTTTTTCTCGCACCCTTCAACCTGTAAAACGCCTCTAAAACCACCCTTTTCACTAAACTTTCATCATATCCGGACAGTTTCCGTAAATCAAGGACTATTTTACTCTTACCGCTCTCAATAAGAGACTTCTCGTAAAATAATACACCCGCTTTTTCGATTAATTCAATATCCTCCGAAACATTCCTCGAAAAACGTGAAAGGGATTTTATAATCTCCGGATTTATTTTCTCCATCTCCGGCAGAATCCTGTTACGTATTCTGTTCCTCGAATATCTAACCGATCGATTGGTCGGGTCGATCCTGTATTTTATCTTATTTTCTTTCAACCAGTTAACTATCTCCGGTTTTCTTATGCCGATAAGCGGCCTGATAATTTTGCCCCTTTTCGCGGCAATACCCGATAATCCCTTCAATCCCGACCCTCTCACCAGGTTGAACAGAACCGTCTCGGCATTATCATCCATGGTGTGACCCGTAGCGATTCTTTTATAGCCATATTTGGCACCGATGGATTTGAAATAATCATATCGCACTTCCCGACCGATCTCCTCGACATTAGCCCTATCTCTTTTAGCGATTTTGACAACATCGATTCTGCGTGAATAGAATTTAACCTGCAACCTACGGCACAATTCCCGGCAAAACTCCCTGTCTTTCGGCGATGCTTTCCGGATTGCGTGATCCAGATGCGCCGCCGCCAGTTTCAAGCGAAATTTATCCTTGATTCCATGCAATAAATATAACAGCGCCACCGAATCCGGCCCGCCCGATAGCGCCACCAGCACCGAATCGCGCTTTTTGAGAAGCCCGTAATCCGATATCGCCCTTAAAAATCGCTCCTCGATATCCATGATAACGCTATAATAACACTATAGATATTCAAAGTCAATTTGCTGGATTTTACTTCTGGTTACCAAGCGCCGCTTGGTAACCTTTCGGCTAATCTTTATCTCAGCAGCACCATCTTCCGCACCATCGACGGTCTATCGGTGATGCCATAAAAATAAACGCCGCTTGAAGCCGGCTTGCCATGGGCGTCGGCCCCATCCCAGGTGATCTCCCCGATCCCTTCGCCGATCTCAAAGGATCTGACAACCCTGCCCAGAATATCGAAAATCTGAATCGTCGTCTTTCCCTCCGTCGGCAAGCCAAACCTTATGGTCGTCGAGGCGTTGAAAGGATTGGGATAATTCTGTAGAAGCTGAAATTCGTCCGGGGTTTCCGATATTTCATCGCCGACCACGCCCGTAGGCTCGCCCCAGCGAAGATGCCAGAGGGCGTAATAGTCGGAGACGTAGAAATTATCGCCCCAGGTCGCCACATGCGACACGCTGTTCCCGGTTCGGTAGCTGCCTTTGTATTCTAGCCCGCTATAGGGGTGACCGGAAAATGTAAAAACCTTTATCCCGTTAATACCGTCCGCTACAAACATCGAATCATGCGAAATATATATCTGCCTGACATCGGAGAAATACTCCGGCCCGAAAAACGTAATGCTATCGGGCTCGCCCGTCGACGTAGTCAGAACGTCGGTACCGAATTCACAGGAAACCCATAATGAGTTGTCGAACTCCTCCATATTGTCATAAACGGGAAATTGCAGCCTTTTCTCAAGCAATATATAGGGATTCAAAGGATCGGAAACGTCTATCACGTCGATTATGCCTATATCGCCTTTAAGTATATATGATCTTGAAAATCGGGCCTGGGCGACCGAGGTAAGACTATTGACGGGAAAGTTTAGTGTCGAAAGTATATTAAAACCGCTCAAGTAATCGAAATCGATTATGTAGTATGCTCTGTCGGTAATGACGTTAAGCAGGCTATCTCTTTTATCAAAATCTACAAGTGAGCCGTTAAATCCGCCGAGTTGAAATATAGTATCCGGAGATGAGGGATCATCCATAAGCAAAGCCACAATATTACTCTGGCATAAACAAAGCGCGAATACGCTGTCGAAAATTATCTCTTGAGCCGGTAAAAAGGGTACTATTGTAACGGTATTTATATTGCCAGAATTGTCGATCTCATTTACGATAAGATTGCCCCCGTATGATTCGGCGCCCGTTAATAGATAATTGTTTCCCGTTAAATTATCTGTATATATATATGATGACAAAATGTAACTATACTCGGGAGTATATTGCCCTATAAGCGGCATATAAGTCGTATCGTTGGTGGCCTCATAATATTTCAGCCGAATCGGCTCCGTATAAACCACATACTGATCATTGTAAGTTTCAAAGGAAAAAGGATCCGCCCAATCGATTTTCCCCAGTTTTTCCAGATTATTAAAAGAATAAAGAGTGTCATTTATAAAATAGGAACTTTTGCTGTTTTTATAGAGCAACCCCCAGGATCCCCATAAATAGTAATGTTCGATTAGAATAGCCGAATCGAGAGGAGAAAATTGAATTAAATCAATACTTTCGTAAGGAAAATACCAACTATGGAAAAATTGCCCTATCGTATCTCCATTTGCAGAATATAATTCATAACCATCAAAAGTGCCAGCACTTAGGTACGTTGAATCGGTGAGAATAATTGAATCCGGCCGGGTGATATCATAGATATACTCAATCCACGTTTCATAATAATATTCATTGTACAGGGTCACAGCCACTGTCGAACCGATCTGGAAACCATAGTTGCCGGCCAATTGAAAATCACCCAGATATATCGGGTCGCCTGGGTCTGATATGTCATATGAAAATAATCTATATGGACCTCCGCTCGGTTTAAAATAGAGATAATTATTGACTACTCTAACATTTTCGGAATGGATTACATTATCGTTTTCAATAGTCGATAGTATAATGATATTTTCAAAATCGGAAAAATCCGCGATATGTATCGTGCTACCTATAACACGAAAAATGAGCCTTCTATCAAAATCAATAATATCAAACCCGGTCGCATAAGTCCTGTTCACAAAAACCGGGTTGTACGGATCGTTGATATCGTATCTCTCTATGCCCTGTCCATTGAGCATATTGATATACAGCGTATCCCCATCGATGGCTGGCTGCCCGTAACCCGACCACCAGTAGGAATCCACATAATCTATCTGGTTCTGGGATAACGCGTTACCGGTAAACGCAACTAAAAGAATGATAATTGGTAAAAAGATTCTTTTAAACATACAGCACCCCCTGTCTCCCTTTAAGTTAGATATGGATTTACAAATTGTCAAGAAAAATGAGTACCGCGGCCTAATCCAGATCCAGAAGTTCGCTCAGATACTTCGACTGCTTCAATAACAGATGCGCCGCATGGTCGCTCTTTCTTATCTGTTTCGCCGAGCGGATTATGAGATAAATCCCTAAGACAAACAACCCCAGGCACAAAATCGCGAGCGGAATGGCGACAACCCAGGCTTTGGCAATATCATAATACCGGCTGGTGGCCACCAGCACCGTGAGGACCGAAAGCGGCAACAGAAGCACGGTAATGCCGGTTCGAAGCAAAGAGAGGGCCGTACGTTTCTCCGAAAATATCAGCTGCATCTCGTTTATAATATGCTTTTCCGGCTTATGCTCTAAATCTCTCGGTTCTATCACTTCATCACCCCGTTAATCTTCCGCGTCTATTCTCGGTGCTGCCGGGTCGCCTGACCCGGAGGCTTTCTGTTATTTCAGTTTTCACATCTATATATACTATTTCGACACGGAATTATTTCCGGTTTATTACTGTTTTCGAGCCCCCTCACTGGAACGGATAACATATTGATAGATATTAAAAAACGAATTAACCGTCGGTATTGGTCTCACGCAGATACCGGGCGGAATCCTCCGGGGGAACGCTGTTTATATATATTCCGGAACCGATCTCGAATCCCGCGAGGGTCGTAATTTTGGGAATGATAACCATGTACCAGTGAAGATAGCGGGCGTTGTCATCACCTACCGGAGCGGAACGGATCACGTAATTATAATCGGGGTTATCCAGACACAGGTGAATTTTCAGAAGGATATTCCTTAAGACCCAGGCCAGCTCTTCGATCTCAGCGTCGGTAATATGGGAAAATACTGTCATGTGCCTTTTGGGATAAACACGCGTCTCAAACGGCGTCCGGGCGGCGTAGGGGCAAAAAGCCAGGAAATTATCGGTGTCTATTATAAGACGTTCCTTCTGCTTGCGTTCCTCCTCAATCATATCACAGTAAACGCAACGGCCAAAGTTGTCAAAATAAAGCACCGCCTGCTCCAGCGGGTATCTTACATGCGGTGGAACGATCGGCGTGGCGATTATCTGCGAATGGGGATGCACCAGCGACGTTCCCGCCTTCGCGCCATGATTACGGAATATAGTTATAAGGTTTATATCGGCGATCCTGGAAATCTCCTCATGCCGTTCCCGATACGCTTTCAGAACCTCCACAACCTCTTCTATATTCATCAGAGCCGGATGCCGGTCATGCTGTGGCGATTCGACGAGAACCTCGGCTATGCCAAAACCTTTGGCCGCCAGAAAAGACCCCACATTGGTGCGCGTGGTTGCCAGATCCGGTTTTAAGGCGGCAAACTTATTGGGCACTCCCCGCACCTGCCAGTTCCCCTCCCGGGGAAAACGGTAAACCTCCGGGGGCGTCTTGTCCTCGTTCCCCGGACAAAAAGGACAGCTCTCGTCATACGGCGGGACTGGTTCTTTTTGCTCTTTCTGCTCTTTGAAATCCGAGGGTCTTTTGCCACGCTCAGGAGAGACTATCACCCATTCCTTGGTGGCCAGGTTCTGTCTGAATTCCGGCATATTATCTCCTATTCTTTAAAATATCGGCAATACTGGATACTTTTATAATACAAATCGAATAACGGGTCAACGATGATTATTTCACTTTGCGAAACTCCGAATCAGAAAACCATCTTGATACCTATACCTATCAGGATAAGCCCGCCGATTATCAACGACCGGTGCCCGATCCTCCTGTACATCCTCACCCCCAGGTATAGCCCGATAATGGTCATTATGGCGCAGACCATTCCTATAACAATAGCAGGTCTCCAGATTGATATGTTCAGCAATCCGAAACCAAAACCTACCGCGAGGGCATCAATGCTGGTGGCGACGGACAGGAACACCATCTTCATCCCTTTTGAGAGATCCGGGATTACTTTGGGTACGTCTTTAACGCCATCGATAATCATCTTGATACCGATTCCTGCAAGCAGCACCAGCACGATCCACGGTCCCGCCCCTCCGACTACTCTGGCCACCAGCTCCCCGCCGAACCAACCGATAACAGGCATCAGATACTGGAAAAACCCGAAATGCCACGACAACCGGAAGATCCGTCTGGGCCTGAACCCCTGCGCTCCCGCCGCCAGCGATACGCTAAATGCGTCGGCCGCCAATCCCACGGCTATGATCAGATTTTCGATCAGAGGTAGGGTGGGCATGGTGGAGTATGATATTAATTTATTGGGTGGAATTCAAGCCCGTCATTCCCAACCAGATTCGGGAATCCAGAAACCGGGCTTCTTTTGTTCCGTCACTCCTTGTATTGCCAGCTGCCCCGAAATCCCCTCACAACTACAAATACCGCCGCCGCCAGCAAAAACGGCGAGCTCCAGAAACCGGGCAACAGCCTTTCGAAATAAAGCGAGCCCAGCATATGCCCGAGGCCATTTCCTATCATGATTATACCTATAACAATGGTAAGTATCCGAATAAACCTGCTCCCTCGATTTACTACCGGAGTAAGAGCAAAACCGATAGCGATCGCTACGATCAATCCGGTGAGCCAGAGCCCCAAAGGAAACGTCGGCATCGGGAAAAACCCCAGGCTGTCTCTTAGATCGAATACCAGGGGATTATAGAAATCTAGAAAATTATTGATAGCCTCATCGAAGACGTGAAGCCCCATGGCCAAAACCAACAATACCCACGCTGTCACGTTTTTATTTCTGAATAAATAATTATCTTTAATCATTGGTGAATTTCCTTTCCCCTTACCCCCTCCAGACCGCGGCCTGTATCGCCGCCGCTTTCTGCCATTATTACAGAAACTCGAGGTTCTCCGTCGGCACCCAACCTTCTTCATCCTCACCGAAAGCGCACCAGCACCAGCCGCTTTCCTCATGCAGGACCGTCAGCTCGTCGCCAGCTCTCACCGTTAACTCCACGGCGTCGTATTCTTGTTTTGCTACCGCCGATTCGCCGTTGATCTCAAGGCAGCTTATCGGCGCCCATCCGCTCTTGCCCTCTTCATTGATGCACCAAATCCAGCCCGGCCACTCCTCCGACTCGTAGGCGACTACCAGGGATTCACCTTTCATGACGAATAAGGGATCGAGGGACGATGACATGTAGTTTGCTTTCACCTTCGCTTTCTTCCCAGCCATACACAACACTCCCGTCGTTCACAATTAAAGCGGCCAAATTACGGTTTTAATAGATATATATTACCATAATGTCAACATTTTTTTTCGCGGCAATGTAAGGGAACCTTCCCTACAGCACCCTGTAATCCTCAAAAAACCCGGCCGATGCTGGCCTTACTGCGCAGAGGGATCAGTCTTCCCCTATAGGCGTTTGAATAAAGGCCATTTTAGCTGAAACGGCCGTATTACATCCCATAAACCTTGCCCCGCTCGGGTATTTCTGGATATTGCGGATAATCTTCGCGGAAACGCTCCCAATCAATGCCGTCGAGAACGGTGCTGCCGTCGCATCCCTCGTACGGGCACATCTGGAAACCATCGACATCCCGGTATTCCCCGCGCAGGTAGGTTCGCCGGCAATGAAGGCACCGGAGGTAATCGGAACGTTTTTCCTCGTCGAAAATCTGGTCCCGATGATACCCGCCCTTGGCTCCCGAGATCTGCATCATTTTCTGATACATTTCATAATGACCATGCTTGGAGTCGTGCCCGCTTCCATGATCTTTCATTTTTCCTCCCTGGTTTGAGATTCTGAATTCCTGCGCCGTATCCCTACATTGCCAGACTCGATCCGGCATCTTTTCTTCGTTCTTTCAGAATATATAGTGAAACCAGAGTGCCAGATCCTGTCATTCCGGACTTGATTGGGAAACCAGACCGCCCGCAACGCTCCGGGCCCCGATTAGTATTGGCAGGTCAGAAGATTGCGGGGCTCCTGATAATTGGTAAACACTAAAATGCCAGGAGATTTTAGCTCGTAACCTGCGACAGATCGCCTGTTTAATCAAGTGTCAACTCAAGTTGGTGCAGATGCGGGTCATTCCTTCACCATCTCATTAAGCCAGATCACATTTTTACCGCCTCTGCCTTCGGCAACAAATATATCAAGGTCACCGTCATTATCGATATCTCCGAGTGCCGCGCTCTCATTCTTGTCCGATTTTTCTCCCAGCCGGATGCCGGTATCAATAAGTTTACCTGAACCGTCGTTTATCAATATGAAAACTTCCGAACCATGACTCGCTGCAACCGCGTCGATAAAGCCGTCATTATCCAGATCGCCCAGAGTAACGCTTCCCCTGAAAACGACCGGTAATTCAATATTGCTTTGTTCAAATCCGCCTTTGCCATCGTTATACCAAATCTTTAATTGAAAACTATCGTTACTATAAAACCTCGTTATTACCGCATCCAGATCGCCGTCCTGGTCAAGATCGCCCAGGCTGACAGGACTGGGTGTTGCCGTGCTGTCTGTTAGCTGCCCGGCCTTTGTGAAAGTACCATCCCCGTTACCCCGCCAGACCTCATAGCCGATTCCGGGGACAGAGGCCAGAATATCTTCCTTACCGTCATTATCTAGATCCCCAAACGTGGAAAAATCGGGAAAAGATAGGTTTGATAAGGAGAACTGTGCCTTCCCGTTATTAAAATATATTCTATCGGGTTCCTGGAAGTATTGAATCATCGCATCCAGATCGTCATCGCCGTCAATATCATACAGGTTTACGACGTTTCCGCTCAGTAAAGAGTCACCAAAATCCTGCCCGTTATCATAAAATACCGCATTCCCATCATTGAGATAGACTTTACTGGACAGATGATAGGATACACCGTCTTTTACAAAGTAATGACAGGTTATGAAAAGATCCAGATCGCCATCGCCGTCCAGGTCCCCCGCATCTATCCCATGGGCCTGTTTGCTTAAGAGCTGCTCGGTGGCTGTAAATAGGCCATTTCCGTTGTTCAGCCAGACACGGGAATCAAACAGCGTACAGTTGGAGAAAACCGCATCAAGATCTCCATCGCTATCGAAATCCCTCAATAGAATAAGCCTGGTAAAGGCCGGATCGAATGATTGGCTGCTTTTCGTAAATGATAGACGACCTGAATATGAGGAAGACTCACCGTAGCCTTTATGCGCTAATACCGATAATAAAAACGCAACGAGAATGATGGCTGAATTGATTGATATTCCCCTCATTTTCATGAAATCCTCCGTGTATTTTTTACCATGCTGTAAACCCCGCCTACGGGAGGGATTTCCCACGGCAGCGGATAGTCTCAATATTTAATCTTATTATACGACAATCAATAAAAAGTCTTTTGTTCCCAACTTGATTGGGAATCCAGAAACCAGGCCATATACTGGATTCACCCTTTCGGGGGAATGACAGTGACAGTGTAGCGCCATTCCGGAATTGATCCGGAATTCATGTATTTGTCGGGTTTCTCGTCCTTCGGATTCGGAACCCGACCTATTTCTACTGAATGAAAAATTCTTCCGGATATTCTATGCTGGAGGAATAACTTGCCATACCCCAATAACCTGAGATCGGGTAATAGTCAATTAGTCGCTTTGCAAGATTGA
Source organism: Candidatus Zixiibacteriota bacterium (assembly GCA_020344055.1). GTDB lineage: Bacteria > Zixibacteria > MSB-5A5 > UBA10806 > UBA10806. The sequence goes on along the minus strand of CP070813.1, from coordinate 1,481,434 downwards.
TTATCGCGCTTATTTTATACCTTTCAAGGCCCAATATCGAATTTAAACCATCTTCAGTAGAATCCGCAATTGCCTTAAGAGTCCTGAAACCGTTTTGATTAAGAACTGCAATCTGTGAGTCCGATAAAACCGGTATCAACGCCAATTCAAATTCTCGAATGCCGTGAAAATACGGATGCGCCAATCGGTCCAGAAGACTGGAGTTCTCTGCCAGATACCAATCCAGTAAATGACCGGGAAGGCCTTCATCCTGAATTAATTGGGCATACATATCGGTCTGCATAATAAAACGCCGCCCGATGTTCGACGTAGATCTAAGGAAATAATAATCAGGATCAGGATCCAATTCGCTTATGCTTTTCAGGTGAAAAAACGTTCTCCCATATAAGGTCAGGTACCTTTCAAATAATTTTTGCAGGGCAAGCGTATCTTCCGCCAGAAACCAGATTTTCTGAGGGAAACCATGTATTGTTCTACTTGTTAAGGATGAATCTATATAAATATAGTAGGCTTTTAACATCTGCTCATAAAATCCGATTCCGATATACTGACTCATTTTATTTCCTCCATTTTATTAATATTATGAATTGGCCTAATCCCAATTGTCCACGAAATCCTGATCGCGTTAACGTTAAATAAGAACAGAATTTTAAATTTACGTCCAGATCTCAAGATATCGTTAGAGATACGTCCCTGCATTGCAATTAGCGGCTACGGGGTATATTCAGAACGGCCTTAATTCCAATTCAATTTTCATTTGCCCGGGATTATTGTCAAGGAAATTCGCAAATTGGCCCAAATATAGTCAATTTAACAAGAGTTTTAAAATTCTATAAGATGTTGGAAGCTAAATCCCCAACCTACTACTTCAACCGCTCCCCGATCAACCCCACCAGCTCCGCTATCTTATGCCGGGTCTGCTCCATGCTGTCGCGCTCCCGGACAGTAACCGTGTCATCCTGAAGGGTCTGGCCGTCCACCGTGATACAATAAGGGGTTCCGGCCTCGTCCATGCGACGGTACCTGCGTCCCACCGCGCCACCATCGTCGTAGAACGATTTGAAATTCCTTTTGAGATCGTGGTAGATCTTCTCGGCCACCTCCGGCATTCCCTCCCTGTTGACCAGCGGGAAAACGGCTACGTTAATGGGGGCGATTTTCGGGTTGAACTTAAGAACCGTTCGCTTCTCGCCCCTGACCTCTTCCTCGTGAAACGCGTCGGCTAAAACCACCAGCGTGGTGCGGTCGGCGCCGGCCGAGGTCTCGATTATATACGGCAGATACTTCTCGTTACGCTCCTGGTCGAAATAGCGCATATCCTTGCCTGACTTCTCGGCGTGCCTGGCAAGATCGAAATCGGTGCGATTGTGGATCCCCTCGATCTCCTTCCAGCCGAATGAGAATTCGTATTCGATATCGAAGGCGGTTTTGGCGTAATGGGCGAGTTCATCATGCCCGTGTTCGTGCCAGCGAAGTTTCTCTTTCCTGATGCCAATCTCCAGATACCAGTCCCAGCGTTGCTGTTTCCAGTAATCGAACCATTTCTGATCTTCGTCCGGACGCACGAAATACTGCATCTCCATCTGCTCGAATTCGCGGGTACGAAATATGAAATTACCCGGCGTTATCTCGTTCCTGAACGCCTTGCCCAGCTGGGCGATTCCGAAGGGCAGCTTCTGTCTAGAAGGTTGCAGCACGTTATGGAAATTGACATAGATCCCCTGCGCGGTCTCCGGCCTCATATAAACAACCGCAGATTCATCCTCCACCGGCCCCATGAAGGTCTTGAACATCAGGTTGAACATGCGGGGTTTGGTCAGCTCCCCGCCGCAGTCGGGGCACTTTTCGGCATTTATCTCATCGGCGCGGAAACGATGTTTGCACTGCTTGCAGTCGACCAGGGGATCGGTGAAACCATCCACATGCCCCGACGCCACCCAGACATCGGGATGCATCAGGATAGCCGCGTCGACTCCCTCGACATCGTCGCGCCGATGGGTCATCGATTCCCACCAGGATCTTTTGATATTATTCTTGAGCTCCACACCGAGCGGGCCGTAATCCCAGCAGGACCCGAGCCCGCCGTATATCTCCGATGATTGGAATACAAAACCGCGCCGTTTGCACAGGGACACGATTTTATCCATCAAGGGATCGATTGATTTCTTCTTCGCCAAAACCTTCTCCAGATTCTTTAATCTCAACGTCGGAAGCGCGGGGCTTCCGAATTACTTTTTATCATTAGATTTTCTTGACAAGGGCGACTTATTACCGGTCTTGGTTTGATGAGCCGAAGTTCCCCGGGTCCGTTTCTTTCCTTGCATTAAATCTTTAAGACTAACGCATGATATTTTCAAAAATCTTTCAATTGCCTTTCTTTCTTTATCTTTCACTTGATCACCATTTTCTATTTTAAAAAATCTATCTTTACACCAATTCGTACCCGCCGATTCAATCGGCCAGAGTTTCGAGGAATTTAAACGATTTCAGGTTGCGAGGCAAGCCCAGATGATAGGAGGCAAAGGCCAGTATCGCCTCGGCGGCGTTTTTGCCCGTCCTTTCATCTATCGACTCCTCTGCCATATTTTCAAGGTTTTCTGAATTCATTCTCCGGAGCAGATCGAGGGAATTCGATGACAACTTCATTATGGTATCATCGTCATCCCCGCATTTGCCGCATACCAGGCCGCCCCTTTTCAGCGATATGATTATCGGCGTTTTAAATTCAGTTTTTCCGCAGGAGGCGCATTTGCCGACCTCGGGGGCGTAACCCTCGATAATCAACAACCTGTAAAGCGCCGTCCAGAAAAGCAGGCCGGATTTCTCCGATTCAGACTGATTCAAAATCCGAAAAAACTCTTCCGTTAGAGTGAATATCCCGGGACGCGGAATATCAGGATGAGAGGTTTTATCCAGGATCTCGCACCAGGCCGAGCCGAATCCGAATTTCCAGGGATTTTCTGCGATTCCGGGATATCCCTCGCTCAGCGAGGCGTCGCTCATGGTGCCCAGTTCGGCCGATTCCTTTTTGTACACAATTGCTTCAATGCGGTTGAATAATTCCATCATCCCTGCCAGTTTCGATTTGGGCCTGTCCACCCCTTTGGCCACCGCTTTGACTTTTCCGAACTCCTCCGCAAATAAAGTAACCACCCGCGACGTTTCCGTCATGCGGGTGGCGCGTATCACAAAAGCATTGACTTTATATCGCCCCATCTTCTAACGATTCTTACTCAGCACTCGATTTTTCAGGATCGACTTTTGAGGTATCGACGGGGACAAACTGTATAATCCTCTGGTCGGGACGGGCGTAGCCATAGTTTTCCACGGCATATTTTATCAGGTAATCGGGATCGTTTTTCATCTTCTCTATTTCCCACAAAAGATCCTGCTTGGCGACCTTCAAGGATACAACCTCATTCTCCAGCTTGACAATTTTCCGGTGAAGAATCCACATTCTGAAGAATCCGAATTCACCCCAGAAAAAAATCAGTATAATGGAAACGGCAATTAATACGTAAATGAACAGTCTCAGGCGGGGCCAGATACCCGATCCCTTAACCCTGCGAACAAATTTCCTGGATGTTCTCGGATACGCTGTCATTTCGCCCTAACGAATTATCGAGGAAAAGGCCTTCTTCCCCAGAAACCTGGCCTGCTCCCCGAGATCCTCTTCGATTCTCATAAGCTGGTTATACTTGGCGATCCGGTCGGTTCTGCATGCCGAACCGGTCTTTATCTGCCCGCAGCCGGTGGCCACCACAACGTCCGAAATGGTGGTATCCTCGGTTTCGCCCGACCTATGCGAGACTACGGCGGTCCATCCCGCTCTATGAGCCATTTCGATGGCCCGCAAAGTCTCGGTAAGAGTGCCTATCTGATTCAGCTTAATTAAAATGGAATTGGCGGAATTTTCCTGTATGCCGCGTTCGAGCCGGGAGGTATTGGTGACAAAAAGATCATCTCCGACCAGCTGCACCTTGCCGCCGATTTTTTCATTTAATACTTTCCAGCCATCCCAGTCCTTTTCCGCGAGGCCGTCCTCAATTGATATAATGGGATAATTATCGACCCATTCGGCGTAGAGATCGGCCATCTCCTCCGAGCTCAGTTTTCTGTTTTCCGATTTCAGGTTGTACATGCCGTCCTCGAAGAATTCCGACGAGGCCGGATCGAGGGCGATAAAAACGTCGTCGCCGGCGATATAGCCCGACTTTTCAACGGCTTCCATAATCACCTGCAGCGCTTCTTCGTTCGATTTGAGATCGGGGGCGAATCCGCCCTCATCGCCGACGGCGGTATTATACCCCTTCGCGGAGAGTACCTTTTTCAGGTGATGGAATATCTCTATACCACAACGCAGCGATTCGCTGAAGGTCGGCCGGCCCGCCGGCATCACCATGAATTCCTGCAGGTCGACGTTATTGTCGGCATGGCTTCCGCCGTTTAGGATATTCATCATCGGTACCGGCAGGATATTGGCCCTGGCCCCTCCGATATACCTGTAAAGCGGAAGTCCGCAGGAAACGGCAGCCGCTTTGCAGACGGCGAGGGATACGCCCAGGATGGCGTTGGCACCCAGGTTGCCCTTATCTTCGGTGCCGTCGAGCTCTATTAGAAACTCATCCAGGGCGGCCTGGTCGAGAGCGTCTATGTTGCTGTTGAATAACGCCGGCGCGATTACATTATTGACATTATCAACCGCTTTCAACACGCCCTTACCCATATATTTCGTTTTGTCGCCATCCCGCAATTCCACCGCCTCGAACTCACCCGTGGAAGCTCCTGAGGGTACAGCGGCGCGCCCGAAATCCTCCGTATCAAGCAGGCAATCGACCTCGATTGTGGGATTGCCCCGCGAATCGATTATCTGCCTTGCTTTCAAATCCAAAATGATTCCCATAATTCTCCCGAACCTTTACGTTTTCGATTCTACTCCCAATTATTTACTGAGATCTCTATCCCTTTTCAATGATTTTTTATGAATAAATGCAAATCCGTTGCGTGAAGTAATCAGGGCAACCTGAATCTCTTCCTCAAACCCCATTCCACACAAAGGAGAATCAGGATAATTGCCAGTATGGCGGGCATGCCGAATGGCTTTACCTGGGAAAGTTCCGTTTCGATATACGGATATAATTTTATATTTTCAGAAAAATCTTTAATGCTGTCAACGTTATAAGCGGCACCGCCCGTAACTTCGGCGATTCTTTGTGTCAACTTATAATCGGGCGCGCTGGAAGCCATCTCCAGACTGAAACTTTCGACGGTAAACTCTCCGGAAAATACACCCAGCGTATCGTCGTAAGATGAGGCCACAACTTCAAAAACATATCTCCCCGTTCCGGGAGATTCCATTTCTCCTTCATAAATTCCGTTGCCTGTTTGAGCCAGTACGGCATCCTTAAATTTCAATCGTTCCTCTTCCCGAGTTATCGATACCGTCATCAAGGCGCCGTTTCTGGGGGAATTGGATTCGTCATTTAAATAGGCGGTGAATTTAATCGGCTCTCCCAGGCGGTACACCTTTTGATCGGTAAACGCCTTAAATCTTTCCTCGACATCGGCGGAGGATGCCCATCTCAGGAGGTTTTTCCAGAATTTCGGAATCACATCCGACATCCCGTCAAGGTTGGCCGATCCGAAGTGACTTTTCCAGAGAGGGAATCCGGTAACGGCGACAACCCGACCTTTTTCGAATCTGCCGGCAACCAGAAGAGGATAAATCCTGGAGGGCCCTGTGCCCGATCTGCCTTCCAGCAAAATTTCCCCGGTCGGCTTTATGCCGGTAATCATTCTTGAAAGCGGCGGAAGCGAATTCCAATATCTATCGCTTTTATCGGGATTTTCGCTTATCGATATGGCTGCATGCTGACGATATGCGGTTGCCGGCTCGAAAAAGAAATCGCCTTCGGCTACGGAAACGTTTTGAACTTCCAGGGGCAACAGACCTCCGAAGCGCCGGATACTGGAACTGTAATCTCTTCCGGCAACGTAGAGCATCGCCCTGCCCCCAGAAAGGAAGCTTTTCAAATCATCGACCGCTATCCTGAGGTCTGGAGGAGAACAGTTTACGAAAATTACGGCGTCGTATTTATTCAAACCGCTCAAACCCCTGGGCGGGCCGGGAGCCGAAAACCTGCCGGGACTTTCGGGATAGACGGCGTCGATATTGAACTCATCGAACTGGTTTAAAGCCTGTTTTATAAATTTGAATTCCCAGTTCAGGGATGAGGCGCCGATAAATACGTTTATTTTACTTTTTAATACTCTGACAACGATAATTCGCTCGTTGTCGGCGGTTTTTATCTCTTTTTCCAGAACCGGAGTTGAAATTCTATATTCGATATTTCCGGGATCGGGGGCTTCGATTTCGAAATCGGCCTTTACGTTGCGGCCCTCCGAGGGCACTTCAAACATGGCGCTTCCCACCATCTTTCCGCCTTCGCTCAGCACCAGCCTGGACCTGGCATTTCCCAATCCCCTTCCGGATATCTCGGCCTCGATTTTAAACTTATCCCCGCTGTAGGCTACGGGGGGAAATACGATATCGGAAATGGATATATTGCCTTCGGCGATTTCCTCCCCTACGGTCAATGTAAATACGGGAATATCCAGGTTCGCGGCCTGATCCACGGGATCGACCCCGAGATTATGGCCGCCGTCGGTGACAAGAAGAACGGCGCCGTACTCATGGAAATTTTTCGAAGATTCGACAGCCTTCAACGCCCCGGAAATGGAGGTGGCATCTCCCGATAGGTCCCCAGCACTCGGAAGGGCATCAGATTCGGTTTTTCCATGGGAAAAGGTGAAAACGTCATAACGGTAGTCGACATCGGACAGCTCTGCCGAAACCAGGCTGTCAGCGAGATCGATCCGGGATATGCCGGCGGTTATTATACCCATACTGGAGGTGTCATCGATTAAGACAGCCAGCCTGGATTTGACAGTCCGTTCGCTATAAGCGTTTAATAACGGTTCTATAAGCAGGAAACCGAGCAGCAACAAGGCGATTCCCCGAAAAACCGCCAGCAAAATCCGCCAGAATTTACTCAAGGGCGGGTAGCTTTTTTTATAAGAGTAAATGCCGATTGCCAATGCGGCAACGCTCAATACAGCGAACCAGTACCAGTACTTTGAAAGTATCAGTATTTCCATCAAATTTGAATCGTTGTGACGAAAAACGCCACCCCAATACGAACCGGAGTGGCGCGGTTTTAAAACAATTTGGACCTGTTTACATATCCCGCGCCGCCGCCAGGACGGCGAATTCCTCCAGGACGTTTTTCATCGGTAAACCGTCCAGCGAATGCAAAATATCCACAGCGTCTTGAACGTATCCCCTGGCCTTTTGTTCCGCGTATTCGATCCCGCCGTTATTCTTAACGAAGTCAACGACTTCCCTAATGCCGGATTGCCCGACCTCATTGCCGATAACTCCTTTTATCCTTTCCCTGGAGCGCCCGTAATCATTTTTCAAGGCCTGGATCAGCGGCAATGTAACCCATCCTTCGCGAATATCGGAGCCGAGGGTCTTCCCCGTCTTTTTGGTTTCCCCGATAAGGTCCAGAAGATCATCGGTGATTTGAAAGGCCATACCCACTTTTTCGCCGTATTTTTTCAAACCTTCCCGAATCCCACCGTTTATGCCCGCGCACAACGCGCCCGCCTCCGCCGAGCAGGCGAATAGCGATGCTGTCTTATCGGCGATAATATTCAGGTATCGTTCTTCGGTTATATCGAAGTTGCCGGTATAAAAAACCTGGTTCAACTCACCGACGGAGACTCTTTCGGTCGCCCTGGCAAAAGAGGCCATGATTTCGGGCGATCCCGCCTTTACCAGCATATTGAAAGCCTTGGCGAAGAAATAATCCCCCATCAGGACCGAAACGAGATTGTTCCATTTATGATTGACGGTTTCGATTCCCCGTCGGGAGCGGGATTCATCGACGACGTCATCGTGCAGAAGCGTGGCGGTATGAATGAACTCCACCGCCAGGGCCGAGTATATGGAGGCGTCGTTATAAACGCCGGCGGTCATAAAAATAAGGGCGGGACGAAGCCTTTTGCCGGGACCGCCGTAAAGGTGTTCGGTAATCTCCTTTATTATGACCGAATCGGTTTCCAGAGCGCGTTTATATTCGATCTCAAAATTGTCGAGATGTTCTGATACGGGGGCTAAAACTTTCGCTAATTCCATTTAGTAATCCAGCAACTTCCTCGTTCCCGGCATTTTATCTTGAATCTGGAAAATATCCATTACAATTTTGGTTGTCAACCACAAAGCTGTATAAATGATAATTAGGTCTAAATACTACTTATCCGGCGAGGACCGCCCCGCCGTTAACATTAAGGACTTCGCCGTCAATAAAAGAGGC
>CP070813.1:1438693-1472956 GCA_020344055.1 Candidatus Zixiibacteriota bacterium | reverse complement strand
CCTCACCCGGCGCTTTTTGAATATATGAAACTGCCGGGTCGGGTGACCCGGCAGCACCGTAATTTATTCATCTCTAATATAATCCGGATCTATCCCCCGCAATTTCGCCACCTTCCGTCTGTCGACAAGCAGTTCGCTATCTATGCTCGTTATACTCTTATCTTGAAATGTAAATGTATATTTAAGTATCTTATAGTCACTCCAAATATATGCATATAACTCCACTATATATTTATCATTTACATTCTGAAGAACTGGCGGCTTTATTCCCTGGCAATATTTTTTTTCAAATTCGTCATATCTATCCAAAACTTCCTCAGTATTCGACACCAAAAGACAAGGATCTATTGCATCAGCGGCAAGAAATATACTAGCTCCGTGACTCAAAAGATATACAGTTTTATCAATATTACTTAATACGATATATAATTGGGAGAGATAAATATAATCATCTACCACAAAATTCTTTATCAAAAGGTTGAAATCATCTTTTGAGAAAGTATTTAGTAAAATTCTATTTTTATGCGCTAAATCGACAAGGATATATTGATAACTATGATGGAAAACATGAGGCTCATATCTACGAACATATATGGAATCCATATTGAATAATTTCACCGCACCGCCTAGAAAATATCGGGCGTTAGCCAAATAATCATTTCCCTCGTTTCTATAATATGTTATTAAAAAATCCTCGTCTTCTGCTAATATTTCATCGCTTACATTATATTCATATAAGGTATACATAAAGCTATTGCGAGATTTTTCAGGAAAAAACAATTTCCAGCCAATATGACATTTGTCAACCTCACTTAGGCATATTTGAAAAAAAGCAAAAGTAATGTAAATTGAAATAATTATTCCTCTAATCATCTTTACTACTCCTCAGGTATTATTATCATCCATTCCTTTACACCTGTTTGATCAAGAATAAAGTTTATTTAGTTCTCAATAATATTTCCCATTACATAATACCAATAATCTACATTAAAATTCCCCCGTTTCCATCGATTATTTTAACGGTTTCAAAAATCTAATTCACTTGAAGTGGTAGGTCAGGAGCTGGAAGCTCCTGACGCTTCTTATTATTTAATTTGTCAGGAGCCCCACCTGCGGCGGGGGGCTCCTGACCTACCGCTAGCGCTTACTCTATATCTTCGCTTTTTTCAATCTGAGAGAATTCGTCACCACAAACACCGACGAGAACGCCATGGCCCCCGACGCTATCATGGGGCTCAAAAATCCGGCGGTCCCAAACACGGGATATAATATCCCCGCCGCGATGGGGATACCAATGATATTATAAATAAACGCCCAGAAAAGATTCCATTTGATGGTGGCCAGCGTCTTTTTCGACAGCCTGATGGCCCTGGGCACCCCCGCCAGGTCGCCGCCCACCAGCGTGATATCGGACGCCTCCAGCGCCACGTCGGTGCCGGTGCCGATCGCTATCCCGATATCGGCCTGGGCGAGAGCCACCGCGTCGTTGATCCCGTCACCCACCATGGCCACCTTCTTGCCCTCAGATTGCAGTTGCTTCACCCGCTCCGCCTTCTCCTGCGGCAGGACCTCGGCGACCACCTCGATTATCCCGGCTTTCCCGGCGATGGCCTGAGCGGTCTGGGCGTTATCGCCGGTTATCATCACCGGTACGATCTTGCTTTTATTCAACTGGTCTATTATTCCCGGCGCCTCATCTTTCAACGTATCGGCCACGGCGATGACGCCGGCCGCTTTCTTATCGACGGCGAGAATCATCACCGTCTTGCCCTCTTCGGATAGCTCTTTAATTTTATTCTCTACACCGGAGAGATCAATCTCCTTTTCGGTCAAAAACCCGGTCTTCCCCAGGAGGATTCGGTTACCATCCACACTTCCGGATATCCCCTTTCCCTCAATCGCCAGAAAGTTTTCCGGTTCTGCCAATTTTACATTCTTCGCTTCGGCTTTTTTAACTATCGCCATTCCCAGTGGATGCTCCGATCTTTTTTCGAGGGAAGCGGTGTAATACAATATCTTATCTTCGTCGAAATTATCGGACGCAACAATATCGGTGACCTCGGGAGTTCCTTTTGTTAATGTTCCGGTCTTATCGAAAACCACGGTGTCTATCTCGCGGGCTTTCTCCAGTATTTCACCGCCTTTTATTAATATCCCGTGCTCGGCCCCCAGACCGGTTCCCACCATCACCGCCGTTGGTGTCGCCAGCCCCAGCGCGCAGGGGCAGGCGATTATCATAACCGAAACAAAATTCAAAAGCGCGATGGTCAACGCCGGCTCCGGCCCGGCAAAAAACCAGACGATAAACGTCACCACCGCTATCCCGATAACGATCGGCACGAATATCCCCGCGATCTTATCGGCCAGCCTCTGTACCGGCGCCTTTGATCCCTGCGCCTGTTTCACCATCTGGATTATCTGCGCTAAGGCCGTATCCTTGCCGATCCTGGTGGCCTTGAATTTGAAACTCCCCACCTTGTTTATGGTGGCGCCGATAACCTTATCGCCGATACTTTTATCCACCGGGATCGACTCACCGGTCAGCATCGATTCGTCGATGGCGGAAAAACCATCAATTATCTCCCCGTCCACCGGTATCTTCTCGCCCGGCCGCACAATCACAATATCCCCTACAACAACATCCTTTATATCGATATCGATTTCGTTATCGTCCCGGATCACCCTGGCGGTTTTGGCCTGCAGCCCCGCCAGCTTCCTGACCGCGTCGGAGGTGTGGCTCTTGGCGCGGGCCTCCAGCGTGCGACCCAGAAGTATCAGGGTTATAATCACCGCAGCGGTATCATAATAGACATCGGCGGCCCTACCGGCCGATTCGAATAATCCCGGGAAAAACGTTGCCACCACGCTATAGAGAAACGCCGAACCGGTTCCTACCGCCACCAGGGTGTTCATGTCGGCGGTTTTATGCTTCAGTCCCTTTATAAATCCGATATAGAACCTCGATCCCGCCCAGAAAACGATAGGTATGGTGACTATCAACTGGGCGTATCGGCTGATACCTGCCGGGAGGAGAGGCGTCATAGCGAATATCAGCACCAAAGCGGTTAGTATTGCGGAGACTATAAACTGCGTTTTTAACTTTTTGTAAAATTCATCATGCGCTTTTTTCTCAAAATCCTCGGTTTCCTCCGCGGGCGTACTCACAACCTTATAACCAACCGATTCTATTACATCCTTGAGATCCTCGAACTTCACGCCGGGGATATGGGTAACATAGGCCGTTTCGGCGCCCAGGTTCACCGAGGCGTCAACAACGCCGTCCATATCCAGAAGCCATTTTTCGATGGATGCTACGCAGGAAGCGCAGCTCATGCCGGATATTTTTATCTCGGTTTTCTGTAACGGGACATCGTAACCGACCGCCTTAACGCTTTCCACGAAATCGTTAATGCTAGCCTTATCTCGATCATAGGTAATAGACGCCTGCTGGGTAGCCAGGTTGACGTTAACCTCGACCGTTCCCTCGACATCCTTCAGCGATTTCTCCACCCGGCCCACGCAGGATGCGCATTGCATACCGGAAACCGGTATTGTCAGATTTGAAGTACTCATTAAAACAATATACTATAAATTAATTTACGCAGGTTCCCAATAAAAAAGGCGGGCCTTTCAGACCCGCCTTAAACAAAATTTTCCCGAAATTAACTTTCGTCCAGCAGTTTTTCCATTTCGTCCACCAGGTTGGAAAACACGGCGATGGTGGCATTCACCGGATCGGGAGTGGTCAGATCGACGCCGATCTTTTTCAACTGTTCCACCGGGTAATCGTTACCGCCCCAGGTCAGGAATTCGAGATATTTAGCCCGGGCCTTCTCATCGCCCTCAAGGATTTTCTTGGAAATGGCCTGCGCCGACGCGAATCCGGTGGCGTACTTGTAGACATAGTAAGGGGGATGAGTATTGTAATGCGGAACCCTGATTCCGCCCCAACCGCCCCATTCGTCGATAACGAAATCCGGCCCCCAGTACTTCTGGGTCAGCTCGGTATACATCTGCCGCATCGATTCCGATGACACCGCCCCGCCCTTTTCCACCGTCTCGTATATTTTCAGCTCGAATTCCGAAAGCATGGTCTGGAAATAAAAGGTGTTTATGATCTCTTCGATAAAGAAATCCAATAGATACATCCTCTCTTTCTTATCCTTGGTGTTTTCGAGCATGTAGTCTATCAGAATCGATTCGTTGGTGGTGGAGGCAACCTCGGCAACAAACAGGGTGGAATAGGCGGTTCGGTAAGGCTGCGTTCTCTTGGAATAATAACTGTGAAGGGCGTGCCCCATCTCGTGCGCCAGCGTAAACACGTTAATGATTTCATCGTTATAGTTCATCAGTATGTAGGGATGCGTGGAATAGGAACCCCAGTTATACCCGCCGGAACGTTTCCCCTCGGATTCGTAAACGTCAATCCAGCTGGAGTTCATTCCCATCTCGAGGTCTTTGACATAATCCTTGCCCATCGGCTTTAGAGCCTTCACCAGTATTTTTGTGGCTTCATCATACGGTATTTTCTTATCGGCTTCCGGTACCAGCGGAACCGAGCCGTCGTACCCGTGCAGCTCGTCGAGGCCCATGATCCGCTTGCGGATAGACATCCACTTATGAAGCGGCGCGAAATTGGCGTTGACGCCGTCAATAAGGTTGGTTAAAACGGCGGGCGGTATGTTATCGCTATCGAGTGAAACCTCCAGGCAGGAGTTATATTTCCTGGCCTGCGCGTAAAACCAGTTGTTGTTTATGGTGGAGGCCATAATGGCCCCGAATGAATTGAAATAGCCGAGCTGAGCTTCGTTATATTTTTTATGCGCTTCTCTGCGATAATCGCGATTGGAATGTTTCATAATTTCCTGGAAACGCTGCCGCGTAATCTCGATCTCGTTGCCGTCCGGGTCGGTTATGGTCGGAAATTTAATATCGGCGTTATACATCATTCGGAAAATATTCTTGGTGCCTTGAGTGGCGTTGCCGGCCAGGGCTAATATCTTCTCTTCTTCGGGAGATAGAATATGTTCCTTGGAACGGATCAGGTCTTCGATATAGAAACGGTATGTTTCCATTCTGGAATCGGAATCCACAAATCCCCTCAACTTCTCGTCCGGCATCTGCAGAATTTCCGGGTTAATATAAGATTCTATACTCCCGAACTGAGTGTTAAGAGTCATTATTTTCCCACCCAGCTGCTGATATTCGGATATGCGGGTATCCTCATCCTGTTTCATAAAGGCGTAAACATACAGGCGGCCCAGTATTATATTCAGGCTATCCTGCAGTGATAAACACTCATATAAGGTCTCCGCCGATTCGCCCAGTCTCCCCTTATAATTTTCAAGCTCGCCCATACGCGATTGCAGAAGATCGAAATCTGCCTGCCAGGCGGCGGTGTCGGCAAAGATATCCTCCAGGCTCCACTTGTATTTGTCATCGATCTCCGATCTCTGCCGGGCTTTCTGCACTTCGGCCGTCGAGAAATCGAAACCGCTCACCACAAAAGCGAATACGACCACCGATAACACAACAGCGCCAATCAAAACTCTCTTCATCCGGTACTCCTTGAATCTGTTAAATGGAAAACACACTGCGGCCAACGTATTATCACATTTTAAATACACAAAATATCGAAAAATGGTTTCATAAAAATGAGATTTTGAGGTCCAGGCGATCTACAAACTAGACATCTATATTCCGCGAATTATATATTCAAAAAGAAGGTGAATACCGATTCAATCCTCTGTGTTTCGGGAACTACGATTCCCGAAACAAACGCTGTAGGGATCACCCACGCATAACCCCTGAAATTTTATTCTCCGTAATAAACCTGATTATTTAATCAGCAAACAACTCCTGCTTTGACCAAAATCCTCCGATCCTATTCTATAATAATAGATACCAGACGAGATATCACCCGGCCTCCAGCTAACCGTATGCTCCCCCGCCTCTTGCAGCCCGGAAAAGAGCGTCTCCACCTTGCGCCCCAGGATATCGAATATCTCGATCCGGATATCGGCCGGTTCCGGCAGGCTGTAGCTGATGGTTGTTGAGGCGTTGAAGGGGTTGGGGTAGTTCTGGGGGAGAGAGAAGCCCCCGAGATTTAGAGAGCTGACCTCCTCGATCCCGGTAGGGGTAAGGCGGAGGATTTCGAATCTGCTATAAGCCGGAACGTATATATATTGACCGCGTACGTATACCTCTTCTGTCGAATACCAGACAGGGGGCATAATATATAAGGAAATTAATTCGGGATTTTCGGGATCTGAAATATCCATGATATATAATCGGCTTCCATATTTCAATATTGCGTAATTTTCATAAAGAGTAATATTCGATGAAGATAGAGAATCATAGGTACCAACACAAAAGGGATTGGCTGGATCCGAAATATTTATGATTTCAAAAGCGGTATTGGCGCAGGCCATATACAGGTAAGGATATTCAATGACTATTTGGCTGCCATAGTTTTGATAAGGATATATAGACACCAAGGAAATTGAATCGAGATTTGATACGTTATAGATTCTTAAATCATTTGAGGTCGTCAGATAGGCATATCCGTTATCAACTACAATATAATTCGGATTAACAACATTTCCTATAGTGTCAACCACTATTGGATTTGTGGGGTCACTGATATCCAATACCCCGACAAAGTCGCCCCCCGGATTTATGCGTTCGTCTTCGGTCAAATAAGCATAATCACCGTCAACATAGAAGTTCCGGGTGACCGCAGAATAATTGTTAATATAACCGAGCAGGAATAAATGGTTGTCTTCGGAAATTTCATATATGCTGAATCTACTACGATTGCTAAGCAAATATAATCTGTTACCGTCAATATATAAATCCAGCGCAACTACAGGGACTTCGAAAATATCCCAAATCATAGGTTGTTCAGGTATACTGATATCAAGAATAACGATCCCGTTTGTGCCGTTCGCAATGAAGGCATAATTGCCCCTCAGTTGGACGTCATACGAAGTCCCCGGCGACCAGTATTCTCCAATTACTGAGGGATTGTAAAGATCGGTAAAATCAATTATGTTAAACTTGGCCTCATCATCGTCCAATACTGAATTTATAGTGGTTGTAAAACACGTATCTCCATGGTATGCGAAAAAGCATACATTGTCTGAGATATAAGCATAACCCATCTGAACTGGAAATACGGGATTACTCATATCATAAGTCCTGATTCCATAATTTGTCCAAGCATATCCAATGCTGTCAACCGTCATGACTAAATTCGGGAAACTACCGGTGCTGTCTATTCTTACCAGTGTTGGATCATATGGAGTGGAAAAATCATATATATTCACCACTTGGTCAAAACACAAATATGCATAATGATCACAAGCCGTTAGACCAAAAATGAAGCTCAGGCCAAATCCCATCCCTGTAAGGTAATATGGATGGGCCGGATCGGACAGAGAGTATACTGCCCAGCTATTATCCCAAAAACCATATTCGTACAAATGTACCTGCAAATAACCATCGGCAGCCCACATGCTCCCCACAAGATACGAATATCGCATTGAATCGGAAACTACCGGAGAATAAGGATCTGAGACATCCACAACATATATAATCCCGATAGGAAAGCCCAGGGAATCTGATTCTATAGCCGAATAGAATGTATTATTATAGTATGCCACTTGGCCTGGATACTCAAGTGGAAAACTCGACGAGCTAATCACCTGGGGATCCAATGGATCCGAAACATCAAAAATCCACAATCCGGGCGGACTGCCGAACGCGTAGGCAAAATTTCCCTCTATAAAAAATCGAGACACATAGATTGAGTCGTAGATTCCTGCCAGAAATGGATTAGAAGGGTCGCCTATATCAAAAATATGAATCCCGTACGGCCCGCCGCAATAAACAAAATCCCCTATTCTCCCAATACCTCTGTACAGATTATGATGCAGCGTCGAACTCACGAACTCGATATCCTGCGCGGAGGTAGACAGGGCCAAGCACAGCAATATCAACACCGCCCCTATAATTAATTTCGCTCGAACCATCGCTCCCCCTTTATGTCTTCCGCCGAACGGAATATCCTACACATTTTCAATTTAAATATCATGGATTCCGCTGTCAAGGAATTTCCGTGTTCTCAAAACACGGGAATCTGTAGGTCAGGAGCCCGCAGGGCTCCTGACGAATGAAGAGGTATAAGGAACTTCGGATATAGGGGTGGCATGCTTTTCCACCGAAGATGGATAAGCATGTATTACGACACGAATTATTTAGCATGCTTATGCCTTCGGCAAAAGCATGCCGCCCGGAATGCTCGGTACCCGAATTGCCGGCTATTTCATGCTTGCGATAAAACGAAAAATAAACTAAACTATTCCGTCCATTATCACGTAGGAAAGATATTATGGCCAGGATTACTTACAGGCATCTTGGGCGAGACGAGCTTCTGGAAGCCTCCAGGCTGTTTCAGCGCTCGTTCAATCATCTCCGGAGAAAAAACAACCGGCCCACCTTCGACGAGAAAATCACCGAGGTCTCGCCGTTCTTCGATCATAAGTATAAGACCGACAGGGACGGTTACTGGGGAGCGTTCGAAAACGGAAGGATGATCGGTTTCGGACACGCCATCATGCGGGGAAAGCAATGGTATCTGGCCAACCTTTTCGTCGCTCCCGGGTCGCAGGTCAAGGGTGTCGGAAACGAGCTCTTGAAAAGATGCTTGAGATACGGCAAAGATAAGGCCGACTCCTACTCTCTGTGCACATTTTCCTATAATGAGGTATCCCTGGCCCTTTATTCCTCTTTCGGTATCATGCCCCTGTACCCGATCTTCGTCATGTACCGGAAAATCAACAAGAATTTCAGGGTCCGCCCCACCGGCCTCAAGGTAGTGGAGGATAATTCCAACAAATCGATTTTAAGGATTAACCGGCTGGAGAAGAAAATCAGGGGATATTCCCGTCTTATAGACCTTCGTTATTATGCCAGAAGCCCTCATGCCAAAATCCTCAACTTTTATAAAAATTCCAGATGGGTCGGGTATTCGGCGGTTATCAGGAACTCCCATATCATGCCGGCGGGCTCGCCTTACCCGAAATATCTTCCGGATATCCTCACTGAATCTATCAGGGAATGTATCGGGGCAAAACCAAAAGAGATAGAAATCAATGTCGGCGCCAATAACGCCGCCTTATTTCAAAGATTAAAATCGCACGGCTTTAAAATATCCGAGATGACCGTATTTTTGTCTACAAAACCATATTCCGATCTATCCCGTTACGCGCCGGCCAGCCTGGCCATGTACTAATTTCGAATAGAATAAAAATTGCGTATCATAAAAAAAGCCGCGGAAGATTATATTTCCACGGCTTAAATTTTACCGGTTTACGAAGCTATTGATTTTCTTCGGATTCGATACCAGCCGGTTGCGGGGAATTTTTCGATTTGCTCTCCTCGGTTTTCTTCTCTAATGATAGCTTTTCTTTGGCAGTCGGTGAAGGCACAGGTTTTTCCGCGTCAACCGGTTTTGTGGTTTCAGCTTTTTCGGTTTTAGCCGGTTTTACTACTCTGGGATCTTCTGTCGCTGACGTTGTCCGCCTCGCCGGCCTGCGGACTGTTCGCTTTTTGGCATCGATTGATTTCCCCGTCGTTGTTCTTTTGGGTCTTGTCACCTTGGGAGGTGGCGCGGGATCGGTCCCCTGCAAGACTATCGGTACCGAGAACCTGGTGGAATCCGCCCCCTCGCCGTACACCAGAAATGTAACCGATCTTTCAACGTTTTCTTTCTCGAAATCGTCCTTCCACTCAAATCGCAATTCGGATTTCTGCCCCGGCTTCGGGTCATCATTCTTTACCTTCAGCGAAAGACCCTCCAGAAGACCGCCTGCCGGTTCAATCCACAATCTTGAATCGCCCTTATTCTCTAAAACGATTTTGCCTTTCTTGCTGTCTTTGGAAAGGCTCACGTTTCCGGGAGGCAGCGTAAAGGGCAAAGCGGTATCGGTTGACGCATACACGTTTGCGGAAAGGTGGATCTTGTCGGTAGATTGCACCGGATCATTCGAATAGATGGTGGCGTATTTGCTTATTCTTGTTTTATAGGATCTGGTTTTGAATATCAGCTCCACGACCGTGGATTCGCCCGGCGCCAATACGTCCTTCCTTATCGGCGCACTGGTGCAACCTCACCCGGGCTTTACTTTAATTATCCTCAGCGTATCGGTGCCGGTATTCTTGATCCAGTAATCATGCGTGAACGTACCCTGCTGCGGCACGTAGCCAAAATCCCAGCTTTTCTCAGGAATCACCAGCCTGGGATCCGCGTATGCCAACGCGGCAACTCCGGCGACAATCGCCAAAATCAGAACTGTTTTTCTCATAAGTTGCATCCTTAAGATTAATCTCACCTTTAACTTCTATTCGGAAGTATTTCTCTCTTTCTTTAATATATGCAATAAGAGACCCCTGTCAACCCAATTTCGACCTTTTGGCAAGATATCCGAACAACGCCCGGTCAAAAGGTATCGAGGTGTCCAGTAAATGATAATCTATATGAGAATCCCTGCAGGATTTGGATATCCAACCCAGATAATCGCTCAAGCGTGAAATATAATCGCCCCTTATCTGCCAGGGATCGGTTAAAAGCTCTTTCCCGGTCTCCATGTCTTTGAATCTCGCCTCGGATTTATACGCGAAATTCCGCTCGTAGGGATCGAGAACCTGAAAGACAATGACCTCGTGCTGCCGGTGACGGAAATGCTTTAATCCCAGAAGGACTTTTTCGGGGTCGTCCAGAAGATCCGAGATGACAATAATCAGACCCCGCCTCTTTACCCGCTCCGCCAGCTCATGAAAGGCGACCGAGGCATCGGTCTTACTGGAAGGCAATGTATTATTTAGCTGCCTTAAAATCGGGTTGATGTGGGAACGGGCCCCTTTGGGCGGTATATACGACCTGATTCTCTCGTCATAGACCAGAAGCCCCGGAGCGTCCTGCTGGCGAAGCATCAGGTAAGATAGCGACGCCGCCAGATAAGATCCGTATTCGAGCTTCGTAATGCCGTCGGATTTATACCCCATGGAGTTCGAGGCGTCCAGGAGGATATAGCTCTTGAGGTTGGTTTCCTCCTCAAACTGCTTGATAAAAAACCTGTCCGATTTGCCGTAAACCTTCCAGTCGATATGCTTGAAATCATCGCCGGGCATATATTGCCGGTGTTCGGCGAATTCCACCGAAAAACCGTGATACGGCGAACGGTGCAGACCCACTATGAATCCCTCAACTACAAGCCTGGCTTTAAGTTCTATGGATGACAGCCGGCTGACAACCTCGGGATTCAGGTATTTTCGGTAGTCTTCTCTTCCGGTTCCGTTCTGAAACATAGTCTATTATACTAAAAATAGGTGAAAATGGATCATATTTTTTCGCTAACTTCGCTTCTGGATTACACTTTTGGCTATATAGTCCGCGAAAGCCTTAATGTCATTCCCGCTGTGTAGCGACATGGGGGTAATCCGCAGGCAATCCTGTCTCCGATCGTTTATATACGCCTTCGCTGGCACCACAAAAAAACCGTCCTCAAGCAGTTTTTCCAGCGCTTCAGTAAGATTTTCGCAGGGTACCAGGAGAATCATGCTTTCATGCGAGATTATCTCAATATTTTGTTTTCTACATTCTTCTATAATAGACGATTTCGCTTTCTGTAGAGATTTATATAAATCCTCATCGGACTTGAATATTCTCAACGCCTTCAAGGCGGCGGCCACGGAAACCGTGGACAGTGATGTCGAATATGAAAATTGCCTGAACCCCGATTTTAACTGCTTTTCCGATATACTGTTATAGGCGACAAAACCTCCCTGCGAGCCCAGCGCTTTGGAAAATGAGCCCATAATGAAATCTGCGACACCGTGAAGATTGAAATGTTCCTCGAGCCCGTGGCCGGACTTCCCCACGCAACCGGTGGCGTGGGCCTCGTCGAGAATAAGCGAAAAATCATGCTTACTTTTCAGATCGGCGATTTTATCCAGCGGGGCTATGTCGCCGTCCACGGTAAAGACCGAGGGGAGGCTTACCACGTTGGTCCTGCCTTCACTGGATTTCAGTTTATCCTCCAGGTCTGTCAGATCATTATGATTAAATCTGATGATCTCCGATCCGCTTCCCAGGCGAGCCCCGTCAACCGCCGATGGATGATGTCTTTTATCGAGATAATAGACCGTTTCCGGCGAAGCCAGAGAGTTGTGGATAGCTATATTGGCCTGATATCCCGACGGAAACAGGACCGCTTTTTCACGCGACTTAAGGTCCGCGATGGCCCGCGAAAGTTCCTGATGCAAGTCGGTTGTGCCGGTCGTTCCCGGCGCGCCGCCGGTGCCGATACCGTATCTTTTTGCCGCTTCGGATGCCGCCTTAATAATCTCCGGGTGGCAGGATAGTCCGAGATAATCGTTGGAACTGAATATGATGACATCCCTGCCGTCGACAACTCCCCGGCAACCCGATCTTTTTTGAAGGATTCTGGTTTTCATTAAACGCTAAATTAGACAAAATTTCGTTAAACGCAACAGGTTAAATGAAAAAGCCCCGACCGCGCGGCCGGGGCTTTTTGCCGTCTTTTACGGCCTATTTAATTATGCTCATTCTACGGGTAGCTGTATAATTCTCTGCCTGAAGCCGGTAGAAATACATGCCGGAGGCGATATGAGATGCGTCCCAGGTTACCGCATACGAATCGGGAGATTGGAATTCGTCGATCAATGTTTGGACCTTGCGGCCTAGAATGTCGTAGATTTCGAGTGTTATATCGGCCGAGTTTGGGAGATTATATGTAAAAATGATTTTATTGTTGGCCGGGTTAGGATAAACCCGAAGATTAAAATATGTTTTTGGCTCGGTAGATTGAAATATATGAGTTGGAACTAGATCGTAAATCCTCGTTCTAATATAATCCCCCGTTAATACTATCTCATCAAGGCCATCATAATCTATGTCAAGTAGAAACGGTAGCGTCAAAGCGGCTCCTGTGCCTTCCTCGGTTAACCAAACGCGATTCCACCCATAATCGGAAGTATATTTATAAAGACCAATATTGTTATTTGATGAAACTAAAAATTCATTGATACCGTCGCCGTCCACGTCGCCCGCGGAAATACCACCCTCATCCCATGTATTCCCCGGGAGGGAATCATAATAGACCGCTTCATATTGATTATCCCCGACCGAATTGAAGACCTTAAAAAAGAAACCGCCTGCCGAAAAATCTCTTCCTGCCGATACCCATTCATCTCGTCCGTCCTGATCATAATCGCCAATATTCTCATGAAGAAGGGCATTCGGATGTCCAAGTTCGGCTTCCCAGGATACTTCGAATGAGTCATCGGCAACGTTCTCCTGAATAGCAAGATGACCATATATTCCTCCGCATAAGACTTCGTTATTGCCATCTCCATCAAAATCGCCATAGGCATAATCAGCCGGATATGTCGGTACAAGCCAGATTATCGGAGATCTTTCGATATAGCTATTATCGCCATTGTTTTCAAAAATACGTATCTTATTATGCGTATCTTGCATAGAAAAAGTAATTTCCTTTAAACCGTCATTATCGAAATCTGATATCTGGGGCCAACATTGGTGATTTCCGGGTAATGGGGTAATAAACCAGGCCAGGCTTTCAGGAAATGAAGCAAATTCAAATTGCTCATAAAGATATATGCTCCGGTCAAGTTTGATCAAAAGCTCATTCAAGCCGTCTGCGTCCGGATCTCCCGAATCATATACTATACCCGGATCGGTTTCATAAACTTCAACAAAATTAAAATTCCCCTGATTTTCATAAATATTCACTCTACCACCATTTGAAACATTGCAGACAATAAGCTCTGGCAGTAAATTTTCATTATAATCGAAAACCTGTAATTTCTGTGCAAACCGCATATCGAAAAAGGCCACTTGCTCAAAAATCAGGCTATCTTCAGTCGGTTCCACTGCCCACCCATTTATAACCGGTTCGCCCTCAATAAGATAGGCGCTTAATATGCCGGTTCTGGTGTCTTTCACTGTCACATGATTGCCGTCCGCAGATACAAGCTCGAGGCCGGGCGGCAATTCCCATGCCATCACCAGAACAGGAAAAACCGTTATCAATATCAGCGTTTTCAAACCGCCTCCTGATTATAGAATAAAAATAGCAATTAAAAAATTACTTGTCAAGCAAGTAAAAAAGCCCGCGTTGGCGGGCACTCAATTATTAACCTGCGGAAGGGGGGATTTGAACCCCCACACCTTTCGGCACCACCCCCTCAAGATGGCGTGTCTACCGATTCCACCACTTCCGCTTAAATGAAATCTTTAATTGCCGGAGGTATCGGGACGTTGCGGCACCTGCTGGAAAAGGTCGTCGGCGGCTCCCGGATCGGTCGGCTGGGCTTCGCCGGGCACGGTTGTGGCAGGTGGCGGAGCCAGATCGGTTCCGGTTTCTTGGAGCTCTTCCATCACCCCGGAAGCCGGCCCTCCGCCGGACCTGATTCCAAACGACAGGAACAGCAGAATGCTGGTGGACATGAAGCCGATAGCCAGCATGGTGGTTGCTTTCGAGAGGAACGTCGCCGCGCCCCGGCCGCCGAATACCGCGCCGGTTAAGGCGCCGCCCCCGAAGGCCCCCGCGAGCCCCTCACCCTTGGATGACTGCATCAACACCGCCACAATCAGCGCCAGGGCGATGATAACGTGAATTACTAAAAGAATCGGATAAATAATACTCATAATTTATCGTAAACCTCCGCTCTATTTTTCGACATCGGATTAAAATACTTGAATTTAACCGGTTGTCAAGAGCCTATTTAACCGAATTCACGATATCGCGAAAGGAATCGGCCTTAAGGCTCGCCCCGCCCACCAGGAACCCGTCGATATCCTCGCGTTCCCACAGGGAACGGGCGTTATCCGGTTTTACAGAACCGCCGTAGAGTATCCTGATGTTCCGGGAAACGTTATCGCCCCATCTGCCGGCGATCAGGCCCCTGATATATTTATGCGCCTCATCCGCCTGGTCGGGTGTGGCAGTCTTGCCGGTGCCGATGGCCCAGACCGGCTCGTAGGCTATAGTTAAGGCGTCGATATTCTTTAACGCGCCGATCCCGTCTTTGAGTTGAGTATCCAGTATGGTTTCGGTGATCCCGGCTTCCCTTTGCTCCAGGGTTTCGCCGATACAGACGATAGGTTTCAATCCCTCAGATAAAGCAGCCACAGTTTTTTTCAATACTTTTTCGTCGGTCTCTCCGAAATAGGTACGTCTTTCCGAATGCCCTACCAAGACTCTGGCACAACCGCTTTCGGCAATCATTCTGGCCGATATGGCGCCGGTATAGGCGCCCTCAGGCTCCCAGAAGATATCCTGGGCGCCGATTTCGATATTGGAGCCTTTTAACGCTTCCGCAACCGCGGCGATGCAGATATAAGGCGGGAATACGGCTATGTCCGCGAAATCGACATTCACCGTATCAAGCTTTATACGGGCGGCCAGCTCAGCGGCCGTGGACGGGGTCGTATACATCTTCCAGTTACCGGCGACAAGAGGGGTTCTCATATCAAGCCCCCCTATTGGTTAATGCGGCTACGCCGGGAAGCACTTTTCCTTCCAGGAACTCCAACGAGGCCCCGCCCCCGGTGGAAACGTGCGACATCTGTTCGGTCAGCCCCGCTTTGGCGACAGCCGACGCCGAATCGCCGCCTCCCACTATCGATATGCAGCCGGAATTGCTGGCCTCGGCCAGTATCTTCGCCACCTCAAAAGTGCCGGTAGCGAACGGTTTCTTTTCGAAAATCCCCATCGGCCCGTTCCAGACTACCGTGCCGGCCGCTTGAATAATCTTCTTAAACCGTTCCACGGTCCTGGGGCCGATATCCACACCGATCACGTCGGGGTTTATTCCAACCGGTGTGACGGTATCGGTTATAGGCGGATCGGCGTCGGGATCTGGCGTGACCACCACGTCAACGGGCAGAATAAAATCAATTCCCCGTTTTTCCGCCAGCATCAATATGTTGGACGCTTCATTGACCTTATCTTCCTCAAGAAGCGATTGGCCGATTTCGTACTGCCTGGCTTTAAAGAAGGTAAAGGCCATTCCGCCGCCTATTAAAAGCGAGTCCACTTTGTTCATGAGGTTCTCGATAACATCGATCTTACCCGAAATCTTGGCTCCGCCCAGGATGGCCACAAAGGGCCTGGCGGGATGTTCCAGAGCCACGCCGAGGTAATCGAGTTCCTTTTTCATCAGGTAACCGGCCGCGGACGGAGAAATAAATTTCGTTACACCTTCGGTGGAGGCGTGCGCCCGGTGAGCGGAGCCGAAGGCGTCATTAACATAGACATCTCCGAGCCGGGCCAGGGCCTTCGCGAAATCGGGATCGTTCTTCTCCTCCTCTTTATGAAACCTCAAGTTTTCAAGGAGGATGATTCCCCCATCCGGGAGGCTGTTTATTTTATCTTCGACCTCGTCGCCTATACAATCATTGACGAACTGCACCTGCCTGCCCATCAGCTGGGAAAGCCGTCTTGCGACCGGTTCGAGACTGAATTCGGGTTTTACCTCTCCCTTGGGGCGTCCCAGATGGGACATCAGTATCGCTTTCCCGCCGGAGGTTACGATCTTGTGTATGGTCGGTATGGAGGCGCTTATGCGGGTATCGTCCGCCACTTTGCCGTCCGCGAGCGGTACGTTAAAATCTACCCTGGTCAGGACCCGTTTTTGAGTCAATTCGATATCATCAATGGTCAGCTTATTCACCAAACCTCCTCATCAGGGATTAAAATCAACGCCGACCGGGGCTGATCTTGGCGATTCCAATCCGCCTTGAGTTTTTGCCAATACCGCGTAATAATATGTTCCCGCGGAATCGGGAACATCGGTGGTCTGCGATACATAGACTGTTTGAATGGCAATCAATTCATTCACATCTACGCCCCGGAAAACATCGTATTCCGATGCCCCTTCGACATCATCCCAGGAGATGGAAACATAGGAGCCCTCGTCTGTCACAACCAGGTTCGAAGGGCTATCCAGAATCCCGGTAAAGTATACGTGCCCGTACTGAGAAAGATCCGAGGAACCGTGGGAGGGATGTTGCGCCTGCACTTTGTAATAGTAATGGCCGGAACTCGAGGGCCAGTCTATTATCTCCAGCTCGGCTTCCACCGTATCGATCGGAACGTACTCTCCGTCGGCAAAGCTCGACCTGTATATTATGAAAATGAATGAAGAATCCATGCTCTCCCAGCTGACCCTCACCCTGTAAAGAAGATTCTCGGCGAAAACGTTAAAAGGCGCCTGCGGTTGATCGGTGAAATAGGCGTAGGCGTAGAGGCTGTAGGGCGAGACATGACCGAGAGTGTCGACGGCGGTTATTTTATAATAATAGGCGCCGGCGATCTGCGGGGTATCGATATAGAGCGGTTCGGGAGACGACCCGATTTGCGAATAGGTGCCGGTGGGGGTCGTAGACCTGTAGATCCTATAGCCGTCGTTCGCGCCGGGAACTTCATCCCAGGTAATTTCCACAAAAATCCCGAAGTTTACCGCCACCACGTTGGCCGGTCGCGGCAGATTATCGCTAAAATAGACATCGGCGGCCGAAGATAAGGCGCCTATCACACCGTCGAGAGTTTCGGTAGCGATTTTATAATAATAATTACCGGCTTGCGGAGGAGAATCGATCTTACTCAGATTTTCGCCGCTTACCCTATATATCTGATTAAAGGTATCCCCACCGTCATCCGAGCGATAGACTATATAGGCGGCCGCCCAGAGCACCTGGCTCCAGCTGACCTCTACCGATAATCCCAGGTCGACGGCGAAGACCTGATCCGGGGGATCGAGTCTGCCGTCGAAATAAGTGCCGACAGCGTCCGACATCTCGGATTCAAGATTGTTGGGGCCGACTATGGTAACGCGATAATAATAATACCCGAACAAGGCGGGGAAATCCACGTAGTTGGGAACCAGGGAACTATCGATCTTCACAAAATCGCTATCGGGAATATCCGAACGGTAGATATTATAGTAACCGATGTTTTCTTCCGGCATCCAGGTCAAATAGAGGCTCGAGCCCCTGTCGATCAGTATTACGCCCGACGGCGGATCAAACAGGCCGTCGAACTCGACCACCCTGCTTGCGGAAGGAACCGATTCCGTTCCAAGATAGGAAACCGCCGTTACGTAGTAGGAATAAGTGTCATACGATTCGGGTATATCCTGGTACTGAGGCTGCGCGGTGGAATCGATAACGATCCATTCAGAGGGACTTCCGGAGGAACTCCTGTAGATCTTATAACGGGTGGCGTTCAATTTCGGCGTCCATTCAAGGGAGACATGGGTGACGTTATCGGAGGCCGAAAAGCCTGTCGGAGGAGATATGGTACCGCTGAATTCGACAATTACCGGTTCTGAAGGATCGGACTCGACCTGGTTTGAGACCCCGGTAACTTTATACCGGTAGGTATCTATGGCCGGAGGAGTATCCACGTATCTGACCGTACCGAAGGTGGAATCAACGATCGCGACCGGCGTGAATATTCCCTCCGGTTCGGTGGCCCGATAAATGTTGTAAGACGACGCTCCGTAAGCGTGTTCCCATGTTAGAAGCACCGAAGCATCATCATCCCGGCCGATAAGGTTCCGGGGTACCGGGTCTTTCAGATCGACATTGACAACTGTCTCCGCGCCAATACTGATAGAGACAGGATATCGGGCGGTATGAAGCGGCTCGCCATCGAGAATCAGATCGAAATCGATCCGGTATTGCCCGGGCAGAAGCTCAATCCTGTAGTCTCCTCTTGCTGCTACTTTTGCCGAATATATTCCCGACAACGGTTTGGCGTTCCCGGTAGAGATGGCATAGGATGAAACCGTAACCGTAACGCCGTCGATTCCCGCCCCTTCGACAGTGACGGTTCCGGCGACGTAGCCGTTCTCCTGTCTGACGGTTTTTTCACAACCGGGTATCCCCAGAACGATTATGAGAATACACGGGACAATTAATAGTATCCGCGCCATAATACCCCTCCCCGGAAATAGGATTAACGGTTAATTATTTTCAATCCCCCATCATTTTCAACATATCGACCATGCGATTGGAAAATCCCCATTCGTTATCGTACCATGAAAATACTTTAACGAAACTATCCCCGACTTTCATGGTAGCAAGGGCGTCGAAAATAGACGAATGAGGATTGGCGATAATATCGACTGATACGATGGGATCCTCGGTATATTCCAGCACTCCCTTCATGGGGCCGTTTGCCGCTTTTTTCATGGCGGCGTTGACATCCTCGATAGAGACGCTTTTTCCCAGTTCCGCCACCAGATCCACAAGCGAACCGACGGGGGTCGGCACCCGTATGGCACAACCGTCGATTTTACCCTTAACATCAGGTATAACCTCGGATATCGCTTTGGCGGCGCCGGTGGTGGTGGGTATCATCGATAAGGCCGCTGATCGCGCGCGGCGCAGGTCCTTATGGGGCGCGTCCAGAATCCGTTGATCATTGGTATAGGCATGTATGGTGGTCATGAACGCCTGTTTTATTTTAAAGCTATCATTTAATACTTTAACTACAGGAGCCAAACAGTTTGTGGTGCAAGAACCTATGGAGATTATCTTGTGTTTGGATTTATCAAACTGATCGAAGTTTACGCCTTTGACAAAAGTGCCGTCATGGCCTTTCGCCGGGGCTGAGATCAGTACCCTTTTGGCGCCTCCGCTTATATGCTTTTCCACGGCCTCGCGGGTTCTAAAAAGCCCCGTGGATTCGACTACGACCTCGGCTCCAACATCTTTCCAGGGGATATTGGCGGGATCGCGCTCGGAAAAAATCTTCAGCGATTTGCCATCAATGGTTATGCCCCCATCAACTGCATTCACCTCTCCCTTATAGGGTCCCATAACGGAATCGTATTTAAAAAGATGCGCCAGGGTTTTCGCATCGGTAATATCGTTGACGGCCACGAATTCCAGATCCCGATCCTTAAATCCAGCCCTGGTGACTAAACGACCGATTCTACCGAAACCGTTAATTCCAACTCTAACGGGCATAAATCCTCCTTAATTAAAACAGCCGAAATTCAATTCGGCCCATTTATACAGATTCTCCGGATCATTTCTTAATCTATTTTCCGAGCGTTTTAGCAAGTTTTATCAGGTTTTCGTCAAATTCTTTTTTCTTGCCGAGCACATCCTCAAAGGAGGTCGTTTTCAACTCACCCTTTACAATCCCGACCATCACGTTTGATTCGCCGTTTATCAGTCTATTAACGGCGGCGGAGCCCAACCTGGAACCGAGCAGCCTGTCGAAAGAGGACGGGGAGCCGCCCCTTTGAAGATGTCCGAGCACGGTTATCTTCGATACTATGTTCGCGATTTTCGAAAGTTTTCGGCCTATCTGGTAACCGCTCGAGGCTCCCTCCGCTACCACTATGATATTGGCGGTCTTATGCCTTTTGTACCTTTCCAGGATACGGCCGGCGATTTTCTCCAGGTCGTATTCCACCTCCGGGATAATCGCTGCCTCGGCCCCGGTGGCTATGGCGGAGATTATGGCCAGATACCCGGCTCCCCTGCCCATAACCTCGATAATAAAAGTCCTTTCATGAGATGAGGCGGTATCCTTGATCTTGTCGATTACCTCAACGATGTTGTTGAGGGCCGTATCGACCCCCAGGGCCATGTCCGTGCCGTAAATATCGTTATCAATGGATGCCGGAATTCCTATCACGCTAACGCCTCTATCCGAGATGGCGGATGCGCCCCTTAACGATCCGTCTCCGCCGATAACGATTAAGCCGTCGCAATCATGATCTATCAGGTTTTTTATCCCCTCTTTTTGCGCTTCCTCATATTTAAACTCCTCGCAACGAGCGGAGCGGAGAATGGTCCCGCCGCGTTGAATGATACCGCTGGTTTCCTTAATCTCCATGTGTGAAATATCGTTATCCAGAAGCCCCAGGAAGCCGCGTCTTACGGCGTATATTTCAATACCTTTATCTTCCGCCTCGTGTACAATGGCCCTGATACAGGGATTCATTCCCGGGGCATCTCCGCCGGAGGTCAGAATCGCAATCCTTCTCATCATCACCTAAAAACTCCCGTCCACAAATCTCCGAAACGACAGCGAAAGATTATACTCGCGGATTGATTATATAGTCAAGCTTTTTTGCCAATATACATGAAGCTTCCCGTAATATTGCCGGAAAGCTGAAGTGCGATAAGATTGGCGATATGAGGTTATCAGGCGAAATCCAAGGATTTGCTGGGCATTATCCAGAAGGCGCTGCAAAGATTGCATCGTACGTAGGCATTGTGCCCGTCCTCATAAAGAATTTCATATAAATCCAAGCCGCAGTAAACGCATCTGCTTTCCGAATCGATAGGCAAGATTTCGAAGTTGTCAAGGGAAAGGGACGACTTTAATTCACGATATGATTTGAATCGTTGGAACATAGTCGATTTCCTCTAAATACATATTTCGGAAAATATGACAAGAAAATAATACGGTAAGACCAAAATAAGCTTTTTTTTTAAAATATTAATGGTAATCCATGTTGCAGGATTAATCAGGATTGATGTTCAACCCTTTATATTCGCCAGAGGCAGAAGGCGGGCCACCTTTTTAGAAATACCAACCTTATCAACGACTTTCACGACTTCGGAAACGTCCTTATAGGCGAATCCGGCCTCCTCGGCGAGCCCCGCGAAAGATGCGGCCTTCACGATTATCCCCTCTTTTTCCATTATCTGTTGCAGGTTGGATCCTCTAATTTGCCTTTTTGCCCGGGATCGTGACATGACCCGTCCGGCCCCGTGCAGTGTTGACCCGAAGGTAAGCTGTTCGGCCTTTTTGGTGCCCACCAAGAGATAAGAACCGGTTTGCATAGAGCCGCCGACCAGTACCGGCTGGCCGATTTCTCTGAATAGCCCTGACAACTCGGGATTCCCGGGCCCGAACGCCCTGGTCGCCCCTTTGCGATGAACCAGAACCGGCGTCAATTTACCGTTGAAATCGTATTTCTCGAATTTGGCGATATTGTGGGCGACGTCATAGATAAGACTCATACCGAGACGATCCACCGGCTTTTCGAAGGCTTTAGAGAAGCATTTCCTGATCGAATCGGTGATCACCTGCCTGTTGGCGAAAGCGGTGTTGGCGGCGCAGGCCATGGCGCCAAAATAGGCTTTGCCCTCGGGGGAACCTATCGGGGCGCAGGCCAGCTCCCTGTCGTTGGTCTTGATACCGTATTTCTGCATAGCCCCGCCGAAACTTTGAAGATAATCAGTTCCTATCTGATGACCGAAGCCTCGCGAACCGCAATGAATCATGATCACGATCTGCCCGGGCTCTCTCACTCCGAGTTTCTCGGCGATATCCCTATCGCAGCCTTCATCGAAGCGGACGGTTTGAATTTCCAGATAATGATTGCCGGAACCGAGCGTGCCCATCTGATCGACGCCTCGCTTGAACGCTTTATCCGATACCGCCGAGGGGTCGGCGCCGGGAATTTTGCCGCGCTGTTCTATATGATCCAGGTCCGATTCGAAGGCGTATCCGTTCTTGTGGCACCACGTCGCCCCGGAAGTCATGATATCCTCAAACGATTTTCTATTTAACCTCACGAATCCGCTTTTACCCACTCCGGCCGGAACGGAACTGAATATGCCGTCTATAAGCTGCCTGAGCTTGGGCCTGACCTCCTCCTCGGTCAGGTTCGTGCTCATCATCCTGACGCCGCAATTGATGTCGAATCCGATTCCGCCCGGAGAGATAATGCCCTTTTCGGTATCGAACGCGGCCACGCCGCCGATGGGAAAACCGTACCCGTGATGGCCATCCGGCATACACCAGGCATATCCTTTGATTCCCGGCAAACAGGCGACATTGGTGATCTGGTTGATAACGCCTTCATCCATGTTATTCATGAGATTATCCGAAGCCACTATCCGCGCCGGGACTCTCATCCCTTGCTTATGACTTACCGGAATCTCCCAGATATTTTCCGCTACTTTTTTTCTTTCCATGTCCTAAAGATCCAGAATCACCCTTACTTTAAATCCCTTTTCATGCCGCTTGATTTCAAGACCGTGATAAGTCGCCGCCTTTACGTCAACCTTGATTTCATGCTTATTATAATCTATCCTCTCCCCCCGCGCAACAGCGATCAAAGAATTTTTTACGTTATCTATTTTGATATCGAACCTTGAAAAGAAGACCTTTTCGGCGTCTTTCAGATAGATCAGTTCTGAAAGGAAACCAACCAGAAGATCATCGATGCTATCGGCGCTGATATCTATGGAGTGGTCGATTCTGGGTTCCACTTTCGATAATTCCGCCATGGCGCTGAAACATGCCTCGCCGCAACTGGAAAATAGATCCTCCAGGGTTTCTCCGAAGGCCTCGAACGCGAAGTCTCCGGAGACGATATCCTCGAGTATCCTGAAACCCATACTAATACCCCTTATCCGGCGTAAGCCAGGCTGAAAACATCGACTCTGTCAGGATTCTGTTCTCGAATCGGCCTCGAAACTTCGTAGACGGTCGCCCCGGTCGTAACGATATCATCGACAATCAAAACCCTTCTGCCCACGAAATCAACACCCTTTTTCGATAAGAGGCTGAAGGCGTTTTCTACGTTCTCCCATCTTTCGTTCTCGTAGTGGATCTTGGCCTGCTGCTTTGTGGATCGCACCCTGAAAATCGAATCGGGTATATATTCGGCCCCTATGGTTCTGGAAACGGTTCTGGCGATTATTTCAGATTGATTGTATTCCCTTCTGCGCTGTCTCCTGCCGTGCAAAGGGACAGGAATAACATAATCATAATCGTTTTTTCGCAGGAGTTCCCCGAGTTGATTCAAAGCTTCGTTGGTCAATCGAATTCCCAGTTCCAGAACGCCATGGAATTTAAATTTCAAAATATATTCCACCATCTCGTCTTCATACCTGCCCCAGTAATAAAGCCTTATTGCCGACGACCGGCTGCAGCAACCATTGTTTTTGCGGGTGGAATCAAGGCGTCCGCAAAAAGGGCAGATCGGGCGTACTCCCCGGCATTTCGATTTCAACGATTCCAGGCACGATTCGCAGAAAACCGGATCGTTGTCCGCCAGATCGCCGTCGCAGCCGATGCACAAAGGGGGCGATAGGAGCTGTTTGAAATCTTCGAAAATTCCGCGGGCGATTACACCGGATCGGTCAAGTATTCCCTTTATCATTACGGGCAGTCTTTTTCTTATTCCTTAGATACATGATAATATAAGCGATCACAGAAAGCAAAAATAACAATACAGTTAAAAATTGATTCTTGGAAAATGCCTGATCACCTATTGTGGCGAAAATCATGGAACCCTCGTAATAGCGGAAAAAATCTATAATGAACCGCCAGATCGAATAAAGCCCGATCGTCAGCCAGAAAGAATGACCGTCGAACCTCTTGTATCTCTCGCTTATAAGGACAACAGCCAAGATTATGAATCCGGCGATGGAGGAATACAACTGGGTGGGAATTATCGGTATTCCCGGATAGTGAAAGCCGGCTGGCGATTCCATCGGGAAAACCAGCCCGAAATGATCGTGAGCCGGGAGGCCGTAGCAGCAGCCGTTAAGAAAACATCCCACACGGGTTATTCCCAGGCCAAGGGCGAACATCGGCATCATGGCATCGAATAAAGGCCAGGGATTGATTTTTTTCACAATTAAGAAAATTACGGCCGAAGCCAGCGCCAGGATTATCCCGCCCATCATGGACAGGCCGGCTATACCGACAGTCCCCGCCTGAAAGGGATTTACCATATTTAAGAGGTTGTTTGAGAACTCGTCGAGGTGGTAAACGACATAAAAGAAACGCGATCCTATGACCGAGGCGATCAGGACTATAAAAGAGAGATCAATCACATGTTCCGAAGGAATACTTGCTTTCACGGCTCTTTTTCTGGCCCAGAGGATTCCGATGAGAAATCCCAATGCCAGCATAACTCCGTATGAACGGATAAACTCGATTCCAATGAATTTCAGCGGTTGGGGATACATCAATACTCCTGCCAGTTGCGGTTAATTGTCAACAGCAAACCTATGGACGCCCAGAAAAACACCATCGAAGAACCTCCGTAGCTCATGAAAGGGAGGGGCAATCCGGTTACCGGCATAAGCCCAATGGTCATGCCGATATTAATGATAGCCTGGAAAACCAGCACCGCCGTCAGGCCGCAGGCGGCGTAACTGTAAAACTGATTTCTGGCCTTTAAGGCAATGGCGAAACCTCTATAGATAATCCACGCAAATAAAATCAGGACGATAAGGCACCCCACAAAACCGAATTGCTCCGCAAGGACGGAGAATATAAAATCGGTATGCTGCTCCGGCAGGAAGTTGAGTTTAGTCTGAGTGCCCTGCAAAAAGCCCTGTCCGAACAAGCCTCCTGCTCCTACCGCAATTTTGGACTGGATAATCTGGTAACCCGCTCCCCGGGGATCCTGACCGGGATCGAGAAACGTAATTATCCTCATTTTCTGATAATCATGAAGCTTGTTCCACATTATGGGGGTGATCATTCCGACCGCGAGGTTAACCGTAACAAAAAAGGAACCCTGCGAAATTCTCAGGCGAGAAACAAAAACAAGAACCAGAAGGAGAAAGAAAAAGACCGCCCAGGAAAACCAGTGAAAGGCGCATATCAGGCTGATAATGGGAGATATAATCAGGATTATTTTTGTCAGAGGCAACCCCGACCAGAACAGCATGGCGATAAAAATAGCAAAAAATACCAGGGAGCTGCCGAGATCGGGCTGGACTAAGACTAATGCCGCCGGCACGGAAATAAAAAGAAGTATGACAAAAATCCAGGATAGATCGCCGGGTTTGATTTTCCGAAAGGCTATATATCTCGATACCGCCAGGACGACCGCCAATTTGGCCAATTCCGAGGGCTGGATATTGAATCCCCCCAGACGGAACCATCTAGTTGCCACTCCGCCCGTTGTCGCCAGTAAAATAATTAGAACCACAATGATCGAGAAATAGTATACGAATGAAAAAGCCTCATGGATTTTCAGGGGGGTGAAATAGATCCCCGCGCAAACTCCCAGGCCGATTCCCAGCCAGATTAGCTGCTTTAGAGAAAGAGCTTTGGTTTCCGGCTGTAAGGAATAATAGGAGGCCGCATAAATAAGTACGATCCCGATAATACTCAAAAGCAAAGCCGCAACAAACAGGCTCCAATCAAACGTCTTCCCCATGTCAGATATCTATCTTTTTTACAGGGTTTATATCGGCCCGGTACTCCTCGAAATATTTCAGCAGAATCTTTTTGGCCAGAGGGGCGGCGACGGATCCTCCATGTCCCGCGTTTTCGACAATGACGGCTATGGCGATTTCCGGATTTTCTAAAGGCGCGAAACAGATAAACAAGGCGTGATCCTCCCCATGCGGATTCTGGGCCGTACCGGTTTTTCCGCCGACATCGATATCCTTGAGTGCGGCCACCCGCGCCGTACCTCTTTCGTGCGTTGTAACCCCCAACAGGCCCTTTTTGAGGATTTCCAGATTCTCCTCCGATACCGGCAAGCTGCCCACGATCTCCGGCTCGATTTTAATTATATCACCGCCATAGGTTATAATGCGGGAAGCCAGGCGGGGACTGTAAATTATACCGCCGTTACCAAGCGCGGCGAACAGCACGGCCATTTGTAAAGGCGTCACCAGCAATTCCCCCTGACCTATCGAAAGATTGACTACCAGATATCTTGTCCAGCCGCTTTTACCGTATCTTTTGTCGAAGTATCTGGCGGATGGAACAAGACCGGTAACTTCCCCGGGAAGATCTATCCCGGTGCGCATTCCAAACCTGGAATCTTTGCAGAATTTGCTCCAGATATCTAAACCTTCCTGGACTCCAAGTTGATAAAAATAAATATCGCACGATTGAATTATAGCTCCGACCAGATCCAATTTACCGTGTCCACCCGGCCGCCAGCATCTGAAAGGCCGGTTCCCGAATCTCCTGGCGCCGAGACAGGGATCGAAAGTGGAATTTTCCACGACAATATCGTTTTCCAGCCCGGCGGCCGCCGTAAAAAGCTTCATGGTGGAACCGGGCGGGTAGGTTCCCTTTATGCTCCTGTTGTAAAGAGGGTGAAGAGAATCGGACATAACCGCGTCCCAGGCTTCCCTGGAAACGACGCCGGAGAACAGGTTAGCGTCAAAATTGGGAACCGATGCCATAATCCGAACGGCCCCGTCGCGCGGGTCAAGGGCTACGACCGCGCCCGATCCTCTTTCGAGCAATTCTTTTTCGGCGATATTCTGTAGTTCCCAGTCAAGTTCCAGAACAAGCTCCGATCCCCGGACAGGCTTGATCCTTTCTTTGTCGGTCAATTCGCCCAGCATCTTCCCTGCTGCCGTGATCTCGATATATTTCAATCCATTCACGCCCCGCAGATACTCTTCATACTGTTTTTCCAATCCTTCTTTGCCGACTATATCTCCGAGGGCGTAGCGGTTTTCGGCATCCTCTTCGAGTTCCTCCGCGGTGGCCTCCCCCACATAACCCCAGATATGAGAACCGAGATTGGATTGGGGATATAGCCTGGTGGGCTCGACCTGGAACATGATCCCGGGAAAATCAAGGGCATGTTCCTCGAAATGGCAAACCGTTCCGAAATCGACATCCCGTTTCAACCGTATTGGCTGAAATCTGCCCTTCCAGCCCTGACTGATTCTATTTCTGATCTCTTCCGGGTTTTCTTTCAAGACTTCGGCAATCTTTATTGACATCGAATCCAGGTTTTTGACCTCATAGGGAACCATATACATTGAATAGGATGGCCGATTTTTAACCAGCGTTGTACCGTCTCTGTCTTTAATCAGACCCCTGGGCGCCGATATGGGCACGATCCTGACGCTGTTTCGTTCGGATGCCTTTTTATACACGCCGCCTGAAAAAAGCTGCATGCCGAATAATTTCACCACTATAAACAGCATAAATGCCAGTATGGCCAGGATCAATATCCGGTAATTCGTTTTACGTCTTTCAGGACTATCTGCAATCATAATAGCTCCCTGAGCCTGGAGCGCTGACCCAGAGCGAACAAAGCAAACAGGCCCAGCGCGGCCGTATACAGAGATATAAACAGCGAATCCAGCAACAATTGAACGAAGTTGCCGATGAAATAAAACGGCCAGTTAATAAGCTGAAATAATAATTGATATACCAGAGTAAAAGTGAAGACGGTCAATGATTGGTAAAGAATATTATCGAGAAAGATTTTTTCCCGCACGTATCCGGCGCAGTATCCTGAAAGCGATACCAGTATGGTCGTCCAGCCATAGTTCTGGGGATTCATTAAATCCAGGGTTAATCCAAACGCGAAGCCGAACCAGAGTCCACGTTTCCATCCCTGCTTCAACCCTATCAACACTGTCACCGCCAGCACCACGTCCGGGTAAATATCCCCGATGGCGATGCGCGGGGAGATCACCACCTGGCAGAAGACGATAAAAAACCAGGCCATGAAATAATAAAAGTACGGCATCATTCTTCTCCGGGTATGGATGTGACCACAAAAATCTCTTCCAGCAGAGAAAAATTGGCCCCCGGTTCAATATCTATCTCGAAGAACATCTCTCCCTCTTTAGCCCTGACATCGACTACCCGCCCGACGAATAATCCCTCTGGAAATATCCCGCCCAGGCCGGAAGATATAACGCTGTCTCCGGCAGTTACGCTCTGATCGGAAGGGACGTTTGTCAACGAAAGGTAACGCCCGCCCAGATAGGCTACGATGCCCTGCGTCCTGCTCGACTGCAGTCTCGCCGCGACCTTGCATGCGGGATCGAACAGCAATTGCACTACGGCCGAATTCCTGTCCGCCGATACGGTCTTGCCCACGACACCGGAGGGCGATATGACGGGCATGTCTTTAAATACCCCTTTCTCCATACCGGCGTTTATGAGGATTGATTTAAATCGGGCGGTGGGTGAATATGCTTTCACCTCCGCGGGTTTTAGTTCATAGGGAAGCATCAGATCAAATCCCAGCATCATCCTCAAGCGCTCATTTTCATACCGGTTCTCCATTACCGTGGAGAGCGTGGTGGCCAGGAAATTGAGCCGTCGGTTGAGATGCCGGTTTATCTCGAACGTGGAATCGACCTTCAAAAGGAACCTGTCTATTTCAATGAAAGGATAAAGGACGGAATAGGAGACTATTCTCGATATCGATGTCTTTACTTGATGAGGCAGGGCGATCAGCAATATTGACAAAATCGTTACAATCGAAACCTGCCGGAAACCGGGATTTCTGTATATCCCCCTTAGAGAAATCCTCATTTATTCGTTGGAATCGAGAACCTCTATGAGGTCCTCCTTATATTTGGCCTTCAATAGCTTCTGGCGATTTTTCTCGCTTTTCATCAGATAAGAAAGTTTCGCCATGACGTTCAAATGAGCTCCGATGGCATCCTCGGGGGCGGCGATCAGGAAAAACAGATATACGGATTTTCTATCCATGGCATCGAAATCAACGCCTTCGTTTTTCCTTCCGAAAGCTATGACGATTCCTTTTACCGCACGTGTCTTGGCATGAGGAAACGCGATGCCGTAACCGACGCCGGTGGTTACAAGTTTTTCGCGTTCCAGGACCGCTTTCAAAAGATCTTCTTTGTTTTTGACCATTTTGG
Source organism: Candidatus Zixiibacteriota bacterium (assembly GCA_020344055.1). GTDB lineage: Bacteria > Zixibacteria > MSB-5A5 > UBA10806 > UBA10806. Next base: position 1,443,240 of record CP070813.1, on the reverse strand, counting down.
ATCTTGAGGCGATCTCCACGAGTTCTGCGATAACATCTTCCTTGGTTTCACCCTTGAGGTTAAAAGAGATCACATCATCTTCACAAAACTTCGAAAGCTTAATCATCAATCCTCCATCAGAACTTTTCGGCTTCATCCACCAACATTATAGGAATATTTTCCTCAATTCTGTAGCGAAGCCTGCATTTATGGCAAATAAGGGTATTTTCCTCTTTTTTGTATTCCAGATCCCCTTTACATTTGGGGCAGGCCAGTATATCCAGGAGTTTTTTATTAAGCATGAATTGCCTCCGTCAGATTTCTGAAAATTCCCCCATCACCCTGTATTTTCTCAATCTTTCGGCCAGAAGATCCTGCGAATTTTTACTCAAAAGGCCCGGTAAAACGTCCACCAGTCTGTCTTTAATATTCTCGGCGGTGGCCGAATAATCGCGATGAGCGCCTCCCAGGGGTTCGGGGATTACGTCATCTATTATGCCCAGATTAAGGAGGTCGGAGGATGTAGGCTTCAATGATTCGGCGGCCTGGATGCGGTTGGCCTCGAGCTGTTTGGGATCGTCAGCTGATTTCCACAATATGGCGGCGCAGCCTTCCGGGGAGATAACCGAATACCATGAGTTCTCAAGCATCAGGACGATATCCCCTATTCCGATACCCAGGGCGCCGCCGGAGGCGCCCTCGCCAATTATTACGATCACAATGGGGACCTCAATGGTAAACATCTCTCGAATATTCCTCGCGATGGCCTCCGCCTGCCCTCTTTCCTCGGCGCCTATTCCGCAATATGCGCCGGGAGTGTCTATGAAAATGATTATAGGTCTGCCGAATTTCTCCGCCAGACGGAATAACCTCAAGGCCTTGCGATACCCCTCGGGATGGCTCATGCCGAAGTTCCGGTATTGCCTTTGTTTGACGTTTCTTCCTTTTTGCTGCCCCACCAGCATAACCGCCTGGTTGTTCAGCATGGCGAAGCCGCCAATCACCGCTCTATCTTCGGAAAAATATCTATCGCCGTGAAGCTCGATAAAATCATCAAAAATCAAGGAGACAAGATCCAGGGAATAGGGCCTCAGGGGATGTCTGGCGAGCTGCACGCGTTGCCATCTATTCAGCCGGGAGTAAACGTCATCCTGGAGCTTGTTTCTTTTTTTCTCCAGGTTTTTTATTTCTTCGTCGAGGTCCGCCCCGCTGCTGCCTGCCAGATCTCTGATCTCTCTGATTTTTTTATCCAGTTCAATTATCGGTTTCTCGAATTCGAGATAATACTTATCATCCATTACGTCCTCCGGATTTTATTTTCCGGGATAAAAATATGGCGATAAATATAATAAAAACGGTCTCCAAGACAAGTATTATATTCACCCTTCCGACCACGAATCCCACCGCCATCACCGAGAATTGAATGCTTACGAAGTAGAAAAACAGCACCACCCATTTATGCCCGAAACCCTGATCCAGCAAGAAATGGAATAGATGTCTCTTATCGGCAACGTAAATTCTTCTACCCGTCATCAGCCTGCGAATGGTTGTTGAAACAATTTCGAGAACCGGCAGTCCCAGGGCGAGGAGAGGGACAAACATAACGATAGACGCGTAGCTTTTGGGCCAGTACAGAGAAAGGACGCCGAGCACATAGCCTATAAAAAGCGATCCTGTATCACCCATAAAAATCTGCGCCGGATGGTAGTTATATTTGAGAAAACCGATGCAAATACCGAAAACGCCCGCCGCCAGAAGCGAGGCCAGAGGTATATCCAGAACGATGCTCAGGATAACAAACGTTATGGAGGCTATGGCTCCCACACCGGCAGCAAGTCCGTCGAGGCCGTCAAGAAGATTAAAGGTATTGGTAATAATAACAACCCAGAACACGCTCAAGGGGATACTCCACAGCTCGAGTGAGACGACCTTATAATATGGGATATTTATGACGTCCGGCCTTATGCCGGCAAGAACCGGTATCAGCGCCGCGGCAATCTGCCACAGGAATTTTGGTAAGGGCGAGATAGATTTGATATCGTCGGTAATGCCGAGGGAGAAAATTACGATACCGCCCAAGAGCAGGCCCAAAACGCTTTTCCAGTTTTCCAACCACAAATCCGGAGCGGCTATGAAGCCGAGCGCCAGGGCGACCGTAAAGGCTACTATAAACGTCACGCCACCGAGCCGGGGGACAGCAATGGGATGAATTTTCCGGGGGCCGGGCTTATCCAGCAATCCCTTTTTAACGCAATAGGATTTTACCAGCGGTACAAATAAATAAGTCAGGTAGCCGGAAATTATGATTACGATGAAATAAGCCGGAATCTGTCTGTTCATCGACCGAGAGCCTTTCTGACAAGAATGACGGCAACGCTGGATATAAATCCCGCTCCCACTGCGAATCCCAGAAACAGATTCATTATAAACCGGTTTTTATCATATTTAACGAAATATTTCAACACCGATAAATGGTGATGATAGGCGGTGAAAAACGGCCTTCTCGATGACGATTTTCGCCAGGAATGTTTTATTCTAACATCCGGCAGGAATATTACAGGCAGCCCCATGTTCCTTATTCTGCGGCACAAGTCGAGGTCTTCCATGTACATAAAGAATCTCTGGTCAAAGCCGCCGATATCATTAAAAAGCTCCGTCTTTATCAATAAGGCTGTTGCGGAAACGGCTGGAATTTTAACGGGACCACCGCCTTCCGGCATTATATACCCCGCCTCTTTTTCGCCGGTTATACCGATTCTGAACAGAGGAGATCCCCTGCTTAAAAGAAAATCCCTGCGCCTCGGTAATTTTCTCGCTGAAATCTGCGGCCTACCGTCAGGATATTCCAATGCCGGAGCGATGAGACCGTACTCATCACCTGATTCGGCGAAATGAAAAAGCCTTTTTAATGAACCCTGCGGGACAATCGTATCGGGATTCAGGATAAAAAGGTATTTGTATTCCGCCTTTTGGGCACCCAGATTGACGGCCGCGCCGAATCCTCGATTTTCGTTCAGCTGGATACTCTTTATATCGAGCTCGTCCAGATACTGATCGGTTCCATCGCGCGAATCATTATCGACGACCACGATTTCGAACGCGATCCCCTCCTGCCGCAGTAGTGATTCTATGCACTCCTTGAGATTATCCAATGACTTATAGCTTACAATAATGCAGGATATTCCGTCACGATATTCCATCTGGATTAATTATAAAAGTTAAGGCTGTCCGAATCCGTATAAGTCATGGAAATAATAATAGTTATAAAATAATTGCGCGGTCAACCGATTATCTGCCTTTAAAATCTAAAAAAGAGGAAATTGGATTTTAAACACCCGGTCGGAATATTATTTCGATTTCAGGGATTCTATCTCTTCTTTCAAACCTACCAGGACCTCGGCCAGAAATCCGATCATAAACAACATTAACCCGGCCAGAATCAGGAGTATTGTAGGAAAAAGCAACGTTCGGGAGCCGTAGGATGTAAAAAATCGAAGATACAGAGCTATTATGCCCAGAACGCAGCCGGCCCCGCCGGTGATGATTCCCCAGGTGCCGAAAAATCTGAGCGGATTTTTCAGAAACGTTAGCTGGAATTTCACCGAAAAGAGATCCAGGACTCCTCCCAGTATTCGACCGATCCCGAATTTGCTCTTGCCGTGCTTTCGAGGATAAAGATTGACTTTCACCTCGTCTATTGCGAATCCGCTCTCGGCGGCCGTTACCACCATATATCTATGCCAGTCTTTTCTATGGGACAGGCTTCTGGCAACCTCTTTTTTAAACGCTTTCACGGAATTCAGATCATGGATTTTGAGATGGAACAGGATTCGGCAAAGTTTGTTGTAAATATAAGAAACCAACCTTTTCCGGTATTTACCCTGTTTCCACCCGGCCACTAGATCGGCGCCCCGATGTATTCTGGCCAGCATTTTCGGTATATCCTGGGCATGGTATTGAAGGTCGGCGGGATAAAACACCAGTATTGATCCCCGGCAGGCTTCAAACCCGGTATTCAGAGCCGCGGTCAATCCCCTGTTCCTGGAATATCCAACTACGCGCAGCCAGCGGTATTTCTCCGACATCTCCCTGCTACGTTCCAGCGTCCTATCGGTGGAACCGTCATTGACCAGAACCACCTCCCAATCTCTGCCCTCTTTTCTGATAACCTCATCAAACATTTCAGCCAGAGGTTTGATGTTCTCCTCTTCGTTATAAGCGGGTATAATAACGCTTACATTTACCCTGGTTTTTTTCCTGTCTCTGCCGGAGGGTTTTTCGCGTTTGGTAAAAGATCTTTCTCTTTTTTTATCGTAATAGTCTTTTGATTTCCGGTCGGTTTTGCCCGCCGGTCTTCTCTCGGTCCTCCGGTCTCTCTCCGCAGGCGTTCTGAGGCGTTCCGGTTTATCGTCGGCCGATACGGCGCTTCGCTCGTCCTTTATTGCCGGTTTCTTATCAATTTCCGTTGCTTTCGCTGCTGCGCCTTGATCGGTTTTGTCGTCGGAATTGCCTGTCGCAGATGGAGTTCCGCCCAGAACAGGTTTCGCCTTTTTTACCCTTCTTCGGCC
>CP070813.1:1401450-1438593 GCA_020344055.1 Candidatus Zixiibacteriota bacterium | reverse complement strand
AACCTGATATGGGCGACGCCCAGCACCGTTCCTTTTATGGTAGTCCTCCTGGTGGGAACCGGGATCTTCATAACCTTCAGGCTGGGTTGGCCGCAGATCAAGTATTTTGTGCATGCGCTCGGAGTGACGTCCGGCAGATATGACAATCCCGCCGACGCCGGGGATATCACCCATTTTCAGGCGTTATCGGCGGCGCTTTCGGCCACGGTGGGTATTGGCAACATAGCCGGCGTGGCGACGGCAATCCATTACGGTGGCCCGGGAGCTTTGTTCTGGATGTGGATAACGGGGATACTGGGCACCTCGTTGAAGTACGCCGAATGCACCCTCTCCATGCATTATCGCAATATCAATCCCGACGGCTCGGCGTCGGGCGGGCCGATGTATTATATTGAAAAAGGATTAAAATTAAAGCCGCTGGCGATTTTCTTTGCCGCCGCGGCGGTATTATGTTCCTTCGGCACCGGAAACGGAATCCAGGCTTTCACGGTGGCCGATCAATTGAATTCCGATTTCTCCATACCGGTATGGATAACCGGGCTGGGACTGGCAATACTTGTGGGATTGGTGATTATCGGGGGCATAAAGCGAATCGGAAAAGTAGCGGCAATTCTGGCGCCGGGGATGGCCATAATTTATGTTACGGGGGCGGTATTCGTGCTCCTGGTCAATATCGATAAGCTGCCCGGAACCTTTGCACTTATATTCAGATCTGCGTTCACGCCGGTGAGTTTCCTGGGAGGTTTCGCCGGGATTGTTTTTGTTAAAACCATGATCTGGGGTGTCAAAAGAGGATTGTTCTCCAACGAGGCGGGGCAGGGTTCGGCCGCCATAGCGCACGCCGCCGCCAAGACCAAGGAGCCGGTCCGCGAGGGAACCGTGGCCATGCTCGGCCCCTATATTGATACATTGCTGATCTGCTCGCTCACCGGGTTGGTTATAATCACCACCGGCGTCTTCGACAAGAAGATGACTGAAACGAAAGATATGAACCATCATGTTTTCGATTTTTACGCGGTGCCGTTGGAATATGACGATTACTGGAAGAATACCGAGTTAAGAGAATATAATAAAGATCGGGAGGCAAAATTCAGCCTGCCGGAGTTCGATGGTACCGTGAATGTATGGAGCGGTCAGATTGAATCAGTCGAACTTACATCGAGGCCGGATTATCCGGATGAGCTCGTAGATGATACGCTATATACGCTGGGGCTGGTGCGCAATCACGGATTTGTGGAGAATATGCGCATTTTAGGGGCGGGGGTTCCGTTCACCGGGGTGATTAAAATAACCGGCTCCGATTCGCCCGACGGTCAGGATGTTATCGTGGTAGAGGGCGGGCCGGAAGCGATCGCGGTCGAGGGTGACATATATCAGAACGGATCGCCGTTAACCGCCTGGGGTTTCCAGACCGGTTTGTCGATGCTGGGAAACTGGGGTAATTATATAGTTACAATCGGCGTATTCCTGTTTGCGCTTTCCACCATGATCAGCTGGTCATATTATGGCGATAGATCGATTCAATATCTTCTTGGTGACGGCGCGATTATGCCGTACAGGTATATCTTCTGCATCGTTCTTTTCATCGGCGCTACCAGCAAGCTGGAGGATATCTGGGGGTTCGGCGACGTGGGGCTGGGGCTGATGGCCATACCCAACCTGATCGCGATTCTGCTTCTATCCAGGACGCTTAGAAATATGACCAAGGAGTATTTCTCCCGCAAACAGGAGCCCTACAGTAAGAAAATAAAACTGTTTTAGCGGCCGCGCTTTGAATATCTTTATATGAGGAGGAGAAATGGGAGAAGGCGGACGAAGTTATTTCAATATGAGGCTGATCATCGGGCTGGTAATAATAGCGGTAGGGATTATCGCTCTTCTTGTGAACCTGGGATATGATGTCGACATAAGTTTATGGGATTACTGGCCTCTCATTCTGGTGCTTATCGGCTTGAGCAGGATTTTTCAGCCGCCGGAATATCGAAACCTGTGGTTTGGATTGATTTTTGTCGCCATAGGGATCCTGTTTCTTCTGGATAATTTTCATTTTATCCGGTTCGGGTTCAGGGAGTTATGGCCGATCGTCATAATCTTGATCGGCGTCGCCATATTGAAGCACGGATATGGAACCCCGAAAGGCCGTTCCACAGATATCGATTACATAGACCACAGCGCGATTCTCGGCGGCGGTGAGTACAGGTATACCTCAAAATCATTGAAGGGCGGCAGGCTTTTCGCGTTTATGGGGGGATGCGAGGTGGAACTGAAAGACGCGGATATGCATGGCGATGAGATGATGATCGATGCCTTCACCATGATGGGGGGAATTGAGATCAGGGTCCCGGAAAGCTGGCAGGTAACCATGCGGGGCCTGCCGCTGTTGGGCGGTCTGAGTAATAATACATCTCAGAGACAAGCGGGCGATGTCGCCCCGCCCGGCAGGAAACTCCTGGTCAGAGGGACGGCCATAATGGGTGGTATCGAGATTAAGAATTAAATATGTGTGATTCTGAAGATGGGCCGATAGAATATCCCATAGACGGCACTCTCGATCTGCATACATTTAAGCCCGCCGACGTTAAGGAACTGGTTAAAGATTATATCGAATCCTGCCTCGAAAAAGGGGTATACAGGATTCGAATTATTCACGGCAAAGGGACAGGCACTTTAAGGCGAATAGTCCAGAGCGCACTGGACAAACATCCGGCGGTCGCTGAATATCGTCATGAGGAGGGATCCGGCGGGGGATGGGGCGCTACGGTAGTGGATTTGCGGAGAGAATAACAGATCGATTATATTTCGGGTGAGGATATTTCCCCTGCATATTTTGTATTAGCGTAATTCTCTATTCGCTGATAATATGTAAACTCCCCCAACCATAAATATGGGGATTTCCCCATACTTCATATCCGAAATGCCCTGAATATTATGTAAACAACAAGAAAATCTATTCATATAAGACATTATAATTCAACGGGATAACGCCGGGCGCAGTCGTATTCGCTTCTTTTTGCATGTGGGGTATGGCTATTGCTTGAATAGAATGGAAAAAATGTGAAAAACGAGGAGTTAGCGATGAAAAATAGAAAGAGACAAAGCGGATTCACCTTAATAGAGGTAATGGCCGGGATGGTTATTATCGCGGTGGGGCTTTTGCTTTTGCTTCCCATGATGGTAACCTCCATGCAGGCCAACGACTTTGCCCGCGGTTCCACGGAGGCCTCTATGCTTATCAAGGATAAGATGGAAGAGTTGAAGAATATGGATGTGCCGGCCTCGGGAATTGACTCGATCGGAACTGTCACCAGGACCTGGACCGTAACGGACCTGGGCAATAATCTCTACCAGCTTGACGTCAATATTGGCTGGACGGATCGTCACGACAGAGCGCATAACAATACGGTTACATCATACATGTCAAAGAGGTAGGCGAAAAATGAAATTAACATACGATAATTATAAAGCGAGACGGTACAAAATTTCGGGCTTTACGCTTATAGAGCTTTTGATAGCGGTGCTTCTGGCGGCAATTGTAACGTCGGCCGCCATGGGCATATACGTAGCCCAGCACAAGCAGTTGATCGTGCAGGATGAAGTTACCGACATGCAGGCCAATATCAGGGCCGCCGCGGTCGAACTCACCTCGAAAATTCGGATGGCCGGTTATAAAGTTCCGGAAGGGATTCCCAAACTCGAGGCCAGCGACACCAACCCGGATACCATAACCATAACCTATGATTCCGGCGGTTTTGAAGATGTTATAATCGAACATGCCATGCCGCAACCCTCAGCCGAGCTTCGTTGCGACGGTCATGATATCAGCGCGCTTCATGATGGAGACTGGGTATTTATTTATGACCCCACCGCCGATAGCGGGGAGTTTTTCCTGGTGACCGAGGTTCAGGTCGCGGCCGCGCATATTCAGCATAACACCATGCCGCTCAGCCGGTTATATCCTGCGGGAAGTTATGTAATTATGATGAACCAGTTCAAATACTATATCGACAATTCGAATCCCGACCACCCCAATCTGATATGCTGGACACACAGGACCGGGCCGCAGGTTTTCGCCGAGAACATAACTGATCTGAATTTTCAGTATATCCTGGCCAACGGTCAGGTAGTGGATGTTTTCCTGGATGAGGACATGGTTCGCGAAGTTGTTTTGACAATCGACGCCCGCACCGACAAGCGGGATCTGGAATTCCATACCGAATATAGAACGCGCGGATTGGATACAAGAGTCAAGGTACGAAACCTTGGCCGTTAAGATAAGAGACTATTGGTGATTGAAAAGAGAGGTAATTCTGGAGGATAAAATGAAAAGGACAAGAATCACAACGGGAAACAGCGAATCGGGCATAGTGCTGATTGTATGCGTGATTATGCTGTTATTGCTTACTTTGATAGGGATAACGTCCATCACCACCTCCAACACCGAGTCGGAGATTTCCGGTAATGAACTTTACGCCAACGAGGCGTTTTACCTGGCCGACGCGGGACTGGAAAGATCGCTTGTGGTACTTGACGATACCGTGGAGTGGCGCGCGGGATTTAACGGCGAACCGCTGGGCCGCGGGACTTACAGTGTCCGCTTGGCCGATAGCACTACTCAACCCTACCTGCGCGACAAGCTCCTGGCGAGATCGGCCGGCCAGGTGAACGAAGTCGTAAAGACCATAGAGGCTTATCTGAAGCCCATATACAATTATCCCTTCAGTTACGGGGCCTACGGGAGAGACTCGGTAAGGTTTGCCGGGAACGGAATGATGGATTCATATGACAGCGACCTTGGAACCTACGCCTCGCAGTACAGCGGGAACCATGCCGGGGAAAACGGCCCTGTGGGAAGCGAGGGGACCATATTACTCGAGGGGCAGGCCGATATATACGGTAACGCTTCAACTACTCCCGGCGGCGATATAATATACGGTGGTGGCGCGCAGATTTACGGGGATACTACCACCAACGCTGATCCCCCGGAATTCCCGCCCATTACCCAGGAAGAGCTCGATTACGCCGAAGCCAACAATAACGCCTCCAGCGGCCTTATATTTTCGGGCAATGGTAATTATAACAATGGTAACCATAGGATGAGCGTGGCCGCCGGCGGATCGGTGACTTTTACTTCCGGGATTTATTATTTCTCAGATGTTTCTATTACCGGCCACGGCGAGATAATTATACCGGCGGGCGCGGACGTGGTAATCTATGTAACCGGCATCTGGGATTCCTCCGGTGGAACGGTCATAAACAGCAATCAGACGCCATCCAGTTTTCAGCTTTACTCTGTGGGAGACTCCTTGCTGGTGGCCGGGAGTTCGGAGTTTTATGGCGCTATCTACGCCCCGGAATCGCACGTGGTTGTTACCGGAGGAAGCCATTTTTACGGCTCCATCGTGGGGGCGACGTTCGACAATGGCGGTGGCACCAAGTGTCACTATGACGAGGCCCTGGGACGCGATATAACCAGGGGCATTAATAGGTACGTCATAGAAGCCTGGACCGAAATTTAAGCGCAGGGGCACGTTTCTATAAAGATAAGAGGCATCAAATGAAGAAATTAATCGAAAAGATAGCGAAGAATAACCTGGGGAATGGAGATTCCGGATTCACCATGGTGGAGATTCTCATCGCGCTGATAGTGGCGTCCGTGGTAATCTCCGTGGCGTTCGAGCTATATATAACCCAGCACAATCAACTGCTGGTGCAGGAGGACGTGTCGGAGATACAGGGCAACGCCAGGGCTGCGGCCGAGCTGCTGGCCGAGGAGATAAGGAAAACAGGTTTCCTGCTTCCCGGGATCGTAACATCGATGGAGGCGGCGAACTCCAATCCCGATACCCTGGTAATCAAATATGCCACCCCGAAACTGGCGGGTGTCTATCTGGATCAGCCTATGGTGACCGGGTCCGACGTTCTGAGGTGTACCGGTAATCCCCTTAACGAACTGGTGGCGGGGGATTGGGTGTTTATTTACGATGAGGCCGCGGACACCGGGGAGGCGTTTGTAGTTACGGACGTAAACTACCAATACAGCGCAATTTACCACGACCTGAACCCTCTGGGAAGGGCTTATCCCGCTGGCAGCGCGCTCTATGCCATCGCCAGGAATAAATTTTACGTCGACTATTCGAACCATGCCAACCCCAACCTCATGATAGAGCGCCTCGGACAGTCCCCCGAGATATACGCCGAGAATATCGAACACCTCGATTTCGAGTATTATCTCGAGGACGGGACGTCGACAACCATGTATGCCAATCCGTTCGATGTGAGAATGATCGGCATAAACGTCAGGGCGAAATCGCTCCGGCCCGAGCTGAATAGCCCGAACGGAGATTACAGAAAGAGAGATTTTTCCCTGAAGGTGAAGCTGCGGAATTTCGGCTTGAGCTGATTTTTCCGGGATGGATTCAACCGCTTACTTAAGAGGGAAATTTCGAGCGAAGGCAAATAGAAAATTAAGTATAAAAGGATAGATAATGGAAAACTGGGGGACAAATGAATAAAAGAATGTTACACGAAGGCGAATCGGGAGTTGTTCTGATCGTCTGCATGATAATTCTGCTCATGCTTTCGCTCATCGGCATAGCGTCGATCACGACCTCCAACAGCGAAATGCGGGTAGCGGGAAACGAGATGAACAGCACCGGCGCGTTTTACGCGGCTGAGGCCGGACTGGAGAAAGCCACAGCCGAGATTGTCAGCAGTTATGAAAATACCGGCGCTCCGCCGGATCCCTTGCCGATGGCGCTGGAGACAATGAATAATTACAAGTATTTCTATTATGTTACCTCGCCGGGCCCCGCGGTTGATAAGACTTTGACTTACGGTTCTTTTGACGGCCTTTACGCTCTGGTTAAGACCTTTGAAATAGTCTCGCAGGGCGCGGATAATGATCTCGAGGCGGGTATCGAGATTGAAATGAATATTGAGGACGCCCTCATACCGATTTATCAATTCGCGGTGTTTTATGAGAAAGTGCTCGAAATAGGCCCGGGTCCCGACATGACTATCTCGGGTCGGGTACACGGCAATTCCGACGTATACCTGGAAGCGGGAAGCAACCTTTTTATGGACCAGCTGACTTCAGGCGGGAATATATACTATGGAAACGCCCCGGGATCCGCAGATTCCCCGGACGGAGGCGATATCTTTATCAAAGACGGAAATGGCAATTTCCAGAATATGAGGAACGGCGACGGCACCTATCTCGACGCCACCGATCCCGACTGGGTGAGCGGCTCGGTTTCGAGATGGGGCAATACCGTGGAAGATATTAACCATGGTATCACCGATCTCTATATGCCTGTGGCGGGAGTCGAAAATCCCACGGACCTGATCGACAGGGCCGAAGGCAATCCCGACAGCTATGAAAATTTCGCCGGGCTGAAGTTTGTGGATGGCCAGGCGCTTTATCGGCAGATTGACGGGACCTGGCTTGACGTTACAGGACTACTGATCGGTGACGGCACTATATCATACAGCACATTTTACGATGAGAGGGAGGGGCAGAACGTTATAGCAATGGATCTGGATATCGGTCAGCTTACGACGTCAGGATATTTCCCCTCCAACGGTATAATCTATTCTTCGCAGCCGGAGGTGGTCGGCAATGTAGCGGCGATAAGGTTAACCAACAGCAGCCAGTTACCGTCCCGAATGACCGTGGCTACCAACAACCCGCTTTATACGCTGGGCGATTTTAATTCGGTTAATAAGCGGCCGGCAGCTTTGATGGCGGACGCCATCACGATATTATCGAGTAGCTGGGATGACGCCAGCAGCGGGCTCGGGATTGGAGCCAGAGCGGCCTCGGCCACGACGGTATATGCGGCTTTCGTAACCGGCAGTACCGAGACCGGTTCTCCCGGTCATGGTTATAACGGGGGGCTGGAAAACCTGCCCAGGTTTTTGGAGAATTGGAATGGCATAACTTTTGCCTGGAGAGGTTCCGCTGCGAATCTCTGGAATTCGAGACAGGCTATATCCCCCTGGGCTTCAACCTATTACAATCCCCCTATCAGAGATTGGGGATTTGACAGCGATTTTCTAATCGCCACCAATCTCCCGCCGGGAACCCCGATGATTAACGTAATTATGAAAACCAGCTGGAATCAAACCGTGCTTACCGATTTCTACCACTTTTTATATAATTAGGGGGCGACATTCGAGCTTCGCCCCGTATTAACAAAATAATAATTTTTGTATGGCGGTCTTCGGGCCGCCTTTTTTATTAATTGACAAAATGGCCAGACAATATTGTCCGCTCACCGTTGCAAAACGCAACGATTTTCTATTATGGTAATTTATCAGGCTCATTTCTTTAATAGCGAAAATATAATTCCCCGATTACTTATAAAGGCGGCTTGCGGTAGCCCTGGAATGAATGCAGTCGTTCAATGAAGGATATAATTCTGCCCGGGAGAAGATCTTATTTTAATTAGATAGACAGGATGAGAAAAATGATTAAGATTTCAGCAAAGACCAACAGCTCGGAAAAAGGTATTGTCCTGATTGTTTGTGTAATTTTATTGTTAATGCTGGCAATAGTCGGGATAGCGTCTTTGATGACGTCCGACACTGAAATGGATATTTCGGGGAATTCGGAGCATAAGATTTCCGCCTTTTACCTGGCGGACGCGGGAGTGGAGAAGGCGTATTCCATATTATCGGGTAGTCCGGATTGGCGAAGCGGCCTGTACAATGAGCAACTCGGCGAAGGCACTTACGATGTTATGGTTTACGACAGCCTGACCTATCCTTATCTGGGAGAAAAAATTATGGTAAGGTCGACCGGTAGGGTGGGAGAGGCCAACAGTACCATCGAAGCGATATTCGCCCCTAAATATAGATCTCCCTTCCAGTACGGCGCTTACGGAAGAGATACATTCGATATGCTCGGGGGAGGTATGATCGATTCTTATGACAGCGATCTGGGCAGCTACGCCTCCCAGGCGATCAACGGCCCTGACGGTAACGCGTATATGTACGCATTAGAAAACGGCCATATCAGGAGCGAGGGAGATATCAAGTTGGGGGGCAACGCGCAGCTACATGGTGATGCCATAACGGGGGATTCCGGCAGTTTTACATTCGGCGGCGGTACCGGGATATATGGCGATTCACTGAGAAGTTCGGAACATTTCCCGGTTGATAGTATCCCCTCGGCGGATATCGCCTACGCCCAGGCCAATAACGATGCCTCCACGAATCTGACCCTGACCGGAACCGCGACCTATGATCCGATCACGAATGCTTTAAACGCCGGTTCCGGGGACAGCGTAATCTTCAATTCGGGCACCTATTATTTTTCTTCCGTCGATTTTACCAGCAGCGCCTGCCTGGTGCTTGCTCCGGGCGCGGACGTCACAATTTACCTTACCGGAATGTGGGATACCAGCGGCGGATCAGTTATAAATACAGATGCGACGGCCGCGAATCTTCATATATACTCTACCGGAACGGATTTTGATTTTTCCGGCGGGACATATCTTTGCGCGGCGATATTCGCACCCAACGCCGAAATAGTCGTAACCGGAGGAAGCCATTTCTTCGGCTCAGTGATTGGCAGGAGTTTTTCCAATGGAGGGGGAACTACGCTGCATTTTGACGAGGCCCTGCTGCGGATAGGTAACGACCTGTTGCTGGTGGGTTACGATCTTGAACGCTGGAGAGAATTGTAAAATCCATAGGTGATATTGAATTTTATGGGTAGGGAAACCGTTTCACAATGCAACGACATTCGCACTGATGTTTCCGTTCGGTTCTTTTCCATCATTGATTCGGATAAGTTTCCGACCAGAATAATAAATTAGACAAACAGGACACGCGCCCGAAAGGTTATCAGTTGGCGTATATTATTACCGGAGCGGATTTCTAAAGATATGATTTTTGAGCAAAGCCAGCGCGGATTTACATTGGTGGAGGTGTTAATTGGCCTGCTGGCCGCCTCTGTAGTGGCATACGCCGCTATGTCATTATATATAACTCAGCATAAGGAGATGGTTGTTCAGGACCAGATAGCCGATCTACAGTCCAATGTAAGGGCGGCGGCCGAGGTAATGGCTAAGGCCGCCAGGATGGCGGGTCATAACCTTATAGGAGATTTATCGGCAATCGAGACCTGCGATTCAAATCCCGATACGATAGTTATAACATACGATTCCGGTAGCCTCATAAACGTTCGGCTGGAACAGGTTATGCCGCAGCTTACGTCCGATCTGAACTGCCAGGATCACGACTTATCAAATCTGCAGGAGAATTCAACGGTTTATATATACGACGCCGTTACCGGGGACGGCGAATTTTTCCTGGCGTCTCGAACCCTTACCGCACCATCGCGTATTCGCCACGATACCATGCCCCTGACCAGATTCTACCCGGTGGGGAGCGTAATCAGAAGTATTAACAGGATAAGGTTTTACGTCGACCAGTCGGATCCCGAGCATCCCAACCTGATGTTTCAAAGCTTCGGCACCAATCCCGTGGTTTTCGCGGAAAATATAATCGATCTTAATTTCAGGTATTATATGGAGAACGGTTCCATTGTTACGCAGACGGCGACGCCCCAGGATATCCGTATGGTTGAAATTGACGTTGTCGGCAGGACGGATTCGCCTGATGACGAGTTCTTCACCGATTACCGCACCAGGAATTTTACTTTGAGGGTAAAAGTAAGAAACCTCGATCTATAGTTTTTTATTTCGTTGTATTTTGGCAAAGAAACGGCCCGATTTTCGAACTTTCATGATAGTGTTGCGTTAAGGCTTCTTTTCCTGTGTTTCAAAAAGCGACATTTTGCATTGAAGCCGACTTTTATTCGGCATACCGCGCTGTTTTAGATTCTCAGCGTCCCGATTCTTAGGTAGTTAAAAAAACATAGGGTCTAACGTCGCTCTGGCAAGTTATTATGGCAAGAATTAGGCTACAGGCGGGCTTTACTATTGTTGAGCTATTGGTGAGCCTGCTCGCGGCCTCTATTATAACTTATTCAGCGATGTCTTTGTATATCACTCAGCATAAACAGATGATTATCCAGGAGCAGGTGGCGGATATGCAAACCAACATCAGGGCGGCGACTGAATTGATAGCCAAAACCGTTCGCAAGGCCGGGTATAATATCATAGGTGATTTATCGGCAATTGAGACCTGCGATTCGGATCCCGACACCATTGTGATAACCTACGATTCCGGCAACCTGGTAGGCATTTGTCTCGACCAGACTATGCCGCAACTCTCGTCCGATTTAAACTGTCAGGATCATGATCTTTCAAGTCTGCGGGAAAACTCCTCAGCTTACATATACGACACTCTGGCCGGCATCGGTGAAATGTTCGTGGCCTCCCGGACCCTGACAGTACCGTCGCGGATCAGACCCAGCAGTCCTCTTTCAAGAAATTATCCGGCCGGGAGCATAATAATTAGCATGAACAGGATAAGATTTTTCATCGATCGGTCGAATCCCGACCATCCCGATCTGATGATTCAAAATTTCGGCTCCGATCCCGAGGTTTTCGCGGAAGATATAATCGATCTCAATTTCAGGTATTTTATGGCGGATGGGTCAATTGTCTGGCAGACGGCATGGCCTGAAAATATCCGGATGGTCGAGGTTGATGTTGTGGGGCGTACCGGCAGTCCCGATAACGATTTTTTCAGCGATTACCGTACCAGGAGATTTACTCTAAGAGTAAAAGTGAGAAACCTCGGCCGTTGACCCGGAAACATGGCGCCGGTTTGGGATTTGTCTTCGTAAAAAAGCTTTTATTTATTATAAAAAATTTATAGATTATTCTGAAAAAGGAGGAATTTTGCCGGTCGCGCTGGGCCTTGTGCTGTTCGGGATTCTGTTTCTTTTGAGAAACCTGGGAGTTATTAGGGGCGATATGTGGATTTATGTCTGGCCGCTGGTTTTTATAATTATCGGCATATCGCTGATATTCAAAGGGATGGGAGAAAAATAGATTTGGCGGTCATATATCCTTAGCGAAGGGATAATTTATCGTTTTCCATAACTTGTGAAACTCGAAATCCGGAAAGTATTGTTTTAGGTCCGGTGGTTTAACTTTATTGACATATCGGTGAAGCGATGATATTTATATCGTAGAAATGGAATGAAAATGAACTGGAAATCGGCATTGGTTTTGTGCATCGCGATCTGGCTGGGGTATATTACGGGTTGCGATCGTAGAAGCTCCACCAGCAGATCGAGAAACGAGATCTCGTTTTCAACGGAATTATCTCTGATCAAGGATTACTCCACCGGAAGGAACCGGGCGGATATCCAGTTTTTCAGGGAAGGAGTTGCGTTTTCGGAAGCGCTGATAAAGGTCGATGGCATAATCATTCCCAACGCCGGAGGCAGCATATATTTCGATACTCTTTTCGCTCCCCTCAACACCGGGCTGGTTTATATTACGTTCGAGAGCGAGGCCGATCTTTACGCCGATACTCTGATTCTGGACCTGCCCGATAGTTTCGGGATTGATATTGTGAGCCCGCCCCGGATGGACGAAGCCAGGGATGTCTATATAGAATGGTCGGCCGCCGGTGGGGCGACCGCCTATATACTTGGGGTATCCACTGTCGATGCCCCCTACGACGGCTCCAATCCGTTCAGTATCCTGTTATCCGGATCGGCGAGGCACTACACGGTATCGGATTCCGTCTTCCTGGACGGCGCCGGGTATGAGGTCTTCGGGACCTATTACATATATTTGATCGCCTTTAACGGAGGATTTATGCCCTACGTGGGTCTGAGGTTTCCGCTTCCGGAAGACGTGCCCGTGAGGCCGCTGGCCGGGCCATCGGGAACGGCCGGTTACGGTACCATCGCTCCCATCGATTCTGTCAGCGTCGATTCTATCTGAGTCGTTTTTTGAAAAGCAGATCCTCCAGAAATAAAAAAAGGTTGGCCCCCCGGGGCCGTGACGTTTTCGATGAACTTTCGGGACTTGTTACCGAAAGCCTGAATCCCTCCACAAGAAATATAGACCGGCTTTCCACCCTGTCCATACTTCGAGAGATAAATCGAGAAGACCGTACCGTGGCGGAGGCCGTTGCCCGCGAGATCAAGTATATCGGGAAAGCGGTTGATATGGTTGTAGAGGCTTTCAAGTCGGGGGGGAGACTTTTTTATATAGGAGCCGGAACCTCCGGCCGTCTGGGCGTCCTGGACGCGGCGGAATGCCCTCCCACGTTCGGAACCGATCCGGAATTGGTACAGGGTATTATAGCGGGAGGACCGCCTTCCCTGATGCGTTCCAGGGAAGGGGTAGAAGATGATATCGAGGCCGCCCGTAAGGAGATCGAGGTAAGAAAAATAGGGAAACGCGATGTGGTAATAGGGATTACGGCCTCAAAAAGGACTCCGTTTGTTCTGGAAGGTCTTCGAAGAGCGAAAAAAAGGGGAGCGAAAACCGTATTCATATCCTCCAACCCCAGGGCGATGGCACCGGGAGATTTCGATCTTTGTATCTGTCTGGTAGTCGGGCCGGAGGTTATAGCGGGTTCATCCAGGATGAAAGCGGGAACCGCTCAGAAGATGACGTTGAATATGATCTCGACCGCGGCGATGGTCCGGACCGGCCGCGTTTACGGGAACCGGATGGTGGATTTATCGGCGACATCGGAGAAGTTGAGGGAGAGATCAAAAAAAATCCTCATGGATGTTTGCCGTCTGGAATACGATGATGCGGAGGAATTGCTTGAAAGGGCGGGCGGGTCGGTGAAACTCGCCGTTATAATGGGCAAAACCGGTTTATCCAAGGTGCAATCGAAGAAACTCCTCGAATCCTCCGGCGGCTTTATTTATATGGCGTTAAAGGAGTTCCGAAAAAAGGCGAAATAAGCCGATTTTATGATGATTTCTTCCACCTCAGGTTTCATTTTGAAAAATACAGGGCATTTTTATTAAGAGCGGGCGGCTTTCCATCCGAAATCTATTATAGGGAATTTTCGCGAATATTTGCGGATTTAACGTATGCCTTTATAAGGATAAATTATGTCGGAAATGCTTCAGATAGATGAATCCGATTTTATCGAAATCGATGAAGCCCAGGTTAGAAGCGTAGCCGAGGCCTTTAACCAGCTGATAAAAACCGTTAAGGCCAAACTGGTATATCCGTCATCCTCAAAACTCCCCGGTCAATTTGTCGATAAGCTGTTTAACGATTTTACCGCTCTTTTAGGCGATATTGAAAAATTGAAATTGAAGATCGAAGCCGACAGCGTCCTGTTTAGCGACCAGGTTATATATAAAGCGGCGAGCAAGACGGATAATTTTGCTCACCCGTTTTTTCGCGACGGCATAATAGAGCTGGAATTTGACAGGGACCTTCCCTTCGAGGAGTTTGAAAAGTTTGTTGACACCCTGGCCCTTATCACGAGATCGGCGCATGTCGAGGACGATCTCGCCACGCTATTATGGGAGATAGGATTTGAAAAAATATCATATAGACTCATGGATGATTCTCTTGATTTAGAGACTTTCGAGTACGGGACGTCCATGATCAAGACGCCCCTGGAATCGTCCGGAGTCGACTACAGCGAAGTGTTTTTGGATGAAAGCAACCTGGGGCTTACGGACGAGGATTTCGATCTCGAATCGGAAAAGAACAAAGCCAGGAAATTGCCTGCCGGATATAGAAATGTGCCGGATAACGTGGCGGATTATATAACCGGGCTTTCGCAGTATGACGAGTCGGAGAAATCGGCCATCGCCGAGCTTATTAAATCTGACGAAAACTTTGAGTGCAAGCAATATATAATAGACATACTGTTCGAAATCCTGGGAGCCGAAGGCGATAACGCCAGTTATAACGAGACCCTGGAATTAATTTCCAAGGTGAGGGATGATTTTATAAAGGTGGTTGATATACAATCGGCGATAACGATTCTTAACATGACCAAGGAGTTGCAGGAGGCGCTCAAAAATCTCGGTGATGATAAAGAGAAGAAAATTGGGAAATTCATTAAGAGCTTCGGGGCTTCTGAGAGGATCAGGGTCATGGTCGATATGCTGAATAATTCCAAAGATATCAATTATTCCGGGGTCACGGAATATTTGACCATGCTGTCCTGGGAGGCGATAACGCCCCTTATCTGGGCTCTCGGGGAACTGAATCATTATCCGGCGAGGAGGGCGGTATGCCAGGCCCTGGAGACAATTGCCGCTGATCATGTCGACGTTCTGGGAAAAGGGACTGAAAATCCCAGGTGGTATGTGGTAAGGAATGTAATAATGATACTCGGCAAAATCGGCAGCACGAAGGCATTGAATTATTTTCAGAGGACCATAACCCATTCGGACATCAGGGTCAGAAAAGAGACTGTAGTCTCCGCGGCCAAGATCAATAATGAGCAATCGGCCGATTTCCTGATTATGGCGCTTAAGGATGAAAGTGAGAGCCTGCAGACGCTGGCGTTGAAGGAACTGGTGAAAAGGAAGTCGGTAAAGGCGTTTATCCATGTTGAGCATATGATTGAGGATAAAAAGTTTAAGAATCGTCCGGCGGACCAGATAAAGGAGATACTGGAAGCGTATGCGAGATTGGGCGGCAGAGACGCCTTTGAAAAATTGAAGAGGATGGCTACACGCACAATTTTGATACCATCCGAAAAAGAGGATAGAATAAAATTCTATGCAGTTATGGCAATAGGGTGCATACAGAGCGCTTCGGCATATCAGATCCTGGACAAGATTTCCAGATCCAGGAACAAGAATATGGCTGATGGGGCGAGACGGGCCATGAACAGGATGAAGAAGGAAAAGGAAATTGTTAAATAAATCTTTGGATGAAATCAAAGAGAAAAGCGACCTTCTGGAAGCTCTTCTGGATGAACAGGGGCGGCATCTGGCCAATCTCCTGCATGCCACGTTCAAGATAGCCGGAATGTATGAGGCCAACAACAACCGTTACATCGAGCAGGCGACGAAATTGAGGGCGGTGTTAAAGCAGATTTTCGACGATGAGCCGGATTTTTCTCTGGCCATAAAGGGCGGTTATATGTACCTGAACGGAGTCAGGCTGAAAGCCGATCGCGAAAGCGACGTGGCCATGACATACTTTCTCGAAAGCTGGCCGGGGCTGGGTATAGCGGGATTGACGTTCTCGAACAGGTTGGAACCGCGGGAGCTTGACAAATTTATATTTTTCATGAACGGATTCAAAGGCGGGGAGAACAGGGAGGAAAACTACGATGCCATAAAGAACAGGCTTGACGAGCTGGGCATCGAGAATATTGTCCCCATTAAATATTCTCAGGAAGCCGAGGAGCCCGAGGATGAGGACAAATACAGGGCGATTCGGGCAAAAGCCAAGAAAACGTTTTTCTCGGCGATTTCGGTGGTGCATAACACTATGAATCAGGCCAAAAGCCACGACTCGATAAACATAGCCAGAACCAAGAGGGTCGTTCAGCAATTAATAGATGTGATAATCGAAGACGAGTCGGCGCTGATGGAGATGACGGCTCTGCGCAATTTTGATGATTACACGTATGTCCATTCGGTAAATGTCTGCGTTCTCTCGCTGATTCTGGGACATAATCTGGGTCTTGACCGGAAGCGACTTTCGAATCTGGGTGTGGGATCGCTGCTGCACGACATAGGCAAGACCAAGCTGCCCATCGACCTTGTAAACAAACCGGATTCCTATGACGAATACGACTGGGAACTTATGCGCATGCATCCCATATACGGCGTCAAGTTTCTCCTGAAAACCCGCAGCGTGGAAGAAACAACCGGCAGAGCGGCCTCGGCCGTTTATGAACATCATATATCCTGTGACGGAGCGGGATATCCCGAACTTTTGAAAAAGCGTTTGCCCACGTTATTCGCGAGAATCGTAGCCATCGCCGATACTTATAACGCCATGTCATCGGGCAGAATCTATCATCGCAAGCGAAATCTTCCGGACGAAGTGGTTACGAGCATGGCGAACCGGGCGGGGACAACGTTTGACCCGATTTTACTTAAGGTGTTTATTAACTCTCTGGGGATTTATCCTGTGGGAACTGTCGTGGCATTGTCGACAAAGCAGGTCGGGATTGTAACCAGGAGCAATCCAAAGGATCCTGAAAATCCCAGGGTTAAAATTGTGGCTGACGAAGGCGGATTGCTGGGACACGATGAAGTAAAAGTGATTGATCTCTCTAAAGAAACGGGGATAAATGTTACCAAGATGATAGACGGCGACAAATATAATATCAATAACGCCAATTACCTCGATAAGTTCTAATTTATTCTATACCCCTTTCATCCGCCATCATACTTATTTCACAGTAAAAGTTGACAAATTTTATTTTCACCCAAATATTGTCAACCATGACAAACAGGGAACGTCTGCAAACTATTCTGGACAAGGCCGCTGAAAAAACCCGATTTTCCGAAAATACATACCTGATTATTCTTTCTTTTGTCGTGGGTGTCTCCACCGGTTTGGGGGCGGTTGCTTTTCGGTGGCTGATTCTTTCATTCCGCGACCTGTTTTTCGGTCATGGTATCCCGTGGATGATTCCTCTTGTACCTTTGGCGGGAGGACTGCTGGTGGGACCTATCGTATATTTTTATGCCTCCGAAGCTAAAGGGCATGGTGTGCCGGAGGTTATGTCTGCGGTGGCGTTAAAATCGGGCGTTATAAGGCCCAGGGTTGCGGTAGCCAAGGCAGTGGCGTCAGCAATATGCATCGGCTCCGGCGGTTCCGCCGGTCGGGAAGGGCCGATTGTCCAGATCGGGGCAGCCGTGGGATCGACTATCGGTCAGATATTCAAGCTCTCGGGGGACAGGGTGAAAATCCTGGTGGGGTGCGGCGCGGCCGGCGGAATATCGGCGGTGTTCAACGCTCCCATCGCGGGGGTGATATTCGCGCTGGAGGTTATACTGGGCGATTTTACCATTAAAACCTTTTCCCCGGTAATACTCTCTTCGGTTCTGGCGTCGGTGGTTTCGCGGACGATTCTGCATGATACCCCGGCTTTTATTGTCCCTCCGTACGAACTGGTTTCGGCCTGGGAAATCCCTCTATATATCATACTCGGAGGTTTTGCGGGGATAGTGGCTGTGCTTTTTACAAAGACCCTTTATATGACCGAGGATGTCTTTGATTATAAGATAAAACTGCCGGGCTACTTGAAGCCGGCGCTGGGCGGGCTTTTGCTCGGTTTTACCGGCCTTCTGGCGATCAGATTAAATTACGCCGGCTTTCATCATCTTTCGGCCCCGGCGATTTTTTCCGACGGTTATGAAGCGATCAGTTCCGTGCTCGGGGGAGAGGGTTTATGGTACACCATGCTTGCTCTGGTGGTATTAAAGATCCTGGCCACCAACCTGACTCTGGGATCGGGCAATTCGGGAGGAATTTTCGCCCCCTCGCTTTTCATGGGGGCCATGGCCGGAGGATTTTTCGGATATATCGCGCACTCGCTGTTTCCAACAGTCACCGCCCACCCCGGCGCCTACGCCCTGGTGGGGATGGCGGCGGTGGTGGCCGGCACCACCCACGCCACCATTACATCGATCCTTATCGTTTTCGAGATGACCAAAGACTACCGGATCGTGCTGGCTTTGATGATTGCCTGCGTTTTTTCTACACTTGTTGCGCGGCGGCTGTTGAGCTCGTCGATCTACAGCCTCAAACTGAAACGCCGGGGGATTACGCTAAGCGGCGGCCGCGATGTCAACCTTCTGGATATTCTCAGGGTAGGCGAGGTTATGCGTAAGGAATTCAAGACTATCCCCATGAACACCAACCTTGATATGATCTATCGTTATCTGGAGGAGTCGAAGGAGACCTCGCTGCCGGTGGTCACGCCCGGCGGCCGGCTCTACGGGATGATATCTTTTCAGGATCTGCGCACGGTGCTCACCAAACATGAGATCGATCCTTTGATAATCGCGGCCGATATCGCCAGCCGCGAGGTGGTCGCCGTGACCGAAAACGAAAACCTCAACCAGGCGCTGGAGAAGTTCGGCAGGCGCGATTTCGACCTGTTGCCGGTGGTATCCCGGGCCGATCCGACCTCGATTATGGGAGTCCTCTACAAGGATGACCTTATCAATTATTATAACAAGCAGTTGATGAGACGGATGGTGGAGCGAGGGGAGAGGGGTTAACCACGCGTTAAAAATTCTATAATTTTGTTATTAAACTCTTCCGGCTTCTCCAGATTGACCATATGCCCGGCGCCTTTTATGATGATTAATCTTGTGTCGGGCATGGCCATATCGAGGTGATAGGCACCGTCGATGAACTGCTTATCCTGGGCGCCGAAAACCAGAAGAGTTTTTTGCTTTATATCTTTTAATTTCGAACGCCAATCGATCAGAGATTGGCTGGTTTTTCGGGCTTGCATCATCTGTAGAAGATAATCGGGATTGTGCCGGGCGATGATTTTATCCCAGACCGGGCGGGCGTCGGGATTGCGTTTGAAGATGTTGTCCACCAGTTTACCCTTCCGCAAACCGATGGCGTCGGCCCAGGCCTCCACCCCCCGTAACCGCAGTATGCTCTCCTCCTTTGCCTGGTACTCCTCCTCCTTTTTCGGACGGGGTTTGCCGCGACTGGGCAAGATAGATGATACAAGTACCATTTTTATTACAACATAGGGCAATTCGTAGGCGGTCCTGACGGCGCTGCCGCCGCTCAAGGAGAAACCGGTGACGGTTACATCCTCGAGTTCCAATTCTCTTATCAACCCGATAACATCATCGGCCATGGCGGAGCCGGACCATTCCTTGCCGCAGGACGATTGCCCGAATCCACGTAGATCGACTGTTATTACTTTAAAATGTCCGGAGAGAACCGGGACATTGAGCTCCCACATGACACTGTTCAGGGCGTAGCCGTGCAGCAGAATAAGGGGCGGGCCGTTCCCATGAATTTCATAGAAAATCGCCGCGTCGCCGGCGTCGTAAAACGGCATCAATCATACTCCGGATTATTGTTGATGAGGGTCGAGACAGCTTTATTGATCGAATCCCAGCCGAAACCGCGGCTACGGAGAAAGGCTGCCAGCTTCTGTTTGGCCTTTATAGCAGATTCGCCTTTTATGCTTTTCATTTTTTTTCGGCCTAGCTCGAGGACGATTGAATCTTCGTCATAGTTTACGAGCTCCGCGTTGAGGGCGAGCTCCGAGGTGTCGCCGTTTATACCCTTCTCAAACAGCTTTTTCTTGAGATACAGGCGGGACTTGCCTCCGCCCGCAATCTGAGACCTTATATAAGCGCAGGCGAATTTGAAATCGTCTATGTATCCATATTGTTTCAGCCATGACAGGATCTCGTCTCTCAAGGCCGCAGGTTTTCTCTCGGCGGTGAGTTTTCGACGGAGCTCCCTTTCCGGAACCGTGCGCCGGGAGAGGATCTGGAAGGCCCGGTATTTAAGCCAGGCTCTGTCGGCCTGCTCCCTTACCTGCTTCCAGCGCGATTCGGAAAGTATATCCCCGACCTTCAGGCCGTTTTTGTAGATCGTTTCTTCGTCAATAAAGAAAGGAGGTTTGCCCCTGGCAGTAAGTTCAAACCATCCTTTCTTCCGTCTAACCGGCTCCAGCCCGGTTATTATCAATTCGGCCACGTCGATATGGTCAGGGATCCGCTATTTTTTGGCCGTTTTCTCCGGCTTCGACTCTTCTTTAGGTTTCTCTTTTTTCGAGCCGTTTTCGAGCCCCAGTTTTATCCGGATTTTCGAATAGACCTCTCTGGCGACATCTCGATTTTCGGTCAGATAAGCGATGGAGTTTTCTCGTCCCTGGCCCAGCCGCTCCTCGCCGAACGAATACCAGGTGCCTGATTTTTCCACGATGCCGTGATTGGCGCCCAGGTCGACCAGCTCGCCCATGCGGGAGATCCCCTTGCCGTAGACGATGTCGAACTCCGCCTCCCTGAAAGGCGGGGCGACCTTGTTCTTCACGACCCTGACCCTGGTGCGGGAGCCGGTGATATCGGCGCCCGATTTTATGGTGGCGATCTTCCGGATATCAAGCCGCACCGAGGAATAGAATTTCAAGGCGTTGCCACCGGGAGTGGTCTCCGGGTTGCCGAACATAACCCCGATCTTCATCCTGATCTGGTTGATAAACACCACGCAGGTTCTGGATTTGGATATGGTGCCGGTAAGTTTCCGCATAGCCTGCGACATCAACCGCGCCTGCAGCCCCATATGCGAATCGCCCATCTCGCCTTCGATTTCCGCTTTCGGAACCAGCGCCGCCACTGAATCGATGACCACGATGTCGATGGCGCCGGAACGGACCAGCGTCTCGGTAATATCCAGCGCCTGCTCGCCGGTATCGGGCTGGCTGATGAGCAGGTTTTCGATATCCACGCCGAGGGTACGGGCGTACCCGGGATCCATGGCGTGTTCGGCGTCGATAAACGCCGCTAAACCGCCCTGCCTCTGCGCTTCGGCGAGAATATGCAGCGCCAGCGTCGTCTTTCCCGATGCCTCGGGTCCGAATATTTCGACCACCCTGCCCCTCGGCACCCCGCCGATACCCAGCGCGGCGTCGAGGCCTATGGAGCCTGTGGATATTGACGGTATGGTGGTTTCGACCGGCTCATCGCCCAGCCTCATTATGGCGCCCTTGCCGAACTGCCGCTCAATCGACGTCATGGCGGCGCTAAGGGCTTTCCCTTTTTCGTTATTGGTTCCTGCCATTTTATGCCTCTCGGGTTAAATCTGCCTTTTCAATCCTCATGATGATCTTACAATATACTGTTCAGATGTGCAAGTGTTTTTTCGGTCTTCAGGACATTCCGGGCAAAAAAACCGTGACGGGCTCTGTCAGTAACGCCTATTTGACAACGGTATTTTATATTACAGCCGAATGATCTCGAGAGGAGTATATTTGGCACCGGCGGGAGACAGATCCGATTTAAAAATCGTCACGGCGTTTATGTTGAACGGCCTGGTTTCGAACCTCGTTCCCTGGATTTTTTTAAGAACATTATCGATTCCGGACGGGTTTTTCACTCTTCCAATAGTCAGATGCGCGGTAAAACGCTTATCACTTCTGCCCAGCTTGGATTCTATACAGGCCATCTCGACGCCGGTGGCCAGGTCGCGGAGCCTGTCTTTGCCGACATAGGTATCGACCCAGATGACCCGCGGCATCCTTAGATTGGGAAATCCACCGAGACCTGAGAGGGAAAGATCAAACCTGCCGAAACCATAGATATTGGTTTTGATAGTTTCAGCGAGTCTGGGGACCACTTCTTCCCGGACATCGCCCAGAAAACGGAGGGTGATATGGAGGTTCTCGGCGTTAACCCACTTGATTCCCCGGCCTTCGTTTCGGAAGGTTGATGTGAGTTTGTCCACCTCCATCTTGGCGTCCTGGGGCAGATCGACGGCGATGAATGTCCTGATCTTATCCATAATCAGGGATTATTATATCTCATATAGGGGCAAACACAAGGGAAAAATGTAGGTTGCCTGCGTGCCACCACGCCCCGGGCGTGGTTATGGCCGCATTTATATTCGAATGTCCGGTGGTTGGCAGACGCCCTCGTCTGCCAACCAGGAATTGGCGCACCGGGAGGTACGCCAACCACAAAACTGTGGCGTCAAATCCCCGTGTTTGTATCTTACCTAACGCAAAACGCCGTCAGATACGGGGATCTAACGGTAAATTTTTAACTGGTTGCCAAGCGCCCGCTTGGTAACCTATACCGGTTCTAATAATATTGTGGAACAAAAGGAATATATTGTAGAATAAACAGTCGATGAAGAATAAGATACTAAGAACTGCATCTACCTTGATTATCATCGCATTCTTTGGCTGTTCGGATTATGGCTACCGGCAAAAAGTCATGGATCCTGATTTAATCGAGTTTTTCGGAGGGCTGGATCTGGGTATGAAATCAAGGTATATCAACAAGATTGATAGAGGATTAAAAGGATATTCTGAAAGCTTCTTTATATCTTACTATAGCCGATCCGGTAATAATCCGATACTGGATTTGTCTGTATCAACCGACTGCGGCAATCTTATTAATCCTTTTTTAAATCGATGTTGGATAAGTAGAATACATGCTGAATTTAGGGACGATTATTTATGGTCGAGAGAGATAAAATCATTAGATCATTGGCTTACTTATTTTGAGGGTATTTTACAGAGTCCACCAATTCATTACTATGATCCTGAACGCACGTATTATAAGGATATATATCTCTGGCATTTCAAATCTTATAATTTCGAGATCTGGTGCGATAAATCTTTGCCTATAAACGCCCAAAAAGCAATATTATTTGATATTTATCTCGGAGGAGAACAATATCCCTCAATTTCCGATATGACAGAAATATTTTTAGTTTCCGAGGGGGGCGATACAACAAAATACTCATTTTTAATTCCTGAAATAAATGAGATATTTGATGGCTTCGATATAGGTATGAGTATCACAGAAGTGCGGAATAATACTGATGAATATACGGTTGATACAGAAAAGGATATTTACTTCGTAAATTCCAAAAACGGCGATGAAATTGAATTATATTTTTTTGATTATATCTATGGTAAAGATCCGTATTTTATTGAGGGCAATGTCTATAAAATAATAAAATATGCAGATAATAATGTTGATTTTAATGATCCAAATATAAAGGTGAAAATAATAAATGAAATGTTACGGGAATTGGATTTTGAACCGAGAATATTTCAGTGTAGAAACAGATACATAAATATGGAAATATATTTATGGCATTTTCCCCTCTATAATTTTGAGGTAAGAATTAAATACTCGCGGAATAATAAAATTCGGGAGATTTTATATCTGGCCTATAAAGACTCGGATTCAATTCCAAACGGCGAAGCCGATAAAAACCTCTCCATATTTGATTTGGATTGGGAAATAGAAAAACAGTAAATGTATGAAATTTAATTCTGCCATTGTAAGATTCATCATTATTTCACTTATAACCCTAACCGGAGCTCTATGGCTTTTCATCAAAGGCCCGGTAGCGGTTATCCGCGGCACCACCGCCCTGGATGAGATCGTGCCGTTCTGGTATATGGTGACAGCCTTTCCGGTGCTGGGTATGCTGTTGGCAAATCTTTTATCAGCCTTCAGGAAACATGGTTTGGGCCGTCCCACGATACTGTTGTTTTTGCAGATTTTCATATTGGTGGTTATTTCGAATGTTAGATTGAGCCTGCAAATCCCCATAAGCGGCCATGCATTCATGTTTGCGTTTTTCATATTTTACAGAATATTCGGAAGAGAATTCAAAGAGCCGTTTCAAAAGGCTGAATTTGCCGTGGTGATAATACTCTTGTTAACCGTTGGATATATAAAATTGGGCTGGTGGAACGATCCAATTACACTATCTATCGGAATTATAACGGGATTTGCGCTTGCCACGACGACCCTGATAATTAATTTAAATCGAAATAAAAGAAACTCGACAGCATAGCGGGCTGCGGCCATTAAAATGGCCGCCTACTTTTTCTATATCCGCGGCGGCCTTATACCCGGTCGTAGGTCGGGTTTCCCTGAAATCCGACGCAATGCCTATATCCGCGGCGGCTTGATGCCCAGGATGCGCAGGTAGTGGTTGATCTGGCTTCGGTGGTGGATATCGTGCTCCAATAGATGCAGGAAGATCCATTCGCCCTTGACTTCAGCATCGCGCTTGAACCGTCGCAGGTCGAACGATTGGCCCCGTAGCTCCGGCATACGGTTGAAAAATCCATCGAGACGTTGCCAATGCTCGTCCAGGACCTTTATGATTTCCTCTTTCGGGGGGCATTTGTCTTTGGTGATGTCGGCGTATTTTTTGTCGTCGATGACGGTGTCTATCCACCAGAGTGAGGCCTCGCCGATATGCAGGAATACGTTGCCCAACGTTATCATATCCTTGGCCGGCGCCCAGTCGAGCTTGTCATCGGGGACGAGCTCCAGCGCCTTATGTATCGGCGGCTTGACCTCCTCCATCCAGAATTGAACCAGGCGGTCGATGGTGATTGAAGTTTTGGTTGGCATACTACGATTTCCTTTTGTTTAAAATTATATTGCAAGAGAAAATATAGCGGTAAGATAATTAAATCAATCTATTTTCTGGATATTGGCATTTTGATGCCGACTGGACGCTACACACGATTCCGCAGCATCAGACTGTAGGGCAGGTCTCTCCGAGACCTGCCGATCAGGGCCTCACAATGACAGGCAGTAGGTCGAAAGGTTTATCCTTTCGACAATTGATGGCGATCTTGTGTCGAAACCGTAAAGGTTTCAGCCTACTGTCTAAAGCCGTGGTGTTCTTTCTACGACCGCATAAAAATCGGCGGCTGGAACGCCGCCGCTATTAGGAGGTTATGAAATTAATATAAAAAAATAATCGCCGCGACTTTCCAGTCGCGGGCTTTTTCAACAGACACGCAAGCGGGAATCCAGTTAAGGTCCACCTCGTGGATTCCCAATCAAGTTGGGAATGACACCCGCGTGCCTATGCTTGCGGCCCCGCCCTTGGCGGGGCATGTCACCCAGAAGGGGCTCAAAATTAAACATGATTCCGCAGCATCAGCTCTTCGGGATGGGGGTCGAGGTAGACCTGATCTTTGATATATTCGATGTCGTGCAGTTTAACGTAATGCTTGATTAATGTTAAAGGGACAATCAAAGGCACCAGGCCACTGCGGTAGTTCTCCATTACTTTGATAACGTCAGATTTAGCCTTCTGGTCCAGGTATGTTTTGAGGAAGCCGACTATGTGCTGCATTACGTTCACGTTTTTGCTGATGGTCGATTTCACCGAGAGCGCCTGCATGAAGGACCCGATATATTGCCCTTTGAAATTATCGGGTTTGTAACGTTTTATCTGCGCCACCATCCGACCGAGTATCTTGTAATGTTTGGGGCTGTGGGCCAGAAGAAGGTATTTATGAACGGTATGGAATTGGACGATTTCACTCCTGCTGAATTTCCCTTTGAAAAGATCCTGTAGACGCGAATACGCGAATACTCGGACAATAAAATTCTCTCTCAATGCGGGATCGTTGAGCCTGCCCTCCTCCTCGATGGGGAGATCGGGAAAATGATCCACGATGGCGCCGCCGAAAAACCCGCGCCCCTGTTTTAAAGGTATCCCCGATTTCTGATAGACTCTCACCCTCTCCATCCCGCAGCTGGGGGAATCTTTCTTCAAGATATATCCGGAAAAGTTGTATTTCTCCAGCTGTTTAAGGCGCTTGGCGATATATTCATGCATCCTGTCGGTCCAGTCCTCGCGGCTTTTGTTGCCTACCATGCGCGGCGATGATACGTCGCCCACCAGCCGCACCGATTCGCGAGGCACTCCCATCCCCACCTCGACCTCGGGGCATACCGGGACAAACCTGAAATAAGCCCCCAGTATATCGGTTATGTAGCGGTCCTTTTTATGGCCGGCGTCCCAGCGAACCCTGTCGCCCAGCAGGCAGGCGCTGATGCCGACCTTGATGGGAATCTTACCATTGTCCGTTTTTTTCATCTTCTCCCCGGGGATTATTTTTTATTCAATTTAAGATTCTTCAGCCCGCCGGGCAATCTTTTTGGCCATTCCTCTGAAAACGATTTTATGGATGGGATAGGTCAAAAACCAGTAGATATATCCGAACAGCCCGCGGGGGTAATAAAAGGCAGTTATGGTTAGATAAGAGCCGGCATTATACGACTCCCTGGTTTCGAACTCCAGCCAGCCATGCCCCCAGACCTTCATTTCCGCCTTAAGCCGGATTCTTTTCTGGGGTTCGTATTTTTCCACACGCCAGAAATCGATACGGTCGCCGGTTTTTATTTCCTTGTTGTTATCTCGTCCCCTTCGGTATCCGATTCCGCCCGTAAGCCGGTCGATAACGCCCCTGAATCTCCAGAGCCAGTTTGCATAAAACCACCCGTTATTCCCGCCCACCTTTGAGATTATGTCGCATAGTTTTGCGATCGAGGAATTTACGCCAATTTCAGCTTGGTTAGACAATAAATGAGACTTTTCTATATCCTGAAGTCGAGGGATTAAGCTGTTTTTGGTATTCAGCCTGCCCAGATATTTTTCAACGGCATTCTCAAAGCTAACCGGCTGGAAATCGAAAAGCGTGCTCGCCAGGTCGTTTTCGCATACGGTCTCATACCGCAATCCCTCGATTAGGGTCCGGGCGTAGGACGAATGTATGGGTGTAACCAGATCGACCCAGTATGATGACAGCCTGGGGGTGAGCACCGGCACCCTTATCAAATATCTCTTTAATCCCAATGTCCTGGCGGTGATATCCATCATTTCTCCGTAGGACAGGACGTCGGGCCCGCCGATATCTATTGTTTTTCCCTTTGATTCCGGGATATCGAGACATGCGGTTAAATAGCGGATAACGTCATCCAGCGCTATAGGCTGGGTCTTGGTGTAGACCCACATGGGGCAGATCATCAGGGGTAGGCGGTTTACCAGGTGATGTATCATTTCAAAGGAGAGCCCTCCCTTGCCTGCGATAACGGCGGCCCTGAACTCGGTGACGTCGATGCCGCTATTTCTCAAAACATCGCCGACCTCGTGACGGCTTTTTAGATGAGCCGAGCTTTCTGATTCTTTTCCACCCAGGCCGCCCAGGTATATAATTCTTTGGACATTATTTTCCTTTGCCGCCGAGGCCACGTTCTCCGCCGCCAGAAGGTCGATCTTCTCGAACTGTTTCTCGCCGGAGGGGATGGAATGAACCAGGTAATATATGATATCGGCGTTTTTGGAAGCGTCGAGCATATCATCAGCGTTCAAAATATTACCTTTTTTCAGAAAGGCTCCGGCGGGAAGCGCTCCCTTCGCTTTTTCGACATTCCGAACCAGGCAAGTGACCG
The DNA here is from genome assembly GCA_020344055.1 of Candidatus Zixiibacteriota bacterium. Lineage (GTDB taxonomy): Bacteria > Zixibacteria > MSB-5A5 > UBA10806 > UBA10806. Next base: position 1,410,764 of record CP070813.1, on the reverse strand, counting down.
TAAAACCCTTTGATACAAGAGACTCCGTCAACGATCTGCCGACGAAGCCGGTCGCGCCCAGGATTAAAATCGATCTTCTGGCGTTGCCTTTTGTCATCGCGCGAAAATCTCTTTTATAACAGCGGATCTATAGTCGAAAATATATTTTAATTTACGTCTGACGAATAACGGATGAGCCAATCGTCCCAAAAAACCAAAGGGCAGGAGGTAGGTTACATGATCGTATATCCGGGTGCCGCCTTCGGTTTTCTCGAATTGATGCCGGTGATGCCAGTACCTGTAAGGCCCCTTGAGCTGCTCGTCGACGAAACCGCAGGGAGGATCATAGGAGCCGATCCATGATCGCCAGTGAACCTTGAAACCGAGGATCTTAATGCTGTAATCGATGGCTACTCCGGCCATCATAATAATTGGTAAAGGGGAAAGTATTTTGAAGCCCATTTCCGGGGGAGTGACCCGGGCCAGGTTCTCGGGCTTCGAGAAAAATCCGAAAGTCTCCCACAGCGGTTTATTGACAACCTGCTCCCTTTCCAGTGTGTACGTCTTCATTTACCTGATTTCTTTAGATTGGCTATTTTTGTTATATATTTATCAACGTCGAACTTGCGGCGGCAACCGTCGTAACTCATATACCTTATCTTGCCGAAGATTTTCCGTTCCGGCCAGGCCCTGTCGTGGACACCGCCGATACTCCAGGCGATCCCGGCGTATCCGTTGGGATCTCTGCCGTCGAGCTCGTATTTATCGTTCAGATATACGGCGGTTTCGAGAGCCTCCTCCGGCGTCTTGGACCATTCCAGGATCTTCTTGGCCCAGTACATTCTCATATATCCGTGCATCTTGCCGCTGTAAACCGTTTCTATCTGGGCGGCGTTCCAGAGATCGTCGTGGGTATTGGCGTTTTCGAATTGAGAAAGGGTATATACGAATTCCCTTTTGTCTTTTCTGTGAATGTTAAGAGTTTTTCGCGCCCAATCGGTGAAAGATTCGAATGAATCGTATTTATCGTTATAATAGCAGAAGTTATCGGCAAGCTCCCGGCGCACTATCAATTCCTCCAGAAATGAATCAACAGATTCTTTATTTGATCCCAATTTTGCGGCTTCGAGGGCGATTCTCTGAGCCGATATCTGTCCGAAATGCAGGTAGGGAGAAAGATCGGATTGGGCGTTTTTGTTGGGATCGTTTCGATGGTCGGCGTAATATTGCAGACGTTTTTTCAAGAACTCATTTAGCCTTTTCATGCCGCTTTTATAACCGGGCGAAATCCAATCGACCGGCGGAACTGATTTATTGACTTTCAAAGATTTTGCCGCTTTGGCCCAATTATTCGATACTGTTTTTGATTCCCCGTTTGACTTTTGCTTTTTCAACGGAGGGAATTCGCACTGGTATTCGCCAAGCAAGGCATTTATTTTGGGCCGAAAGGTGTAGGCGGCGTATTCCTGTTTGTCCGAAGCTATCCAGCAGGGGACGATATTATGCGCATCGACTTCGTGGATAGGTATATCAAGCCCGTCAACGAGAGCCCTGTTCCAGTCTCTTTTTATTCTCAAGGGCGAGAAATCGGTTACCAGCGTGCCGATTTTCTCTCTTTTAAGATATCTGGCTATTTCTATCGTAGGGTCGCCCAGAAGCAGATGAAAGGGGATATTATATTTGAACAACTCTTTTTCTACCTCGATTAATCCTTTGATTATGAAATCATACTGGCGGTATGCCGCGCCGAGAAAAACGGGAGACAGGCAGAAAACAACATGCAGGTCGGTATGGTGCCGTTCCGCCAGTTCCCGGGCGTAGAGCAAGGCCCAGTTATCTTGAACTCTCTGGTCGCGGCTCATCCAGTAGACGATGGGGCCGTTCTTATAATTTAACTTATTCAGTTTACGAATTCTTTCAAGATTTAGGGTCGTTTTCATGATTTCGGTGTCCGGAGGGTGGGTAACGTTATTGATTTTACGACTGACTTTTTATGGCGGTGGATTCTCTTATCTCCCGCAAAGTCTTTCGGAATTCGATCATGCTTCCGACGCTTATGGCCTTTATTTCCTGGAGTGCCGTCCGGTAATTATTAATCGATTTACCGCCGGCAATTATAATAGTGTCGTCGCCGACCATGCGGCGTAATTTGTGCAGTTCCATATGAAGATGCGGGTCGTCCGCAGGATATACCAGGCTCAAGGCGATTACTGCGGCCTTATATTTCTCGGTTCCGAAAGCGATTTCCTCGGCAGGAAGATCGGAGCCCAGGTAAACCCCTCTCCAGCCTTCGGATATGGCTGAGAGTATGGCGATTATAGCCCCGAACTCGTGATCATGGCCAACAGGGGTGGTGCCGATAACTGCCGGGCCGGATTCCGGTTGTTTTTGAGATATGAGGATTTCGCCGAGAAAAGACCTGACCACGGCGGAGGCCAGATGCTCATGTACCACCTTCAACGAGCCGTTTTCCCATAAGTCGCCTATTTTATGCATGAACGGGATAATTATATTCTCCAGGAGCACAGGCTTGCTGAACCTGGATTCGGCCTCCAGAAGGATCTTGTAGAGCCCCGTGCGGTCGAGATCTTCGGTTAACTCCAAACATCTATTTATGACCTGGTCTTCGCCGAACCGCTGGCGGGACTTATCATCATAAGTGTTATCTATTCGTGTACCATTCTCTCCGGTTATCTCTTTTAATTCGGCGGTTGATAACGCGGCCACCTGTCCTATACTCTCGCCTTTTCGGGTGGCGGTATATAATAAGGTAAGTCTTTCTATATCCTCATCGGAGTATAGTCTTCTATTGGTCTTGGTTCTCTCCGGGGTGACAGCATTATAACGTCTCTCCCAGGCCCTTATGAGGTGAGGTGAGATCCCGGTCTTTTTAGAAACCGCTTTTATCGTGTGTCTTGCCGTCATTTTTTCATCCAATTTAATCATTCCGCTTTATTTTGTCAAACATTATTACAATAAAATTAGACAAAAAGTTCCCATTTTGATTATATTTTGATCGCAATAAACATATTTCGAGATTTCATCTTATTGCTTGACAACGGATTATCCATTTTTTAGACAAGTTTAAAAATAATTTATACAAATTGGGAACAATTATTAGACAGGTTTGGTTTTTCGGTTTGTATGTTGATAATTGAAACCTTAAACGAAGGAGTTTAAGATGAAGGCTTTTGACGTAATCGTAGCGGTTCTGCTGGTAATCGGGGGATTGAATTGGGGTCTTGTGGGTCTTTTTAATTTTGACCTGGTCGCCACAATTCTCGGCAACATGAGCGCTTTGAGCAGAATTATCTACATCGTCGTTGGTCTCAGTGCCATCTATCAAGCTTTGCAGTGGAAAGCGATCCAGAAACGCTGGGGTCTGGCCACGGTAGAGAGCAGGTAAGATAATCGTACTCTTCATCATCGAGTACAAACCGGGGCAGCCGGAGGAAAGATGATCCCCTCCAACCTCCGACTCCCCGGGAAAAAATGGAAGAACTGAAAGAAAATTAAACGGAAAGGAAAAGAAGATGTTCAAAAAGATAATTACGCTGGCAATCGCCGCCATGATCGCTGCGCCCGCGGCGAGTTCCGCGATGGATATGACCGGCAAGTACGGTCTCGGCTATTTCACCTCCGATACTCCTGTTGGAGGACGTTACTGGTTCACCTCTAATTTAGGCGTTGACCTGGGAGTCGGTTTTGAATCCCTGGATCAGGGCGACGACAAGTACACCAATTTTTACGTCGGCGCCGGTTTTCCCTATGTAATCCTGGATACCGAGAGGGCCAATTTCCTCGTCAGGCCGGGATTCACGTTCGGTTCTCTGGACGCCCGTCCCGAGGGTATTGATTCCGAAAGCAAATGGACCATGTTCAGTATTACGGTGATGCCGGTAGCCGAGGTTTTCTTCGGCGACCATTTTTCTTTACAGGCCGGTCACGGCCTTGAGATCGAGATGCTGTCTTACCCCGATGAGCCGGAGTTTGGCGATCTCGCCGGTGAATCCAGAACGAATATCAGGACCTTGGATGGTAGCGTTACCTATCTCGGATTCCACTTTTACTTCAAATAGGATAAACTTTAAGGCGATAGAGAAAGGACAATAAGATGAAAGTAACAAAGGCGATAAGTTACATGACGATGTTGGCTATGCTGGCGTTCGCCGCCGGCTGCAGCGACAACGACGACGATAACAACCCGTTAATTCCTTCGCCGTCTACGTCGAAAGTAAGGGTTGTGCATACCAGTTACGACGCGCCCGCCGTGGATGTCTGGGTTGATGGCGCGGTGGCTATCTCCAATCTCGCCTACGGTCAGTCCTCCGGTTATGCCGAACTGACCGCCGGTATGAGAAATATTCAGGTAACTCCCACCGGTCAGAGCTCTCCGGTTGTCATCGACGCCGATCTCAATATTGCGGATACCGAAGAGTACACGGTAACCGCGGTCGATATGCTTTCGAATATTTCCGCCGTAGTATCTGTCGACGATCGCGACCCCAATACCGGCCAGGCCAAAGTGAGGTTTCTGCACGCCTCCCCGGACGCTCCCGCCGTCGATATCAAGCTCAACAGCGGGAACGGCCCGGCGGTTTTTTCCAATGTGAGTTTCAAGGAAATCACCGATTACGCTGAGGTGAACGGCGCCTCCTACACCTTCGTGGTAACTCCCGCCGGCTCCGACGTCGAAGTATTCGTTTTCGAACCGATAGCGGTGAGTGAAGGGACGGTTTACACCGTAGTGGCGCATGGAAGTCTCGACCAGACTGATAATTATCCTTTCGGAGTGAGAGTTTTCGTGGACAATGATCCCGGTAACGTATTTGTGGATATGAGTTCCGCCACCACCAATGTTCTGGTAACACACGCGTCCCCCGACGCCCCCGGTGTCGATCTGCTGGTGGACGGTATCGTTGTAAATTCCCAGGCTCTGGAATTTCCCGATAACACCGGATATCTTGCCGTTAATACCGGCACCCGGAACTTCAAGGTGAACGCCAGCGGTACATCAATGACCGTCATCGACGCGACATTAACCATCGGCGCCAATCTTAACTACTCGATCTTCGCCATAGACGAGTTAAGCGATATCAGGGCCCTGGTTCTCCAGGATGATCTTACCTCTCCTGCATCGGGTAAATCTCATGTCCGCTTCCTGCATCTCTCTCCCGACGCTCCGGCTGTCGATATTACCCTCACTGACGGCACGGTGCTGTTCGGCAACGTGGCATTCGAAGGGTACACGGATTTTACTCCGTTCGATTCCGGTACCTATGATCTGCAGGTAAGAGTGGCGGGAACTGGTATTGTCGCCCTTGAGTTGCCCGGAATAAATCTGGAGGACGGTACAATATACACGGTCTTCGCGAAAGGTTTTTTGAATGGCGAAGGTTCGCACGCCCTGGGGGCTGAGATAATCGTAAATAACTAGTTTACAGGCAAATAAAAAAATAAGGATAAACTTTAAAAAAAGGAAAATAAAATGAAAAACTTTTTAACCATCGTAATGAGCCTCTTTGTTCTGGCAATAGCCTCGACATCCCGGGCTCACTGTGGGGCCTGTGGTTCTGAAAAGAAACATGATCATGGCTCAATGAGCGAAGTAAAAGCCGATTTGACCTCTATTCTTGAGACGGCTCAAACTGCGGGAACATTCAGCACCCTTCTAACCGCTGTCGAGGCTGCCGGACTGACTGACGCTCTCTCAGGAGAAGGTCCGTTTACGATATTTGCTCCGACCGACGCGGCGTTTGCCGCTCTTCCTGAGGGGACGGTTCAAGCCCTGTTAAAGGACAAAGAAAAACTTTCTTCTATTCTTACATATCACGTTTTAAGTGGAGCGGTCAAAGCAGAGAGTATTGTCGAATTGGATAAGGCCGAGACCCTGAATGGGCAGTCCGTTTCCATAAAAGTAGTGGAAAAAAAGGTTATGATTGATAACGCACTTGTTACCACAACCGATATAATCTGTACTAACGGTGTCATTCATGTAATTGACTCTGTCATTCTTCCAAAGTCGTAGAAGAAATAAGGCCAGCTCAAATAAGGGTTCTCGATCAGGAATCGGGAACCCTTTGAGTTGTCAAGCAGAATATCTGGAGTATCCATTATGGGGGAATTGTATTTTGTTTGTTTTCGGGTATTAATAACATTTCTTTTAGTTAATAACGTTTTTGCAGAGGAGCGACGAATGTCATTGAAGACTGATACGACCCGCACAATCTTCAACTTTGAAGATAAAGGGCAAATCGCTCAATGGATATCGATAAATGATAATGTGATGGGTGGAGAATCGAAAGGAAAGGCGTCTTTTTGCGAAAACAATTGCCTGTTGTTTTCAGGTTCGATTTCTCTGGAAAACAACGGCGGTTTCGCGTCTGTTCGGACACTACCCAGAGATTTCGAGCTCGGCGGTTACAAAGGTATTAGAATTAGGGTGAAGGGCGATGGGCGCGCTTACCAATTCAGAGTACGCGTCGATGGAAACATAGATGGCATGGCGTTCAAGCATGATTTGCAGACTGTCGAAAATACATGGCTGGATATTGACCTGCCGTTCGAATCATTTCTTCCGACCTATCGCGGTAAAATACTAAAAGAAGTAAACCCCCTGGTCGCTGGAGATATAAGACAATTGGGATTTTTAATAGCGGATAAAAAAATCGGCCCATTCAAATTAATTGTGGATGAGATTGTTAAGTTTAGATAAAATAATTGTCGGATGAGGGTATAGAAAGAGACGATTGTCCTGCCGGATCGATTAATTAGATTTGTTAAGAAACCATATTGAGAAATTTAGAATCGTTGCGAAAGATACCCAGATTGTGCAGGGAATTAACAAAATTCCCGATGGTTGATAAAGTTTCCAGAAAGCGATCAAGGTTGCAAGTATTAAAATCCAGAGAAGGCAGAGCTCTATAAAAGCCAGGCCCGGTTTATGCATTCCGAAAAATAACCAGGACCACATACCGTTTAAAATGAGCTGGCCGAAAAACAGGATAAAGGCGATTTTTGCACCCGATAGCCCGACCCCTTTCCACAGCAGCCACGCGGCTATCTCCATCATGGTGTAAAGCGAAGTCCAGACCGGCCCGAAAAGATAACCGGGCGGTGTCCAGGCGGGTTTGGCCAGTCGGGCATACCATTCCCCCGGCGTAAATTGCGAGCCGGTAACGGCCGGAATAAAACAGATCCCAATCCAGATAATAAGTGAGATTATCTGCTGTCCCGAACGCATAATTACTTCGAAGATAATATATAGGATTACTCCCTTAGTTCAAGTCACCTTTGTGGTTGTCGCACCCGGAGGTAAACCAACCACGAACAAAGATTATTTTGTTATTCTAACCTCAACGGCAGCTCGCCGATCTCGGATTCCACGGCGTTCAATATGGTGTTGCCGTGAACCAGGTCGGCGATCTTGTTGATATCGGGATACAATACCCGGTCGTTCTCCAGGAATGATACATGCTGACGGATGATATCGTAAGCTATTCGGGTGCCTTTGCCCGGTTTTAACGGTTTTCTGAAATCGAAAGCCTGCGCCGCGCAGTACATCTCGATAGCCAATACGACGCCGACATTTTTCAGTATCTCGGTGCATTTGCGTATCGCCACCGGCGACATGGCTACATGATCCTCCTGGTCGGCGGATACGGAGATGGAATCGACGGTGGCGGGATGGGAGAGCACCTTGTTTTCCGATACCAGGGCGGCGGCGGTATATTGCCCCACCATGAGGCCGGAGTTCAGGCCGCGGCCCTCCACCAGGAAATCGGGCAGGCCGGAGAGAGCCGGATTTAACAGCCTGTTGGTGTGACGTTCGGAGAGATTGGCGATCTCCGACATGGCGATACAGAGAAAGTCGATGGCCATACCGATCGGCTGGCCGTGGAAATTGCCGCCTGCAAGATATAGATCCTCATCGGGGAAGAAAAGCGGGTTATCGGCCGAGGAGTTGATCTCGGTTTCCACCTGCTCCCGCGCATAATACCAGCAATCGATGGACGGTCCATGCACCTGAGGGGTGCAGCGCATGGAGTAGCCGTCCTGCACCTTGCCCGACTTCTCGGCGATGATCTCGGAGTCGGCCATAAGCCGGCGCAGGTTGTAAGCCGACGCGTTCTGGCCTTTGAATGGCCGGGCGCTGTGAAGCAGTTCGTGATACGCCCCGGGAACGCCTTTGAGTGCATCGATGGTCATGGCCGAGGCTATCATGGCGTTTTTCAAAAGGCGGCGGGCGTCGCAGAGAAGCAGCGCTGCTCCAGATGTCACCATCTGGGAGCCGTTAATCAGGCCGAGACCCTCTTTGAAAGATAACCTGATCGTCTCGATACCGGCCCGTTTCATCGCCTCGCCTCCGTCCAGAAGCTCGCCCTTATAGTAGGCTTTGCCCTCGCCCAGGCATACCTCCGCCAGCTGGGACATGGGGGATAGATCCCCGGAGGTGCCAACCGAGCCCTTCTCGAATACCAGCGGTGTCACCCCGGCGTTGAGCATCTTGATGAATATCTCGGCGGTGGAGTAGCGTACTCCCGAATGACCCCGCGCCAGCACGTTGGCCCGGAGCGCCATGGCCCCGCGCACGACATCATGCGGCTGGGGATCGCCGGTGCCGGCGGCGTGGCTGTAGATGATGTTTTTCTGAAGCTGTTCCCCCTGCTCGGGGCTGACCCGGATGCGGGCGAACTCCCCGATGCCGGTGGTGACACCGTAGATCGCCTTGCCGCTGTCCACCATCTTCTGCACCAGCTCACGGCACCTGTCGATTTTAGCCTTAGCGTCGTCGGAATAGGCGACCTCGGCATTATACCGCGCGATCTCCTCGGTCTTCTCTATAGTGAGCGATTTGCCGTCTATCAAAACAGTCATAATATCTCCTTTTAAAATCCCATAAGCCCCGGCCGGATAGCCCGCCGGGGGCGCAACAAGCCGGTAATATGCAGAATTCGAAGAAAAAGCGCAAGGGGGGAGGGGGGAGAAAAAGACAAGTTTACAGGAGCGTTTGGATTTTCTTAGAAGTATTACTCGTTTGGTCAGGTCGTAGGCCGCAGGCCGTAACCTGACCGGCAAAAGCGTCGGATCACGGCCCGCCACGGGCGGGCCTACGATCCGACGGAACAAAGAACACAAATGGCGTTTTTTCAAATCCTACGGATCCGTATGGACGCCCCTACGGACGGTTCAGGTTACCAAGCGGCGCTTGGTAACCAGGGTGGCGTAAAACCGTGGCGCCAGGTGACCTTGTACAATGTCAAGACATAGTTTACACTTGTACCGAGACATGGGTTACACTTTCGACAGGTTTGGTTAATATTATTTCTCTCACG
>CP070813.1:1363723-1401350 GCA_020344055.1 Candidatus Zixiibacteriota bacterium | reverse complement strand
GTCAGGAACCCTTTCCTGACCGGGACCTGGAAGGCCCGGATGTGAAGGGGCGTTTTTTCAAGCGCCCCGGCAGACAATTCCGGTTACCAAGCGGGCGCTTGGTAACCAGGGGCGATGTCATTCCCGAAATCTCTAATCGGGAATCTATCATTGCGGGCCATTATGGATGCCGGATCGAGTCCGGCATGACAGGGAAGGCTTAGGGGTGGTTGGTGTACCTCCCGGTGCACCAACCTTTCGTTGGCGGACGGGGATGTCCGCCAACCACGAAATTATGTCGACTAGGGAATGGTCTACCCGAAAATCCGATGGAAGCCATTTACGAAAATGGATTGAAAATGAGCCCTTTGTTGTTATATTTATAAAGCGGAGTTTGATTTAGGCGACTGAGGGAAAATGTATAGGTTACTTTTTTCGGTGATTTTTTTGGCGGGTCTCTTACCGGTTTCCGCCTACGCCGGTTGGACCGAGGAAGTGCGCCTGACAAATAGATTATTTGAAATCTATCCGCAGGTCGTTGCCCGTGGCGATACTGTTCACGTGGCCTGGCAGCAGATCGCCGGCACAAAGCATGTGTCATATCTGAGAAGCACCGATGGCGGCAACATCTGGTCAGAACTAAGAAACTTAGAGGATACTGCCACCCACTACGGCGTACGCCAGGACCTCTGGCTCACCCCCGACTATGTCTTCGTCGGTTGGCAGGATGTGACCCGTCAAGACCTCATTGTCAATATCGGGTATACTTATTCCGCCGATGGCGCGAACTGGCAACCCCCGGGATACGTCTTCCCCGACGGTATAAGACTCTACGAGCTGGGGACAGCCGCTTTCAAAGATTCGATCTATGCGGTTTATCATTCCCGGGAGCATGATTCCACCGGGGCCAACCCCTTGCTCTTCCTCTACTCTTCGGACATGGGCGCCACCTGGAGCGATGAGGTGACCGTTGGTCATGTGCGCAGTTACACCAATTTCCTGCACATGGCACATTGTCGCAATAGCCTGTACATCGTCTGGGCCGCTGGCATGCCTCCCTTGGGTGGCATTCGGGAGGTAATGGCGGTCGTCAGCCACGATGGGGGGCATAGCTGGTCTGATGTCATACAGCTTTCCTCCCCCAACACTGCCGTGGCGCAACTAACTTGTGTAGCCTGTGATGAGGAATCGGGCAACTTTGCGGTCGGCTGGATGGATGCTGGGGACTGGCATCATTATCCGGGAGATCTCTATGTCCGCATAACCACTGACGGTGGTTATACATGGATGCCGGAATCTCATGCTTCCTATAACCGCTGGGTATTTCGTTCATCAATTAACATAAAAGGGGATTCCCTCTGGGCGGTCTGGGAAGACCGTGATACAGCTTATGGGCAAGGTAACTACGAAATCTGTTTTTCTCAATCCACCGATCTGGGGACAAGCTGGAGTCCTTACGAGCGGCTGACATTCAACCCGGAACGCAGTGTGGCCCCCGGAATCGCATATGACGGGGGGAAGCTCCACGTAGTCTGGTATAACGACAATCCGCCGCCCGAAGGGGGGAGAGATATTTATTACAAACGGTTTGAACCGGAAACGGGGATTGATAGTGATCTGGACAGAAATTTTCCCGACAGAATCACGCTTTTGGCCTATCCCAACCCTTTTAACTCATCGGTGACGATTAATTATTCCACTCTGAAAGGAGGTGAGATCGGAATCTATGATATTCAAGGGAAGTTAATAATGAAGTTTAATTTGGAAGGGGGTGAAAATGGCAAAATAAATTGGGACGCCATGGATGCCTCCGGCGAAAGAGTCTCATCAGGAATCTATTTCGCTAAAGTGCGGATGGCCCGGGGGAGTAAGGCCGTGAAATTAATATACCTAAAATAAATATGTGTAGGAAAATGGAATATTTCATTTATTTTAAGGGTATAATAAACAGGAACTGTTCTGCGGTTGGATTGAAAATGCATAGGCGCTTGATTTTAATAATTCTTCTGGCGGGTTTCTTACCGGCCTCTGTTTACTCCGGTTGGTCCGAGGATATACGGCTGACTACGCGGGGATGTGAGGATCATCCACAGATATTAGCCCGTAATGATACTATTCATGTAGCTTGGCAGCATTACATATCAGCCCAAGTGTCATATATCCGAAGCCTTGATGGCGGAGGAGTCTGGGGTATGACCGAAGATCTTGTTGCGATTGGCCATTTGGGAGCAGGTCCTGATCTTTCTTTGAGTCTCGAGAACGTTTTGGTGACCTGGTCAGATAATGATACGATCTCACCTAATCCATTTCCAAATGTAGGTTATGTGATTTCGCAGGGAGGCAGTAACTGGTCTTCACCAGCTTACGTTTTCCCTCATCGTTTCCCGGGGTTAGAGGATTTAGCCAGTACTATCTATGGAGATAGCATTTATGTTGCCTATGTTGCCGATGATCGCGATTCGACTGGTTATTTTCCGGTGAGGTTTTCATACTCCGAAAATCTCGGACAGTTCTGGAGCGAAGCCGCAACCATTGGCCATTGTCCGCAATTTAACAACAATCTACGTATGGCCAAGTGTGGAGGTAGCATATACGTGTTTTGGTCCGGGAATCCCATACCTCCTGTTGGTCATCCTGAAATAATCGGAGTAGTAAGTCATGACGGGGGTCAAAGCTGGACCGATGAGATCCAATTGTCGTCAGAGGATTATCACAGTTCGCAACGCACTTGTATAACGTGTGACAGTGTTTCCGGTAAGGTTGCGGTAGGGTGGATGGAGGCCGGTTATCCGGGTGATTTGCATCTCAGGATTACCACCGACGGAGGATATAGCTGGGGGGATATTCTTCAGGCCACCAGTCATCATATGGTGGCAAGTCCAAGCATGGTTATTATAAGCGACACAATTTGGGCGGTTTGGTCCGATCGCGATCCCTCTCATGGCTGGCACAATTGTGAGATAGCGTTCTCCCAAAGCACCGATCGCGGTTTAACTTGGGATCCCTATCAGCGATTAACATTTGCTGACGGCTGGTCTTATTCACCGTGGATCTCGTATGACAACGGAAAGCTGCATATTGTTTGGTGGGATAACAGCAGACCCCCACATTTGGGCAATGAGATATATTATAAGCGTTATACTCCCGATCCCACGGCAATTATTGAAAATAGAGCAGTCCTCCTTGAGGATTTCTCACTAACGGCCCATCCTAATCCATTCAATTCCTCCTGTGTCATCACCGTTTCCGATCTCGATATAAGGTTTGTGGAGGTTTACGATATCGGTGGCAGGCGGGTGGAGTCGTTGCCGGTATCCCATGGGCAGGCGGTATGGAAACCGATGAATCATTCATCGGGCATTTATTTCACCAGCGCAAAGGGCAGGGATAATAAGGCTGCCGTAAAATTGTTGTATTTGAAATGATGGTATAATTATAAGTTTTATAAATCGGTCGGGTCAGGTGACCCGACCTCACGGTTTATAAGTTTTCGTAGGGGCGAGGTTATCGCGCTCCCGCGGACGATTGGTAACCAGGGGTATTGTCATTCCCGAAGTCTCTAATCGGGAATCCATTAGGGCGGGTTAAAATGGATGCCGGATTCCTACGGACCCGTAGTACGAGTCCGGCATGACAGCTATATATTATGTCAGCGCCGGTTTGATCGATTTCAATAATGCGTAAAATCCGGTAGCGGCCGATTCCATCGTATTCTGCGGGCCGGTCATCTTGAAAAAAACCAGACCCTGCGGGCCTTCCACGATCGCCCCCAAAAGGCGGTAATTATCCTTTTTGCCGGTAACCTGCATCATGGCTCCGGTTACCAGGTAGGTTCCGGTTAAATCGATGGTGGTTATTTTCAGATCATCACGTTTTTCGGATTCTATCTCCGCCTTATCCAGGGAGTTGCCGCCGTCGGGCTGTTCGAACTGCCCGGCCCATCTCTGCAGGTTCAGATCCACCTCGCCTCCGTGCTCGGGACCGAAATAGAAGACCGCGCATTCGGCGCTATCGGTGTCATCCCCGGCCGGTTTTATGATATAGGTCGCCAGCCGCATCGCTTTTTCCTGACCGACTGTCCAGTCTACCGGAACATTCCAGGTCAGCCCGCCCCCCGATTCTTTTTCGCCCATTACAATCGGGCTCGCGCTATCGGTCTCGGGCTTTTTCTTATCGCATCCGGTCATGACAAGAAAGGCGGTTGTGGTGATCAGTATTGCTGTAAGGTATTTTTTGTAAGTTCTCATCTTCTCAATCCTTTATCAGTGAGATTTTTAAATAGCTATAAATGCGACCTGTAGAATTATGTTCCGAGTTTATCCAGATCTTTTTTCCGCAGCCTGAAAAGCTGAAATCCTATAAGCGAAATGGCCACAAATAAAAGCATGAAATCATAATTGCCGCCCAGAAGCACGATGATGAATCCGTAAACCGCTATGGAGACGCACATGCCGGCGATTACGTAGGTAATGCTCAAAAGCTGGTGATAGGGGATATCCTCGGCATCGGTTATGCGCGGCACCCTGGATAATAGAACGTTTTTTATAAATTGCAGGGCGGCCAGTTCCAGTAAAGCAAGGACTATAAATATATTCCTGATGAGTACGGTATCCGGTCCGGACTCCATATATACATTTCCCTGGATAAAATAGGCGACAGCCGCCAGCGCAACATTAATTCCGAATACCAGATATAGTGCTATCAATGATAATTTGGCGAGGATTTCGTATTTTTTCTTGTCTGAAAATTCGGTCAAGAGTCGTTACTCCTTTTTTTTCTGAAGAATTCCTGCATTATTTCGGCGCATCGATCTTTCAAGATCCCGCCGGAGACAGCAATGCGATGATTCAATCTCGAGTCCTGAACTATATTATAGAGCGATTCGCAGGCGCCGAATTTCGGGTCCGGCGCCCCGTAGACAAGCCTGTCGATCCGGGCCAGAACCAGCGCGCCGGCGCACATGATGCAAGGCTCTATGGTGCTGTAAACCGTGCATCCGGAAAGACGCCAGGAACCGAGATGCTCCGACGCTGCAGTAATGGCCAGGATCTCGGCGTGCGCAGTGGGATCCTGCAGAGCTATAGTGCGGTTGTGGCCCCGACCGATTATTTTTCCATCGAATGCTATCACGCATCCCACCGGGACTTCGTCCTCCCGTCCGGCCTTCATCGCCTCTTTCAACGCCTCGGCCATCAGGTTTTCATCGAAATCGATCGACGAAGATTGATCTATTGACATGCCGATATTTACCCTTTTTATGCAGGTAATGCAACCTCAATATTTTATTGCCATTTCGGCATTTTTGGCTATAATTCCGGGCATGTTGAAAATTATGATTATTAAAATGGCGAGGATTAATGGTTTCGTTAAGTAAGAGGATATTGGATGCCATAGAGGCTTTTAATAGAAAGGATGTTGAAAGCACAAAAAAGGCTCATACCTCCGAAAGAATCAAAACCTCGCTGGAGGAGCATAAGACTGGCACCGGGGCCTATATAGGGGAGGCGGTGTATGGGGCTCTCGATGGGATCGTTACCACGTTCGCGGTGGTGGCCGGCGTGGAGGGAGCCAGACTTTCCTCGGGCATAGTATTGATTCTCGGTTTTGCCAACCTTATCGGAGATGGCCTGTCCATGGGAGTGGGCAGCTATCTTTCCACCAAGTCACAGCGGGAATATCAGAAAAGCGAAAGGGTACGAGAAAGGTGGGAGATAGACAATTATCCCGATGGAGAGATCGAAGAGATCAGGCAGATATACAAAAAGAAAGGCTTTAGGGGCGAAGACCTTGATAGAGCGGTACAAATAATAACATCAGATAAAGAGGTCTGGGTCGATACCATGATGGTTGAAGAGCTCGGCATACTGGAGGAGGACAACCATCCGTTTTTCAACGGTCTCTCGACTTTCGTGTCGTTTCTTATCGCGGGGTTTATCCCCCTGTTGTTTTTCGTGGTGGCGCTGGCGGTCCCCAGCCTGGGACGATACACTTTTGAGATGTCCGTGGTGCTTACAGGCTTGACCCTCTTCACCGTCGGCTCATTGCGAGTTCTGGTGACGCAGACCAGCTGGTGGAGGTCGGGCCTGGAGATGCTTCTGGTGGGCGGGATGGCCGCCCTGGGAGCGTACCTGGTGGGTTATTTTTTAAGGGGTCTGGCATAATCACGGTTCGATCCCGGTAAAAATCAATAAAGGAATTGGATTTTTTGGTCAGCAAGAAGGCAACAAAAGCGGTCTTCCGTCTTACGGAATTTTAATATATTAAGGGATGGAGATAATATGAATCCGCAGGATAATAAAACTACAACTGTCAGCATACTGGTCTGCGCCTATAACCATGGTAAGTATATCGGCAAATGCATTGAAGGAATCTTGCAGCAGTCTTTTGAGCATTTCGAATTGATCATTTTAAACGATGGGTCGACGGATAATACGGATGAAATCGTGCGGTCATTCAACGATCGCAGAATCAGATATATAAAGAACGAGAATAATTCGGGTAGCATAGGCAAGATCCGAAATCAGGCGGTATCCTGCGCAAGGGGAGATTACATATTTTTTACCGATTCGGATTGTATTCCCAAATTCGACTGGATCGAAAGGGGTTTGTCAGAATTCAAGAGGGAAAAGGTCTTTGCGGTTGAAGGGAAACTGATTTATCACAAAGAGGGATACAGGCCGGCATTGTCGGAGAGAAAAGTATCAAATGAGTCCGGCGGAATGTGGATGAATGCCAACATGGCTTTCAGAAGGGAAATTTTCGAAGAGTTTAACTACGATCCTACCATGCGCCGGCAGGAGGACAGGGAGCTGGCTATTCGCGTTCGGAGAAAATACAAGATTCCGTTTGCGCCGTCATGTATAGTCTATCATCAAATTATAAAAAGAAGCGTCGGACAATATCTTCTCGAAGCCAGAAACATATGTCCCGACGAGATGATTCGGCTCTTTAAAGAGTACGGGGATAGGAATGACATGTTCACGAATAAATATAGGATCTATAATCCTATATTTTTGGCGGCATTTATTTTTCCGCCGTTAATTTTAGCCGAGATCTTTCTGGGAAGAGTAAGATCATGGAGTGATGTCATTTTACTTCCGTTTGTCTGGCTTAAGTCGGCTTACGTCCGCTTTCTAGTCTGGAAGGCCGCCATAAAGCATCGGGTATTCGTATTATGAAGACCGCCATCAAACAAACTTCCATTTTAACTCTCAGTAACGGTTTCAACAGATTTCTCGGAATGATCTTTCTGGTAGCCCTGACCCGTCTAATAGACGTTTCCGAATACGGGCAATTTAGATATCTGTTAAATATCGCATCCTTATTTTCCCTGGCCTTAACGGGCACGCCGATTTCATTGGCGAAATTTCTCGGAGAAAATCCGGGCGACAGGGATTTAAGGAAATCTGTTCTGGTCAACTCCTTAAGTATCATGAGCTCGATTTATCTGGTTATAGTGGTTATTTTCAGGATATTATATAAAGATTATTTACTCCTGGATTTATTGTTACTGGGGCTTCTAATTGAATCATTATATATCGGTTTTTCTCGCGGTTTGCTCAATATTGTGAAGCTGTCGGTATTTCGCCTGGTTAAAAACATAATCCAGCTGGCCGCCATCGGGCTGGTGGCGCTGCTTTCGCTGGAAATCGGTGTCCTTGAGGCGGTTTTATTTTTCCTGTTATCGAATCTGGTGTCGCTGACCGCACTGGAGATTTACAGGCGGGAAATGGAATTTAGCCTATCTTTTTCCGGAGCAATCATAAAAAAACTAATCAATTATACCATACCGGTTACTCTGGGGGGTGTTGGCTGGTCCGTACTGGTGACTGTAAATCCGATAATAATTGAACGATTTCGGGGTACCGAAAGTGTCGCGTATTATACTGCCGGAATAACCTTGATGCAGGTTTTCGCTTTTCTACCGGATGCAATGGCGACCATGATTCTTCCCAAGGTGGCCGGGATTCGGGACAAAAGGAATATTATTAAACCTTTTCTTTCCGGGGTGGGCGGAAGCCTCTTAATAAACGCCCTAATTCTAATCCCGGTTTATTTATTCCGGGAACGGATAATAATAATAATATTTTCGAGTGAATATTTAAACCTCGCGCCCATCGTATTGTTGCTGGCGGTGGGACAGATATCGCTGGTCAGCCATCAGCTGTTTGCGTCATTCTGGCAGGGGCTGGGAAGACCGGCGGTTCCATCGATAACCATATCGGTCGGCTGCGCCATAAATCTGGTCGCAAGTATTATATTGACGAATATCTATGGCATCCGGGGGGCCGCTTTGTCATATGCCCTGAGCACCTCCTGCTCGCTGATATTGATCGCGGGCTATTTTCTGCTTAAAAGAAAGGCTATGGTCGAGGTATGATTTTATTCCCGGAGTATTCATCCGGAGTCAATAATAGCTTTTTTAAAATGCTATTTCATTTTTTTATCCGGGGATCGGCGGGACCGGCCTTCTTATTTAACATCCCGGAACCTCTGAAAGCATGCAATTCCGTAATGGGAAGAGCGTGGCAAACCGGAGACGGCGCATGATCCTGTTTTTAACCGATCGGGCCGAGGGCACACGGGGGGGAGAAGAAGACAACGCCAGGCTTTTTAGTTTTTTTAGAGAGAATTATGAAGACGTCTATCCCGAGCGATTGACCAAAGTAACCGGCGATCTGAAATCTCCCTGGAAACACGCTAAATATAAGCTGAATCTGGTAAGAAAATACTCCCCGGATCTTACGATAGTCGATATATCGGCGGCCACCCGGAACTTCCTTGCCATCAGATGGTTGAAAAAACGTCAAAAAAAAATAATGACCGTATTTCTGGGGCGAAGGATGACATTTCGATATAACAACCGGCTGCTCGAGAAAACAGTTAGATTTTGCGAGGCTTATACGCTGGCAAATTCCGATATAATTTGTGTCAATAGCGAATACACGGCCGGCTTAATCGGCGGCAAAGCCAGAAGGAGGGCAAAGATTATAATAGCCCGGCCGGGAACGTCCCCGATTTCGACCGACATCGAAAAGATTGATACCGGAAGCAGGAATAGACAAAGGCCGTTGATTCTACTTTTCGTGGGAGCATGCACGAAGGTAAAGGGATTAAAATATCTGGCCGAAGCCCTCACGAAAATTCGTTGGCTGGATTTCAGGCTTCGGGTGGCCGGAGAATATAATATCGGGGGCGCCTATTACAGGAAAGTCAACAAAATTATTGAAGATGGAGGAATAGCGGACAAAGTGGATTTTTCGGGTTTTGTTCGGGCCGGCAGGCTTTCGGAATTTTATCGGAGTTCCTCCATATATGTTTTGCCGTCTCTTTCGGAGGGATACGGAAGATCTCTAATTGAAGCCCTTAGTTTTGGCCTTCCGATTATCGCAAGTAACACCGGGGCCATACCCGAACTTGTTAAGGATGGGGAGAATGCCATTCTTGTCGAGCCTAAAAACCCGGAAGCTCTGGCCGAAGCCATCATGAGATTGGCATCGGATCCGGAAAAAATGGACGGCATGAATCGCGCGAACTTCGAAAAAGCCAGGAATGCACAGACATGGGATATGTTTTCTAAAGAACTTAAAACGAAACTTGTGCCTGCCATAGTCGAGCTGAGCGGAATTTATCCCACCGAGAAGCGCCAAGGCAGGGGGAATAGCTCAAAATAAAATGATTGACAACTCACCTTGCCATAATATATTCCGCCAGGGTAACGTCCCCATCGTCTAGCCAGGTCCAGGACACCGCCCTTTCACGGCGGTAACAGGGGTTCGAATCCCCTTGGGGACGCCAAGGTTTCGGCTTTCGTAAATCGTTAAAAGATAAGCGAAAGCCTTTCCAATCATCGGAGCAATTTCTTCTTTGCAGTAGAAGCCAAAGCTTTTGGCGATCCCGGGCTGCCTGACTTCGCTGATAGGATTTTTATCGATTACTCCCCACCTTACCCGATAATTTAAATAGTTGATATCACCCGATACTTTCTATATGAATCGAAATCGAATCGGACTTTGCTCTTTTTTTCATTAATTTTAGCGGAAATGAGTTAATGTAGTTGTTGGCTGTTTCTCTGGTTTCCCATTCATACAGACCCTGAAAAGCACCCGTCTCAAGGCCAACCAACCAGGTTTTAGAGATAAAACCGGGTTGAGCAATTATAAATGGAATAGGAATCCGCGATAGGCGCCTATTTGTATCGAATGAGGATTTTGCAAACTGGAATTTTATTTTGAATATTGCCCCGGGCGTTTTATAGGTTAGATCCTTATCCAATACAATGACTTTACGAAATATCTTAAAATCTTCCTCTTCTTTGATTATGTGCCCGATTAAATCTTTCGGGAAACGCACTTTTCCCGACAGCCAAAGCCAAAGGGCTTTTCCTAATAGCACAGGTGGTACTTGAGTCTCTTTCATTCTAAATACCTTTTTGCGATGCCTGTCCTGTTTCTCCTTGTTTCATCCCGCTTTAAGTTAATCCTGCCATAGCAGAAGTCAAGTTTGCTTGAGGTTTTATAGCTTCCGGGACGAGGGGCCGCTTCGTACAGAAAAAGAAGACATTTTATCGGGTAGCCGGCACTCATTAAGAAAACCGCCGAACCGTTTGGTGCGGCGGTTTTAATTTTCTGTCGAAGGCTCAATTTTATTGGTCGTCGCCTTCGGATCCTTCCGTTTTCTCCACAGCCTCCATTTTCTTTATCTCATCATTGGTGCGGTCGGTTATAGCGTGGATCTCCTTAACCACCTCGGGATCATCGGAATGCATTAGCATTACAAAAACATTATCGGAACCGACTTCCTCCCATTGCACGCCCTTCATCGTCAAAGCGCCATAAGCCTCGCACATGCCGCACATCGGCAGCGTTTCGCCGCCCTGTATTTTCTTGGAAGTCGCCTCCATCCCTGCCATCGCGGTTTTATAGGCCGGCAGGTAGTCTTTGTTTACCTCCGTGATGGAAATCGCGCCATTCTTGACCTTGTGATGTTCCCACTTGGTGATATTATCCATCAACCCCTCTTGTGCGGCCAGGTTTTTACAGAATGCGCAGTTCTCCATATCGAACCACGCCTTCTCACCGGCGGCCGCGGAAGCCAGGCAAATTAGCGACAAAGCCAAAACAGCCGCGCTGATTTTAACGATTCTCATCCCTCTATCCTCCTCAGAAAAGTGTTTATATGTTGAGTTAATATGTGTATATCGAAGTCGGTCGCCAAAATCAAGTAAATTCGTATTTGTATTAATTATGGAAACCGTTAATTGTTCCTCCCCGAATATTAGCATGATATTTTACTTAATCCTCCCGACGCATGTTTTGCCCCGGTTATTGCTCCGCCGATACCGTATTTTGGGTTTGTTTTGATTAACTTCGAATGGGATTGAATGTCTACACCGTAACGCTCTATCATTATACGGGAGGTGGCGGGATCAGGAATTTCCGGTTTTCGGAGGATATGATAAACAAAAATAATTATCGTCCGGGCTGTATTGTTCCGCTGGTCGTTTCAATCGCAAATTCTAATAGTAACGGTACTCGACCTTCCCAGATCATCGCTGCAAACGATATTGTGATCGCCCGGCTCGGGAACGTAAAAAGCCTTGTCGCCGGGCTCAAGCGTGCTATGTAGATAGCCATCGATAAACCAGTAAAGTCGCCTGGTTCCGGACGTCACCGAGGCATCAAGCATAATACACTGCAAATCCGGCGGGATATTTTCCCTGATGAAGTATGCTACGTCATCGCGAGGTGAATTAATTATGGGTCTATCCCCAAAGGAAGCGCCGCGACAATCTGGATTGTGAGCCGGGACATTCTGAACGAGACTGCCGGTCTTGCCGAGCCAGGTGGCGATTTTAGCGGGCCAAACCACCAGGGTATCATATTCACACCATTTGTCTTTTAAGCAGTGACGGCAGAGCTGATTTCCGGTGTTTTTATCCAGAAGGATTTCCTTATGGATGTTGCAGCGCTGCGACCAGGAAATCCCGGGCAGGTAATATTCTTCCATCGTAGATTTGCAGTACGGATTCGGCACGAGCCCGCTTACGCAACAGACATCTCTTATACCGACGTTTTCGGGCCGCGAAAACCATCTGCCCTCGGTTTTTGACGTAACAGCGGAGAATATTTCAAATAGTATGGGGGCGGCCGCATCGACCCCTATCAGTTCCGGTGACGGCCGGGCCGAAAAATTTCCCACCCATACTCCGATTGTATACCGCGGATTGAATCCGATGGACCAGGCATCCTTGCGGCCATAGGACGTACCGGTCTTCCAGGCGATCTTCGGGATATTTTCCGCAAACTCCCAGCTGGCGGGAAATTCCGGACGGGCAAGATCGGAAAGTATTTCCGCGATAATATAGGATGAACCCTCGGAGAACAGAGTATCGGAGGAAGTTTCCGATAGGTTCGGCAGCAGGCTATAAGGCGCATAGATTCCCCCATTTGCCAGGGCGCGGTACAGATTGGTCAGATCCAGCAACCGGACCTCGCATGAACCAAGAACCAGGGGCAAACCATAATCGTAGTATTTGCCTTTGATGGTGGATAAGCCGCCTTTTTGCAGAAAATCGAAAAATCCTTTGAGACCGGCCCTGGCCGTGACATTTACCGCCGCTACGTTAAGCGACAGCTGCAGGGCGTCTGTAACGGATACGACCGCGCGGTATGTATCATCGTAATTTTGCGGAGAATATCCGCAATAATAAACCGGAAGATCCTCCAGGTACATTTTAGGTGATATCAAACCTTTATCCAGCGCCAGGGCGTATGCGAACGGCTTTAACGTGGAACCGGGTGACCGGGCGGCGAGCGCGCCGTTTACCTGGCCGGAGTATTTATCATTGAAGAAATCGATTGAACCGACCAGGGCGAGGACTTCCCCCGTGGCGTTATCCAATACTACTATCGAAGCGTTGTGTATATCTTTTTCAGCAAGGCGGCGAGCTCGTTTATTCAATAAATTCTCACAAGCGGTTTGTATGTCCAGATCGATAGAGGATATGATCTCTCCGGGATCGGCCCTGGCCAGCGCCAGCTCCCTGCACAAATGGGGCGCTGTTACGGGACGCTCGGTTCGCTTGACAGCGATTTTCTCCGTCAGGGCGCTGCCGTATTTCTTTTCATCGATTAATCCTTTATTCAGCATTACCTTCAATACCCTGTTGCGCGCGTTGAGGCATGCCTGGAGATCTTTATCCGGCCTGATTTCCTCCGGCGACCTGGGCAAAACGGTCAGAAACGCGGCCTGGGCCGGGGTCAGCTCGAGCGGGGTTTTGCCGAAATAGAAAAACGAGGCCGCGCCAACTCCCTCGATATTTCCACCGTAGGGCGCGAGGTTGAAATAAAATTCCAGAAGTTCTTTTTTCGAGTAATGAAGCTCGAGCTGTACCGCCCTCAAGATCTCGACGATTTTCGATTTCAAGGTCCGGGGTTTCGGCTCGATCATCCTGGCTATCTGCATGGTTATGGTGGAGCCGCCTCTGATGATCTTGCCAGCTTTGATGTTATCGACCGCCGCTGACGTTAAAGATACGATATTGAATCCCGGATGGTAATAAAACCATTGATCCTCGCAAGCCAGAACGCTTTTTGTCAGTAGCGGAGAAATGTCGTCGAGCTTGACCGGCTTCCGCCAGTATTCATCCGATGATATAAAGCATCCCATTAACTGATGATTCCTGCTGTAGACAAATGTTGAATCCGGTCTTTTAAGCAGGTTTTTCGGCAATGGAAACAGGACCCGGTCCGCGAGGATGCCGGCGAGCAACAATACCGCAACCGTGGCCAGTATTTTGAGTTTATGTTTTCTGAGCGTTCCCAGAGCGTACATTTTGCCCATCACCTGACGTCGTTAACAGAAATTCTCCCCGACGACCCGGCGCTTCTGATTGTCGGGTCGTACATGCATTCTCCCGAAACGGGCGGCACCAGGAAACCGCCCGCGGCGATTACCCTGGCCATATAATAATAGTCGAATGACCTGCCTTTTTGGAGACTCGTGAATAGCAGCAGCCTGTCATCACGAATATCCATATAATCGACGGCGCTTGATCGCGGCCCCTTCCGGTTTCCTCTCCCGCTTGTTTCCAGGCGAGGATTTTCAACTTCCAGACAGGTTGGGAGAAGATCATTAATGATAACGTTTTCCAGGTCCTTATCGAGCGCTTCGGCCGTTAATTTTACGATTATCTGATCGCCGAGATTAAGCCGGTTTAGATTAAGAGGTTTTTTATCATCGGTTAGATATTCACGACGCGTTTTCAATCTTTTGTCATATTCCTCGATCAGCCCGGTCGAGGGGACGCCGCTGGCCTGCCAGTAGTAGTAACAGTTCCCCGTGCCGTTTATGGAAATTTCGATTTGACCGTCGGCTAACGCGGAATCTTTGAACTTCGACTGCTCTACGCCGAAATTCTTGTAACGTTTACCGTTAATCGTTATTGTCCCGTCATAATTCGGGATCTCCTGACTCCTCAGATATTTGCCGATCGCCATGAGCCCCCAGGCAGTGCCCTGGGTGGTATACCAGCGGTTAATGGTTAAATCCTCGGTTAAGGCATCCATCAGAACCGGTATCGAGGGATTTTCCGGAGTTATTTCGCTCAGAATCTCCAGCAGGATAGCGTTGGCCCGGACAGAGGAATTGAAAAATCCGCCGGTTTCCGGTTCATAATTCTGGGGATGCACTTCCACCGGAAGCAGCCATAACGCCTCATCCGGCCCTTTTTTCATCGCGATAGCCCCGGCGTATTGGAATTTCGAGTAAAGCGGCAGCTTTTCCAGGTTGAGATATTTAAGCCCCTCGAGCGTGGCGTTATCGAGCTCATCGGCCAGCGCCAGCACGTAAGCGGCGTAAATTCTCAGCACGCCGCGGTTGTTCTCCAATGAAGCGTCATTGGCGACCCTCTTTAAGTATTTCAGGATATTTTTATAGACCTTGTCATTCACATAATAGCCGGCCTTTCTGGCCTCCGCGAGAAAATGCGCTGCGTAGATGCTGCCCCAGGGATAACGTGAATCGGGGCGACCGGGCCAGTAACTGAAGCTGCCATCGGCGTTATTCATGCCGCTTAATTTTATAATTCCCTCGGCGATGAAATAATCCGGACCCTTGCCGCCGAATATTCCAGGCTCGGCTACCCTGGCGATATCGTTGAAGTAAAGCAGGGGAAAAACCTTCGATGTGGTCTGTTCGACGCAGCCGTGGGGATAGCTTAAAAGATACTGGATACTCCTGGCGAAGCGCAGTGCGGGCACGGATGATACCCTGAGTTGATAATTGCCCGTTCCTTCGAGCCAGTCGGATGCCATCTCAAATCTGGACGGCTCGCCATCCCTGACGATTCCCGAGCCGTAACGGGTCACCAGCGGTTGGGGAGGACGGTTGGGCAGCTCAACCTTGACATGGGCCGTGTCGCTTTCGCCTGACGCGCTTATTTCGAAGATGATATCCCCGGGTTGATCATCGGCCAGGACCGCGAAATTTACGGTCTCCTTTCGGTTATCGGGTATAAATACTCCCACGCTTTTATCGGAAATGATGCGTGCCGGTCCGGAAGCGTCCATAATGATATTGATAGCGCCGTCTTTTCCGGTGTTGTTGAAGACGGTGATTTTGGCTATGGCGGTATCGCTGAATGTCATAAACCGGGGCAGGCTTTCCTGGATGATGATATTTTCTTTGACTGTTACGTCTCTGGCGTTAGAGCCGCATTTGTCCGCATTGAAAGCCACGGCCATTAACCTGATCTTGCCGTTAAACTGGGGGATGGCGAAGTCGACCGTGGCATTGCCGGTACTGTCGGCGATGATTAATCCCGACCATAGCGCGACCGGTTTTACCCTTCTGGATAAGAAAGGACTGACATGGCGTTTTCGCGCGGCTTCGAACGCCATATCTCCGGCGGCCGACAGCATCGATTGCGCGGGCTCGATATCGGGGAAGATAAAAGAGTATATGTCGTAAGCTCTCAATGACGGCCTTCTCTTCCCGAAAAAGAATTTGAACGGATCGGGCGTCATGAAATCAGTAAGCTGAATGATACCATAATCCACGGCCGCCAGGGTAAGTTTGCTGTTCGGCTCGGCCTTAATTTTTACCGTCAGGGTCTCATTGGGCCTGATTTTATCCGGGGCGTCAATATTTAGCCGAAGGAGTTTGTTATCGTTTCTGGAATTTAACGATATCAAACCGAACGCACGCGGCGGAGAAAACCTCTCAAGGGACATCGTTGATTTAATTAATGTGGCCGTGATATAAATATTGGGCGAATATTCCCGCTTGACCTTCAGGGTAATTTCGGCGGTGTTGCTGTCGAGGGTATATGTTCTATATTCGAGTACTTTATCCTGTTCTATATCCAGAAGCAGCTTGCCTGCGAAAGGCGCCTTGACCAGGAGTCTGGCTGTTTCACCGGCTTTATAATTATCCTTATCGAGTTCCAGCTCTATTCGGTCGGGATTGGTCATCGACCAGGGAGCATACCCCCAGCCGGAGGCGTAAAATGATGCCGACGCGTAATGTTCGGTTTTCGAACCGAAAGCCTTTATACGGTATGAGCCGTATTCCATCGGGGTGAAAGTGATCCTGGCCGGTTTGTCAATGACCGCAATCATGGTGGAATCGATGATATGCTCTTCCTCCTCGGAGACGTAACGGTAAATACCGAGATTATCCTTTTTTACTATGGTATGATAGATTATCCGGTAAAATTTAACCCGCAGCGAATCGTCGGGAACGATATTGCCGCTATTGTCAACCGTAATAACGGAATAAGAAACGTCCTGGCCGGCTCTGGCATATCCTTTCAGATCGCTCTTAATACCGACATAGACAGGGTAAGGATAAACAATGAGTCCCTTGTAGGCGCTGACGCCGCGCCCGCCGCTTTCCAATACCGTAGCCGAAAGAAGCATGCGTAGAGCCGATGGGGGATTTAGATTGTCGGGAATGGTGTAATTGTAAACGTGAACGCCGTCTTTATCGAGCTCCGACGCCGGCAGGTCGGCTTTGATGTTGGTGAATCTCCTTCGTTCCGCTATGAAGCTGTATTCGGGCCATTGCCCCGGCTTAAACGGCTCCGGTTCTATCTCGATACGACCGTTCACCCGGTTACCGTCGCAGGGAGCGCCGAATAGATAGGTGCCGTTTACCGTAATGGTCATCTCTTCGCCGGATGAGTAGTTCTCCTTATCGGTGGTGAGAATGGTTTTTATGCGGTCCGGCATAAACTCCTCGACCTGGAAGATATAGCTGCCTATAACGTCTTCACCGATCTTCGCCAGGGCATTGTAAGCCCCGGTTTTGGCAAAGGTCGGGATTTCGAGGTCTATCGATTCGATCCCCTCGTTTGCGGTAGACAATTTCATTTTCCGAAATTCCCGTCCCTGGGGATCGAGGATCTCAAGAACGTAAGGAAATTCATCCGGCAATTCGCCGTTTTTCCCGCGGACGACGCTGACCAGATGCACCGTTTCGCCCGGACGGTATACGCCGCGATCCGAATAGATAAAGGTCTCGTAACCCTTCGTTAAAAAGGGACGTCCTTTGATACCGAACTCCGCCGAGGGAAGCAGGCATTCGCTGAATTTCAGGTAAGACAGGTCATTTCCGATTGCGGCGGTTATGACAAACGGGGTAAAGCCCTCCGATTTCGGGGCGATATCCTCGAAGATTGCGACGCCGTCGGAATTAGTATAACCGTCACATAATATCTGGTTGTTGTTGCTGATTAAAGATACCCTGGCTTTTTTGACCGGTTCGATATCTGATAATGAGTTCACCCATACCATGAGGTAGTTGTCGGAGAGGCGCGCCGATATCCCCAGGTCGGTAATCATTACCCGGCGCTGCGCGTAGTCCCAGCGTCGATTCTTTGCTCTTACTGAAACGACATATATACCCTGCAGTGAATCGCCGACAATTTCGCCGAGTTCGAAAGTGGAATTTACCGGTTCGTTCAAACTCGAGGGAAGAAAGTATTCTCTGGAGAAAATCCTGCGGCCGACGTTGCCCGAACTGCCGTAATAAGGGCGTCGTCCCCGATCGCCTAAATAATAAACGATGTTATTTACAAATACCTGCTCCACCTCGATGCTTATCTCGCTGACGTTAACGGTCTCGATTGCTATGAGTTTGTGGCTTTCCCTCGGCAGGAAATAGCCTTCATCGGTAAATTTCAGTGACGGCTTCAGGTCCGGCATCTCGACCTTGGTGGAGAAGTCCCGTTCGAGAATCTGCCCGTTCAATGAGCTCAAGCCTTTACTTATGTTGATGGTATAAACCTCGCCCGGCTTGAAATCACCGTAGACATGTATCATACTGTAACGTTGATCAGTGGTAATATCGACCTCGGGAGTGATGGATATATATTCCTCGACGTCTTTAAGGGCTACCGACTGCGACAGATATATGGTAATCCGGCCGTTTTTGCCGGCCGTCTCCGGGGTTACACGATTTATAACCAGGGGACTCGGCTTGGGTATATTGTACTCTTTTTTAAAATCGGCCTGCAGCGGAATTCTGCCGCCGATACAGTTCAACCCGGCGGTTATGGAAAACGTGAATTTACCGTGCACCTCCTGGGGTCTGAACGGTTCCGAAAACAGCGTTATACGCCGCGATGGTTCCATATCTCTCGTTTCAAATTCAATCGGTCTGCCGTTGACCTTCATATTTGTTTTGATATGCTCAAGCAGTACTTCATAATCGACCGGATAATTAAAGCTGATATGCATAAGCAGCCTGTTCTGGTTGGGCTGCTCCGGGACGTTTATTATTTCGGTCCTTACATGCTCAACCACGAAAGTCGGCGTCCTGAATTCAAAGACTGTGCGGTCGTTAATCCGGTTACCATCGATAAATGGTTTTTCGCTTACGGCGATGACCTTGTACTCGGTCGACGGCAGGAACATGGAATCGGGGAAATAACGCAGTTCATCGTTATCTATCCAGCGCGCCAGGCCCGGGAGAGGTGGATCGAATTTCAGCGGAATATCCGACGTGAGCTTGTTTAGGCTTTCATCCGGAACAAGGTCGTTGGAGAATTTGACCGTTATGTTGCTCGGCCTGTCAACTACCCCTTTGGGATAGAATTCGACCACCTTGACATTGAGATCGGGTTTGCCATCTCGCGGCTGCGCGGTCAGCAGGGCGGACAACCCGACAATGGCCGCAAAGATTAATGCTGCCGATATAATTGCGGCCGCCTTATAATTCTTTAAAAACGGCACTATGACCTCCTTAAATATTGTGACAAGATGATTATTAACCGATTTTGCAGCCAGAACAACCTACAGGTATTATACGCCGGCCAGGGGCGATTGTCTATAATATTTTTTCTTTTGCTACCGGCGAAGAAATATAGAAACTCTTCCATTCGCCTAATTGCATGCCGCTGCGAGGACTGTAAATGCATTTGAAATAACCGCTGAAATTAGGATTTATCGGCCAAATTGACGTATTGCAATCAAGCAAATTGAAGCGATAGCCGAGCGAATGAAATTGAGGGGGAAAAGCCGGCATGAAGATTCCCCCGGGAATGCGAGTCGAGGGATTAAACAACCTACTGTGAGGAAATGAAGATCTCCAGTTTCCCCGGCCTTTCTGGACGGAGCTTATCTTCGGAGACGGCAATCCCCCCGGATAAAAATCCGTTTCTATCTCCGCCATAACTTAAATAATAACAACAAATTAACGCGCAAGATCGCCGGCATTGCCTCACCGGGATTTGCCCCGTCTCCGGGAACCGTAATTAATATGCCCGGAGAGCCGAATAACTCTTGACAGAAATGTCATTTTGGCTTAAAATTAGAATGATGGAGGTCGCCTGGACATAAGCATGAAGTGAGTGTGCTAAAATATAGAGAGGCTTCGATTCAGGCTTCGGATTTGGATGTATTGATATCTTTGATTGACAACTGACAGTTGCTGCACGAGAATAATTTTAAAACTTAACACTTTGATTCAAAGGAGGTTTTCCCCCAAAACCATCTTAATTATTAAACCTTAAAAAAGAAGGAAATCAGGGAATTCAGGTTTTTAAGTCGTTTTGGCAGTTAGTTTGAAAATTTTAGGAGAGAAGAATATGAAGAAAATCTTTCCGCTATTTTTAGTGGCGATGTTTTTGTGTTGGTCTCTGGCTGTTGCCGACATTACGCAATCATCCGTAAAAAATAATGCCCTGACATCCAATACTGCTACTGTAGAAGATATCGACGCTGATGTATCCCATATGAAGCCGTTTGACAGTTTCATAAGTTCTGACGGTATCTCTTTTCCGCCTGTAATACTCCAGGATACGACCGAACTCGAGTGTCCGGATACGTCGATATTCAGCCAGAATGTTCATCTTCCCGATGATAGTTGGTCGGCCGCTACCAGCGACCTGTATTCCTCGGCCGCTTATAAGGTATGGGAAAATTACACCATTTCGGGCGAGATCTGCGACATCCACTGGTGGGGCTTCCAGCTGTACTTTACCGGTACGACCTGGGAGGAATGCTATGAAACCGCGGCCTTCGATATCATCTTTTATCCGGACAATGGCCAGGGAATGCCCGATACGCTTAATCCGGTCTGTACCTATTTAGGTGTTGTTCCGACCCAGGATACCACCGGCTTCCGTTATCATTCGGTATTGCAGCTTCCGCTGTGGAGGTTTGATGTTGAGAATCTGGTTCCCTGCTGCACTCTCCAATCCGGCTGGGTATCGATCCAGGGTGTCAGCCCGAGTAATCCTGATTGCTGGTTTCTGTGGCAGAGTTCCGCCACCGGTGATGGATCTTCATGGCAGTGGGACGGTACTAGCATGACTCAGACCGGCTTCGACCGCAGCCTCTGCCTGACCGGCACCGGTGGCCAGACGCTGGGAGCCTGCTGCAACGATAATAATGGCCAATGCGTTGACAGCGTTTTGCAGAGTCAATGTCCGACCGGTACGCCGGGTGTGCGTTGGGCAGCCGGTACCCTTTGCGCCAATCTGCAGCCACCCTGCGGCACCATTTTGGGCGCGTGTTGCGACGATCAGGGCAACTGCACCCAAACAGAGCAGCAGAATTGCCCCGGAATGTGGATACCGAATACGCCTTGTGATCCCAATCCGTGTCCGACAGCTCCTCCATGTACTCTGGTTTGCCCGCCCAACGGTATTCCAGAGGGAGAACCGGATTGTTATGATGACTACGTAGATACCACGAATATCGGATGCAATGCAGATCCGCCGGCAACGCCGGTATTTACACCCATAAACAACGGAGATACCATATGTGGTACCGCCGGCACCTATGTTATTACCCCGGACACCCTTGCAAGAGATACGGACTGGTACAGGCTGGTGGTGGGTTCTGACGCGACTTTGTTCTGGTCAGGCGTGGCCGAATTCGAATTCCTGTTGTTCATTATTGATGCCGGAAGCGAGGATTGCATCGATTTTGAAGTCATTACCAGTGCCAGCGGACCGGCATGCTCCACTGTTGTCGTTTCTGCGCCGGTCTCTCCTGGCGTGTACTATTTATGGGCAGGGCCGGCCGTTTTCTCCGGGGTTCCATGTGGTTCGCCATACATTGCCACCGTACAGCTTGGAACGGCTCCAACCGGAGCCTGCTGCGTTGGTAGCGATTGCGTGGCAACCAACACCATGTCCGAATGCGCCGCTCTGCAGGGCGATTGGTATATGGGAGAAGACTGTGACACATTCCAGTGTCCGGAATTGCCGTTAGAATGTCCCCCGAATGCTTTATTCAGCCAGCTTCCGACGCTGTCTACCGGTGCTTGGACTTTTGGCAATTCGGAGCCTTATATAACTTCCACTTCCGGATATCTCATTTTCGACGACTTCACCGGTTTAACAGGCGACATTTGCGATGTTCATTTCTGGGGCGCTCAGCTCTATAACGTGCCCAGCTGGCATGATTGCGGCGAAGATCCTGTGCCTTTCGTCATTACATTCTACAACGATATCGCCGGCGTACCGGATACCGCCAACCCGCTGTGCTCGTATACCGAGACGATTTCGGGTACTCCGACCGGAGAGATTTACCTTGGCATTATTGAGGCTAAGAAATACTCTACGGTTATTGATCCTTGTTGTTCTATTACGGACGGCTGGATTTCGATAGCCGGCGGAGGCGATTCTCTGTGCTGGTTTATGTGGCTTTCCAGCGGAGAGAGCGGCACGGGATTCTCTTATCAGATGTGGATGGACGGAGATTCTCTGTCGATTTCCGATTACGACCTGAGCTTATGCCTGACACCGGCGACGGGCGGCGGATGCGATTATGTCCCCGGCGACGTTAACGGCAGCAACAGCTACAACGGTCTGGATATCACCTACGGGGTCAACTACTTCAAGGGTGGAAACGATCCTGTATGCCCGGATTGCCCGCCGTGCAACAGCTGGTATTACTGCGGCGATGTTAATGGCAGTTGCTCGTACAACGGCCTTGATATTACCTATGGAGTTGCATACTTCAAGGGCGGTCCCTCACCGGTATATTGCGCTGACTGCCCGCCTAATCCGTAGCGGATGATATCGCCAGAAAACAGGCTTTTTTAAATAAGCCGATTTGCCGGGCTCCCATAGGGAGCCCGGTTTTTTGTTAAGGAACACAAGAAATAGCTTTTCGCTCAATAATGACCGTGATCGTTTCGGCGCAAATTACCCGCGTTTCAAATAAATAAATTGATAAACAGACTCATCAATCCATCATCAATAATGATCAAATTCCGGCAGGGTGAAGCCGATAATCTTTAAAATGGGTGAACAAATCATACTGGGCGGGATTTCAGCGGAAAAGGGTGATCTGAGCAGGAATATTTCGGATCTGGAAGACAAACTCGCCAAACAGGTTAATCTGTTTGCGGATATATCCAGGATCGGTACCGTCATAACTTCCATTTTCGACCTCAAGAGTATCTTGCCGATGGTCATGGAATCCGCCATTACGATGGTGAAGGCCGAAGTGGGACAGATGGTGGTATTTAAGGAAAATGGGGAAATTGAGGGTTCGGTATGCTGGGGAATAACCAGGGAAGTTACCGGTTCTATTCGCGATAATAACGATGTTTGTCTGTGGGCCCATATCTTTGAAAGAGGGGAATGGCTTAAAATATCCGATCTGGGCAACAATCCTGATTGGCAGCTTAAAACCGGCGAAGCGCATATCAAATCCCTGGTGGCGGCGCCGTTATTTTCCCAGAAGAGGATAGTCGGAGCCATTGTCATTGCGAATAAAATCGAAGATAATGACTTCGACGAGGAGGACTATTTCATCCTCGAAATTATCACCCGGTTCGCGGCGGCGGCGGTGGAGAACAGCTATCTTCACGGCGAGGCGCTGGCCAAGCAAAGACTCGAGGCCGATATCGATATGGCCCGGCAGCTTCAAAGCCTGTTGATGCCGGATAAGCTGATCGAGAACGACAGGCTGAAAGTCACGGCCTATAATACGATGGCCATGCAGGTGGGAGGAGATTTCTATGACATAGTCCAGCTTTCAAGAAATAAATTCATCCTGGTTGTGGCCGACGTTTCCAGCAAGGGATTCCCGGCTTCACTTCTGATGACATCAACCAGAAGTCTCATAAGAGCGTACGCCGTTGAAACCGGTTCTCTGAGCGAGATTGTGGTTAATGTCAATGAACAGCTTTGCGGCGACTCGGCCGCCCTTAAGGGAATGTTCGTGACCTTGATCATGGTCTATCTCGATTTCGGGAGCGGCGAGATCAGGTCCATCAACGCCGGACACCCCCCGGGCTGGGTTAATTATCCCGACGGTCGGATCTCCGAACTAAAAACGGGGGGTCCTTTTGTAGGCCAGTTCAAAGGATTGAATTACTCCGAGCAGACATTGCCTTTGATTCCCGGCTCGAGGATTTTCCTTTATACGGACGGTATATATGAATGTGTGGATTTGCGGGGGAAAATGCTGGGAATTTCAGGCGTCAGGACGTTCTTCAAGGAAAACAAGAGCGAACCTCCCGAAAATTTCAACAAAAAGATGAAACAGCTTTTGAAAGATTTTTCTTCCGATCCCGATAGAATAGACGATACAACTTATATACTGGCGGATTTAAAGTAAAATGGAGAGATACTTTTTCTCGTTTCCAGGCACGGAAGAGGCGTTTAAAATATCCGATGATATTTTCAGCCGAATCATCGATACAACCGATATCGGGATCGCCGAAAGGCAGAGGCTGAAACTGATCGTTTCGGAGCTGTATATGAACGCTTATCTGCATGGCAATAAGGCCGATGCCTCGAAATCCATCGAGGTCGTCATGGAGTTCGGCCCGGAAGAGTTCGTCGCCATTGTCAAGGATGAGGGAGCAGGACTGACCGAGGCAAGATTCAAAGAGATGGCGGATTCTACCGCCGACCTCGAATCGGTTTCCGGAAGGGGAATAAGAATCGTCTACAAGCTCAGCGATAAGGTACGGGTTTTCAAAGACGAGAGAGGCAAGTTCTGTGTTAAATCCTCCAGGAAGCTGGGGGAGAGGCCAATGTTGGTAGAAAAATAAATAATATGGAGGGAAAATGGAGATTACCACCAAAATTAACGGGGACGTGGCCGTAATAAATCTGGAAGGCCGTCTGGATCTCAACAGTTCAAACCAGCTGAAGGACGCTTCGAGGGAGTTTTTCTCAAAAGATAACTGCAAACTGGTTCTGAACATGGACAGGGTCGATTTTATCAACAGTTCCGGACTCGGTGCCCTGGTTTCAATCCTGAAGGAAGTCCGTAATCATAAAGGCGAGTTGAAGATTTCGAACCTGGCCGAATATGTAAAAGAGATATTCGATATTACGCAGCTATCCAGCATATTCGATATCTGCGAGGACGAGTCGCACGCCTTGAATAGTTTTTAGATCACCTTTTTTCAACGGCAGGTTATTGTGTCTGCGAATCCAAGATGGGGAGAAGAGTGTTTCTGATATGACGCTTACCAGCCATTTTGCAGTCGATACGGCTCGGGCGGCCAGGATGAGAGTCCTGATAGTGGACGACGATGAGTCCCTGGCCGATCTTTTGAGACAATTCCTTGAGGAATTGAGATTTAATGTCGAAATCGCCTCCTCCGGGGAAGAAGCGATTTCTCTAATAAACGATGTCGGCGGGATAGATATCGCTCTGGTAGACTTCAGGCTGCCCGGGATGGACGGCCTGGAGACAATCAAAGGGATCTCCGAGTTCTCTCCCGATACGGTCACCATGATCATAACCGGGTTGCCGACCCTGGATTCCTCCATCCGGGCCATGCGATTGGGGGCCTCGGATTACATATTAAAACCGTTTAAGCTGGATGATATCGCGGTGGCGATAAAAAGGGCGATGAAAAAAAGAGAGATAAAAACCGAAATAAAGAATCTGAAGACAAAGGTGGAGGCGCTGGAGAAAAATAAGCTTCCCCCCATTAATATCGATGTTAGAGAGAATGTCGGAGAGACCGGCAAAATCAATATTCCTTCAAAAGGGGATGATTATCACAAATCCCCTCACCCTCCGGACCATCCCGGTCAATAGTTTCAGTTTGAAACGGTTTTAATAAAATTGTTGCAAAATCCTCGCGGTTGCATTAGAAAAATATAGTTTTTGTTTGATTTTCGGGGAGCCGAAAGTACTTTGTCAAAAATGGGAAACAAGGAAAGCGAACTCCGGAAACTCGAGGAACTGGCCGAGTCGTTTACCAGTATGGGCGCGCTGACCCGTATGGTTCGCGAATCCTATACCATGCTCGAGTCGAAGATCAGCGACGAAAATACGAGGCTGGCTCGCGTCAACGATCTTTTGCGAAAGTCGCTCGACGAAAGGAACCGGCTCGCCAGTTATCTTAACAACATCCTGGAGAGTATCGATTCGGGGGTGATTGTGACCGATCATGAAGGCCGAATCAGGATTTTCAATTCGGCCGCGGAGCGATTTACCGGCATAACCGCCGAATCGGCCCTGGGTGGAGAATATAATGACGTATTGCGGGGATCAGCGTCGCCGGAGGCGGATCGGATAATTGCCGGTAAGTTATCCTCCGCCTCGGGGAAAAAGACGCTGAAACCGGGGAACGATGCCGAGATTCCTGTGGCCTATTCTATCTCGCGGCTGCGCTCATTCGAAAACGACCGGATGGGCGGCATGGTTGAGATACTTTATAATCTCACGGAGGTCAGGGAGCTTGAAGAAAATTTGCAGAGGATGTCCACGCTGGCGGCCCTGGGTGAAATGGCGGCCACGGTCGCTCACGAGATCCGCAATCCGCTTTCGGGGATCGACGGTTTCGCGGCGCTTTTATCCAGAGATTTGAAAGACGATCCGAGAATTCTTGAAACTGTCAATAAGATTAGAAAAGGCGTAAATGCGCTTAATGCCATCGTTACGAATCTCCTCGATTTTACCAGGAGCGTGGATCCCAACAGGATGGAAATCGACCCGGCGGAGTTGGTCGAAGAAACCCTGAATGAGGTCAAAGCCGACCTGGAATCCAGAAATCACACGTTTGATTTTGAAAGAGGATCGTTGAAACTGCATGCGCATCTCGACCCCGATCTTTTCAGGCAAATCGTATTTAATCTTGCCAAGAACGCGGTCCAGGCAAATCCGGAAGGCGGGAACGTAAGATTGAAACTCTCCAAGTCCTCGTCCGCGAACGTCATCCTGGACGTCGAAGACGACGGGCCGGGAATTTCGGATGATATAAAGAACCGCATATTCACGCCGTTTTTCACTACCAAGACGAACGGAACCGGTCTGGGTCTGGCTACCGTAAAAAAGCTGGTGGAGCTTCACGGCGGCCGTATCGAGGCAAGTGACAGGCCCGGGGGGGGCGCGGTGTTTACCGTGAATATTCCCAACATAAAAGGAGATCTCTCATGAAACCCAGGATATTGATAGTAGATGACGAAGAATTGGTGAGGGATTTCATATCCGAGGTACTATTAAGGATGGGGTATGCTCCTCTGGCCGCTCCCACGGGAGAGAAGGCGATAGAATATCTTGAAAAAAGCGAGTATGATCTAGTTGTAACCGATTATAAAATGCCCGGGCTTTCCGGCGATGATGTTTTGAAAAAAGCTATAGAGCTGTGGCCGGACTGCAGGGTAATAATGTTAACCGCTTTCGGCACTATCGATCACGCGGTGGAGGCTATGAAACTCGGCGCCCACGATTATATCACCAAACCGATCAGCCCCGATCATCTCGAGGTGGTGGTAAATAAAGCTTTGGAGTACAAATCCTTGAGGATAGAAAACAGGAATTTGAAAAAAGAGATTGGCGAAAAATACTCCTTTGAGAATATCGTGGGCAGATCGGCCGTAATGAGGGATATTTTCGAGCTCATAAGGCGGGCCAGCCCCTCGGATTCAACCATACTGATAAACGGAGAATCCGGAACGGGCAAAGAGCTTGTGGCCAGGGCGATTCATTATAATTCCGCGAGAGCCGACGCCCCCTTTATTAAAATGAATTGCGCCGCCTTGCCTGAAGGCCTGATAGAGTCGGAACTGTTCGGGCATGAAAAAGGCGCCTTCACGGGCGCCATCAGGTCGACCAGGGGACGGTTTGAAATGGCGGACGGCGGCACCCTGTTGCTTGACGAGATATCGGAGATTCCCCGGGCGCTGCAGGCCAAACTTCTAAGGGTGCTGCAGGAAAAGGAGTTCGAGCGAATCGGTTCGGGCCAGACCATTCGGGTGGACGTTCGGGTCATAGCAACCTCCAATCGCGATCTCAAAGACGAAGTTTCCAGGGGAGATTTCAGGGATGATCTCTATTACAGGCTCAATGTTATTCCTATTGATATGCCCCCGTTGAGACAGCGTATGGAAGATATGCCGCTTCTGGCGGACTATTTCCTCAATAAATATTGTCAGAAGATCGGAATTCCGACCAAGACCCTGAACGAGAAAGCGATGCAGATGCTGTTGTCATACCTATGGCCCGGAAACGTGCGGGAACTGGAGAACGTGATTGAAAGGGCGGTTGTAATCTCGAAAAACCAGGAATTGAGGGTGAGCGATTTCCCGCCGGAGATCGCCGCCGGCATTCCGGCTCTGGGCAAGACCTCCATGGATGTGGGCATGAGTATCGGGGAGGCCGAAAAGATCCTGATCCTCAAGACTCTCAAAGCGCACGGGGGAAACAAATCCAGAGCCGCCGACGTCCTTGGAATCTCCGCCCGGACACTTCGAAATAAACTTCACGAATACGGTTTATCCGGCAGCGATTAAAGCCATCTTTTTAGTATAGATACGGAACTGATACAATTAAATAGATAATATACGTTGCCGATATCCATAATGGAGAAAGTTAGTTATGGATATTGCGTCAGTAGCCGGTCTAATAATCGGTATTGGAGCCGTTGCGCTCGCTTTTTTTCTGGAGGGCGGCCACTTTACGTCGGTACTGCAGTTGCCAGCGATGATCCTGGTAATTTTCGGCACCATCGGCGCCGCAACCGTCACGACGTCATTGAAAACCCTCTTGAATCTGCCCAACCTTTTAAAGATAGTGTTCCTGGGAAAATCGCAGGAGCCCCACAGGATGGTTAATACCATCGGAGTTCTCTCGGAGACCGCGCGTCGGGAGGGGCTCCTGGGACTCGAGGAAGATTATCAGAAGACAACGGATCCTTTTTTGAAGAAATCCCTTCAGCTTGTTATCGACGGCACGGATGTCATGACCCTTCGCACAATTCTGGAAACCGACATGGTGAATATCGGGGAGAGACATAAAACCGGCCAGACATTTTTCCAGAAGCTCGGCGGTTTTTCTCCGACGCTCGGCATAATCGGGACCGTCCTGGGATTGATCAACGCCCTGAGCACGTCCACGGATCCCAACACCATGGCCACTCACATAGCCAGCGCTTTTATAGCGACGCTCTGGGGCATTTCGCTGGCCAACCTGATTTACCTGCCCATAAGCGATAAGCTAAAGTATCGCAACAAGGAGGAGATGCAGACCCTGGAGCTCATTATTGAGGGAATGATTTCGATTCAGACCGGCGAAAATCCGCGGGTGGTAAGAACCAAACTCCTGTCCTTTATAACTCCGGAAGAACGGTTGGTAAAATGATCTTCAGAAGGCCGAAAAACGACGATGACAAGGAGAACCTGGAACGATGGCTTTTGACATATGCCGATCTAATTACGCTCCTGCTGGCGTTTTTTATAGTGCTGTATTCCATGTCCAGGCTTGACGCTGAGAAGTTCGAAAGTATTTCCCGTGCTTTAAGAACCATCCTCCGGGGAGCGGCGGCATCGCCTTTGCCTTATCAGACAATGATGATGGACGATCCGGGAGCAGGACCGATTAAAGCGGGCGATTTGAATTTCCTGAAATCCAAAATTGATAAATTACTTCTCAAAAAAGGGCTGGATGACAGGATATCGGCCAGCATCGAGGACCGCGGCCTGGTGATCAGAATATCGGAATCGGCTTTTTTCGATCTCGGCTCGGCGGAACTCAAAGAGCAGGCGAAAGGCATACTGGACTTATTCGGCAGTGTCCTGGGCGATATACCGAATCATGTCAGGATTGAAGGTCATACCGACAATCTCCCCATACGAAATATGATATACCCGTCAAACTGGGAGTTATCTACATACCGGGCAACCACCTGTATCAGGTATCTGATCGAAAATTACGGCATGGAACCGGATAGGGTTTCCGCCATGGGATACAGCGAATATCGTCCGATAGCGGACAACTCCTCTGTCGAGGGAAGGAATAAAAACAGGCGGGTCGATATCGTGGTCCTGAACTGGGATGAGAAGCATAAAGAGCCGTCACCGAAAAACGAAGATATTTCACAAAGCGCGGAAAAAAATTCCGTGTACAATTTTAAAAATACCGTTGAGTTTTCGGGCGTGTCTCCGTAATCTATTATAAAATAATCGATTAACCGCTATACTCCAAAAAAATTCCTGTGGCATACCCTTTGCTCAAAACGAGCCGTGGAGGAAAATAGGTTGCTGATTGGTGGGAAAATATTCGACAAGGCCGGGATTCCGCTTTACGAGCGGCTTTTAAGAGTGGTATCCTCTTCGCAGAAAATAACTTCCGCCAATATAGCCAACGTCTCGACCCCGGGATATCAGAAAAAACAGGTAAATTTTAAAGATGAGATGAAAAGGTTTATGGCCCCCGAGAAAACCGTTGTCCCGCAAGCCACTAACCCGGGCCATATTACGAAAGGAACTCCCCGGGATATAGTGAAGATAAAGGAAATAAAAGACAATGATAACTCCAGCGGAGTCAACAACGTGGATATCGAAAAAGAGATGATGAACCTCGCGGAGGGTCAGTTAATGTACGAATTCGGGGCCAAGAAACTCGGACGAACGTTCGGGTTGCTTCGTGCCGCCATCAGAGGCAGGAGTCAATGAGCGGGATTTTCGGTATTTTTCAGATTAGCGGTTCCGGGCTTTCGGGGCAGCGGAGAAAGCTCAACGCCGTAGCGGAAAACATCGCCAATATCGAGACTACGAGGACTCCGGAGGGCGGTCCCTATCGGCGCAAGCAGGTGGTATTTGAGGAAAGCTCAAAGCTGGGAAGTTTCACTCAGAGTCTAAAGAGCGCCATAACAAAGCTGGTCAGAACCCATGATAATCATATGTCATTATCCAGAAAGGGGATATCATCGAAAAACGACGTTCCATCGGTCGCTTCCGAGGAATTAAAAATCGAGCCGGATTCGTTCAAAATGGTTTACGATCCCACTCATCCCGATGCCGATGAAAGCGGGTATGTCTCCATGCCGGATATCGACATCATATCCGAGATGGTTGACATGATGGCGGCCACCCGCGCCTACGAGGCCAACGTCAGCGCGGTAAAAGCGGCCAAGGCCATGTACAAGGAAGCGCTCAATATCTGAGAGGATCATAAATGAAAGTTAACATCGTTTCCGATGTCACCTATCATCCGTCGAAAGTCGACCGCGGGGGAGCATCAAACGAGGAGATCAAATCCGCCGGCGGCGAAAGCAGGGAAGTCTCTCGCTTTGAAAGGCTTTTTCTGCAAACATTAAGTTCGGAGGAGGCCTCGGCGATTCAAAAGCTATTTGGCGATTTTAAGATTGAGGATGTCGGCAAGAATCTAAGCGGTAACATATCGATCGCGGGCAAATTGAGTTCCATCCCCCGCGGCAGTTTTGTTGATATTAAAATATAATGACGAAGATATTACCCGGATACCGGCCCTTCACCCTGCCCGATTCGAGGGCCCAGAAGCTCGACACGGGCGATTTAAAATCAACAAAGTCGTTCGGGCAGATATTTAAAGATCTGATCTCCGACACAAACAAGCTTCAATCCGATGCGGCCCGCATAGCCGAGAAGTTCGCGCTGGGGGAGATCGCCGACGTTCATGAAGTAATGATCGCGGCGGAGAAAGCCGGCGTCGCCTTTGAACTGGTGATGGAGATAAGGAATAAACTGGTGGAAGCCTATCAGGAATTTATGAGAATGCAGGTGTAGGATATGGATTTCATAAAAGAGTTTTTCGAGCAAAATTTAAAGCCCTGGTGGGATTCCAAGGACAAGAACTCAAAAATCGTATCGGCCTCGGTCGGCACGGCCGTAACGGTGGCGCTGATCGTATCGCTTGTTTTCATTATCAGGCCGTCATACGAGACGCTATATCACGGGCTTGAAACCGAAGAGGCCGCCGAGGTGGCGGAAAAACTCGCCGAATAT
The DNA here is from genome assembly GCA_020344055.1 of Candidatus Zixiibacteriota bacterium. Classification (GTDB taxonomy): domain Bacteria; phylum Zixibacteria; class MSB-5A5; order UBA10806; family UBA10806. The sequence continues at coordinate 1,369,672 of CP070813.1, read as the reverse complement.
AAAGTCTCCTATCGTCTCGAAAACGGCGGAACCACGATCCAGGTACCCCGGAAGGATATTTACGATATCCGGCTGAAACTGGCCTCCGAGGGATTGCCCAGATCGGGCTCACAAGGATACGAAATTCTCGATGAATCCAAGCTCGGCATGACAGAGTTCCTTCAGAAAATCAACTACAGGCGAGCGCTGGAGGGAGAGCTATCGAAGTCGATCGGCAGCATAAACGGCGTAAAATCGGCGCGCGTCCATATAGTCATACCGGAGCCCAGGCTATTCAAGGAAGATAAAAAAGAGGCTACGGCTTCCGTCATTCTGACCCTTTCCAGGGCGGGGGGATTATCGCAACATCAGGTTGAGGGAATTGTATATCTGATCGCATCCTCGGTCGAAGGATTGCATCCGGAAAATGTAACGGTTCTCGATTCTGCGGGACGGTTATTATCCAGCAGAAAACAGGGTTCGGAACTGGGCCAGCTTACCTCGTATCAACTGGAGTTGAAGAAGCACGTCGAGGAATATCTCGAGGAAAAAGCCCTCGATATTCTCGATCCGGTGATAGGACCGGGCAAGTCGGTTGTAAAGGTCTCGGCCCTGTTAAACTTCGAGCAGGTGGAACAAACCATAGAGAATTTCGACCCCGACAATCCGGCGGTTCGCTCCCAGGAAAAAATCACGGAATCGTCCTCCGAGGAAAACAGCACCACTAACGGCAAGGGGACGGTGGTGTCCAACAGCACCGAAAACGTGGTTACGAACTATGAAATAAACAGAACCGCGCAACATGTCGTCAATGAGGTGGGGAATATCGAAAGGCTCTGGGTATCGCTGGTCGTAGACGGTGAAATTAAGGAAGTGGAAAGCGGGGGCGCGGTCAAGGAGGAGTATGTTCCGCGCACGCAGGAGGAACTCGATCGGCTGGCCAATCTGGTCAGGGGAGCCATCGGTTTTGACGCAGAACGCAACGATGTTTTTGAAATTGAGAATGTCGAATTCCTTCATCAGAAGTATGAATACTCCGACGGGTTTTTCAGCAAAGACAAATTCAATATGCTTCTGGAGATTTTATTTAAGGTATTTCTCGTTATTGTATGTTTGATAATATTAATGAAGGTCAAGAAGGTGGTAAAGTCGCAGATGGAAAAGGGAAGAGCCGAGGCCAAAAGAAGGGCCGAGGCGAAAGAGGCGGAAAGAAAAAGGCAGGAGCTTCTGCCCAAATTCAAAAATGAGCCGAAGCTTGTGGATCATATGAAGAATATCGCAAAAGATGATCCCGCCGAGGTCGCCAAAGTGATAAGAACCATGCTCTCGCAGGATTAGATTTGAATCATGCAGTATGAAGATATTACCAATATCCAGCGGGCGGCCATATTGCTGGTTTCATTGGGCGATGATATCTCTCCGCTTATATTAAAGTTTTTGACGGAGACGGAGATCGAGCTCATTACGCTGGAAATTGCCAATTTAAGAGATGTTTCGCCCGCCGTTGAAGATGCGGTATTGAAAGACGCCTCCGACATTATGATAGCCCGTCAATATATCACTCAGGGCGGAGTGGACTACGCCAGGGCGCTTCTCGAAAAGGCCCTGGGCCGGGAAAAAACCAACGAAATACTCCGGAGACTTGAAGGGTCGCTGCAGACCACCGGTTTCGGCATGTTGCGTAATATCGATCCCAAGCAGCTAATCAACTTTATCCAGAACGAACATCCCCAGACCATATCCTTAATCATGACGCAGCTTCCTTCCGGCTCGGCAGCGGCCATCCTTTCGGACCTGGCGCCCGAGGTCCAGGCGGACGTCGCCTACCGTATCGCCACCATGGAGAAAATCTCTCCCGATGTTATCAACGAGCTGGAGGTCCTGCTGGAGAGACAGTTTGAAGACGTCGGGGCGGGAGACCTGTCTTTCTCCGGAGGCACCAAGACCATTGCCGAGATTCTAAACCTGGTTGAGACCTCCGCCGAAAAAGCGATAATGGAAACATTGGAGTCGGAAAGCCCCGATCTGGCGTCGGAGATAAAAAACCTGATGTTCGTATTTGAGGATATTATCCTGCTGGATAACCGCTCCATTCAGAGGATACTAAAAGAGGTTGAGACCAAAGATCTGGCCATCGCCTTGAAAGCCGCGTCGGAGGAGGTTAAGGACAAAATATTCTCGAATATTTCCGAGCGGGTGGCCGCCATGATCAAGGAAGAGATGGAATTTATGGGGCCGATGAGGCTTTCGGACGTCGAAGCCGTGCAGCAGAAGATTGTTGAGGTTATCAGGCGGCTCCAGGAAGAAGGTCAGATTATTATAACCGGACGCGGCGGGAAAGAAGAGCTCGTTGTTTAGTAAGATTATAAAAAAAAAGCCCGGTTCCCCCGTTAAGATTAACGCCGCGGAACCGGAAAGACCCTTACGCATAATCCCCGGCCATGCGGTCGTCATGAAAACCGTTCCCGGGCATAAAGCCCGGGCAGAGGGCGTATTATTCAAAAAAGTATCCGAAAAAGGAGAGATTCAGGCCTGTACGGCTGAAGTGCGGGGAACCGCGGTTGACGATTCAGACAAGAACAAGCCCGAATTTTTCGACCGGGCCCATGTAGACAAGCTTCTCGCCGAAAAATGCCGGGAGCTCGAGGAGTTTTATACCACAGAAAAAGAAACTGCCTATCAAAACGGTTACGAAAGGGGAAAAGCGGAGGGATTCGATGAGGGTGCAAAATCCCTGGGACCTCTGGAGGTCCTCTTTGAAAATATAAATAAAGAAGTGATAGCCTCACGCGAACATCTCTTGAAGAACGCCGAGGAGATTATGGGCAGGCTCTCGCTGAAAATCGCCGAGGCGGTAATAGGGGAAGCGGCCATGAAAATATCAGGCGAGTTGCTGGAAAATAATCTCAAAAGATGTCTGGAGGTTCTCTCGGGTTCCGGGATTGTTACCGTAAAAGTGAATCCCTCCGACTACGATACCGCCAGAGATAAGATCGATATTATTTTCAAGAAGAATAAAGACAGGTTCAATTTCAAGATTGAACCGGACTCCTCCATAACTCCGGGCGGATGTCTGCTGGAATCGCCGGGCGGCGCCATTGACGGCAGGATAGAAAACCAATTTAAGCTGATAAAAGAAAATTTCCTTCAGATGGTTTAAGATGCCGGGACTCTTGGCCAACATTGATAAAATAGCGGATAGTATAAAGAACACCCGCTTGATCAGGCAGAGCGGGGTGGTGGAATCGGTGGTGGGGCTTGTTATCGAGGCAACGGGGCCGTCGACTCAGGTGGGCGAACATCTTCTTATCGAATGCGCGGCTGCGAATGACGGAACCATAATGGCCGAGGTTGTAGGTTTCAAGAATAACAGGGTGCTAATTATGCCTCTGGGAGAGATGGAAGGGATATCTCCCGGGGCGAAAGTATGGGCGTCCGGATATCAGCTTTCGGTGCCGGTAGGGGGCGAGCTTCTGGGAAGAGTTGTCAACGGTTTCGTCGAACCTATCGACGGCCTCGGCCCCATATTGACCACCACGAGGAGACCGTTAAATGCCGAATCTCCGGATCCTCTCCGAAGAAAAAGAATAACCGATCCTCTGTATACAGGTATCAGGGCCATCGACTGTTTCGCCACCTGCGGCAAAGGCCAGAGAATGGGGATCTTTTCCGGTTCCGGCGTCGGCAAATCGACCCTGCTGGGAATGATAGCGAAATCCTCGCAGGCCGATGTCAACGTTATCGGATTGATCGGGGAGCGTGGCCGAGAGGTGCGGGATTTTCTGGAGAAGGATCTGGGGCCCGAAGGATTGAAGAAATCCGTAGTGATCGCGGTATCGTCCGACAGGCCTCCGCTGGTGCGGGTGAAGGCGGCGCTGGCGGCCACCACCATCGCGGAGTATTTCAGGGACAAAGGCAATGACGTTGTTTTAATGATCGATTCGCTGACCCGTATAGGGATGGCTCAGCGAGAAGTGGGCCTGGCGACCGGGGAACCTCCCACCACCAAGGGATACACGCCATCGGTGTTTTCATATTTCCCCAGGCTGCTGGAAAGGGCCGGTTACTCCGAAGCCGGGAGTATAACCGGTTTTTATACCGTTCTGGTGGAGGGAGATGACGTTAACGATCCAATCGCCGATACCACGCGGGCGATACTCGATGGCCATTTATGGCTTTCAAGATCGCTGGCCTCGAAAAATCATTTTCCCGCAATAGATATCCTGGAATCGATATCGAGGCTGATGATCGATGTCGGATCGCAGGAGTTGATGGAGGTATCGGGCAAGGCTCGCAAGGTCGTTTCCGACTACAGGGACGCCGAGGATCTTATTAACATTGGCGCCTATGTGAAAGGATCGTCTCCCGCCATCGATTACGCGCTGGAGAAAATAGAGCCTTTGAATAAATTCCTGATCCAGGGGATCGACGAATCCACTCCTTTCGAGGAATCTCTTTCCGGGTTATCGAAAATATTCTCATAGAGGGTGTCTTGAAGCGTTTCAGATTTCGTCTCGAAAAGATCCTGAGATATAAAATTCAGGTCGAGGAGCGTAAGAAGCAAATCCTGTCGGAGCGAAACAATGAGTTAAGAATTGAAAAAACTCATTTGGAGGGGTTGAACAATCGCAACGCTTCATATCGGGATAGATATTCATCTTTATTCAGGGGAAAGCTGAATATACCGGGGCTCGGATTTTCTTACAGATATCTGGAAAAGCTATACCGGGATATAATAAATCAAAAAGATAAAGTCAGAAAATCCGAGGAAAAATCCGATCAGGCCAGAAAGCAGCTCCGGGTTGCCATGCGCGATAGAAAGAAATATGAAAAGTTAAAACAGAGACGTAGACGCGAATACGAATATGAAGCCGGCCGGGAGGAACAGAAAGAGCTCGATGAAATCGCCTCCAGGCCGGCGGTTAAAATCTCGTCTATGGATATTGCCCCATAGCGGGCGGGCTTCTTGCTTAGAGTCCCTTATTTAATTGTTATTCTATCTCCTTATCCGGCTTAACGGCCTTATCTGATGCAGCCACGACTGTCGGCGGGCAATCCTGGCAGGGCAGGGGTCCGGGGCCGCCCTTGAAATAGGCCACGCCGTAGGTAACATCCAGGCCGTTGAAACTGCAGCTGTTGTTGACATCACCGGATACATACCAGACGTTCCCCGGGGTACATTCGCATTCATATGTCGGAGCGGGGCCGCCTTTGAAAAAAGCTACGCTATAGGTTATATCTAATCCGTTGTAGCTGTCGCTGCCGTTGACATCGCCCACAACATACACGCAGCCGCTTCCCGCCTCCGTCACCTCCAGAATGACCGGGATAACCACCAGGGGATCGACCGGATCGTTGGAGCTGAGATTGACCTGACCGGTATAAATATCGGGAGTCAAAGTTGTGGCATTGAGGCTCACCTGCGCCACCAGGCTGTCGCCGGGAGCGATATTATCCGAAGCGGGATCGATAAATAGCCAGACATTGAGTAAAACCGGAATGTCGTCCCCTTTGGTCAGGCCCAACGGCGAGGGTATGGCAATTTTAGTAGCTTTCACGAGCTTGTCGCCACTTCCGTAACCACTCAATGCAGGATTTTCTATGGCTGCGAGATTCAGGTCCAGGGTAGCGCTTCCGAGGTTATGGATCACCAGGTCGACCTGGGTCTGGGTGCCCTCGGTGAGAGTCTCGGAGATGGAATCGGCGGGAACGTCGATATCCGCCGCCAGAACATTCAAAGTCACAGGTACGGTAATGGTGGGATTGGCGGGGGCGTTGGTGGCGGTGACGATTGAATCGATGTATGTGCCGCCATACATGCCGGTAGCATTAAGTGTGACCTCATAAAAGGAACTGTCCCCGGGATCGATATTGAAAGGCCCCGAGGGTATGGTCATCCAACCGGCTGTCTCCGAGAACGAAACCGTCAACGTCGCCGTGCCGGGATTCCTGACTTTCAGCGAATCCACA
>CP070813.1:1322441-1363623 GCA_020344055.1 Candidatus Zixiibacteriota bacterium | reverse complement strand
GTCGTTGTTGAAATTGAAAAAATAAACGAAGAGCCACAAGTAGAATAGCGGCACTTATTCTTTTCTATCTTCCCTGGAGATCCTGCTGGAATCCTCCGCCCTTTCCCTTCCGAATAATTTACGCAAAAATCGTTTCCGTTTAGCCCAACGGGCCTTTTTCTCCGCTTTGTATTTTTTCTTTAATTCTTTTTCTTTCTGGAACTGGATGGCGTCGAGCTCCTCGATTTTCTGCAGCAGCCTTTCCACATTATCCCTCTTCTCCATCATGCGGCGAAAGGTATTGTATTTGGAAATATCCCTGAACAGCGCCTGTACGAACGGCTCCAGAAAAACCATGGCCTGAGAACCGATATAGTTTAACGGTTTAACGGTCTCCAGCGAAAGGATGGCCGGAACGGTAAGTCCTTTTCTGACAACAAAATCGGCGAGCTTGAAGAGTATTTCCTTTTCCTCGTCAGTTAACGCTTCCTCTTCCGGCGGAAGCTCATAGGCTCCGAACGGTGATTTATGAGGCATCGTTATCACCCGGGGATTCTTTACCGGTTTTCATCCGGTTCTGCCATTCAATTAGCTCCGCCAGAATATTATCAACATCCTTTTTATTATCCTTGCCATACCTGAGATAAAATCCCCTGAAATTCTCGAGCCGGGTCGGTCCCAGATAAGGGGAAAGCAATATTCCTCTTCGACCGGGGAAAACGCTTCTAAAGGCGGATAAGTTTCTTTCCTTGAACGTGAATAGATATTTAATGGTCACTTTTTTTTCATCAACCTTGTAGGTGGTGGGGAAAAAGAAAGTCGTTAACGAAACCAGGAAAATTAAAGCCGCGACGACGAGCATAAACGGCTCTTCGCTGATTGTATAAACGAAATAGAGAATTACTAAAATGAATATCAGAACAAAAACGGTTGCCAGCGGCCGTTCCCGGGCCGGATGAGATTTCCATTGCAGCGCATTCATTACTTCACAAATTTTGAGGATCGCGGTATCTTGTCTTCCTTATTCTGTCCATTTCGGACTGCAGTTCCTCGGGCTTGAAAACGCCTTTATCCACCAACACCTTAACGAGGGCCTCCAAACCGAGATTGTTTGATAGTGTCAGTTCGTCAAATGTTACTTCGCGAACCTGATCACCGATTTGAATTTTAAGCGCTACTCTTCTATTCGGGCTTTCCGTCATGATAAAGCATCCCTGTTGATGTTTTCGTTCATACTTCCGCTTCGATAACCCTGCAAATCAACGGTCACGTAAGTGAATCCAAGGGCTTTTAATCGGGAGTTTATTTTATCGCTCAATCCGTTTTCGTATAATTTCCCCATTTCATCTTTTAAAAACTCAAGGCGCGCCATTTTGCCGTGGTGCCTGACCCGAAGCTGGGTAAAGCCGAGCGATTTCAAGAATCGTTCGGCTTCGGCCACCTGGTATAACTTTTCTCCGGTAATCTCCGAGCCGTAGGGAATCCTCGAGGCCAGGCAGGCGAGTGACGGTTTTTCCCAGTTGGGCAATCCGATTTCCCTGGCGATTTCCCTGACATCATTTTTGGTAATGCCGACTTCCGCAAGTGGAGATATTACTTTCAATTGCTGCCCGGCCTTTCTTCCGGGCCTCCAGTCGTTAATATCATCCGCATTTGATCCGTCGAGAACATGATCCGCCGAAACCCTTTTGGCGATTTCCTGCAATTTCCCGAAAAGCTCGGTCTTGCAGTAGAAGCATCTTTCTATGGGGTTTTTCCGGTAATTCGGGTCCGACATCTCATCGGTTTTTATCTCTATGAAATTCTCAGTTCCCAGGCCCAGATCCGCAGCCAATCTCCTGCACAGTTCGAGTTCCTCGGGCATTAACGACTCGGAATCTCCGGTTACGGCCCACACATTATCTTTGCCTGAAGCGTCAATCGACGCTTTCAGGATCAGGGTAGAATCGACGCCTCCCGAAAAACCGATTACGACCTTCCCCAGATTCCTGATGTAATCCTTAAGACGACCGTATTTTTCATTTACTGAGGGTTGCATTAATAATCAGCCTTGGCGATTTTATCCCCGTCTATTGTATAAATGCGAACCTCGTCGTTGGCGCGGCCGTTGTCCTTGAAAGTGATTTTGCACGATACGCCGTAATAATCCTTAATGTCGCTCAAATATTCGCGGAGTTTTTGGGGTTCATTGTGCCCCTTTTTCATGCCGGACAGGATTAGAGCGACGGCGTCGAACGTCAGCGCCGCCACCTTGTCCGGCTGTCGTCCGAATTCGGCGGAATAGGCGTTGGCAAACTCGACCCAGTTGGCGTCATCGGAGCCGACATGAAAATCGGTGGCGAATACCGCATTTCCGACATAACGCCTGACCTCCCTTACCAACTCCTCCGAATCCCAGCCGTCGGCCCCCAGAAACTGCGTTCGTATTATATGATACCTGATTTGAGGTATCAGGAGTTTCAATTCATCGGGATAACCGGGCAGGAAGAGACCGCCGAGATGGACCGGCCATTCTTCGATATCTTTGAATACGACGCTGTCGACCGCTTCGCCGGTGCTATCATCGACGATGATCCTCTCAATTTCGGTATAATCGGTGCTGTCAATCTCGCCGGCGGCGAGCTGTTCCTCGGTTTTCATGAGCAGGAATTCTCTCAAGGGTTTGATCTGCATCTTGAAATCAGTGGCGCCGGTGCCGTAATAACCTGTATAGACCACCTCTCCCCCCAGACGATAGACCGTCTGGGCAAACGATCTGGACACCGTCACTCCCCCCAGATCGTCCGGGGATATTATCGCGAATTCTTTGATATCCAGTTCGTTGACCGCGTATTCCGCTATGGTCTGTCCTATTCTTTCCACCGCCGGAGAAACCTGGAAAACATAACTTCCTAAGCTGGCGATCCCTTTCTGCGAGGCCGTGGGCGTTATTATGGGAACACCATACTGGTTAGAGATCACTCCCGATCCGACAGCCGATTCCGATCTGAGGGGTCCTACTATGGCAATACATTCCTCGTTAGCCAATTTGGAGGCCACGTTGGTAGCCTGTACGGGGTCGCCATGGGTATCCTTGATAATCAGTTCAACATCGACCGAATCGGGCTTCATATGCTTGGCCGCCAATTTCGCGCCCTCGACCATTGAACGGCCGTATTCGCTATAATTCCCCGACAGCGGCGCCAGGATTCCGATAAGCTGGCTGCCGGAAAGCCTGGCGCTGCAGAAATCCAGAAGCTCGCGGGCGCGTTTTGAGTGTTCGCCGTAAGGATTTCTCCTCAGGAAGGATTTTAGAGTATTTGCCCCGCTCCTATAACGCCTGGATTCTATCTGTCTTTCCGCCAGAGTCATCTCCATTTCCTCGCGCAGTTTCGAAACCGGCTGTTCATCGATGAGTTTTTTCAACTGCCATATGGAAAGCCCTCTTTCTATGAGAGGTTTTAGATTCGCCATGGCCGTACGGCCGACCCGGCTTCGCATATCGATATCCGCCGCGGAGATATACACAGCTGCCGCGCCCGTCAGGTCTCCCGTTTTATACAGCGAATGCCCCCTAAGAAGCAGAGCCGCGCCGGCATAGCGGGAACCGGGAAAATCATCCACGTAACTTTCGAATAATAATATCGCCGGAGCGTATTCGCCCGCTTTATATAACGACTTCGCGGCCATGAACCGAAAAGAGGAATGGTGACCGTCGAGGGAATACCGATCGGCAAGGGATTTGAATTTTTTATAGGCTTCCTCGTATCTTCCTTCCTGATAATCCCGCATGGCGATTATCATACCATTTTCGGGATCCTCGATAAAGCCTCCGGCGACGGCTGAAACTGAAAGTATAAATACAACAATAAAACTCACGATCCTCATACCGCGTACTCCCTTGAATATCCCCTGTAATCCCTGGCCCATTCCATAAATTTTTCAATCTCCTCCCGCGAAACTTTCCTTTTAAAAACTGCGGGATTGCCCGCCATCATCGAATTGGGCGGAACAACCGTTCCCGGTTTAATCACGGAACCGGCCGCTATCAGCGAGCCTTCGCCGATAACGGCGTTATCGAGTATAATCGACCCCATTCCGATCAAGCAGCCATCCCCTATTCTACAGCCGTGAATCAAGGCTCCGTGGCCGACAACGACATGATCTCCAATCTCGGTGGGGGAGGTTCCGCCGGTCACGTGTATAATACAGCCGTCCTGAATGTTTGTAAAGGTGCCGATTTTTATATAATTGATATCGCCTCTTATGACGGCTTTAAACCAGACGGAGCTTTCGGCTCCTATTGTAACATTTCCCACAATTACGCAATCGGGCGCAATATAGCAGCTTTTGTGAATCCTGGGGCTTTCGCCTTCGTAAGGAAGGATCATAATTTATAATGGCCGAAATCTTCGGGATTTATCTTCCTCAGCCGGTCCCGGAGAGATTCCTGGTCCGGAAGACCCGATTGTTCCATCTGTTCTTTTTTCAAATTGAAAAGTCTCTCGTTAACAAAAATAGGCGCCTTGGCCTTGAGAGCCAGCGCCAGCGAATCTGACGGCCGGGCGTCGATCTTCAAGGTTTCGCCGTTTAAGCTAATGGAAATTAAGGCATAGAATGTCTGATCTTTGAGGTCCACAATCTCGACCTTTTCGATTTGCCCCTTCATGCTTTTTACCACCGAAAGAAGCAAGTCGTGTGTCAGGGGGCGTTTGGAGACGACGCCCGATATCTCCATGCTTATGGCCCAGGCTTCGTAATGACCGATCCAGATCGGAAGAATTTTATCAGAATCGCTCGGGGTAATGGTAACCACCGGCGAATTCGTGGTAATATCCAACGCCAGCCCGCTTATTTTTGCTTCAATCATTTTCGGTGAATTCATTTCAATCAGCCTTTCATGTAAAATAACCCCCACGTGCCGGGTCCGCAATGGGTTCCGACAGTCGGGCCGATTTCGCCGGTTAATATTTTATTCAAATCGTATCTGCCTTTTAAAGCATCCATTATCTGATCGACCTTGGACGGATCGGCGGCATGCGCGACCGCCAGTCTGCCATCCGAAAGATCCACCGGGAGAAGCGACATAATCTTTTCGATAATCTTCTCACGATTTCGCGCTTTCGATAGCGGCCGAACCTCACCGTTCACCAGAGTCAGAATCGGTTTTAAACCCAACACCTTTCCCAGAAATCCCCTGGCCTTTCCCACTCGTCCGCCCTTTATAAGATAATCGACGCTTTCAAGCGTGAAAAACAGTTTTTGGCTTTTTTTCATCTCCGCCAGCTTTCCGGTAATCTTTTCGGGCGAATCCCCGTCTCTGGCCATCTCGGCCGCCACGATCGCCATCATACCCAATCCCAGGGATACGGTCCCGGAGTCGACCAACGTTATTTTCCCTCCGAACTCCACGGACGCCATCAGCGCGGAATTATACGTGCCGGATAGATTCGCGGAAAGATGAAGGGAGATAATCGATTCCGCGTCTCCCCGGGCAAAAACATTTTTATATGCGTCGGAAAAGTCTTCGGGAGACGGCTGGGACGTTTTCGGGAAATCCTCCGATTCCGAAAGCATTTTATAAAAGCCCTTTCGATCGATATCCACCCCATCTTTATATAGGTCGGCGCCGAAAATTATATTCATCGGTACGATTTCGATATCATAGAATTCGGCGACCTCTTCCGGCAGGTCGCAGGTGGAATCGGTAACGATCCTGACAGTTTTGGTAACATCTCGCTTCATTCCCTTGCGCCATAGCCGCATCAGTCTGTTCTGGGATTTCATATCGTCGATTTTTTCATTCTCTATCGTGCCCATGGACTGTGCAAACCCCTTAATCCTCTGGGGTTTATCGGTATGGATATGGATTCTCAAATACTCGATTTCACCCGCGCCGGAGGAGGCCACAATTACAGAGTCGCCGAGGTTCCTGAGCCTGCTTTTCAATCCCGGGATATCGAAATTCGAGCCCTTAACCAGGAATTCGGAACAATATCTGAACCTGGAGTGCTCTTCAATTATCCTGGGCAATTCCTGAATATCCGCAGCTGAATCGATTTCTTTGGTAAGCTCTCCGGTTTTGATGAAATTGTTAATTCCTTCGATGAAATGCATAAATCCTTGCGCTCCCGCATCTACCACGCCTGCGTCGGCCAATACCTTGAGCTTTTCTCTGGTTTCGGCAACGGATTTCCTGCCTCTCTCCATCGCCGATTCCAACAAAGTGTGGATATTTTTGAACTTTTCCCGCGCCTGGTGCAGGTGTTCCCCGATCTCCCTTAAGACCGTAAGTATAGTACCTTCTCTGGGTTCGCTCATGGCCCCGTAGGCCGATTCCGCTCCGGCGGAAAAAACACCCGCAATATCGGATATATGCAGGCGTTCCCTTTTGCCGATAAATTCCGCAATTCCTTTAAAATACTGCGACAATATCACCCCGGAATTACCCCGCGCCCCGCGCAAGGAATAAAGAGCGATGGAGTTGGCGACGTCCCGCAGGGAGTTCGTTTTGCATGAATAGGCGCCCGCGACCGCGGCCTGCAGAGTTAAGGCCATATTCGTTCCGGTATCGCCGTCTGCTACAGGGAATACATTGATGGCGTTAAGCAGCTCGCGCTTGCTGTAAAGCCAGAGATATCCCGCTTTTACGGCTCTTTTCAGGCGGATACCGTCAAGATACTGCACTAACCTAAACCTGCTCCTCTTTTTTAACCACCCAGAGCTTTACCCCGGCCACGACGTCCGAAGCCAGCTTTATATCTATAGTATAAACGCCCAGAGCTTTCAATGGTTCTTCAAGCATTATTTTTCGCCGATCGATTTCGAAACCCTGATCGCTTAAAAGCTTGGCCACAGAGGCCGCGGTAACCGAGCCGAACACCTTATCCTCTTCGCCGGTATGGACTTCGGCGGTAAGCGACAGCTTTTCCAGCTTGTCTTTGATCTTCTCGGCCTCTTTTTTCTTCTTCCTTTCACGGAAGACCTTCTGCGATTTTATTACATCTATCGATTTCAGATTTCCCGCGGTGGCGGGAACGGCGAGATTTTTGGGTATGAGATAATTTCTCCCGTAACCGCCCGCAACATCAACGACATCGCCCGCTTTGCCGAGCTTTTCGATATCGTCTTTAAGAATCACTTTCATTTCTTACCTCTATTTTTTTCATTCTTTATTCTCAAAATCCTCAATTTCCCTTTTAAAATTGAACTTCGTATCTGAAAGCCCCAGAATAGCCAGGAAGGTCACGGAAATCGGACCCGCCAGTATTAAGATTATGTAAAAGATTACCTTAATGGGTACGGGTAAAATTATCCTTTTAAAAAAAGCTTCGACAATCGCCAATCCCACCACCATATAGACATGCCCGGTTACTATCAAGATGTTAAGCCCGACATAAAACCAGAGTTCCTCCATCCTGAAAACCACCGGAATCAAACCCAGAATCGTGGGCAACAGCCACCACCCGCTGGCTTTCCAGCGGTGAAAAGGCCTGAGTCGCGACGTAATAATACCTATCCTGGAGGCTATATATCCGGCGATGGCCAGGCTGAAAACTACGGTGCCGAGAAATACTGCAACCAAAAATCCAGGCGTAATTTTTAACACGCTTTTTAGAAACTGGCCGAATTCCTTGGCAAAAACCGTTAAGCCATTCTCACCGGCCCCATAATTGTCCTCAACGACTTTCAGCAAAACGGGATTCGATTTAATGTAAAGTTCCAACTCGGAATAAAAAGCATCCGTTACCAAAGTAATGTTCCGCAACCAATCGATATAGATTCCGGCGAATAATAAAATTAAAATCCCGAATGGGATCAAGCCATAGCAAGCTACCGATACCGGATTCAAAAGGTTTCTCGATGCCCACCCCATGACAAAGGCGGGGGCGAGAACGGAAAGGGCATAGAATAATCCGTAGTAAAGGGCTTCCAGATATCCAGTTGTCAAAGAACCGGTCCCGAACGCCAGCAAAAAACCGATAAAGGCCAATAAAAAAGCCCTGGCGTATCCCAATCGGGTTATTATCAAAATCAGGGCTACGATCCCGGCGATGGCGGCAACAGAGTTGACCGCCGGCACCAACCATAGCGCCCCGGAGGCAACGACGACCACGCCACCCGGAATCGATAGCTTTTGTTCAGCCGATCGCATCCTCCCGGTCTTAGAGGTCCGGTTCGACGATAAACGGAAGAAGAGCCAGAACTCTTCCGCGTTTTATGGCCTGTGTCAGCTGTCTTTGATGTTTCGCGCAGACTCCGGTCACGCGCCTGGGAATGATCTTGCCCCTTTCCGTTAAGTATTTCCTCAACATGCGATCGTCCTTGTAATCGATGGCGCTGATTTTCTGATCGCAGAAACGGCAGATTTTTCTTTTACGTCTTTCCATTTATTCTCCGTAATTTAATTATTTTTTTCATCATCTCCGCCAAATTGATCGTCGCCAAAAGAAACGGCATCTTCGTCAGGTTCTCCGGCTTTATCCAGAAACTGAATATGATGCGCTCTTATTTCAATGACATTCCTTTTCTGGCCGGCCTCGGCATCCAGGGACCGGGAACGCAATTCTCCTTCCACGTAGACGGCGCTCCCTTTCTGGAGTTTGGCGGCACAGGATTCGGCCAGTTTCTGCCAGGCCACCACGCCTATGTAGCAGACGTCCTCCCGCCACTCCCCGGAATTGTCTCTGAACCTCCTGTTGGCGGCAATTCTGAAGTTGGATACCGGTATCCCTGTTGATGTCGACCTTAATTCCGGGTCTCTGGTAAGATTGCCGACGATCATAACGCGGTTCAGGTTAGGAAGCCTGGTTGAAGGCACGTTCTATTCCTCGACCGATAACGGCTCTTCGGATACTGTTTCGGGCTCTTTCTTTTCCTTCGGGGGAGCGGACACGGCCTGCACGGTTAGATATCGAAGTATGTTCTCGTTAATTCTCAGGGTTCTCTCAATCTCGGAAACAAGCCGGGAAGGCCCTTCATAAAGGAAGTGCACATAATAACCCTGATTGAATCCCTGAATCAGGTAAGTGAGCCTCCTGACTCCCCAGCGCTCGAGTTTGTGGATTTTCCCTTCGGCTGATGTGATCTGGTTTTCGATTTTTTCAACTTCCGCCTGGACAGCGGATTCTTCCAGAGAAGAATTGATAATAACGGTCAGCTCGTAAAGCTTCATTAAACCTCCCTTCGGACATTAAGACCTCGCGCAGACATCACAAATAAGCGCCGAGGTAGGGTATCAGTATTCAGTTTTCATCGACAGGCCGGTTGAAAATCGACGCCGCTTTCTCGTAACCTTCGAGAAGCCACGTTTTCACAGCCAGGGCCGCTCGTTCTGTCATCGCTTTCGCCGTCTCGATCTCGTCTCCGGCAAAGCGCTCGAGAACGAAATCCTCCGCCGCGATACCATCCGGAACCGGGCCAACTCCCAGCCTGATCCGAGGGAACTCCTCGGTGCCGAGATGGTAAATTACGGAAGCCAGCCCCTTGTGGCCGCCGTCAGAACCGCTCTTCCTGAGCCTGATCCGCCCCAGAGGTAGATTGTAGTCATCGGCGATTACCAGAATCTCCTCCGGCGATAGCGACCCGGATTCGGCAAAGTTTTTTACGGCTTTGCCGGAGCGGTTCATGTAAGTAGTCGGTTTTAAAAGAGCAATCTTTAAGGATGATATCGAAGCTTCGCAGATATGGTAGCTACCCATTCCGGGCGCGAACTCCGATTCTCCTTTCAAGAGATTAACAACCTCGAATCCGAGATTGTGCCGGGTACGGTCATATTTTTCGCCCTTATTGCCCAAACCGACAATAACCCTGATCCGGGCCGGGCGACCGTCCTCCATGGAACGTAGATAATAAGCGTTCTTGACATTTTGTCAAGGGATTTATGGGGGTTAAACTGCCTGAAGTAATACTGTATTATAGAATTATTATTTAATCTCCCTCAAATCGATACCGAGAGATTTCATCTTTTTGTATAGATGACTGCGCTCCAGCCCCAGGATATCGGCGGCCCTGGTCATATTTCCGCCCGCCTGAGATATGGATTTTTTTATATATTCTATCTCGAACTGCTCGCAGGCCGCTTTCAAGGTTCCCATGGCGGCTTTCTCAACCAGATGGGGTATATACGATTCGATATCTTCTTCGCCTATTTTTTCTCCGGGAGCCATAATAACCACACGCTCCACGTAGTTTGCCAACTCCCTGATATTTCCGGGATAGGGATAGTTCAAGAACAGTTTCAGTGCGCCGGTTTCAAATTTCTTCGGCGGCCGGCCGCGCTTCTGACAAAATCTGTCTGAAAAATGCTGAACCAGAAGCGGAATATCATCTCGTCTTTCCCGAAGGGGCGGTATCTCTATCAACAAAACCGCCAATCGGTAAAATAAGTCTTCCCGGAAATTTCCCTCGGAAATCTCGCTTTTCAAATTTTTATTGGTGGCCGAAATTATCCTGACATCGATTTTAATTTCAGCCGTTCCGCCGAGGCGGGTGATTGCTCCCTCTTCCACCGCCCTTAGAAGCTTGGCCTGCGTCTTTTCGGACATCTCGCCGATCTCATCGAGGAAAAGCGTCCCGCCTCCGGCCATCTCGAATCGTCCGGGCTTCGATTTCACGGCGCCCGTAAAGGCTCCTTTTTCATACCCGAAAAGCTCCGACTCTATGAGATCATCGGGCAACGCCGCGCAGTTGACCGCCACGAAGGGGCCGTTTTTACGAGGGGAGGAGCTATGAATCATCCGGGCCACCAGCTCTTTTCCGGTCCCGTTTTCGCCCGTAATCAGGACCCGTGATTCCTCGGGAGCAATCTGGGAAGTCTTTGCCTTCAAATCAATTATGGCTTTCGACTGACCCACCAGACGGCCGTCCTCGGCCAGCCTCTGGCGAAGATCATCACGCTCAATTTCTATTGATTTCAACCGAGCGATATTGGATAGCAGCACGTCTATTTTCTCAAGCGATAGAGGTTTTTCCAGAAAATCATAGGCTCCCAGCTTCACCGCCGAAACCGCGGTTTCGATCTCGGCATGGCCGGATATCATGACACATTCGATTTCGGGGAATTTATCTTTTATAAGCTTTAAAAGCTGTATCCCGTCTTTTTCACCCAGCCAGACATCCAATAACGCTACATCGATACCGTCATGAAGGAGCGACTCGGCCTCGGAATAGGAACGGGCGGTCAGGATATCGTGACCGGATCTCTTCAGGGCGGAACCGACGGAGGCCAGGATATTCGGCTCGTCATCTACTATGAGTATCTTCAACTATCTCTCCCTCTTCTTTATGGGAAAATCGATGATGACCGCCGTTCCCCCCTCGGTGGAATCGGTAACCTTTATACCGCCGTCGTGTTCGGTTACGATTTTTTTCACGATCACCAGCCCCAGGCCCGAGCCGCCCGGCTTGGTGGTAAAATAAGGGGTGAAAAGATTATTCCTGGCCGATTCCGTCAGGCCATGGCCGTTGTCGGCGACGATTATGGTCGCTTTTCTTTCCGAGTGGATTGTTCTTACGGTTACGCGCCCCCCCGGCGGGATCGCCTCCAGACCGTTTTTGATGACATTCATAAGAGCCCTTTTGACCTGATCTCTGTCCGCGTATACCGGCAACTGTTTGGAGGATAGATCGGTTTTCAGGCTGCCGTTTTCGATCTCCTTGAAATAGACCGAGACGATAGATAAAACAATTTCGTTTAAATCGTCATAATCGGGTTTGGGAGCGGGAAACCTGGCAAATTCCGAAAATTCATCCACTATCTTCGAAAGCGCCGTAACCTCGTTCAGAACCGTCTTGGTGGATTGATCGAAGTCGGAGTCGAAGTTGGCATCGGAATTCTTATACGATCTCCTCAAATCCTCAACGGCTATCTTAATGGGTGTCAGAGGATTTTTTATCTCATGAGCGACTTTCCGCGCCATCATGGTGAAGGCCGAAAGTCTCTCGGTCTCAACGAGCTTATTTCGGTAGGCTTGAAGATCGGATGCCATCTCATTGAACGTGTCCGTCAAATTGCCCATTTCCCCCCGGCCGCTGTAATCGATCCTTGCCGAAAAATCCCCGCCGGCGAGTTTGTCCGAGGCTTTTATCAGTTTGTAAATAGGATTTGAAAGGCGCGATGAAAATATATAGCCGAATATTACCGCCAGAAACAGCCCCCCGAGTGCGAAACCGCCGTAAATCTTCTGCATGTTGTCGAAAAGAACGTCGAGATCCTGGGTCGAAACCCCCATAAGCAGGTCGGCAACCTTCTCGTTTGAAAAATCCTGAAGAGGATATCTTGAAAAGGTGAATTTCAAACCCTCGATTTTCGTTGTGTATCTCTGTTTTTCCTGAAGGTACAAAAGAAGCTCTTCTGTACGTCCGGGGATGGTCTTGGCAAGCAGGTGATTTCCCTCGACAAGGAGGATCTCGGCGCCCGATAGAATTTGAAGGTCACGGCAAAAATCGTTGTCGAGAAACTCCCCGCCCGCTATCACTCCCACCAGCTCCCCATTAGCATACCAGATGGGGGCAAGACCCATTGAGGTAAGATATTCGTCGCCACCGTATGCAGTTTTATTCAGGGATTGCACCCTCCGGCCCTTTAGGGCCTCGGCGTAAACCGGATCTCCGGTAAGATTGTCTCCGAATAGACCGGGATCGTGCCCTCTGGCGAGCGCGACGCCTTTGCGGTCCGCAATCACGAGCAGATCCAGGTTCAAGAGGCTTTTCATTTCCGAGGCGAATGTTATCAGCCCCTGCTGATCGATAAAACCGTCTTTATTTTTTACAAGGAGATAGCGCAATAAAACCGGATCTTCGGCAAGCTGATTCATCTGCGAAAGGATATTTCCGCCCTTGCGTTCATACAGGCTTACGGCGCCGCCGTATACGCTGTTTAATTTGATATCCACCAGCGATTGTCTCTGATCGGCGGCGTAATAGTTTAACGAGACAAAGACGGCGATCATGGGTAGAATAGCCGCAACTATAAGCAGGAAAGTGATTCTCAGCCGGAGTTTCATCTATCCTTCTCTATAAACGCTCCCCGAAGATCGATGTAGCCTTCCCCGGTGGCTTTAATTCCCGAGATATCGGTCTTTGAAATTACCATAAGATAAGGCTCGTACAATATTATGGCGGGCGGTTCATAAGCAAGGGATTGGGCAAGACCATATGACAGCATATTCCTTCTTTCGGGATCCGTCTCGCTCCTCAGGTTGTCCAGAAATGATTGAAAGGCGTTATCCCTGTAATAAAGGTAGTTAGTATGGCCTGATAGACCAAAATTATATAATGGATAGAGCATACAATCGGGATTCTCGCATACGGGATTGTAATAGCCAAGATACATATCCAGTTCCGACTTCACCCTGTTTTCATCCAGATAGGAAAAGTCCACCTTTCTTTCAGTTACCTTGATTCCCCGGCTGCTCAACTGCCCCGAAATATACCTTGACACTTTCGAAAGGATCGAATACCGGGAATCGACGTAGAAAATGATCTTTTCGGGCATTTTTGATATTCTATTCATGTAGAAATCGACCGAATCGGGGATCAGCGCGTAATCGTAGTTGACCGAGGTTTCATCGAAACCGGGAAGCGGGGTATCGGGTAACGCCGCCGACCCTCCCAGAATGACCCTGACTATAGATTCCCGGTCTATGAGGAATGAAAGCGCCCGGGAAAAATTGCTGTCTTTCTGATAGTCCCTGTCTCCGTTAAAACCCAGCAAAACCGGACAGAATGTCTTGCCGGTCAGAGAGGTGTGTGACGACGACGATATGAATTTCGGCAGCGGTTCGCCCAGAATGGGAATAAGATCCAGGCGTCCCAGTTCCATCGAGAGGGCCGCCTCTTCGGCATTATTGAACCTCAAAAAAATCAGGCTATCGAGATACACTTCCGATAGTTCGCGATCGAACGGTTCGAGGGCGATGGAATTGAGATCCCGCCATTTGATTTTATAGGGTCCCGCGCCGATTACATTTCCGCCGGTGGGGATAATTCCCGGTTTCGGTATTATGTATCCGCCGGGACCGGCCAGATAATCTATAAAAGCGGGAAAAGGCTTATTCAGAGTGATTGAAATGGTCTTTTTATCAATCAAGAAGACCCCGGCGATCTCTCCTGTCGTACCGTAACGAAACTCCCGCGCCCCTCTGACAGCGAGCACAAACGAGGATCCCGGGGTTAATTTCGTGGATTTAGCCAGTTGCTCCAGAGAGTACGCTACATCCGCAGCCTCCACCGGCTTGCCCGAATGAAAGACAGCGTCGGGATCAATATAAAACGTATATGTTAGCCCCCGTACCTCATATACGCTTGCGAGATCTGAAACCACAAAACCGTTTTGATCCCGGGTAAACAAACCGCGATGAATAAGCCTGGCAACCATTTTCTCGTCAGGAGTGTCTATGGTTGAGGGCCCGAGTCCCAGTTCAGAGAAATACGGAATTACCAGAGACCCCCCCTTATTTGAGATGGCTACATATAGACGAATTTTCGCGGTGAGATCATCATAGTAATATATATCGGCGAATACGGCGGAACTCAGTTCGGTCGATCGGGAGATATTCCTGTCGGACCATTCTATTTTGCCCCTGGCCACAACTCTCTCATCGTAGTAGACCTCAAACTCTTCCCCGGGCACGACTCCATCGGAACTGCCGGCATCAAAATAAATCACGTTCGGAGTCTTATGGATAACGGAGCATTTTATATAATCCTGAGTATCCGCATAAGACAGACCAAAAGATAATATCGCGGCCAAACAACAAATCAGGATCTTCATAACTAACAACCCCCTCTCAGAAAATAATCTCTATTATAATCATACGCGAATAACATACCGTCGGCAATTATTTTTTTCATAATTCTATTCTATTGTATAACAATAAGTTGTGATCACGGTGAAGAAATTGAATTTGTCGTTATGTGGAAATATTGACACACAAAAGGGAATACCCCACACCGAAGTAATAATCATCTAAATATTAAATCGGCGATTAAGCCCCGCCTATCTTGATTAAAAACATTACAAAGACACCGAGTATCAGCCAGATGAAACTTGAGGCCCTCTCTTTTTCCGAGTGAAACGCCTCGGGGACAAGGTCTATCGTGGCTACATACAGGAAAGTGCCGGCGGTTATCCCGGTCGGTATAGCCAGGCTGACGTCCCTGAGTCTTTCGATAAAAGGCAAAGAGATAAGGGCGCCCAGAGGAGTCATTACGGAAAACAGGAGAATCAGCATCATTGTTTTTTTAATGGGGAACTCCGCCAGTTGAAAAATTGTCGATAACGAAAAGGCGGCGGTGGCTTTATGAGCTATTATGGCGATGAAGATAATAAGGCCCAATTCCGGATCCACCATTCCTACTCCGAGTCCAAATCCCGCGGTAAGAGAGTGGACCGAAAGCCCGATAAGGGCCACTATTCCCACCACCTCGTGTCTGTGCCCGCAGTCATCGCCGCAATGAAATTTATGACTTCCGAATAATATCCTCTCCACCAGTAGAATTAAAACAAAACCCAGAAGGACCATGGAGCTGGCCATATCCACCGGACCCTCGGAGAGAGCGTCCGGTAATAGGTGAAGGAATATGGCGCCTAAAAATACGCCCGCGCCAAAGGCTATGAAAAGATGGAGTTGACGGTCGCTCCATTTTTTAAAAAGCGGCGGCAGGCTTCCTATAATCGCGACCAGAAATATGCCAGCCGTATATAATAATAATTTTGTTAAATGGATTTCCATACTTCGCTCCCGTTTTATGCTGCCATCAGGGACATTTCTACAACGATCAGGATAGTTATTACAAGTTATTTTTGATAGGCGACAGTCAAATCAGGGAATTATGATTTCCCGGTTTTGGCAACGGATAGGGGGATAATCAGCGTTTCAAATGGCGAATCCCCTCTTTTCCCCCCACAATCACTATACTGGCCATATTCAGGAACAATCCATGTTCTATTACGCCGGGTTTCATAGACAGCTTCCGCGCGAGCTCATGTGGGTCCTCGATCGGACCGAATCGGCAGTCTAGGATATTATTGCCCTGTTCGGTCTTAAAAACGTTACCTTTTGAATCCTCCCGCAGCGAAACCACAGCCCCGAGCTCCCGTATGAACTCCCCCATCGATCTTACGGCCAAGGGATGAACCTCAACCGGGACCGGGCATAACTTCCCAAGGCTGAATGATAGTTTCGTTTCATCCACCACAATTATAACCTCGGCGCTGGAGTCGGCTATAATTTTCTCGCGGAACAACGCCCCTCCACCTCCCTTAATCAAATTAAGATCGAGATCCACCTCGTCGGCACCGTCTATGGTCAAATCTATTCTGGGATTGTCAATCAGCGTGGATAGCATCAACCCGTTACGGAGAGCTTCGCGCTCGGACTCCTTGGAGGTGGGTATTACAATAATGTTGGTTAATTTTTCCTTAATAATTCTTTTCCCCAGGCATTCGATCACTATTTTGGCCGTAGAACCGCTGCCCAACCCGACAACCATCCCGGAATTGATAAAATCGACGGCCCTTTCGGCGGCCAGATGCTTGAAATTCAGTATTTCGGTGCTCGAGAATTCCCTTGACATCGCGTGCTCAAGAATATCGTTTGCGGTTTAATGTTCCCGGATTAAAATATCGAGATCAACCTCTCCAGCCCCTTAATAGTATCGGCATTAAAACGGATGCTCAATACATTTCTTTGGGCCTGAAGCAGCGCTTTTCGATCTCCTATACATTGGGCTTTTATCAGTGTCCCGAAAGTGATTGAACCCTCCTGAGAGCCCAGATTATCGGGAATTATCAACCCCGGCTCATAATTTTCCATAAGCTGAATAAAAAAGCCGCTCCCGGAATCGCCCTTATGAAGCTGCCCGGTTGAATGAAGATATCCGGGGCCGAACCCGAGCGTAACCGGCAATTTTGATTTCCCCTCAATTTTGGCTTTAAGTTCATCCAATAAATCTTTTACCTTTTCAATGGGATCGAGATAGGCCTGGATCGATATATAGGAACCCGTAACACTCTTCGCTTTCGCAATAAACCGTTCCAAAACCGAATCAAGGGTATTCCCCGAATAAGGTTCGTAAAGATCAATATTCTTCTCTATGGTAATGCTTTCCGGCTCGGGAAGTTTCCCCTCGTATTTATAGGAGCTTACCATTTCCCTGGCCGCGGATTTCGCCGATTCCACATCAGGTTGATTGAACGGATTAATTCCCAATATATGCCCTGCGACAGCGGTGGCAAATCCCCAGAGGAAGAATTGCCCTCCAAAGTCGTAAATATCATCAAGGTCTATCCGTACTAAAGGAATGCCCGATTGCGCCGATTTCCCAAGGGCACCGTCATGGGTATTATCGCCTCTTATCTTTAAATTGACCAAATACGCGCCATCAGCATAGATAGGGCTCTTCTCGATATACCCGGATATAATCGGCAGGATACCTTTACCGTCTTTTCCGGTGCTCTCCGCCACCAGCTGCTCGATCCAGGCCCCGAACATTTCGAACCGACCCGGTAAAGAAACCAACAGTTTATTTACGCCTTCCAGAGCCAGGCAGCCTAACAGAGCTCCCAACGAAAAGCCGGGATTATTTTCTTCTCTTTTGCACTCGACCGACATCATCCGCGCCCTTTCGAGGAGCAGCGAAATATCCCATCCGCTTAACGCCGCGGGGACAAGCCCGAAATAGGAGAGGGCCGAAAACCGACCGCCGACCTCCGGGTCGCCAAGAAATATTTCGCGGAATCTGTTTTCGCGGGCTATTTTTTCCAACCCGCTCCCCGGATCGGTTATGGCTACGAAACGATTTCCGGTATTTTCCTTACCCAGACGGTCAAGTGTCGAGTTATAGAAAAATTTTAATAGAGATATAGTCTCCACGGTCCCGCCCGATTTGGTAGAGGCTATATACAGCGTTTTCGACGGATCAAGATTTTCATAATATTTTTTCACGACGCCGGGATGGGTACTGTTTATCACGCGGAGCCTGAAACGGGGTTTATCCTTGACTTTCACGCTTCCGAAAAATTCCGCCGCCAGGCTCGATCCCCCCATCCCCATTAGAAGTACATCCGATATTCGATCAGAATTAAGATTTTTGGCAAACTCCATAATTTCCGATATACGCGATTCCATCCGTTCGGGGCTATCAAGCCAGCCCAGCCTGCTGGAGATTTCATTCGGATCGTCATTCCAGACCGTATAATCTTTGGCCCAGATTCTTTTTACTATATTATTCTCTTTTAACCCGCGAGAAAGTTTTTCTATCTTCGGTGCGAATTTCTGAAAATTATGCAATATCAAACTCTCTGGCATTCTATCTCCCTTGTCTCGAACAATATCTTAAGGCAATTCATCTTATAACTCCATATTAATTTTTTGGGCGGGAAAAATCGTAAAAGCAAATATAATAAACAACGCGAATTCCGCGAAACTACCCCTTATCAAAGTAATTCGGATATCTTTTCAGACTCTTTCGAAAACGGCGGCGATTCCCTGTCCTCCGCCTATGGCAAGGGCCACCGCCCCGGCGTTTGCATCTCTATGAACCATTTCGTATACGATGGTTAATACCAGCCTGGCGCCCGACGCCGCCAGGGGATTTCCGATGGCGATAGCCCCGCCGTTCGGATTTACCCTATCCCGATTAAGATTCAACTCCCTCTCACAAGCTATATACTGGGAGGCAAAGGATTCGTTTATCTCAAAAATGTCGATATCGGAAACATTCAATTGCGCTTGTTCCAGAGCCCTTTTAAGCGCCGGAACCGCTCCTATTCCCATAATATCGGGATCGACGCCCGAAAAAGCGTAAGACTTCAAACGCGCCTTCGGTTTTAAGCCGAGTTCCTCGGCTTTTTCTCGAGAGGCGATTATCAAAGCCGCGGCGCCGTCATTCAGCCCGGACGAATTTCCTACGGTGACAACCCCGTTTTTCCTGATGGCCGGTCTTAATTGAGCCAGCCTTTCGAGAGTGGTCTCTCTAATGCTCTGGTCCGTCAACGCGATCTTTTCATTGCCGGAATCTCCCCCAACGTTTACCGGCACAATCTCCTCATTCAGGCGGCCGCTGTCCCTTGCCGCAACCGCAAGAGTATATGAGCGATACGCGAATTCATCCTGTTCCTGACGGGAAATATCGAATCTCTCGGCGAGGTTTTCCGCGGTATCGACCATCATCATGCCGTTATAGGAATCTGTCAAAGCGGCCCACAGCGAGTCTTCCATATACGAATACCCCATGGCGGCCTTGGCGCGCGTTTTCCTGATGACCTGGGGAGATTGCGACATATTCTCCATACCTCCCACGAGGCAGACTTCGGCCTGATTCAACTGGATCATCTGCGCTCCGCTGATAAGGGCCTGCAAACCCGAACCGCCGATACGATTCACAGTCAAGGCCGGCACCGCCATCGGGACGCCGGATTTCAGGGCCACATGCCGCGCCCCGTAAATGGCGTCGCTGGACGTCTGCAATGCGTTTCCGAATATCACATGATCTATCCATTCCGGTCTTGTGCCGGAACGGTCAATCGCGCCGCGCGCCGCCACCGCCCCCAGATCGATCGCTACTATATCCTGCAATATCCCGCAAAATTCGCCGAAGGGCGTACGGGCGCCATCCATTATTACGACCTCTCTCAATAAATCCCCTCTTTGATAACCTCCATTCCCATCAGACAAAAAGCCGTTCCACCTGCGTATCGTACGAGTAAAATTCTATTCAATCAAGATTTTTTAACCTCAGCCAATTATTCCGTACGATCTGAATAACTTAAATAATTACTGTCTTTTTACTCTTTCAAAAAGCAGTTGACATAAAATCTGTTTCACTCTGGAACGATAATGGCCTCCAATTTCCATTATAATATTGGGGCTAAATTACGGCAAAGGTCAGCCGATATGGATAGTAAGATAACTCTAAGAGCCACTTCATTATTCTCAATAGGGAGGTGAAATAATGCCAAGGAAGACACAGAGAACAAAGAAAAGCCGCGTAAGATCCTATATGCGCACAACGCCGTCAGGCAAGAGAGTTAGAGTAAGATCGTACTTGAGGAGAACTCAATAAACGATAAAGCGAAAGGGGAGGTTTTCACCTCCCCTTTTTTTCCGCATCCACGATAACAATCAATTTTAAAGGCCAATATTTTTCTTTACGCTATTGACAATCCCTGCGGTCAAATCCCTTAATTTCTGATTCCTTATTATATCCCTGAAGGTATCTCTCTCCCGGATGACCATCACTTTTTCGCCGGCGACCGCTATTTCCATGGGGCGCATCCGGCTGTTGTAGTTGGAGCCCATGGATGACCCATAAGCCCCGGCGGTGAAAAGCGCCAGGCAGTCGTTTTTTCTCACTTTCGGTAATCTGACATCTCTGGCCAGAAAATCTCCGCTTTCACATAAAGGGCCGACAATATCATATAAGACTTTTTCCCCCGAACTCCCGCGTACGGATTCGACCCGGTGTTTCGCGTTGTAAAGCACCGGCCTTACAAAATCGTTCATGCCGGCATCCACTATGCAGTAGTTTTTTCCCCCGTTTCTCTTGATTGCGATTACTTTCATAAGGAGGATCCCGGCATTGCCGATAATCGCACGTCCCGGTTCCGCGATTATAGTGGTCTCAATATCGGTGAAGAGACCGGACATGGCGGAAACATAATCGTCAGGCTCAGGTATATCGTCTTCGGGCCGGAAATAGGCGGCCCAGCCCCCTCCGATATCTATATATTTTAATGGTAGTTTTCTTCTTTTCAAATACTTATACAGGTTTATAATCTTCCGGGCGGCGTCCACGTAGGGCTCGACATATCCGACCTGGGAGCCGATATGCATGGAAATCCCTACCGGGTTCAGCCGTTTATTGAAATGAATAAACTCGTAGGCTTTTTTCGATTCCGTTTCGCTTAGCCCGAATTTAGTCTGCTTCAGACCGGTGGCTATATGGGGATGGGTTCTGGGGTCTATATCGGGATTGACCCTTATTGACACCGGCGCGGTTATCTTCAGCCTTTTCGCGATCCGGGCAATCGACTCAAGCTCCGGCATCGATTCCGCGGAGATAAAAAGTATTTTCGAATTCAGGGCGAATTCGATTTCCTCCTCCGTCTTCCCCACCCCGGAATATACGATCTTCTCGGGCCTTATCCCGGCCCTCAGGGCAAGACGCAACTCTCCGCCCGATACCACGTCCGCTCCCCCGCCCAGGAGTCCGGCGGTTTTCAATATGGCGAGATTAGGATTGGCTTTGACCGCGAAGCATATAATATGCGGCTTGTCACCGAAAGCTTTCCTGACCACCTCGAAATGTCGCACGAAGGTTTTAAGGCTATAGACATAGAGAGGCGTGCCGAATAATCCAGCCAGGCGCGAAGCTTTCATCCCTTCGCAGTAAAGTTCGCCCTTCGAATAATGGAAAAAATCCATCAGAAATGCCTCAGCAGTACCTCAAGAATCGAATCCTGCCAGGATTCCACATATTTTTTCGGGCAGCTGTAATTATTGACCATTATCGAAAAAGCCAATAGATGTCCGGACGCCGGCCCCGTCAGGTACCCGGAATAGGTCCTGGTGTTGGCTATGGTGCCCCCTCTTACCCTGACATTTTCCCTGTTTTCCACACCCACCAGCCTGAAATCCCGGGGAGTTCGCAGGGAGTTATAATAGATTTCGAAATGTTCGCTGTTATACATAAATTTTAACAGCCTTATTATGGCGTCCGGTTTTACAAGGTTAATATAGGATAACCCCGAACCGTCGTTCATATCGAGATCATCGGATGATATTCCGATGGAATCGAAAAACGCCTGCACCACTTCAAGGCTTTTTGTGAAACTTCCCTCGCCGCCGATCTTCTTCCCCATGGTCAAAAGCGTAAGCTCGGCGAACAGGTTCTGGCTTCTTTGATTGATAACCGCGACCACAACTCCCAATGAATCGGATTGCCAGGCAAAAAGGTGTTTTATGTTTTCCTCAATATAGTCTCTTTCTTTTTCTTTTAATTCGTCCAGATTATAAATAACGCCCTCGAATTTGATATTCACAGCTTTCAAAACGTCGGAAAAGATATAGGCACAATAGATTTCGGGCCGGTACACCGACACGTAATCGACCTGACCGGAATCATCGACAGCGATGCCGCCGAAAAACTCCACATCGTTTGTGGAGGGGGTGCGGTAATAATCGAGGGTAAATTCGGAGCCGGCCGGTAGTGTAACAGCGTTGTTGGTAATTTTGATATAATCAGTCTCGGGATTTATGGTAATTTTGGCCTTATCTCCCACTTTCTTACCGGGCCGGAACTCCAGATCGACACAATTATCGTCAAAAGCCAGGGCGGTTACGGGGCAGGCGTACCAGTAAGACAGATCATCCCAGGACCATCCAAAACCGAGCCTCTGGCCGGCAAAAAAGGAATTGTCGACAATGATATCGCCTTTGATTTCTTTGATTCCATAGGAGGATAGACTATCGGCCCACAAATATAAGACCTCGGTGATACTGTCGCGGAACCGTCCGGAGATCAGAGGATCACCCCCGCCGGCGATGATCAGATCCCCTTTCAATCGCCCCTTTTTATCTATTTCGCCGGAATGGGAGAATCTTGTTTTAAACCTGTATCCCGGTCCCAGCAATTCCAGCGCCGCGGCAGAGGTAAACAATTTCATATTGGAGGCGGGAGAAAACAGCTTACCGGCATTTAAATCGTATAACAGGCTATCGGATGTTATATCGCGAATCGCCAGGCCGACCAGGGCGTTAGCGAGCGCGGAATCGGCCAGGATACTGTCAATCTGGGCGATGTAATTGTCAGCCGCGGAAGCACTGGCGGCGAATAATATCGCCAGGGAAAAAACCGTTACATTTTTCATTTTTCTTAAAAAGAAGCCCGCCCGCTTTATTGCGGACGGGCTTGAGATTTGAGGCTCAATATCGATCATTCACCAAACACAGTAAGAATTTCCCGGAAAGTTTGTTTCATCCCGTTCGGAGGCATCGAGTAGGTATCGAAATTCAACATCGCTGTCCATTGCGTACCGCTATTGAGGCTGGTAATGTGTCCAACGGTGCTTTGATAAAATTCTGCCGGTGGAGGAATATCGGGAGGATTGGCATCATCCGCATAAAGGCCCCACTTGAACAATGCTTCAGCCTGCGCAACACCGACGTCGTTACGCAAGCTCCAGATCCCGACCGCAAAATCAACCTGATCATCATTTTTAGCGACGTCGATTTTCATGGAATCGGGTAGATCGAGCATAATATTGTCATCCCTAACAGCCCAGGTGAAATACAGGTGGCCGGCTCCCCACCATTCGTCGTACCAGGCATCAAAATAGGCCGTGTCGACGGTTACGGAATCGGGGGCCACTATGGGTTCGGTGAAGGATGAATCGCCCCGCCACCAGGTGGAATCGATTGCTTCAATTACATCGCTATTGACCGAATCTATCCCGAAATAGTCAAACTCGAGATCGCCGGCTTGAGGCGGTATAGAATTATACATCCAGGGAATAGTCCCCGGGCCCGTTACGATCATGTTTCCACCCGATTCGAGATAATAGTGAATAGGGGTTTCACCGGGTCCCTGAATTTCGTACCACCAGGTTCCGGAGGCGTCGCCTAAATACGTGTCTGAGGCAAACAGAATCGTCGAGAAAACCGGCACCCCTGCATCCACAAGATAGGAGCTGTCGGGCAGGCCTTCCTGAATGGCGACATCCCATTCCGCGAAGGCGTATCCTTCCAAGGCGTTACGATAGAATTGCTTCTGATCTCTTTCCTTGGGCATATCGCGGTTACCGCCGGCGTCAAGCCACTCGTAATCGTCAATATAAAGGATGTTGGCATTCTGAATTGTGAAGCTGATTGTCGTATCTACAACTACCGAATCCGGCTCGTCCGGTGGTTCTGTATTGTAGGGAATATCATCGAGCCACCAGGTTGTGTCGGAATTGGGTTCGGACTCATTGCCGCTCTGGTCCATTGCCCAGACTGTGAATTCCGCATCAATCGGCTGAACGTCTGCGAAAGTCACGGTTGTAGTGGTTGATGTATCCTGCGACATAACGCCGTTCCAGGAATACCAGTATAGCAGGTTATCGCCGTCAACGGCATCCTCGCCTGCCCAGGTAAACGTAACGGAAGAACCGGTCGCCACGTAACTGCCTTCCGCGGGAGAGCTAACAATCCAGACTATGGGAGCGTCCGTATCAGCGCCGCCGGCCTCGCCGACGGAAAATCCCTGGGAAACGGCGTCAGATTGATTCGCCTCATCCTGCGCTTCCACAAACATGGTATCGGCGTTGGTAACATCCTGGTAATTCACGCTGGTTACATTAGACCAGGTTGACCAGGAATCCGCGCCCAACCTGTACCTGTAAACCACCTCGCCAACCCCGCCTCTGGAGGTCCAGGAAAATGATATGTTCGCACCGTAGGCGATTGTATCCGACGGTCCGGACACAAAAGAAAGCACCAGCACGTTGCTGGGACTGGGTTGCCAGGGATCTTCGGTGCTGCAGCCGAATATGAAGGCGCTAACCATCAAACCGGCCGCGAGCAGTAAAATTAATTTCTTCATCTCTTAACTCCTTTCTCCGGTTAATGGTTAGTTTTCAATCCCGAAGTAATCCGCAAGGATTACGTCCACGTTTGACTGTAATTCAGCAATGGTAAAGCGATAATGCCTGCCTGCGATAAAGGCAACCTTTCCGCCGGCGTCAGCTCCGTTGGGCTCAATGATCCAGCCGAATCCGGGCATACCTCCGTCGTCTGTGTAAATCTCTATCGTAGTGGGATGATCTATTGTGATAGCATCTGTCCAACTGCTGCTGCTAGTTCTAACGGTAATATCGGTGAAATCGGAATGAATGGCATCAAGGAATCCAGGAGTTAATCCAACGACGGCGCTGGAATACTGGACGTAATCGGCAAATTCCTGAGAACCGTCTTCGAAAATAAAGGCGCCGTACCGTCCCATTATCAAGAGACTTCCCCCGGATTCCAGAAATGCCATTATGGCCGCTTGCATGTCCTCGTCTTCCCAGTAATCGTTATCGCCGGAGTAGCTGTTATAGGCCCATACAATAGCGTCGAAAAACAGCGTATCGATAATCCAGAGCGGCGGGGTCCCGGAGCCCAGAAGGCTGTCGGCATAATCACCGCCGGCAGGGGCGTCTGCGAAAAGATCCCAGATCTTGAAATGGGTTCTGTTACCCCAGTACGCTCCGGCTTCCCATACTTCTACGGCCTCGCCATAAGTTTCCCAATCAACCCCGTTTATGCAGAGAACCCCGTCACCCGCCGCCAGTTCGACAACGCCAAAATTGGTGGAATCGGTTACTGAATTTCCACCGGCGTCATTGGCCGTAACCTTTATCCAGTAATCACCGCTTGAAAGGTCTGTAAATGTAAATGAGTTCTCGGTGACGGTAGTATCATCGCCTTGGCTGGTAATAATATCGAAATTTACGATTTGACCATAGTAAAAGTCTACAAGTGCGGTCATTTCAATCACGATTTCGGCAATTACAGGATCGGTATAGGGAACAACAAAGTTGAAGCCATCGGCAACCGATAGCGAAAGCTCAGGCTCGTACCCGGCTTCGCACACGATGGAGACGCTCAATGGGGATGGATCGGGATTGCCGGCGTTGTCAATCGCTCTGAAATAAACCGTATGCGGCCCGAGGCTAAGCTCAGTCGGAGTCAGCGTAATTACAACGCTTGAGGAGCTTACGGTTATAACGTCAGGAGCGACTGCCGTCCACATGGTGTCATGGCTGACATCATCTATCGCCCATTCAAAGATGGTTACGATACCATCCACATCATCGCCGCCGATAGCAAAAGGCACACCCTGTGAGGTCGAGGCGCCGTTGGGCGGGACGGTAATGGCATTGGTATTTGGCACAAACTCATCGAGACTTCTCACGGTTGTCATGGCGATATTGATAGCCGCTGGAGTGGGATCAGGATCGCCTTCATTGTCTTCCGCCCATACCGTAAAGGTGTACACCTCGGTGCCGGTCGGGAAATTAAGAGACATGTTAACGGATGTATTAAAAGTAGTATCTAGCGAAATTACGACCCCGCCGGTATCATCTTCCATCTCGTAAATATACCATAGAGGCTCGCCGTCAGGATCGGAAGCTCTCCAGTACACGGTTGTGGAATAATAGGTGCTGGAATCCGGCGAGATTCCGATTTCGTAACTCGTAATGAAGGTATTGGGATTGACGTTGGCTTCGGGCTCTTCAGGGGTTTCGGTGCAACCCGCCGCCAACAACATGGCCAGCGCCAGCAGCCCAATTACCTTCACTAACGGTATTTTGAATAAGTTCACTTAAAACCCTCCTTAGTCTTCTACACCGTTAAAAGGTAAAGCTGAAAGAGCCACGATGAACATCGGACAGCTTTCCGAGATCGTTATAGGCGTAATCGAACGAGGCGTCAAAACCGCCCAGGGGCAGTTTGAAGCCGGCGCCCGCCGTAAATCCACCTTCATCGGAATTCACTTTCCAACCGGCGCGAACCGCGAACATATCGCTAAACAGGTACTCTCCGCCGAAATTGTATCTTTCCTCATTATCCGACGGGTGCATCAGTTCGGCACTCAAGGTGGTTTTTGATGAAGCGGTCTCCATAACGTCTATGGCGACACCGGCCCGGAAAGTCAGCGGTAACGGCACCGCTTCTTCTTCCGTATCGTTGTCGATATATCCGTCGCCGTCATTATCGAGCCCGTCTGCGATTCCGCCCGTAACACCGTCGACATCCTCGACGTCAAACCTCATATCCGGGCCGAAGTTCATGATGGCCATACCGATGCGGAGGGATTTGTAACCGGTATTGTAGTAAGTACCGATATCGACAGCCCATCCGGTTGCATCCCAATCGGCAAGTTTTTCGCGAACCACTTTGAAAGTAGTTCCGAAGGCAAACTTGTCGGTCAGGTAACGGCTGAATGTCAGGCCGGCCGCCCAATCCTCGTATGCGAAATTACCCAGGACGTCGCCGTCGTTGTCATAAGGGTCGGTTCTATTCATCAGTCCCGTATTCAGGATGGTAAAGGAACCGCCGATATAGCCGAACCCGGTTTTGGCAACGAGCGCTGTGGAATACAGGTTGATATCGGCAGGCCAGTTGGTATAACCGAGAAAAATGTCGCCGGATTCCAGGTTGGCAACCCCGGCGGGGTTCCAGAATATGGCCGACGCGTCATTGGCCACCGCGACATAGGCCTCTCCCATAGCGAGAGCTCTGCCGCCTACGCCGATATCCAGAAATTTTAATCCCACGGTACCCACCTTGGCAAACTGGGCATGAGCCGGAAGGCAGAGACCCATAATCGCCAGAAGAACCGCAGGAATCAGGAATTTTTTCATTTTATCTCTTACCTCCGTTTCCTATCTTACGACCATAAACTTGCCGATGAAATCCTCATCGAGCCCGTCGGACTCCACCACAAAAAGATATACACCGGCAACGATTTTCTGGGTCGATTTGGTGATAAGATCCCAGCTTACTCTTCTATCGATCGCAGGTTT
The DNA here is from genome assembly GCA_020344055.1 of Candidatus Zixiibacteriota bacterium. Taxonomy (GTDB): domain Bacteria; phylum Zixibacteria; class MSB-5A5; order UBA10806; family UBA10806. The sequence goes on along the minus strand of CP070813.1, from coordinate 1,336,109 downwards.
TTCGAGAACAATGATCTCGTCCCCGGTCAGCGAGTAAACCGTAACCGTGGCGGCTTCTTCCGGCAAATTAACGAACTGGATTCTCTCCTCGGACGGATTATTGACATCGGGAGTGAAACCGAAGCCGGCGGGCGATGTCTTCACGAAGGGATTGGGCACGACATGTATTCCAGTTCGATCCGCTCCCGCCGTCAATGAACTGAGCCCGGGCTCCACAGCGATGGCGGCGCCACGTCCCGATTCGAACGATTCGATTCCGTTTTCGGGTTCGCCGCGGTCATAGGCGGTAACCACATAGTAATACTGGAAACCGTTGTTGACATCGGTGTCGCTGTAGGAATGTACCAGACCGGTGTTAAACCCGATATCGTTGATAACATCGCATTCCATTAATAAGGTCCAGGAGCCGGTCGCTCCGGTTCTCCGCCAGACCCGGTAACCCTCAAAATCGATTACACCGGTGGCGGGATCAGGTGAGGTTTCCGCATTGATTTCCCATGTCAAATCGACGACCCTATCTCCCGGATCCGCGGTGAAAACGGGAGCCGAAGGAGCGGAGGGACCGATCCAGTCAAGCTTGAAAAGAGAATCTGCCCAGGCCAGATTGGCGCGAAGACCATCCAGACCTTCACCTATTCCGAAAGCCAACACTACCCTGATGGAATCGTTGGGCGGAATTTCGAAGGGGCCCAATTTCTGCAGGAAGCGGAAATCGTGCGGCGAGGGCGGAGGATCGAGCCACAGGCCGTCGCTCATTAATTGCATCCAGTCGGCATCCTCACCGGGATCGGAGTTCCAATCCCACCAGCCATGGCCAGCCTGGACCGATTCCTCATCTTCACCTTGCATGGGAGGACAGTAAAGCAGCCTGGAACCGATATAGCCGGTCGATTCTTTGGGAAGGAATTTACCACCGGTATCATCGCCCGCTATAGATGCGTTATCGGAGTCATACATGTAAGAGATGTACTCTTTTGCATCGTCATCCCTGTAAAAATCGGTAAGGTCATCACGCCAGAAACCCTGGAGACCGGATCCACCCGCGGCCCCGGAAACGTCGCAGTCGGCATGCAGCGCGACGAATATGGAATCGAGAACCGTGGAATTAAGGTTCAAGAACCAATAATCGTGAATGATAAAATCATCACGATAGGTCTCAGACCAGGCATATGAACGAGCGTGAGCCTCGATCCCGATATAGTCGGTTGGGGAGACCAGAGGCGTATTGTCCGATATCTCGAAATAGGTATCGAGATGGCTTACCGCATTTACATCGGTATTAATGGACGTGGTTTCCATCCCGGGCGACGTATCGGTCGAGAAATGAACCAATTGTTGACCCTTACCGACCCTCAGGCTGGCGAAAAAGAGATAAAGGTTGTTGGCGTAGATCTGCGGGTAAAGCCATGTCATGGACGGGAGAACTGAAGTGTCATCTCCCAGTACAATAGTCCATTCATTTGTACCTCCCGGAAGCACCGTATTATTCGTAACCCGGGAATGGACATACCCCACATCCACAATAACCTCGTCGGCCACGGCCGGTTTTGCGGATCTTACGTTTCTAAGCAGGGGATTTTCGACCACGTCTCTATCGGCAGCCCAGGACGCGCTGACAAACGCGATCAAGATCAAAAACACCAGCCCGCCGAAAATCCCTCTGGTTTTCTTTTTCATCATCTTATTTAAACCTCCTTGAATTCTCATCTATCGGGTTCCATTTAGAAGGATAACTGCATACCCAGAAGAATTCTTCTTGGAGCTGTGTAGATTGTCGGATCGGTGAACTGTCCCGCGGGATCGCCGGTCGCTTCATACATCTCGAGGTCGACAACATCGTCGGCGGCGGTTAACGTGATTGTGGGATCGATATCCGCTCTGTCGGTTACGTTCTGTATTTCCACGAACGCGTTGAGGTTGTAATTCTTGTAAATATCTACGCCCTTATCCACGCGGAGGTCGAGCCGCCAGACAGCAGGATATCTCTCATTGTTGATGGGGGGCAGATTCGGCGGGACCACATTTTGGCTACCAGTATACGGTCTGCCGGATCCATACGTCCAGACCACATCAAGACCCCAATCGCCGAGGATCAGATTATCGCCGGATGGAATCCTATAGTTGATGTTGACCTTGGCGGTATGCGGCTGATCCCAGTCAAGAAGCGCGTCTTCCGTTCTGGGCATCCTGTTGGTATATTCATCCAGGAAGGTCTGCTCGGGATCGGAAGCACGACCTCTCGCGATCTGGTAAGTATAAGAAGCGACACCGGAAAAATTGTTCCAGGGACGCTGAGTGAACGTAAACTCAAATCCCTTTACCCGGGCGTAATCCGAGTTCATGTTGATCCAGAATATACCGCCGGTCTGAGGATTTCTGAATTTCCTGTTGCTGATGAGGTCGGCAATATCCTTATAGAATCCAACGGCGGAAAGTTTCAGATAGTCGTTGAATCCATGCTCAATCCCGGCCTCATAGGCTATGGTCTTCTGCTCGTTGAGATTTGGATTCCCGATGTATTTGAACGCGCCCCTCAGGTCATAGGCATGGTTGTAGTATAGATCGTCCATAACGGGAAGCTGGAAGTAATGCCCGTAGGTAACGTGCAAAACGTCCTTTTCCGTTATGGGATAGCTTACACCTACACGCGGCGAAAGCTGTTGTTTCTTTTTGGCCGTAACCCAGTTTTTGAGCCTGGCCTCCAGATCCTCAACCTGCGTATACCGCGGATCATTAGCGTTGTCGTAACCTTCATTTAACGCATCTGCAGGATTAAAGGGTACAATTGTCTTGGGATCGAAATAATCATAACGCAGTCCCGCGTTCACAATCATCCCTTCAGTTTCGATTTTGTCCTGCGCGTATATGCCGAACTGTACCGGTTTATGATCATAGTATGACGTGTATTCGTTGTCACCGGAGGCGAATCCGTGATAATCGTAGAATACGTGAAACTGCTTTACCTCGGCACCAATTTTTATGAGGTTTTGGGAATTAACCTGGCTGGTTAGATCGGCTTTGAAGGTATGGGTGACGGTCTTGTCATTCTGGAGCGTGGTGGTAAGCCACATGGGGCTGACTGCCAGCTGAGCGGACTGAATAGTACCGCCGAGCGGGCTGAACCTCGCTTCGCTGAATTCATCACGTCCCAACGGATGGCCATCCCAGGGATCCTTCGTGCGAGCCTCCTGAGCCGTCAGGAACCTCGAATAACCGACCTTATAGAAGCTTTTTGAACTAAGGTTGTTGGTAAAATCGATGTGGAATTCATTTGACCAGGTTTCGGGGTCACCCAGGCTCCGGGACATGTTATAGTTTTCGTAACGGCGAGCCCAACCCAGGCTTTCAATATACTCGGCCGCGCCTTCCCTTAACGAATCCGGCATAACGGCCCAATTGGAATAGGCCACACCGTCAAAGTTTTCGTCGAAATAGTCCTGAACGTCTTCAGCGGTCCAGGTTTCATCACCGAATAGAGAAATCCAGTAGTTCACGAGAGCGGGCGGCACGTTGCCCTCACCGTAACCCGGGGCATAAATGAAATGATACGGAGTATAGAACGTATCAACGTCAATGATAGTATTGGTCGCCAGGTCTACATCCTTGCGGTGATAGTAGGACGGCTCTCCCCAGGTCAATGTGAGCATGCGGTTGTGGTTCCAGTTCCTGCGGTCACCCTCGGCCAGCAGGCCGGAAACGGTTATCTTTTTCGATGAAGTAAGATCGTACGATATCTTCGCGTGAATCGACTTCGACCTGGTGTAACTGTTGAAGTCTCTCATGCTGCGGCGATAGGTGTAAATTCCCGAAGTGTAGAAAGACATTTTTCCGGGAAGATCGATGCTCGGTATCGGAATGGGACCGCCGAACGAGAATTCGTGCTGCCGCATATCAAACAGACTGGACCTGTTGTATTCGTCGACCTTATCCCTCATGAGCGTCACGGTCCTGTAGTCGATGGAATCGGGATAATTTTCTGGATCGACGAAATAAGGCACGCGGAAAGTGTCCTCCTCCAGATTGTCGGTACCGCTGTTAAGAAATACGTCGGGAGAGGCTTTTGACTTGATCTTACCGGAATACTTGCTTCCCCCCTCCTTCGTAACCACATTGACTACCGCTGACTGGACATTGGGATATTCGGCTCCGAAACCACCCGTCAGAACCTCAGCCTCGGCGACGGCCTCATTGGGTAGAGTCGTGGCCAGAGCCTGATTCCCATCCCCGGCATCATAACCTCTATGAGTGGAGCCTATGGGATTAGACAGGTTTACACCGTCGATAATATAAACGACCTCGCCTTCATTCTGCCTGCCACCCCGGAAGGACCCCACGACGGCGCCGGCGGTCAAATTGGCGGCGTTAAGAAGACCATCTACCGCCGAATCGGTGATCTGGGTGGGAGCGATAGTGGTTCTGGAGGACGTTATATCTTTTTCGATCAAGGGCCGAACCGCCTCCACCGTGATGGTACCCATATCGATTGTCTCGGTACTCAGCTCGAAATCGATACTGGTGGTAAGGTCGACAGAAACGACGACATTTTTTACCTCCACGGGGCCGTAACCGACAAGGCTCGCTTTCAGCGTATGCGAACCCGGCGGTACGTTGATTATGAAGTATTCGCCCCGGATGTTCGTGGCTGCACCAGTGGTCGTTCCAACAATCTGAACGCTTACACCGGGAAGAGGTTCATTAGATTCCTGATCCAACACTCTCCCCGCGATTTTGCCGGTGGTTCCTCCAAATGCCGATGAAAAGGTCATCAACAAAATCGCTACCACTGCCAGCCTAAAGAAAGGTTTCAAATGCAAATTACATCCCTCCTTTAGAAATTCATAGTTGGTTTTTTAAACGCAGAAAATAATAACTTTTAGCATTTACTCTCAGCAGCACCTCCATTTTTTAATAAGGTTAAATTCCCTCCTTGCTATTGCAGCAATTTATTCAGTTCGAAAACACCACGCTTTTGCGGATATTTCGGCGTCTCCCGATAAAACTATATCAACCCCCGAATTTCGTGTCAAGTCTTTTTGATATTTTTTTTGGATATTTTCACTATTAAATGACATTTTTATCAACTTTCATCGAACGATGTCGATCTCCCATCAATCAAAAATGGCCAATCCTGAATTTTACTTTTCATGATCTTTGTTTTTCTAAATCCCGAAAGCTAAAATCCAAAACCAACGTGGCAAACCCCATCCGTTCAAGCACGGCCGTTTTTTCTCTCCTGATAGTTATATCGTATGGTTTTAGAAAAAAGTTAGCTCCAAAATCCAGTTTCGCCAGCTCCGCCCAGCTGGATTGACAGGACCGGCAGGAGATCAGAAGATCCTGTTTTTACACGGAATCCCGATTTTTTGACAGGAGCTCCTTTTATTAGATCCCTCGATCGTTATTTCTACCATAACCTGTTGGTATCAAATAAGAAACAACATCGGAGCATAAAAATTCGAACCGACACGACGATTTAATAATAATCATTATCAAATCTGCCCGGATACCCGGATAATTTATCCCGGCCTGTTAACACGCACTAAATTATGTCGATACATATTCATACACAGGATAAAGGAATGCGCGGAACAGTATTTAATCTATTAATCAATATTCCGGTTTTCTCAGGGATCTCGCCTGAACTTTTTTATAAAATGGAGAAGGCTATAAACGAGCGCGAGTTCTCCAGAGGCGAGCTGATATTTAATGAAGGAGACCCCGGGGACGCTTTTTATATAATTAAATCCGGCGCCATCGAAATATTAAAAGGCGACCCCTCGAAAAACAGGCAGATGAGGCTGGCGATCCGGGGCGAGGGCGATTTTTTCGGCGAAATGTCCCTTCTCGAGGATTCCCCGAGATTTGCATGCGCCCGGGCGGTCCGCGATTCGGTGGTGCTGGAAATATCCAGAGAAGACTTCAGAAACCTGGTCGCCAAAAATCCTCCCATGGCCATGGAGGTAATGGGCGTCCTGTCGTCGAGGATCCGCGAGGCCGATCTCCAGATGATTCGAGACCTGGAAAAAAAGAATGAACAGCTGGAAAAAACCAATAAGCAACTAATAGAGACTACCCAAAAGCTCCAGAAATCAAACGAAAATATCCGCTCCGCCAATAAATTCCTGGAGACGATCATATCGGCATCGCAGTTTTTTATAATTGTTACTGACAAGGCAGGTAAAATATTCATCTTCAATAACGCTGCCAAGAGAGTTTTCGGTTATGAATTCAATGAGGTCGCGGGATGCGAGATCAGCGATATAATAAAGCCTGTCGATATCGAAGATATAATGGATGATCTGGAGCGGGCCCTTTCCAGGAGCGAAACCTGGTCGGGCGAATTAATCACTACCACAAAAGATATGACCAAACGCTTTATCGAGCTGATCGGAGCCCGGATTCTGGATGAAAAGGGAGAAATCTTCACATCCCTTTATATGGGTCTCGACGTGACCGAGGAAAAAAATATCGAACATCAGATGATTCTCCTGGATAGAATGGCGACCAGGGGAGAAATGGCGGGGGAAATCGCCCATGAACTAAACAATTACCTGGCTCTGGTTCAGGGAAATCTCGAGCTTTTAAAGATGAATTTTGAGGTGGGCAAATACGAACTGCTCGAAGATAAACTGAACTCGATCCAATCGGGGTTGGAGGAAATGACCAAATTCACCGACGGTCTTATGATGTATTCAAACCCCGAGATAAATAAAGAGACATTCAATTTCAATATCTTCATAGAGAATGAACTGTTTTTCCTTAGACCTCAGAACAGATTTGACAGTGTCGATATAAAGTGCGAGCTGGATCAGGATTTACCGCCGTTGGTCGCCGACAGGAGCCAATTGCAGCAGGTTCTTATCAACCTGCTGAATAACGCGGCGGACGCCACGCGGAACAACGACCGCGGACAGAGGAAAATAACAATCAGAACATCCTACAACCCGCAGGAGAAAGCCATACTCCTATCGGTTATAGACAATGGCTGCGGATTAACAGAGGAAAATGTAACAAAAGTATTTTCTCAACATTTCACCACAAAAGAACGGGGCCATGGATTCGGGCTTCTTGCCGTAAAAAGGGTAATAAAAAATCACAGAGGCAGGGTCTGGGTGGAAGACAATCCCGCGGGAGGAGCAATTTTCCATGTGCAGCTTCCTGCGGATATCGCCCGAAAGCGGCAAGACGTCACTATAAACAGCAAGTAATTTATGGATGTTTTATTCTTTCTTTTACTCGGCCACTTTTGCGGCGATTACGCTTTGCAGTCCGATAAAACCGCCGAGAGAAAAAAGTCTTCCTATAGCGCGCTAACCACTCACGTTTTAATCTATACAATCTGCATCTGGGGCTTTCTGGCCCTGTACTCATTTTTGTACTTGCCGGGATTGTATTTGAAAACAGCCACGATATTATTTTTAGTATTCTTATTGATCGAGCACTGGGGACAGGATTATATCAAACACCGGATTGCCAACTGCTCCAGGCAGGCCCATTATATTGATCAGGTTGTTCACATTGCGATATTGTACATTTACAGAATCTTCATTTTCCCCTACTATTAAGCCATGCAGAAACTGAGCGTTAAATATTTGCTGCCTTATGTCTCCGATACCGTAATTAATTTGCTCTCGTCGAAAAATAAAACCGGAAAAGTGTTGGAAGGATCCCTCGTTTTCGCTGATATCTCCGGTTTCACGGCCATGTCGGAAAGGCTCGCCGGTATGGGCAGAATCGGCGGCGAGAAACTCACTGAGATAATCAACAGATGTTTCAATCCCCTTCTGGATATTGTATTCGCATGTGGCGGAGACGTCATAAAATTCGGCGGTGACGCGTTTCTGGTGCTGTTCAAGGGCAATGATAGATCAACAAGGGCTTTTGAATGCGCCGCCGATCTAATCGACTGGATATCAGAAAACGGCAGAATCGAAACGCCGGTCGGGAACTTCGATCTGGGTATTCATACCGGAATAAGCGAGGGGAAAATATTCAATCATATCATCGGAAAAACCAGAAAAGAACATCTCTTCTGCGGGGAGACCGTTGAAAAAGCCTACGCCGCGGCAGATATGGCCGGGCTGGGCGAGATAGTATTGACCCCGGAGTCCGCCAAAAATCTGAAAAACGTAAAATTATACAAAATAGACGATGGTTTCTATAAATTCCAACCCGCAACAAATTACGAAAAAAACAAAAAGCCAAAACCATATCTTGGAAATCCCGGGAAAAATCTCTCGGGAAAAATCCTGGAATCGTTTATCGACAGGAGATTAAGAGAGCAACTTTATTACAATAAGGGCAAAGTCGACGGTGAACATCGTATCATAACAACCCTGTTTATCGGTATCGATTCACTGAGAAGAAATTTAGAAAAAAACGCGGATGATTCTTTGAAGTTGATCCGTAATTATTTCGAGGTCCTTAACGGCATAATAGCCAGAAATGGAGGATCTCTGGCCAGAATTGATACCAGTCCCGCATCGGAAAAAATCCTGATCTTTTTCGGGGCTCCCAAATGCTTTGGAAACGACGCTCAAAATTGTCTTCGGGCCGTGCTCGAAATCGAATCGATTCTACAACATTTGAATAGAAATTTTGTCTATCCCATCAAACATCGCTACGGTGTGAATTCGGGATTATGCTTTGTCGGAGATGTCGGTGGAGAGACGCGCCGAGAATACACCGCTATGGGAGACGCCATCAATCTGGCGGCCCGGCTCATGTCCGTAGCCGAATACGGGGAGATCGTGGTGGGACAGGAAACCGAAAAATCCTGCAGGGATGATTTCAAATTCAAAGACCGGTCCAAAATTCGGGTTAAAGGGAAGAATGAGCCGGTTAATACCTACCTCTTGACAGGAGAAAAAGAGCGCTTTCAATCGGATGCCGTTATGATCGGGCGCGAGCCGGAATTGAAGCGCCTGGAAAATTATGTAGTAAATGTGACGAAAAACAATCGGGCCACCATGCTTATAACGGGGGAGCCCGGAGCCGGAAAATCTCTTCTTTGCTCAAAGCTAAAGGCGCAAGCGGAAGAAAAAGGTATAGGTTGTTATGAAGGAGCCTGTTACAGACAGTCCGAGAAAACCTCATATGGCCCTATCAAATCGATACTCCTGGAAATACTTAAACTCGGCCTGAAATCATCGCAAAAAGAAAGGCGTCTCGCCCTTCAAAAAAAGCTGAAAGAGCTCGATGAATACGAGTGGGAATCTCTTATCGCTCCTTTGCTCGATTACTTCCCCCCGGTTCCTCCATATCTGAAAAATCTACCGGAGGAAACCAAAAAGAACAAAATCGAATCCATTATCTGCAGGCTTATTTGCGGCGCGGCCGGCCAAAGCAATGCTGTCATCATAGTCGAGGATATTCAGTGGATCGATAACGCTTCGCTGGAAATTATAAAGCTTCTATTAAAATCCGGCGATGCGCCGGGCTTGTTATTTGTCGGCAGGCCGGGCGATATAACCGAGGAACTTAAAAACCTGGTTGAACTTGACGAAATCGAGCTTGACGCCCTGTCTCCGGAAAGTTCAAGAGAGCTTTTCCTTACGGTATTGAAAGATAGGAGACCGAATGAGTCTATCATCGATGATGTCATAGAAAAATCGGGCGGAAATCCATTCTACCTGGAGGAAATGGCAAAAGCCTATACTGAACTCGGGGAGGCCAGATTCGAAAGCGCCGATAATATCCCTTCGGGAATAGAATCGGTGATAACAGCCAGGATAGACAACCTCGGCGAAATGGAAAAAAAGACGGTCAGGACGGCGAGTATTATCGGCCGCGTATTCGGTTACTACGTATTGAAGGGGATTTTCCCGGATCGCAGCCGGATCGGGAAGCTCAGGGATTACCTTAACGAGCTGGCCCGCCTGGACTTAACGCCCCTGGAGAGAGTACATCCGGTACTCGAGTATATATTCAAACATATCCTTACCCAGGAAGTGGCCTACAACGGCCTGTCGTTCTCCGCCAGAAAATCGTTGCACGCGAAAACCGCGGAATATTTCGCTACCCGGAAACGGCTGGTCAGGAGAACGCCGGAGACCATAGCCGGGCATTATATTAAGGCTGAGGAATTTGGAAAAGCCTTGCCATATCTGATCCTGTCCGGCAAGAAGGCGGCGTCGGAGTTCGCCAACAAAGAGGCTTTTGAATATTTCGGCAAGGCCCTCGAAATCGCGGAGAAATTGAACCAGAGGGAATATATAATCGAATCGTTAAAAAACAGGGGCCTTCTCGCCAAAGATACAGCTGATTATCAACAGGCGGTAAGCGATTTCAGCAGGCTTGAAACTCTGGCCGGCGATGATGCCGGACTCAGATCGTTCTCGGCGAGAGAGCTTTCATTCATATATCGAATGATGGGCGAATATGACAAGGCCTCGGTTTCGTTGAACGAATTGGAAAAGATAATGCCTGATGATATTCTCAACCGGGTATTTTGCCTTAATGGCAGAGCCGAGATCGCCCGCCGGAGCGGAAAGCTGCCCCATTGTCGGGAGTTGCTCCTCAAAGCAATGGATCTTATCGATAACTATGAAATCGACCAGGGTTTAAAGGCGACGGTATTTAACAACCTGGGGATCTGTCACTGGAGCCTGGGACGGCTGAAAGATGCCGGGGATTATTATAAAACGGCATTGAAATATTACAGGAAACAGAAGGACCTGGGCGGACAGTCGAAAATAATAAACAACCTGGGAATCATAAGCGATGAGCTCGGCAAACTGCATCATGCGGCCTCATCCTATGAAAAAGCCGAAAAGATCTTTAAACGTATCGGGGCCTCAAGGTCCGAAGCCTACGCTTGCGCGAATCTCGGAACCAACCTGATGTCCCGCGGCCACCTATCGAAAGCGGCGGAGAAGCTTTACAGGGCCAAAGAGATTTTCGATAGAATCGGCGATCAGCACAGCTCCGCCTATACCCTGGGTGATATCGGGTATACCAGGTTCCGCCAGGGAGATACAGAAAAGGGGCGGGAACTGATCGGGGCCGCCATCGAAAAGGCGATGGAGCTTAACGATGAGGAACTAATTCTGGAATCCAGGATCAGGTCCGGGAGAATCGAGGTTTATTCCGGTAAGGCCGAAATCGCGGAAATTGAGAAACTGATAGATATGGCCAAAAAAGCGGGATCATCCGAATTAGAGATCAAAGCGACAATATTTAAAATTTATGCCTACTTTATTTCCTCAGACATGAGAACCGTCAGGAACGCTTTAAATCAAGTCGAAACACTGGAGGAACTCAAAAACTACCCGGAACTTCGGCTCGAACTCTCTGTCCTCAGGATCGCCTCGGAATATTCTCTGGGCAATCACGCAAGAGCGGTGAAGCTCTTAAAAGACTCAATCAGAGAAAGCTCTTCAAGGGATCTTGCGTTGGTGATTTCCGAATTATCCGCCGTCGGTCATGCCTGCAACCTGATGGAAAAAATACCGGAAAAAACCGGATCGAACATGGTCCAACATGACTCCCGCCCGCTTTCAGGTTTGAACGAAAGTGAAACTGAAAAATACCGGGCTTTTCAGCGCAGAACCATAGAGTTTTATAGAAAATCTATTGAATCCGGTCGGGATTATGCCGCAAATGTTGAAAGGCCGAAAGAAAGGCGTTCATCGTTATAATCGATATAAATACTATCTCCGCAGTTTCACCGACACAAATATTCTTGCTAACCATCTCTATTAAGGTATTATATTAAATTGAGAAAGGCTGATTACGGTATCAACTTGTGAGAGATAAAACAAAAGACAGCGATTCCTTCAGTCAGAAGGTAACGAAGTTGATCAAAAGCATACCCAGAGGCAGGGTCGCGACCTACGGGCAGATCGCCGCCTACGCCGGAAGTCCGCTGGGCGCGCGGCAGGTAGTCAGGATACTTCATACTTTGTCAGCCAAGGAGCGTTTACCCTGGCACAGGGTAATAAACCGCAAGGGGCAAATAGCGTTAAGGCCCGGCCAGGGTTACGAAATGCAAAAACAGCTTCTGAAAAAGGAGGGCGTTACCTTCAGCGATAACGATACTATCGATTTAAAGAAGTATATCTGGAAAAAACAAACGTAATTTCCAATTAAAAAGATTAATCCCGACCAAAATTAATCTGTCGTTTTTATATTTTTCCCGAATATCGTCGCTATTCCCATCGGGGGGCAATCCTGGCAGGGCAGCGGTCCGGGGCCGCCCTTGAAATAGGCCACCCCGTAAGTGACATCCAGGCCGTTGAAACTGCAGCTGTTGTTGACATCACCGGATACATACCAGACGTTTCCCGGGGTGCATTCGCACTCATATGTCGGAGCGGGACCGCCCTTCAGATAGGCTACGGCGTAGGTGATATCCAGGCCGTTGTAGCTGTCGCTGCCGTTGACATCCCCCACAACATACACGCAGCCACTTCCCGCCTCCATTACCTCCAGGGTAACAGGAACAACCACCAGGGGGTCAACCGGATCGTTGGATGTGAGATTAACCTGTCCGGTATAGATGTCTGGAGTTTGCGTCGTAGCGTTGAGGCTCACCTGTGCCACCAGGCTGTCACCGGGGGCGATATTGCCCGAAGCCGGATCGATAAATAACCAGACATTCAATATAACCGGAAGGTCGCTCCCTTTGCTAAAGCTTAACGGTGAGGGTATGGCAACCTTATCGGCTTTCGAAAGTTTGTCGCCGCCTCTGTAACCACTTACTGCAGGATTTTCTATGGCTGCGAGATTCAGATCCAGGGTGGCGCTGCCGAGGTTATAGATCGCCAGGTCTACCTGGGTCTGGGTGCCCTCGGTAAGGGTCTCGGAAATGGAATCGGCGGGAACGTCGATATCCGCCGCCAGGACATTCAAAGTTACAGGTACGGTAATGGTGGGATTGGCGGGAGCGTTGGTGGTGGTGATGATAGAATCGATATAGCTGCCGCCATACATGCCGGAAGCGTTGAGGGTGACCGCGTAAAACGAACTGTCCCCGGGATCGATATTGAAAGGTCCCGAGGGTATGGTCATCCATGTAGCCGTCTCCGAGAACGAAACCGTCAACGTCGCCGTGCCGGGATTCCTGACTTTCAGCGAATCCACAACCGATTCCCCGCTCTCCAGGGTCTCGGTGATGCTTGAAGGAGTCAGAATTATCTCAGCGGTACCGCCGGTGGAGACCGTCAAAGTCACCGCTATGTCGATCTGGGGGGTATCGGGATCGTTGGAATCGAGATCGATATTGCCGGTGTAGGTCCCCTCGTCCAGGTCGGAGGCGTCGAAGGTCACTGTGGCTATGGCCGAATCGCCGGGATCCACTATGCCCGAATTGGGCGATACCGAAAGCCAGTCACCGGCGCTTATGCGGATGCTCAGGTTGCTGTGCATGTAATTGGCGTTGTAAACTATCTCCAATCCATCCGAAGCGTCGATGTTCTCTATTCCGATTGTAGAGAGATTGAGCTCGTCGTTGCCGGGATCCATGGTGGCGTAATTGAAGTCCATGTCCCCGTCGGGATAAAGAATAGCCTGGAAGTTGAGGTTGCCGCCGTAATACCAGTTGGGCACCCCCACGTAACTGACTATATAGCGGTTGTTGGCGGTGTCCTGGTAATAGTAGACATGCCCGTCCTGCGGGCTGAGATCGTCCCACCAGGGAGCGATAAAATTGTGGGGAGTGTTGCTGTG
>CP070813.1:1280026-1322341 GCA_020344055.1 Candidatus Zixiibacteriota bacterium | reverse complement strand
CCCGCCCATATGGGCGGGGGTTTTTATATAAAATGAAAGCGCCGTCTTCAAACGAGAAAACGGCGCTTCCCCCCCATTAAAATGCGCAGCTATTCCAGATTAAAATTATGCCACTGTGTGGCGAAATGCCTGCCCTGTTGATCGACCGCTGTCAGTATGCAATAGTATTTCCCAGGAGGCAGCAATCTGCCGTCGCTTGAAATCCCGTCCCAGACCACGTTTAGCGGAGGGAGCCCTTTCCCCTCGATAACTTTCAGGGCCCAGCGGTCTATTTCCACCTCGCTCCATTTCTTGATTTTCGCCTTAAACACATACAGCTTCCATGAGTTAGTGTTTATTATGGTCTGAGGGCGAAGATAGAAGACTACGCGTTTATAATCCATGCTTGAAATATCCGCGACATCCATTTCCACCTTGTAGCGCTCGAACTTTTTAATGTCGAATTCGGTATCGGGATCAATATCATTTTCGTCCGTCTGAGGAGGTTCGTAGGTTTTCGGTTCCAGTGTAGAGAGGTAGTCGTGCTGGATCGGCGGATTTTCCGTATATTCCTCATCGGCTTCGTATCTGCTGTAGCTCGGGATTCCTCCCCACCCGAAATTGAGGGAGAAATAATGGTTTACGGGGCTGCGGCCCGGCTCGGTATCATAGGGGAATGTCTCGATGCCGTAATCTATCCTCAAATCATTTGAGCCCAGATTGTAATTGACCGACAGTCCCCCGGAAAAGCTATTGTAATCGCTTTTCAGGTCGTTTAAGACCCCTTTTCCGATGGTATAGCCGCCCCGCGCGGCGAAAGCGATTTTACCGAAGCGATTGAACCACCATTCGGTCCCGAAATTGGCGAGGAAGGTCGTATGTTTTTCCAGAATGCCCCATTCCTGGATCTGGGATGCCAGAAGAAAGGCGGCCTGAAACTCGTCCGTTTCAAGGATATAGGCGCCGCCCGCCCGGCTGCGGCGCGGGAGACGTTCGGCGATTCCGAGGTAAACCGGGGTCAGTTTCGACCTGGCGATGTTTTCAGCCGACGCCGCCAGGATTATGTTTTCGGTGGTGCGGTATGTTACCCCGAAATCGAAGTCGAAGGCCGATCTCTCCAGAAAGCCGTATTCATCCATGTACTTAATCGATGTTCCCATGGCCAGTCCCGGCCAGAATTCGCGCCCGAACGATAAGGTGAAATAGTTGACGGTGGGGATATCGGTATTATCCAGCAAAGACCCGCTCTGCACGCTGTTTAGCGCAAAGGTTCCCCATTCCGGCTGATTATAAACCGCCCCGAAAAGGCCGTAGTAGGGATTCTCGTCCCACTGCGCATAGCCGTAATTGTTTCTCTTGTTGTACATGAACTGGGATTGCCAGCCGTTTATAAATCCCAGCGAAGCCGGATTATAGAGTGCGCCGGATGGATCGTCTCCCAGAACGAAGAACGAGAAACCGATTCCTCCGCCCCTGGCGCTGGTCAAAAAGTCGGCGGAGTATGCCGCCGCGAACAAAAACTGTACCGTCAAGACCGCGATCAACAATTTTTTCATCTTAAACCCCCGAATAATTTTTCTTGATCCTCTCGAGCAGATTCAAATGCTGCCGATCAACGTAATCTCAAGTATTCCTTCTTGTTATTTATCGGCTTTAAACGTCGTTAGCTTACATCGTAAATCAAATTATTCCCGAAAACCGGTCACAAATCAGATACAAGTAGCTTTTGATTTCTCCCGCATTATTATCTGATACTCAATTCTCAGGAGCGTGCCGGCCGGGACGGTATTGATTTTCCCCCGGATCCTCGGTGAGACTGCCATTTATCGACTTACCAACCTTCGAATGTTCCCTGGGAAAAGCGTTTCTTCGCGTTTCTGCGTTCTCACCGGCCGGGGATGAAGTCTCCAATTCGTACGAATAAGGCGGCTTTTTCAGGGTGATTTTGCGGTGCTCCGACGGCGATTTCTCCCGGGTTCGGACAGACCTATATGCGAATCTGCAGGAGAATAAAAGAACTGCGCTTGTTAGGGCACTCATCCCGATCGCCAACTTGGTAGATGTGAAATTGACGTCATTTGCGAGAAAAAGCAACGCCAGATATAACACATGAGTCTCGACAATATATTGACCCATCCGTTTCGCGGTCTCTTTTGCGGGAGAATTCAATCCCCATCGGTACTCCCGTCTCAAGACGCAAATAAACGCGTAGCAGAAAGCTATTCCCAGGCTCATGCGGAAAATTTCACCCGGCCCGACCAAAAATTGGCGGCCATCAGCGGTGAAATGTATCTGCCGTACCAGAAACGCCAGGAAGAGCGAACATCCCACCAGAGAGGATTCTATTATAATAACAGGCACATTATATTTTGAAAAGCGGTCTTTCTTATTGACGCCGCTAAACTCCGCCGGGCGCGTCTTGCTTCTTTCCAGAATGGCTGTTTCCTCACACTTATCCATGGCTCTTCGACCTCCCGAAAATCGGTTCTATATTCACTATTCGGCATATTATGCCCCTGTTCTGAATTTATGATTCATGGAATCTCGACCGTATGGCCGGCGCCTTAAAAGATTTTTATTGCGGCGGCAATTTACCCGGAGATAAAAATAATTTCATACAACTGTTTCAAACTGCAACGGTTTTTTGCGGCGTAAAATGGGCGATACCACACCGAAATGGGTTTACGTCATATTTCGTTATCCGGATTTATCTTACGGGGCAACGGTATTTTGAGGAGTTTTCACAGCGGCAGAGTCTTTAGAGTCACAGATAACATCGTCGAAAAAGCCCAGAAGCCTGCCGGCGATCTGCCCTTTGGTGAAAAGACGAGCTCTTGACGTAGATTGCCTTCGCAAAAAGTCCAGCAAACTCTTATCATCGGCCGTCAATTTCAGTTTATAAGTCAGGTCCGGCCGGTGGTCGGGATCAAAATACAACGCCGCGCCACCCGTTATCTCTTGATTGGCATTTTTATTGGCGCAAAGGATGGCGCAACCGCAGTTCATAGCGGTAACCAGCGTATCGGCGTTATTGAAAATTTCAGACGGAATCACCAGGAAATGTGCTTTATGGAGAAGAGCCGAAAAATCCTCGTCGGGGATTGTGCCGATATATTTAATTTTCGACTGAAGCGCCGACTTATTAATCTTATCCAGTATCAAACCTACATCCCGGGGATTTTCATTAGTGCCCACCAGTACGAGGTCAGGGGCCTCGGAGTCCTTTTCAAACGCGCGGCAGTACGCTTTAAGCATTCTCAAAGACTCTTTCATTCCTTCTGAGGATACGATGGAAACAATATGCCTGCTACCGATCCCGTATCGGGCAATTGCCTTATGGCTGGATTCCTCATCCGGACCGGGCATCCCCAAATATATCGATGTTGTCTTAAGACGCTCCAGCGGTATGATTCTGGATATTTCATGTTGAAGATAAGGATTGGAGAATATGATACCACGGGCGTTTTTGATGTTATTTACGTTGGATTTATTTATCAGCGTCAATTTTCTCCGCGAAACCGACGGTTTGCCGCTGTTACTGAAGGTTCCGACCATTTTAAAATTGTTTATCATCGAGACCCGGGGCAAGGAAACGCTGGAAACCCCGCCCAGGCCGAATTCCAGGAGTAAATCGCAGCCGAAGTCGGCAATAACCTCATTGAACAGTTTATCAATCCGGGGACCGGATGATTCCGAAACCGGACCGTGCAGTTTGTAAAATCTGTAGCTGAAATTCGCCGGCGCGGCGATAAAATGGCCTTTTTGTTCTTCGCGTCCGATCAAAATAAAAGTCCGGTCGACCGCCGGATCGCCGAGACATTCTATCAGCCTGTTAATGTATCCATAATCGCTTCCGGTTTGCACATTTAAGACGCTGATCCCGATGGTCATACGGCTCAATCCCGATTTATCGTTATTCCGGTTCATATTCCCTCATTATCGATCTGGTTTTTCTTCCATCCCCGCTTATTAGATTTACTGATTCAATGGATATATCGGAACTTTCGCCCAGCCTTTCCTGTAGATCGCCTTTTATCCTCTCAAGACTGTCGGGCCTATATTCCGGTCCGCGTATAAGTTTCAGCTTGAATTTATGCCTTTTTTCCTGAACCAATTGATAACCTGTAGTCGAGAAACCGGCCTGGCTCAAGACCGCTCGCAAAGGCCCCGGAGGAAGATAGCTGCCGTCGGCGGTTATCAGCATTTCCCTGTGCGAGCCCGCTATTTTCCTGACGATTTTCGGCAATCCCCTACCACAATCGCATCCGCTTCCATCGTACACTCCAAAATCGCCGGTGTCGAAGCGGATTAAGGGCAGCGCGCGGTTGGAAATATTAGTGGCCACGAGTCTGCCCACCTCCCCTTTTTCTTTGACCTGATTTCCGTTGAAATCGACCAGCTCGAGAATGCAATATTCCGAGAACAGATGATAACCTTCGCAATAGTGACATTGACCCATCCCGAGAATAGGAAACGAATAATGATAAAGATCGTAAACCTTGGCATGAAAAGCGCTCTCGATTTTCGTTCGCACGATATCGGTAAGGATTTCGCCGCTTGTTATTACTCCCTGGAACCTTAAGCCTATCTCCCACTCCAGAACGTAATCGGCAAAGGTTTCCAATGAACCGGGATAGCCGAATATGAAACCGGCATTCGGCTCCTTAATTTTCCTGCAATAATCAGGGAGGTTTTTTCTTTTAAGATTGCTCGACGAAAAATAATATCTGTTGCGGGCTCTGTCGAACCGGAATTCCTTACCCCGGCATCCGTCAATCTCGTTTACGAAGCAAAGAACCGGGGAACCTATCCGGTAACCAGCGTTCTCATAGTGCCGGGCTATCAAGGCCTTATCTCCTATGAACGTTTCCGCGTCCACGGGCAGATAAAATTTATCGCTGTATTTTCTACTCAAGGCCATATAAATATAGTCATCATTTCCAACACGATCGGATATGAACAGGTTGGAATGGGATCTCAGGTCGGCCTCTTTTATTATAGGGAAATCTTTCAGATATTCGACGGGTCTGGATTTTCCGTTATCGATCCTATATTTGCCCATAAGATCCCTGTAAAAAGGCACCTTTTCTGATGAGAACTTTATAAGCTTCTGGAGCTTCTCCCGTTGATAATTTTCATGCCATTCAATCGAACGCCATTGGGATTCTCTTAAAAATCTCAAAGCGTTCTGGAAATGCCGGATATTTTTAACGGCGAAGACGATTTTCCGCGCCGGATTGCCGTTGGCGCCGTTACGGGACCTGACGAAATTATGTATGCTTTTTATCTCATCGACAATCATTTCAAACCGCTCTTTACCGAATTTTTCTCCTCGACGTTTGAGAGTCTCGCTATCCTGCTACGATTGAATCCGGTGGCGAATCTCTCGGCCGCCCTGCCCAGAAGCAGAAGGAGACGGTCCGTCTGTTCGGGGATGCCGACGGTAATCCTGATAAGGCCCTCCAGCCGATTGATTCCGGACAGGTCTTTTACCAAAACGCCGTTATTTTTCAAATAATCGTATGCCGATTCGGGATCTGAAACGCGAAGCACGAAAAAGTTGGCCGGCGAAATATAGAAATCATACCCGGTTTCGGGCAGGTTGGCGGAAATCAGATCTTTCGAGCGGTTGACCGTACTGACATACCTTCGCATATAATCCGGATCATCCAGAGCCGCCTCGGCCGCAACCTGTGAAACAGCGTCGATAGCGTATCCTGCGCTAAGTCTATTCATATAGACCAGATTCTCAGGGTCGGTGATGACGTAGCTGACATTCATCGCGGCCAGCCCGAAAGCGTGAGATAACGATCTGATAATGGTCAAATTAGGGAATTTCCTGACAAGGTCGGCAGCCGTGAAACCGCTGAACTCGAAATACGATTCGTCCACGACTATCATGGTATTCTCAGCGTATGCCAGGAGGAAAACCAGTTCGGCCTCAGTAAAAAATGACCCTATATATTCGGAGGGATTGCCCAGGTAGAGAACCCGGGTCCGTTTCCCGATATTATTGATAACCGGTTCCAGCGAGGGTGAGAAGGGATTATCATAATCAGTTTCTACGACGGTCGATCCCGCGGTTCTGGCGGCGATTAGTTTATCCGCAGGAACGGCCCCGGCGGTCAACATTTCGGTTCCGGGCTCAAGGAAAGTCTTCAGGATATTTTCCAGAGATATTCCCGCCCCGGGATAACATCCGATATACTCAGCCGGCATTCCGCAATATTCCGCGATTTTATTTTTCAGCCGGACGGCACGGGGATCGGGAAACCTGTTCAGCGATTCCCTTTCCAGCAGGTTTTTTATGGCCGATAATACTCCGGGCGAAGGGGCCATCATCGATTCATTATTATTCAACCGCAGGGCTGATGGGTCGATGCCTCCGTCATAAAATTCCGATCTTTCAGAATCAAACGGTTCCAGATCCAGAAGGGCGTTGGCAATCCTGACATATCTTTTTTGCATCTTATCCCGCCTCTATTTGCATTTTCTCATTCCGCTGACTAACTCTTATATTTCTTCCATATCGAGCAATAGAATATTCAAAGGGTGTGCCATAACGGCGCGAAGAGGGGTTTTCGGCCTATCTTAAACCGCGTCAATAGATTATAGAGGTCTATCCGGCTTTAGATGCAAATCGGCAATCCGGGAAACGGAAAAATAATCACCGGTTCTGGAAAAAAATGCCAGCTCGACTTCATCTGTTTATATTAAAATATATCTAATTTTCAGGAGAACTATCCAGGTTATTAATTAAAAGGGTTTATTTAAGAAGAGTGGCTTTTCTGACAATGCCATAACCGCCTCCCGCAAGCCTGATCAGGTATATTCCGGAGGGATGGTTTCCACCGTCCCAGGAAACCTCGAATGTTCCGGGACCGAGAGTCTGCTTCAAAAGGTTTTCCACCAGGCGACCGCCGATATCGTAAACGTCCAGGGAGATCTCCGCCGTTTTCTCCAGATTAAACCTGATGGTAGCCTCGGGATTGAACGGATTCGGATAAATCGATTGGATCCAGAAGGCCGCGGGAGCGCCTATTTCCTTCTCCTCTATTCCGCTGGGAGTATCGGTATGGACCAGAATAATAAAGGAGCTGTTGTCGCCGAGAAAAACGGTTGTATCCGAGGCGAACACTCCTTTGGCGGCCCCGGGGCTATCGTAGCTGGTAAGTTCAAAAGGAATCAGGGGATTTCTGACGGAATACGCTATAACGCCGGCAGAATCGTCCGCCACATACAGGATCGTATCGGCCACCGTGGCGTCGTTGGCGTAAAAGGGCGTATCTACGTATGACAACATCAATGGATCCGAGGGGTCATTTATGGATAAAATCGTTACGCCCTCATCGGCCTCGCATAGAAACAGCAGGGTATCCGATACGCTTATGTTGATAGCCGAGCCCGGAGAAACGTATGAATCCACGTGAACGGGAGATGAGGGATCGGATATATCGTAGGTCTCGATCCCCTGCGGATAGGAGACGGCGTAGAGGTAATTACCCGATCCGCAGACGCCGGTGGCAAGGCCGGGAAGTTGAAGTGTAGTTATGTATTGGGGATCGGTCGGGTCGGAAATATCAATTACGGCCAGATCGCCGTTAAAATCAGCTATATAGGCGCAGGTATCCTTAGCATAAACGTAATACGCCGCGCCGGGGGTATTCCAGGTGGACAGATAGGCAGGTGAGGCGGGATTGGAGATATCGAAAATCGCCACTCCCTGGCTCCAGTCGGCAACAAGCGCAAGGGTGCCATGCAGAAAAACGGAATTGGCCAGGCCCGGGGTATCGTAATTATATGCCTGTAGCGGGAAGTAGCGATTGGCGATATTTATGACCGTGAAACCGGCGGTCCAATCGCCCAGGAATACATAGTTGCCGGAGACGACCAGATCGTGCGGTTGGCCGGCCGTTACCAGTGAACCCTGGTAATATAAATCCCACTGGGCAATGCAGGGCGAGTAGATAACCGCCGCCATTACACCTGTTAAAACAAGGAACTTTAAAGCCTTGACTGCCATAAGATATTACTCCGCTAAAATATAGGGCAATTTATATGCCGGGCAAGCAAAATAAAAAGCGTCATCTTCGTTCTTTTACAGATCATTAACTTATTCAGTTCCAATAGATAAACAAACAAGGTCGGCAAAATAATCGCAGAAAATCGGGGTCAGGCGATTTTGATGTGCAAGCGTTTGCGCATCGATATGTAAAATCGATCTTTGCAAGCGGCGGTAAAATGAGTATTATTTCATATCATGCCGAATAAAATTAATAACCTCCTCAAGCAAAAGGGGCTTTTCAGGTGTAGTTACCCCGCCCACAGGCAGTTCGGGTATGATGTTTCACCGTATCATGTAATCGTAGAGAAGCGCTGTTTTCCCCAGGGCTGCGTGGAGTTCCTCTGGAAATGTCACGACCTGGATAAAGGGAAAAAATGCCCCAAGGATTTCAAACACGTAGGCAGGGGATGTTTCTCCTGCAAGAAATTCTACGATGAGAAGATGACATACCGGCCTGAAACCGGCCTGGACGATAAATCGCTGAAGAGATTTATGGACGATCTTCTGGAATACCGGGGCTGGCTTGACAGCATGCGGGGGAAAAACGTCCGCTTCGGCGGAACTGTCGCTTCCGTGCTGCCTCATTTAAAGATGACTATCGAAAACGGGCGGAGCCGGGTTCATATGGACGGTTTCTACGTGTCATTCGACAAGGGGTATTTCGATAACGATTTATTCGACGACAGGATTTACCTGAGAGTGAACGGAAGGTTTTTGTGCCGCACCGAGGCGGCGCCGGGCGACGATATGGAATTCGACGCCATATTTACCGAGGATCGAGGCCGGATAATATTGAAAAACCCCAGAAAGTTAGAGACCAAGAAAAACGGCGGCAAAGAATGTATAAATATATCCCGCGCCCAGGTAGCTCGGGCGACGGGAAAGATAATCGCGGGATCGATCGAGAAATGTAAAGACTGCGCTTATTGCTCGCTCATCGATATCGAGGATCGCTCCAGAAAAGAGATCTCTCATTACAGGCGGTTTTATTGCTTGAGGGGGATATCGGATTCGGATAACTGCCCTGTCAGGATAGAAGAGATCATAGAGTCTGAAAAGAAGAGGATCAGGTTTTAGGAAATTTATCGTGCTTTAATCTCTTCCCCACCTCTTCAGTGAGAAAAGCCCGATAATTTAAACCGCCTACTTTCGTTTCCCTCATTTTTTTCGCGAACCCGGGCATTTCACCGGGGTATATCAATCGGGCTTCTTTGATCTCCCGCTTGTCGCGCGGTTCGATATCGCCCTTGATATAATCGGCCAGGAATATATGCGAGGTCCAGTCGATATGGATGGCTTCATTTTCGAACCTCACATTGATTCTCATGATATATCTGACGAGCTCGATATCGACGCCGGTTTCCTCCCGGGCTTCCCTGCGGGCGCCATCCTGAAAGTCCTCGCCCGGTTTCGCGGCGCCTGATGGAGCCCTGTATAATCCCGGCGGATAGAAATGCTTGGCGATGAAGATATAACCACTCTCTTTTTTTATATACAGGGTAATATCGTGGGCGCGGCCGTTTTTCATGCTCCGGGATATGCGTTCATATTCATCGGGAGTCACCGGCTGAACGAAGGCGGCCTCATCGGGGCGGCCGTATAACTCTTCCATCCGCGGTATTTGCGGCGCGAGGAAACTCAAAGGGTCTCCAGTTCGTCCTGCAGGAGTTGACGTTCGTAGAGTTTGGCGTAATGCCCTCCGGCGCCCACCAGGTCGGCGTGACATCCCTTCTCCACAATTACGCCGTCCTTAAGAACCAGTATGACGTCCGAGTCTTTTACCGTCGATATCCGGTGTGATATGGTAATGGTGGTTCTTCCGGAAAGTATCTGCCGCAGGTTGGTGAGTATCTCCTCCTCGGTGCGGGTGTCCACCGCGGAGAAGGCGTCGTCCAGTATCAATATTCTCGGATTCGAGGATAAGGCTCTGGCCAGCGCGGTCCGTTGTTTCTGGCCACCGGAGAGGGTGATGCCGCGCTCGCCCAGTATGGTTTCATATTCTTTGGGAAATTCGTCGATTTCCGCCGCTATGCCGGCGGTCAGGGCAAACCGCCGGATGGACTCCATCTCGACATCGGGCCGCCCGTAGGCGATATTGTGCCTGATAGTATCAGAAAAGAGAAACGTCTCCTGCATAACCGGCACGATCTGCGAGCGCAGGCATTTCAGGTCATAATCGTTGATATCGATATCGTCTATGAAAACCATGCCCCGATCCACGGGGTAGGCCCGCTGGAGAAGCGAGACCAGGGTGGTCTTTCCGCCCCCGGTATCGCCTATTAAGGCGACCCTGGTGCCCGGCTCTATCAAGATACTTACATCATTTAAGACTATGTCCCGTCCGTATCCGAACCGCAGATTTCTAAATTCTATTTTACCCTCTATCTCCCTGGTTACAACACCGGCGGCGTCAGCTACAACCGGCTTTTCTTCGAGGATCTGGTTGATCCGGCCCAGGGACGCTTTTCCTCTCTGATATAATCCTACCACCCAACCCAGGGCGGCCATGGGCCATATAAGGAGCAGGAGATAGGCGGAGAAGGCGACAAAATCGCCGAGGTTTATGGTTCCCTCGATGACGGCTTTGCCTCCGAACCAGAGCACCACAATCAGCGCCACGCCGCTGAACAGGACAATAGCGGGAAAAAAGAAACCCCATACGCGAACCATGGACATATTTTTCCGAACATATTCCATACTTATCGAGCCGAAATCCTCGATTTCGGAGTCTTCCCGGACATAGGCTTTTACCACTCGCACGCCCGCAAAGCTCTCCTGTGCGCGGGCGGTCATATCGCTGTATTGCTTCTGGATCTTAGCGTACCTTTTGTTCACCTCCCGCCCGAGAAAAAAGACCAGGACCGTAATAATCGGCATCGGAATCAGGGCCAGGAGAGTCAATTTCAAGCTTATCTTTATCATAATAGAAATTGCCAGAACCAGGGCTATCGCCGTGGAGCAAAAATACATTATGCCGGGGCCGATCATGGCACGCACCGAATCCATATCGTTGGATGCTCTCGCCATGATATCACCCGTGGGCGTTCTATCGTAATACTTTCGATCCAGGGTCAGGATATGGTCGAAGAAATCATTGCGAAAATCGTACTCGACTTTGCGCGACGCCACAATCATGGTCTGTCGCATCATAAACCTGAAAGCGGCGGAGATCAACGTGACAAGTAATATGGCCCCGGCGTAGATGGCCAGCCTGGATGTCGTAACACCTTTTTCAAGATCGTTTATGGCGATTCTCAGGATCCAGGGGGCCGCGAGCATGAATATGTTCGTAAAAGCCACCGCGAAGATACCGGCGATCCAGAGCTTTTTGTATCGTAAGAGATAGGGCCTCAGTACGCCCGGGGTGGATTTGTTTTTATTATTCATGTAAAACTATAAAAACGGGCGGTTTTAGAAAGTCAAGCATGAAGTTCGGCAACCGGACACGCTGATCTATATTGTATTCAATCTCTCTGGGTGATAAAAACGCCCGCGAGGATAATAAGACCCGAAATGATACTGCCCGAAGATAATCTCTCACTGAAAATGAAATATGCCAGGATGGCCGCCACCACAGGTTGAAGATACATGAAGACCGCGACTCGCGAGGGCGAAAAATGCTTGATCCCCCAGTACCACAGGGTATAGGCGATTACGGATGTAAAGATAGCGGTATATACGACTCCGGACCATCCGACTACCCCGACACCGGAGTAATCGAAGCAGGCGGCGCGATATATGCCGAGGGGGGAATATATCAGCGCTCCGGTTATTGAGGCCCAGGCGGTTACGGTAAAGGCGCCCTTTTTTCTGACCAGGGGTCTGCCAAGCACCGAATATGCCGCCCAGGCCCAGACGGCGATCATCACCAGAATATTGCCGAAAAAATAATCCCATTTAAGGGCGATACCTTTTTCGGCGAAAAAGGCGACGACCCCGGCCAGGGCGACCGCGATGCCGACCGTCTTCCGGTGAGATGATTCTTCTTCTTTTCTTTGAATCGACAGCAGGTAAACCCATACAGGGGTGGAGGCGTAAAGCAGCGCGGCATGAGTGGGAAGGGTATGTGATATGCCGATCAGGAAAAAAGTCTGGTTGACCGGATATATCAAAAATGACAGCAATAAAAGCAGCGGCAAATCTCTTTTTTCGAATGGGAAGAGGTTATTTCTTAACGCGGAAATACCGACAAATATCGCCGATGCCAGCAAGAACCTGTAAAACGCGAAAACCAAAGGAGCGATTTCGGCAACCGCTCCTTTGGCCGCAATGTAGGTTCCGGCGGAAAATAGCGTATGTATGGCAAGGGCCGCGTAAACGAGGCCGTAAGTTTTATCTCTGCCCGCTACTCTACGGTGCAGGTCATTTCTCCCAGTTTCTCGGAACCGGCCATTACCATAACGGTCCACTCGCCGGTCCATTCGGGCAGGATGGTCTTGGAGCTCCAGACCCGGTTGCGCGGGTACCTGGCAGGCAGTTCCACGCGCGCCATTTCCTCGCCGTTGTAATACCAGACATGCTCGATCACGGTTTCATAGCCGTCGTTTAGAACGTTGGACCAGAAAAATACATTACCCGCGTCTGAACTGAACGTCGTATCTCTTGATACAGGCTCCCTATCCTCTACACCCGCACAAAAGGTCATTTCCTTCACTGTAAGATTCAAATCCATTTCGGCGGGTTCTTCTACTTCCTCCGCCTCCTCGGCGGCTTCCGGCTCGGTTACCTCCTCGGGTTCAGCCATTTCCTCGGTCGTTTCCGGTTCGGCCATCTCCTGGGTCGTTTCAGGCTCGGCCACCTCTTCAGTGGTATCGGCCTCGACCGGTTCCGGCGTTTGAGCGTATACAGGCAAGAATAAAATTCCAATGATGACCGCCGTTAAGAAAATTCCTCTCATAATCCCTCCTTATTTTAATGGTGATGTTTTTGGATTCAGGGGCCTTAGATTCATCACGGAGGTCCAGGCGACATCGCTCTGCTTCAGAAGATACAACACGCTGTCGGCGATATCTTCAGGGCGCAGTATTCCCGGCCTGGCCGATAGCTTATTCTCCGGGGAAGCGCCGCCGAAGTGAGTGGCCGTGGAACCGGGCAGTATGATAGATACTTTGATATTATGATCCCGCAACTCCAGGCCGAGAGATTCCGAAAATCCCAGAAGCCCGTGCTTGGTGGCGCAGTAACCGGCGAACCCGGCAATGGGCGTTTGAGAAGCGCCGGAACCGACATTTATAATATAGCCGGATCGTTTTTTAATCATCTCCCTCGCCGCCAGTCGAGACAGCATGAACGGCGCCTTCAAATTTACCGAGAACATTTGCTCCCAATCCGTGACCGCCATCTCCGTTACATTCCCTTTTATACCAATTCCGGCGTTATTTATCAATATATCAATATCTCCCAGAAACTCTAAAGCGTCCACAAAAATATCATTCAATTCCTTTTCGGAACCGAGATCCGCGGCCTTATACGCCGCTCTTACGCCGGTTTTCGATAGATTTTCTTTCAGCTTTTCCAGGAGGTCGCTGTCGCGGCCGGTCAGAAAAAGATCAACGCCCTCTAATGCAAGCGCTTTTGCGATGGCGCGGCCCATACCCTTCGAAGCCCCGGTAACGAGCGCTTTTTTGCCCTTCAAAATCATGTCAATCGCTCGACCTTATAAACTCAATTCCCTCGGACTCCAGCTTTCCCAGCCGATTTACCGGAAGTTTCACCTTTACCTTTAAAATCCCGTCATAGGTCTCCGAGTCGATCAGCTGTCCCAGGGAGCCCAGTATATTCATCTTACGGCCATCATCGGGATGTATGTTGGCGATCACCGTTACCCTGGTTATTTCAAGATAAGATTCCAGAGTTTCCATAAGCCTTCCCATCCCTTCGCCGGTGACAGCCGAAACGAATCTCGAGCCGGGGTATTGCCCCAGGAGCGACCTGAAAAGATCAGGATCGTTAATTTTATCTATTTTATTAAAAACATGCAACACCGGAATTGTATCCGCGTCGATCTCGCCCAAAACGCTGTTGACAGAGGCGATTCTGTCTTCAAAATAACTTTCGGAAGTATCGATAACATGAATCAATAGATCGGCGCTGGATACCTCGAAGAGGGTGGATTTGAAGGAAGCCACCAGGGAAACCGGCAATTTTCTGATAAAACCGACGGTATCGGAGATAAGCAGTTCGTTTTTGCCTGAAAGCTTTAGTCTCCTGGTGGTGGAATCGAGAGTGGCGAAAAGATAGTTGGCCGCAGTAACGTCTTCGCCGGTAAGGAAATTGAATATGCTGGACTTGCCGGTATTGGTATAACCGACCAGGCATACTTTGAAGAGCCCTTTCCGCATTTTTCTCTGGACCAATCTCTCGCTTTCGATACGCTTGAGTTTCTTTTTCAACTCGCTGATCCGCAGGCGAACCAGGCGTCTGTCGGTTTCCAGCTGGGTTTCCCCGGGCCCCCTGGTGCCGATAGATCCCTCCTGCCTTTCCAGGTGTTTCCAGCCCCTGGCAAGCCGGGGAAGGAGGTATTCGAATTGAGCCAGCTCGACCTGCACCCTGGCTTCTCTGGTACGGGCATGCAGGGCGAAGATATCCAGAATAATGCCGGGACGGTCGATTACCTGCAATTTCAATTTCCTCTCCAGATTCATCTGCTGGGACGGCGATAATGAGGTATCAAAAATAACGAGATTAGCCCGTTTTCCCTCCGCGAAGGCGGCGAGCTCCTCCACCTTGCCGACGCCGATTAAAGTCGAGGGATTAAACCGGTCCAGCGCCTGTATAAATCGACCCACCACTTCCGCGCCGGCAGTCCTGCAGAGACTGGCGATCTCATCCAGGTAGTTATCCCGGGTGACAGCATAATCTCCTTTCTTTCGAACGCCGACCACGATAGCACGCTGTAAGATTCTTTTCCCGGGAATACCGTCAAAAAACGATTTCAACTCTTGGCTCTCTCCTGCAATGTCAGGTAAAGTTCGCGGGCTCTATTCCTGGGGAGATTTTTCGAGGGAATCTCCTTAACTTCGATCTTCTTATAAAACGTCAATGTATCGACTTCAATAATGGAACCGGGTTTCACTTCTTTCGATGATTTGGCGCGGAGCCCGTCAACATATACCATGGAGGCCGAAATCGCCTGCTCCGCGAGGGTACGGCTTTTAAAAATCCTGGCGGCAGACAAAAACTTGTCCAGCCGCATTACAATCTCTTTTCTACAAAGATCTCCGTTGAAATCCTATCGAGCCATTCCTTCAGTTGTTTATAAGTTTTATCTCTTCGAGTCATTTCTTCGAGGGTTTTAAAATCCTCTTCCAGGTCTATTGAGCCTGCGGCCCGCCTTTCCTCGATCCGCAGGATATGGTATCCAAATTCGCTGGCCACGGGCGCGGAAATATCCCCGACGTTCAGATCCTGCAACGCCCTAATGAATTCAGGCAGAAGATCATTCGCCGCGTACCATCCCAGTTCGCCGCCCTCCTGCGCCGAGTTTTCATCGTCGGAATATTCTTTCGCGACCTCTTCGAATACGGCGCCGCTTAAAATAGCCTGATACAGACTGTCTGCGAGCCCCAGCTTCTTTTCCCGGTCCTCATCTCCGGGAGCCAGTTTTATAAGTATGTGGCTCGCCTTTGCCCTGTCCCCCTTTCTGCCGGTTAATTTGATAATATGGAATCCAAAAATCGATTCCACCACATCCGAAATTTCTCCGGGTTGCATTGCGAAGGCGGCTTCTTCAAACTGGGGCACCATCTCACCCCGGCTGAACCATCCCAGATCCCCGCCGCTTTCCGCAGAAGGATCATCGGAATAGTTTCTTGCCAGAGTCTCGAAGTCCTCACCCGCAAGGGCCTTGTCGCGAACAAGGGAGGCGAAGTTGTACAACGAATCCCGCGTCTCCTGGCCCGGAGCAATTCCGATAAGAATATGGGATAACCTGACCCCCGCCGGCTTCTCGGGAAGCGAATCGCGGTTGGCTTCGTAAAACCTCTTAACCTCGCCCGAAGAGACTTTGACCAGGGCCAATCGTTTCTGTATCAGCTTATCTTTCAATATCTGGTTTTTTATCTCATCATGGTACTGTTCTCTAAGTTCACGAAGAGTCAGCCCCTCCACCCGCAACTGCGCCAGGAAAGCTTCCTCGGACGGAAATTGAGATTTTATCATTTCTATCTGACGCGATAAAGCTTCTTCCACTTCCTGATTCGTAACCTTTATGGTCGTATCTTTGGCGGCTTTGACCAGCAGGACCTTATCCTCTATCATCTTATCAAGGAATTCTCTCCTCAGGCTATCCAGCGCTACGGAATCGGAAATGGCCATCTTGTTCTGCATGGCATATATCTGTATCTGCGCGTCCAGTTCCGACAGCAAAATCACCTGGTCATCGACTATAGCCGCAATTTTATCCAGGGTTTCCGCGCATAATCCCTCAATGAATAATAAGGTAACCAGCGGGATCAAAATAATCTTTTTCATATCATTTCCCATCCTGTAACGTACGTTTATCGGGCCCCGGCAAGGGGAAAATTTCTATATCGGACCCGGCTCTCAGCGAATCGACGATTTTTTGAAAACCGGCGGCACGCCTGCCGGCCAGAAGCCGATCTTCAATCATTTTAGTCGCCTCAAGGGAATCCAGCGGGGTTCCGGTCGTTACCCTCTCGGTTAACATTATAATATGAAAACCATATGAAGTTCTTACGGGTTTTGAATAATCTCCCTCTCTAAGTCCTTTCACGGCTTCGGCAAACGGCAATTCCACCTGGTCGGCGGAAAAATAACCTATATCGCCGCCGGATTTTGCCGATTGCCTGTCAATGGAATAATCGAGCGCCAGACTCTCGAACCCGGAACCCTTTTTCAGACGATTATAAACCGCCATGGCCGTCTCGTAATCATCCAGCAAGATATGGCTGGCCCTGAACCTGTCCTGCTCCGCTTTTAAATTATCCTTTTGCAGCTGATAAATGGAGTCGATTTCGGCGGGCGAAAGATCGTCCCGGGAGGATAATTCCGAATCGAAAAGCTTTTTCGCGACTGTTTCTTTTATGCCCCACTTTATCATCGCCTCCACGTCGGGCTCTTTATCCAGTCCTCTCTCGACGGCGCTCTGGTACAACACCTCGGTATTGATCCAGGTTTCTATCAATTCTCGCAGATCTTCGTCAGTAAGATTTTTTCTAAGATCCGGGGGTATTTGATAGATAATATCATTATAGGTTAAAACCTCGTTATTGACCCTGGCGAGCACGATATCGTCTTCCCGCTCGTCTTTATCGGAGCAAACTATAACGCCAATCATGAGAATGGCGATCGGGACCATTCCATACCTCATTCGATCTCCTCCTCCGCGCCGGCCCGCATCTCGTCCTTGGCGGTTATTCCAAGATCATTTTTTAATAGTCCCAGATCAAGGAAATAGTCTGTATTTTTTTTATTTTCATCTATCCACGATCGCACCGCTTGATTCCGCCTGTTTAATAAAATTCTGCTTCTGATATTGCTCCGGACGAGATGGTAGGGCCTGAGCTCCCGCGTTAGTCTCTGGGTCACCCTAAACACCCAGTAATTACCGTACATTTCGACAGGCCCGCCGATATCACCTGCTTCCAGATCCCGGGCGGCATCATATATCTCGGTGAATCTTTTTTCGGTGAAGAAATTCAGATCTCCCCCCTCCGAAGCCGACTTTTTATCCCTTGAATATTTTTTGGCCATGGCGGAAAAGTTCGCTCCCATCTTCAGTTTTTCAAGCGCCTCAATAGCCTCATCCTCGGTCTTAAGGCTTATGGCGGAGACGCGCACCTGGTCGGGACGATAGCAATCTTCGGGATGCCCGTTATAATATTTACGAATGTCCTCTTCGGTAACCGTGTCCATCTGAGCGTAGAGCTGTTTATAAAATTCCTGAATCAGCCAGTTCTCCTCATAATATTCCAAAGCTTCCCTGAAAGTCTGTAGGGTATCGTACCCCAGTTCCAGGGCCCGGTTCACCATAATTCTCCTGGTGGCTACACCTTTTAATACCGACTCCATCTCAAAACGATCCCGGAGCCGGGGAGTCCTGTAGGGATTATATGATTCCATCAGATCAAGATATTGCTCGATGGTTATGCCTCCGGCTTTAAATTCCGCCAGGTAAAGACTGAGTTGCCCGGGAGTAAATACCGATCTTTCCAGATACGCCGAACCGGGCATATCAACGGGCAAATTGCCGGTATTTTTTACCGAGTCGGAAATCCGCGCCATCATATCTATGTCCTGCCAGTTGATCCTATAATTATAGTCATCCAATAGTCTTTTCTTGTATTCGTCGGTCTGGAGTATTTCGGAATAATTTGTAGTTACTCTTTTATATACATCCCAGTTCTCTTCAAGATCTTCCTCGGAATGTTTAATCCTGTCAAAAAGCTTCACAATACACCATCCGAACCTGGTACGAAACGGTTCGGTATATTCGCCGAATTCCAGATCATAGGCCTTGCCCTGGATCTCCTCATCGTACTGGCCGAAGGGGACATATCCCAGACTCCCCCCCCTTTTTTTGCCGAGCCTTATGACCGAGTGTTCAAGGACCAGGGAATCCCAATCGGCGCCGTTTTCAAGCATCCGATATAAAGTGTCAATCAAAGCCGAATCTTCCACGACCAGGGGACCGAACTGTATCTCACCGCCATATCGTTTGAAATGTCTCCTGACATCTGAATCGGAAACCTCTGATTTCACCCCGGCGTCACGTTTATAAAGCTCCTGAAAGAGGTAACTCTGAATTGTGGCCGAATCGGGTTCGTAAGACAACCCCGCCGCCTTTGCGCCATCGATCACCAGGAATCGCTCGATCTCCTCTTCTACATAGCTTTTTTTCTTATCATATTCATGCAGGGTACTGTCGAATTCCGTATCCCTGAATTTTTTATGAACCTCCCCCAGGGTAAGAATATGGTCGCCGAGCTTCGCGATAACCCGGTCATCGTAATACCTGGGATCATCCTTATCGACTTCGGACTCTCCGCAACTTAATATCAGGATCAGAACGGCCATAATAATCGGTAACATTTTCAGCATGTCATTATCCTCTTTGAGTTCTACTTATTTGGCCACGCTATGTTCGCGGCCTTCAAATTTTCCCCGGCCCAAAAGGGTCTGCAAGGTCTTTCTTAAGAGATTCCCGTCCGATTTTTCAAGCTTCAGTTTTACCGCGAGGCCCCCGGTGGATTTGAACTCCATTTTACCCCGGATCCTTTTTCTCCAACCCTCAATCTCTTGCCTGGAGAACGTCTTATCCTGCCGAAATTCAATCAGCAGGTCGCCGTTTTTAAGCGATAGCCGCTCGGCGCCCAGATCCGACAACAGCAGCCGGCAGTAGGAAAGATTCAACAGGTCTTCCACGGCCCGGGGATATTTCCCGTACCTGTCTTGTATCTCAGCCGCAAGGATTTCCAATTTTTCAAAGCTGTCTATCTCCGCGACGTTTCTGTAGAGCTCCACCCTCAAATCGGGCTCCTCAATGTATGAATCGGGAATAAATAGATCCAGGTCGGTCTGAATTCTGAATTCGATTTTCTTTCTCGGCGGCTCTTTTTGTTTTAATTCCGCGACCGCCTCCTCGACCAGCCGGCAGTATAGATCGAAACCGATTTCTTCTATAAACCCATGCTGCTGTGCGCCGAGTATGTTACCGGCGCCCCTTATCTCGAGGTCGCGCATGGCAAGATGAAAACCGGAACCCAGCTCTGTAAACTCCTCTATGGCACGAAGCCTTTTTCGGGCTTTTTCTTTCATCAGTTTGAGGGGAGGAACCAGCAGATGCGCGTAGGCTCTCCGGGACGATCTTCCTACCCGGCCCCTGAGCTGGTAGAGCTGGGCCAGGCCGAGCTTGTCGGCGCGGTCGATTACAATGGTGTTGACAGAGGGTATATCCAGCCCCGATTCGATAATGGTGGTGGCGAGAAGAACCTGGTATTTTTTATCTATAAAATCCAGCATGACCCTTTCCAGCTGCCGCTCGGGCATCTGCCCGTGCCCCACGACGATACTGACGGCGGGAATCAATTTTTTCAGATACCTGTAGATGGCGTAGATCGACTCCACCCGGTTATGCACGAAATACACCTGCCCGCCGCGAATAAGCTCCCTGTTAATAGCGTCGGCTATCGTTTTCTGAGAGAACAGGGATACCTCGGTCACTATGGGAAGACGGTCTTTCGGGGGAGTGTTAATCACCGACATGTCCCTGGCCCCCAGAAGCGAAAGCTGCAATGTCCGGGGGATGGGGGTGGCGGTTAAAGTCAGTGTATCGACCTGGGATCTTAATTTCCTGATCTTCTCTTTATGCGTCACGCCGAACCTCTGTTCCTCATCAACCACCAGAAGAGCGAGGTCCTTGAATTCGATATCTTTCTGCAAGAGTTTGTGAGTACCGATTACGATATCAACGGTGCCGTTTTTCAGTCCTTCCTTGACGAGTTTTGATTCTTTGGGAGAACGAAATCTCGACAGCATTTCTATTTTGATAGGAAAGGCGGCCAGCCTCTCCCGGAAAGTCGTAAGATGTTGCTGGGCCAGAATGGTCGTCGGGACCAGAACCGCCACCTGTTTCCCGGATTCCACGGCCTTGAAGGCGGCTCTTATGGCGACCTCGGTCTTGCCATAGCCGACGTCGCCGCAAATCAGCCTGTCCATGGGAACCGGTTTCTCCAAATCGCCTTTGATTTCGTTAATGGCGGCAAGCTGGTCCGGGGTTTCTTCGTATTCAAAAGAGGCCTCCAGTTCCATAAGCCAGGGGGTATCCTTTTTATGCGCGAACCCGCCCAGCGCCTGCCGCCTGGCATACAGGGCGACCAGGTCCCTGGCCATGTTCATTATCCCTTTTCTGGCCCGGGCCTTTGTTTTCTCCCAGGCGCCGGTGCCGAGTCTCGATAGAGCGGGCTTTCCTTCCTTACCGGCGAATTTCTGAACCCCGGAAAACTCCTCGATAGGAACGTACAATTTATCGTCGCCGGCGTAGAAGATCAGCAGACAGTCTCTTTTGCGGCCATCAACAATGAGGGTTTCCAGGCCCCTGTATTTACCGATTCCGTAATCGATATGAACGACATAATCTCCGGGCTTGAGGCTCTGATAGCTTGATAAGGCTATACCTTCCTTGAACCGGCGGATTTTTCGACGCGGCCTGGTGCGGGCGAATATCTCATGATCTGTCAAAAACCAGAGCCTGATATCGGGAAAACCGAATCCCGATGAAATCCTGTTTTTTTCCAGGGGGATATCGATATCATAGTCGCCCAGCAGTTCCCCGAGACGGATCTTCTGGTTCTCGCCGTCGCAAAACACGATCGATGTATAACCCTGCTTCTGATATTCATTCAATTTGTCCGCGAATATTTTTATATGCGAACCGAACGGCTCCTGGGGCGTCGACCGGATTTCGATGGAATCGGATTCGGCTTTCAAGATGCCTGAAAGTTCTATGCCGGAATAGCCCTGCAGAAGCGATTCCATCTTGTCGAAACCTATAAAAACCTCGTCCGGCGAACCGAAGGGATAATCGCCCCTGTCATCATATCTTCCGGCCGCTTTTTCGAATACATTTTCGATTTCGTCACGAATCGAATCCGGGTCGTCTTTGATAACGATGGTTTCGCCCTCAAGGAAATCTAAAATTGACGATTTATCGTCGGTGAAAAGCTGCCTGAAAAACTCGAGCCCATCGTAGGCGTGGTTCGGCCCCAGTGCCTGATGCAGGGCTATCGCCTTTTCCTGCGTCAACAATTCGCCGGCGGTTTCAATAAGATCTGAATCCACGGAAATCTCTCTCAGAGGTAAAATCACGGCCGAATCGATTCCGGAGAGCGATCTCTGGGTCAAGACGGAAAAGGCCCTCATCGAATCGACCTCGTCGCCGAACAGTTCGATCCGGACCGGTTCGGGGGCCGTGGCCGGGAAAACGTCAATTATGCCTCCCCT
This sequence comes from Candidatus Zixiibacteriota bacterium, assembly GCA_020344055.1. Lineage (GTDB taxonomy): Bacteria > Zixibacteria > MSB-5A5 > UBA10806 > UBA10806. Next base: position 1,300,335 of record CP070813.1, on the reverse strand, counting down.
CACCGCGAAATCGCCGAGCTGTTCAACCATGGGGCGGCGAACGAATCCCATATTAATGAGCCGATTTACGAGGTGGTCAGGATTAATGGAATCGCCTTTTTTTATCTGCAGCGCCAGTTTCGACAAATCTGTCTTTTCAATGGTCGGTTCTATCAGTGCCGCCGCGGGAGCGCAGATAACGCTTTTTCTTCCGCACTGAAGATCATACAAGACCTTGAGGCGGTCGCCGATATTCTCCGCGTGCGGCGCCCGTATTTCATAAGGCTGTATTTCCCACGACGGATACGATGCCACCGAGCCGTCATCAAGATATGTCTTAAAATCGATAAAGGCCTTTTCGGATGATTCCTGGTCGCAGGATATATACAGGACCGGTCTCGAACAAAGGCGAAAAAGCCAGGCCGCCAGAAGCGTTCTGGAGGAACCGACCAGGCCGGATACGGAGATAGATTTCTTGCCGTTTTTCAGTTCTTCCAGAATCGCCCGGAAGCCGGGTATCCGATCCAGATTTTTTATTCTTTCAATCATATTACACAAACACGAAAGCCCCGCGCCAGAATGACCCGGGGTATCCCAAAATTTTCCTCTCGTAACCCGTTTATACTAAAGATCAATCCTCCCTGGCCGCCACCAGGATCATTCGCGGCGATTTGGCGCTGTAAAGCTCGCCGTCGAAATTCCCGTAAACGTCCGTTAATACCAGATTGGCTTTGTTGAACATATCCAGCATCTCGGTTAGGGTGTATAGCCTGATGGAATAATTCGCCTCTTTGACCTTGCCGCCGGCGAGAATCAGACGGTTGGTGAGTTCCAGACGGGAATTGAAGTAATCGAAAAACCTCTCCTCGAGCAGGTACGAGGAGTTTTCGATGGTCCAGCGGCGCTGGCTCAGATCCGCGAGAGCGAATTCCCGGTTGATAACATCCATCAAAAACTGTCCGCCCGGTTTCAGAGCTTTATAAACGCCTTTAAGGACTTCCAGATCTTCCTCTTCCCTTTCAAAAAAGCCGAAAGCCGTAAACATATTGATCACGGCGTCGAACTCCTCATTATATGGAATTTCCCGCATATCGCCCTGTCTCAAATCGATGGCGACCAGAAGCGAATCCGCGATCTCCCTGGCTTTTTTCAGGAAACCCTCGGAGAGGTCGTAACCGGTGACATTAAATCCCTTTTGCGCCAGAGGCACCGAATGCCGGCCGAATCCACACGCCAGGTCGAGAATTCTCTGTCCATCCTCCAGCTGAAGCATCCTGATTACCGCTGAAACCTCCCGGGACGATACGCTTTCATCGTGACTATAAAGCTTCAGGTAGTCTTCGCTAAAATATTTTTTCCACCATTCCATTACGATCTTCCCGACGCTGTTCCGAACTCTGTCCAGAGCAAAATATTCACAGGCGATGGTTGACGCAATCTTTTTCCGAAAATTTAGAAAACATTATCACCAATGCCATTTTTCTTATCGCAATCCATGACATTAAATTTGTCGGTATGAAATTATAATCCTGAAGCCGGCGCGATCAACGATTTATGCGGAGATAAGCCGGCGTCGGGGCAGTTTCGGCATTAACTGCATACAAACCATAATCTTCCGGCATCCTCAATTTCCTCGGAAGGATCGAAGGAGGTAATTACGATTTTATCGAGTTTGGCCTTTACCAGAGCCTCAATGATGTCTTGAGTCTCGTAGGTTTTCTCCGTTAAAAGCTGTACCATTCTTCTATAGGAACGGCCCTCTTTTATAAAAGCCTCAATTATCACTTCGGCCATCATCTCTTCCTCATTATAAATTCCCATGGTAATAACCGTAAAGTTTCTGGCGCGCCTGACCTGGGTTTCCTCCCACGCTTTCAGACCGATCGGGGTGTTTATGTCGAAGATAAAATAGCCGCCTTTCTTCAAATGTCGCCGGCTGTTTTTAAAAACCCGGGAAAGATGCGGCAGAGAATACATATGGTTTGCGGAGTCGAACAGGAAAAGCACCATATCGAATTTCCTATTCAATCTTACATCGGCGGCATCGGCTTTCACAAACCTCGCTTCGGGGCATTTCTTGCGGGCTTCCCTCAGCATTCCCGGCGAAGCGTCCACTCCCGTAAATTCTATTCCCGTTTTTCTCAATAATTTTTCGAGCTCGCCGGTCCCGCAGGCGAGGTTCAACGCGGTTTCCGGTTTCTCTCCCCGAAGCTTGAAGAACTCCTTCAACCTTTCGGCGCAGATCCCGGCAAACAGATTCCAGCCGAGCATATCGTAATATCTGGAAAAATCTCCGTAAACGTTCTTCATGGGAATTATCTTAACGGCGAAATCGCCTACCTGTACAGTACTATTGATTCCGAAACCGCGGCGGAATTTCCGGAAATACGATCGATAATCTCAATGGTAATATAGTAATCGCCCGCCTTCAGTTCCGACAGCTCGAGCGTCAATATTCTGTTTTCATGAGTATATATGCTGCTTCCTTCATAGGAGGTGACGATTTCAAAAATCTCCCCGCCAGTAACGGTTTCTTTAATTGCCGCCAGAAGGCCGGCCGACTTTTTCTCGGTGATTTTTTGATTGATGGTATAGGACGTTTTGCCGTCAGGTCCCGGCTGAAGATTATAAAACTCGAAATACAGCCATACGGGCTCGCCGGCGAAATATCGATTGTTAAGGTTGGATAGTATTCGAAGATCCTCCCGGGCGAAATCTAATCTGCGCGGGGGTTTGTCGATCCGCCTGGCAAGCACCAGGTCCGACAACTCGACTTTATCGGTATAGAAATCCCTCAACCTTATTCCGGTTTTTGCGATGCCTGCGTAATTGGATCTGAGATCCCGGAGCGAAACGGCCAGAACGAGGGTATCGGGGTATGCCGAGAGCTTGAGCCGGTCGGACATATCCAGCCCGGGATTATCGATTTGAGAAGCCCTGATCTCGTAGGTGCGTTCCACGGTGGACGAATCGGCCAGCCGCCAGCTGGGATAACGTAGAACCTGACGCCAGTCGATATCGGAATAAGCCATTCCCCCACGCCTTTCGAACTGCATCTGGGCAAAAGGAATGGCCAGAAAAACCTCCAGGTCGGTTTTCCCCCGGGACCCCTTAAACTGCCGGGGGAGATAGGTGAAATAAAGCGGGCCGGCGCCCATGTTCAAACCGAAGACCTGGGGATTGGAACTGCGCATCCTCTCGGCCAGATATGCCGGATTGTTGGCGTAGTCGGCGGCCGTCCAGTTGGGCGATGGAAACGGGAAATCGAAATCGCCGTTCAAAAACGTATCCTCGAAAACCAGGGTTATCGGCTCGTCGAAATGATTGTATGTCCAGACCCACTTGGGAACGTCTCTTCCGGTACCGCTTCCTCCCAGTACATAATTCTTCGAGTTGGGAGGGCCGTATCTTATATACATCTCTCCGCGCTTGGTCCCAATTCCCTCGATCGATTTTTCGGGGATCGAGAACGTCAGCTGGGTATGTATGTACCTGGCGTAATGCTCGAGCTTTCTCTCGTTTATTTCGGTGGTGGGATCGGGATCGAGCTCACCCCAGAACTGCTTTAAAATTTTCTTCTGTTTATAACTGCTTTCATTGGTAAGAGCCTCGTAGTCGGCTGGCGTCATTAAAAATCTCGGATTATCCATTTCGGCTTGTCCGATTTTGCCCATTTTTCGGCGGGCGCTTTCAAAAACCGCGTATGCCGAATCGAAATTCCCGGTTCTGACCAGATTCGTCCCCAGAAGCAGTTCGCAATGGACAATCATGGATGGATCCCCGCTTATATTCACGGCCTGCTCGAGGGTGCGCGCCGAAATGGCGTAACGGTCCATCTGATACAGGGCCACGGCCTGCTTATAATAGCTCTCCGGGTCGTTGGATATGTTGCCGGCCCTGGCGGCGGCCCTGGCCGACTGCTCGAAATAATCCTCGTCATCGTAACGCAACCCTATCTTCTTGCTGATTTCGGCTATCTTCAAAAAGGGACGCGAATCGTTGCTGTCGCATTTTGCGGCCCTCTCAAACTCATCCAGGGCGTTTTTCAAAAAGCCCTGTTTCTCCAGGGTAACTCCCAAACTGTAATGGTATTCGGAATTACCCTTGTCCTGCAGAACCGCCCTTTTTAATGAGGAGGCGGAAATTTTCCGGTTATAAATCCCGTCTTTGTACAGATAAATCTTTCCCCGCAAATAAAGGGCGTCGCTATAATTCCTGTCAATTTCAAAACATTTTTCCAGATAATAAAGCGAAGAGTCGATCTCCTCGTTTTCGAAAAAAAGCTCGGCCCTGGAATAATACTTATCCAAAAGCTCCGCTTTCGTCTTATCGGGCGGACTGGAACAAGCAGCAGATAATAAAACAACTACGGACGCGCCTATGAAAAAACGTACGCCAAGATCATAATGATTTTTACAACTGCCCATTATTTTTGCTTCTTTAAATCGACCCCGTAATTTAAGGCCTGTCTTTTAATCAGCGCCAGGTCACCCAGACCGGCTTCCACCAGAGAACGCATCAGCCCGGCAATCTTTTCCCTGATCGCTTCCCTTTCCCTTATCGACTTTATCGATAAAAGCTCATCGAATTCGTTGTCCTCATACAAAGCCCTGGTTTCCCGATTGGGACCCCTCAATCCCACATTCTCGGACTGTTTGCGAATGGTTTCAATCTTCTCGGTCAGATCTCTCTCCGTTTTTGCGAGTTCACCCAGTTCCGATAGAAGCTCAATCTGATCATTGCTGAGATCTCTTATGTTCTCCGGCGTCAGGTCTTTCATCAGGTCCTCCGCAAGGTAATTAAAACCTTTCATATATATATACATACCGCTTATTCATTACGTTTCAAGAATTCTAATCTATCATGTCTCTTTCGCCCGAACCACGACCAGTGTCATATCATCGAGATCGTTGATACCGGCGGCGAATTGTTTGACGCTTTTAACTATCATGGAGCTGATAACCTCGGCGGGATGGACTCTGAATTTTCTGATATTTTCGGTAAGTCTCTGCTCGCCGAATTCAATATTGTTGTCATCCATCGCCTCCGACAGACCGTCCGTGTAAAGAACAAGCACGTCGCCCGGTTCAAACAGGACTTCCCCCGTCTCATATCTCTCTTCGGGAAAGGCCCCCAGAATAAGGCCTCCTTTTTTGAGGCTTTCTGCGGAACCGTTCTTTCTGACGAGTATGGGGTAGTTGTGGCCGGCATTACAATAAAACAGCCTTCTTTCGTTATCGTCGATTTCACCATAGAAACAGGTCGCGAAACGTTCGCCGGATGACGACTCCGACAGGAAATTGTTAATGGAAAACATCATCTCCTCCAGTCGTTTGCCGAACCTGGCCTCGCTCTGTATCATTACCTGCATCCGGGCCGTAAACAGTGCCGCGGGCACGCCTTTGCCCGAAGCGTCCGCTATCACTATCCCCGTCCTTTCACTGCTTATCGGAATAAAATCATAATAATCGCCTCCCACCTGTCGGGATGGTTCAATAAAGGCGGCAAAATCGAAATTTCTCATCAAAGGAAGTTCTCCGGGAAGAAGCCCCCTCTGGATCTGTTTGGCGACCGCGAGTTCCTCCTCCATTCTCTGTTTTTCCAGCGATTCCCTGTAGAGCTCACAGCTTTCGAGAGCGACGACGATCTGGTTGGCCAGAATCTTCAAGAATGAAAGATCCTCGGAACCGTAACGAAATCCCGCTACCTTGGACGAAAGAAACAGGAGTCCCGCCAGTTCGTCTTTTCTTATGAGCGGCACGATGACCTCGGTACTATGATGTTTCAGCGCGTCCCCGAGACATCTCTCGTCCATTTTTGACGATATTTCGTCCGCGAACAAGGGCGCTTGCTTGGAGATAAGGTAATTGTAAGTATGTTCTTCCATTTCCACCCGGGGGCCCGTGGGATCCAGCGACACCAGCTTGTAGACCCGTTCCGTCTCCCTGAAACATACTTCGACGTTTTCTATAAACATTTCACGTTTCAAGGTATCCTTTACGGTCGCCGCCAATTTTTCTTCTTGAAAGACGGTCGATATTTCCCTGGAAAAAGATTCCAAAATCTGGCTGAAATCTCCTCGGGACCGGATAAATATCCTCTTAACAAAATCATCCACCTGAGTGTAAATGGGCTGGAAGAATAACAGCATCACTATTATAACCAGGACGTTCATCATTTGCGATTCGCGGCCTATCAGGCTCTGAATTATCGAGCCCGCCTGCATCACTATTATCAGGTATCCTCCCACGACGATGGCGGTGGAGATAGAATAAACCAGCGATTTCCGCGCTATAAGCCCGATATCGAGGAACTGATATTTAACGATAGCCCAGGAGATACTCCCGGGCCCCACAATAAGGCCCAGCATAACCATGGCATCCCGAACCGGATTCGTCAAATTTATGGCAAAAATCGTGGGTATTATTATCGCCAGAGTATACAAACCGACGCCGATGCTGATTCCATAGATTACGACTCTTACCTGCTGTTTCAAGCGGAGATTTTCAATTCTTTTGTAACCGTAATAGAGTATTATGAGGGCCAGAACCACATAGGCCAGATTTATGATTGAGAAAAATCGGGAATGGAACAGAAGGAGAAACCCGATAAACGCCGTAATCATCCTTAGAATTTCAAATACGAGCGATAATATCGCCCCGATTATGGGGAACGAAGACTCGAAGGTCAACAGACTCAAGACTCTCTCGGGTTCCGCCATAAACACGACCATCAGGAGGTGAAAGACGGTTGGCAGGAAAGCGATTTGCAGCAGTTTCTTGTACCTGTAATAAAACGGCCGGGGTTCGGGGAAAATCGCCGAGAAATACAAAAGCGCCGGGAAAAACAGCTCCCATACATAGAAGCTGTTTAGAAGCCAGGTTGGTATATCGGGAATGCCTTCGAGAAATGATCCATAGGCCGATGCCGCGAGAGGCCCGATCCCGGCAAAAAACAGCATTATAGACGCGATTATATTCAGACGCCCTGCGGGATTTTCCCTGAAAATCACGCCGGCGAGCATGAACAGCGAGAGGCCGGAAGCCAGATAAACCAGATCTATTAGCTGACCTATGTTCAATTTACCTTCTTTACGCTATATTTTTTGTAATCGTAACCTTCGTCCCGCCTCCGGGCGGAAACTGAAATTTAACCTCGTCAATCAGCGAATTCACTATAAAAATTCCTCTTCCGATTTCCTTCATCAAGTTTTCCTTCGCCAGGGGATCGGGGACGTTTTCGGGATTAAAACCCTCTCCTTCGTCGGCAACGGTTATTTTTATCATACCTGAATCAAAGGTTAAAGAGACGGTTACCTTTTTATTCCTTTTGAGCTTATTGCCGTGGACGATAGCGTTATTGACGAGTTCGGTAACGGCTATCGCCAGATTGGCGATAGTATCCTCGGGTACGCCAATTTTACGTAACCACGTCTCAAGGAATTCGTCCGCCTTCGCGACCTGGTCGGTTGTACTTGGAAAAGTCAGGGAATCGGAAAAACGGTTGTTATCGGTCATATCGGTCTCCGGTCATAATTATAAAAAAGGTGGGAATTCCACCCACCTTATAATCGAATTTATCGAACTCCATACCCTGCATGCTAAAGGCGGGTTAATCAAAACTTTTCAGGGCATCCTCTACGGAATCGTAATTGTCGAAAACCGTGATTAACTTGGTTATTGTCAGAAGAGATTCGATTTTTTCGGTGACCCGGGCAAGTTTCAGCTCCCCGCCGTTATTTCTCAAGGTAGTCAACCCTGAAATTAAAATACCCAGGCCCGTGGAATTCATCCATTCAACTTTAGCCAGATCTATCACAACCCTCTTTTTATCCTGATCGATAAATTCATGCAACTGATCATGCAATATGGTGGCATCGGGACCGCCCATTATCTTCCCTCTTGGTTCCAATATCACGATACTGTTCTCTTCTCTGCTGGTCAGCTTCATTCACTCCTCCTGTTTTACGGATATTGTCATCATTTGTTTACATTCATCATTTAAGCCTTATCCGCAATTATAATGAATGCGGACAGGTTTTAAAACGCGATTTTTAGCAAAAACGCTCCCGCACCGAAATTCGTTCCGATAACGTTATATGTTATTAGTGAAAAACGAGTTAAATGGCAAGTTCATTTTACGGCCGCAATCAAGAGACCCAAATCTGATAAAAAAACGCCTTTTTCGACGCCTGAGGATATTATTAGAGTGCATTTTTATTTAAACAACGCTTTTATACGGCCCCAGGTCTCGAGCGTAACTCCAAGCGTCACCACCTCGAGATCCCTTCTATGGCGGCCCGCGAAAGCCTCAAAAGCCGGCGAGGCGGGATTTCCGTTGACGCGGATATTGATAATATCCCCTGGCTGATAACCCTCCCTCTGGGGCGTATCCGGATCATCCAGATTGATCACGAGCGAATATTGACCGCCCTGCGTTGAGGTCCGGGCCAACTCGATATCCCCCACGTACGCTATGACAAGCATATTATCAGAAGCCGGAGAGCCGTTAATTGTGACCGAACCATAAGGCTCGCAGGCCACGCTTAACGGCTGCTGAGAATAGGCCCTCGATAAAGAGACTACGGATAATAATACAGCAAACAGGAAAATCCTCATTAATGTCGAAAATTGCGCCATACAGTTTTACAATATCGGCTCGGCCATTTTAAAAGTCAAGGGACAATTCCATTTTTTACTCAAAATGTTTACAACCATAATACCCCTATTTGTTCCAGAAAATTGGAGCCGGGCAGGAAACGTTCAGGCCCGAAAGCGTTAACACATTATATTTTAACAAGTTATAATTTCGGGCCTGATCCGGGTGCCTATTCCGCAATCCCAAATTCCATGTTCCGAAGCAAAAATGAGAGGTGCTCCAGCTCAATGGCCATATTCTCATTTCTCAGGTAAACGTCATCGGGAACGCGCAGGTTTATAGGAGCGAAATTCAGTATGGCTCTAACACCGCACTCCACCACACCGTCACAGACTTTCTGGGCGGCGGAACCGGGAACCGTTATTATCGCGATGGAGATATTATGCTCGGGAATGAGCTTTCCCATTTCCGCAATATCCGAAACGACTATCCCTTTATGATTGGAACCGATTTTACGCTGATCATTATCGAAAATCAATCTTATCACAAAACCCTGCTTGGCGAACTCCTTATAGCTGACCAGAGCCGACCCGACATTTCCCACGCCGATAAGGGCTACGTTCCAGGCCCGATTTATCCCCAGGATGTCGGATATTTCCTGCATAAGCTGCTTAACAGGGTAACCCAATCCACGCGTCCCGAAACTGCCGAAAAAGGACAGATCTTTCCTGACCTGGGCCGGGGTCAACTTTTCACGTTTCGCCAGTTCCTTCGATGAAATGGTGTCATAGCCTTCCTTCTCCAGAGCCAATAGAGCGCGGTAATAGATTGAAAGCCTGTGAATTGTCGAATCGGATATCTTTCTTATTTTTCTATTCGTTGCCAATCGGTATCGCCTGTTAAACCTGATTTGTGAATGGTTTCACAATCGCTAAATATAGAAATCGTCTTACAGGTGTCAAGGAAAAATTTATAGAAAAAAAATATTAATATTTCGGGATCATAATTTATTTAAAATCATAGTATTGCAATTAATCGACCGCCGGGTCAGGTTAAAAGCCGTTTCGCGAGCTACCCCGACCGCTATTTAAACCCGTAAATTCCTCCTGACTGAAATTCAGTATTTATGCCTTAAATCATTAACGCAAGATTGATAAAATAAATTTCTTTAAATCTATTTGATTTGAAACCGGCATTAAATTATCTACGTTATTCATAGGGCACGACGAAGAATAAAAAATCCGGGGAAAGATGATGGAAAAAGAAAAGTTTGATACCGAACTGGTGATGTCAAGGTTGGCGGAGGTTTACGACCCCGAATTAAACCGGTCAATAGTAGAATTGGGCATGGTTGAAAGAATCGAGGCCAAGGACGGACGTTTAACCGTAAAGATTAAATTGACGATCCCCGGTTGTCCCTTGAAAAACCGTATTCAGAGTGACATCGAAAAAGCGTTATCCGATATTCCGGAGATCCGGGAAATAAAGATAGATTTTTCCGCCATGACCGCCGAGGAGAGGAAAAATCTCACAAAACAGTTAAAAGGTAAAGATCCCTCCGAATCGTTCGCCAGAAAGAACGTCAAAAACGTCATTCTTGTGGCGTCGGGAAAAGGTGGCGTCGGCAAGTCCACTGTGACAGTAAATCTCGCCGCCGCCGTCGCTCGAAGAGGTTTTAAGGTCGGCGTACTGGATGCCGACATTTACGGTTTTTCCATCCCCAGAATGCTGGGGATTAAGGGGGCTCCCACGGTAATAGACAACACGATTATTCCACTGGACAGCTACGGGATTAAGGTTATTTCAATGGGATTTTTCATCAGCGAATCGGAATCGGTTATCTGGCGCGGTCCCCTGGTGCACAAAGCGGTGACGCAGTTTTTAAGCGACGTATACTGGGACGACCTCGATTACCTATTTATCGATTTACCTCCCGGGACGGGCGACGTAGCGTTATCCGTGGCGAATACCGCAAAGGGAGTAAATTCCATTCTGGTTACCACGCCTCAGCCGGGAGCTTATATGGTAGCCTCCAGAATCGGGCAACTTGTTGATAAGTTTGACATTAAGATGCTGGGAGTGGTAGAAAACATGTCGTATTTCCTTGCCCCTGACGGTAAAAAAGAATATATTTTCGGTACAGGAGGAGGAACCGAGCTTTCCGAGAGAATGCGTATTCCTCTTCTGGGGCAGATTCCGCTGGAAACGGCGATCCGTGAAGGCGGCGATCTGGGAAAGCCGATCGCTCTTTCCGACAACAGTACTCCGGCGTCGGTTGAATTCGGTAAAATCGCCGAAAAAATAATCGCCGCGGCAGGATAACGGAAAATAACATTTACTCGGATTTAAAATAGGAGTTCAAGTGAGAGAAAAGGTTGAAAAGGCGATAGATTCGATCAGGGGATATCTTCAGGCCGACGGCGGAGATGTCGAGCTGGTGGATGTGGTTGAGGATGAGGGGATCGTAAGGGTTCGGTTGACCGGCGCCTGTGGAAGCTGTCCCATGTCGCAGATGACCCTGCAGATGGGGATCGAGCGGGTGATCAGGCAGCAGGTACCCGAGGTTAAAAGAATAGTCGCGGTTCCGCCGGAACCCGAACAGGCGCAATAAGAAAACGATACCTTTTCCATGAGACTCCGGCCCTGACGGGCCGGTTTTTTCCATCTATTAAACCATTGGATGTATACCGAAGATAAAGAAAAAATCTCTAAAGCCATAAAAGCCTGTCCCCTCTTTTCGGGGCTGCAAAAAAACGAACTCGAGGAAATAATCGGGATTGCGGATTTGCGGCATATTGAAGGCGGGCAGCTTATTTTTTCCGAGGGTGATACGGCGGGTTATTTTTATATAGTGGCAAGCGGCAAGGTAAGAATATACAAGCTCTCATCGTCGGGCCGGGAGCAGACCCTTATGACTCCTCAGCCGGGAGCGTCCATAGCGGAGGCGGCGCTTTTCGCGGATGGCGCTTATCCCGCCTACGCCGAGGCTCAATCCGACGCCGAACTGGTCTCTATCGAAAAGAACCGTTTCCTGGAGTTACTTAAATCTCGTCCCCGGCTGGCGTTGAATATGATCGCCCTATTGTCTCAGAGGTTAAAGAATTTCGCTCGAAAAATCGAACAGCTCTCCCTGATGGGAGTGGTGCCGCGGTTGGCGGAATATATAGTGCAAAATTCCGGCTCAAAATCGGAATTCAAATTGGAAATCTCCAAAGGGGACCTGGCGTCATTGCTGGGCACCGTCCCGGAAACGCTTTCCCGGGCTTTCGCGAAATTGAAGGCCGGGGGATATATATTCGAATCGGGAAACATTATCAGCATAAACGATCTCGAGGGGCTCAGAGAGATAGCCGCAAGTTACGATTAATCAGTTATCAGCCCAAAAGCAGGTCGGCGGCTGCAGTGGGACGGGCTTGCGGATAGCGGTCGAAGGGGGCAAGCGGTAACCCACAGCTTGCTGTGGGATGTTAAATAGTAAGAATAATACAATATATATTAACCCACACCAAGGTGTGGGGCACCAAGCTTCAATTCTACGGCCAGTTGTATTCCCTTTTGACAGCCGGGAGGATTTCCATCGCGAGTAGATTGCCCATAGCCCCGTTTGTCATTATGACAATTGCTTTGCCTGTAGCGGGTGATCCTTCCACCCAACAGGACGAGCCCGGATAATTATCGCCGGGATGGGCGAATGTGAAACCCTGATCGTCGCCTTGAAGGAATACTCCCATACCTTGACCAACAGGTATACCGCCAAAAATGGCGGGATCGAGATCCAACTCCTTATGAAACATACTTTGCATCATATTCTGCGACAATATCTGATCGGATTCTCCTTGATTAGCTCGCATCAGCTCAATTGCGAGCAACGCAAAATCGGAAGGAGTGGTCATGAGGCCGCCCTGGGCCAGGGCCGTCGGGTGCATAACAGGTGCATGGGCGTTACCGTCAGCGTCATGCGGTACGGCTTCTTTTTTCCCGGATTGCGCATCTAACGGATGCTCCAGAGTGCTGGATTTCGTCCCGAGTGGCGAGAAAACAATCTCGCGGGCGATTTGAGTCAGCGGTTTGCCGGATATATCCTCCAGAAGCAATTGTATCACCAGGTATCCCATATTTGAATATTGCCAGCTACTACCCGGTACAAATTCGATTTTAGCAGGCTGGTTCTGCGCGGGTAATTCACCGTTTAATACCTGAACAAGGGTAGGAGAGCTATCATCCTCCCATGAAAAACCTCCATCGGGTCTGTTAAGGCCTGATTGATGGGTCAACAACAGGCGCAGAGTAACTTTATTTTCTCGCGTGAAATCGTTCTCCGGTATTTTCCAGGATTTCAGATACTCATTAACATCTCTATCAAGATCAAGCAATCCCCGTTCAACGAAATCGAGGGCCAACACGGCGACCAGCATTTTGGTCGAGGAGGCGGCCTCAAAAATACTCTCGGTGGTAACCGGTTCGGCGCTTTCAGCACTTAAAATGCCGTAAGCTTTAGCCCATTCGATTTTGAAATCGTTGATAACCGCTACGCTGACACCCGGTATTTTATGAAGATTCATGCGCTCCGATAATGACATCGCGGCTTGCGTTTCGGCGCTATCTATCTGAGCACCCGGCATAAATGATACAAGGCCGTTTTCGATATTGTCTATCTTATGTAAAAGCTGTTCGTTTGTTTTATCCGAGGAGCAGGACCAGATAGCCAATAATACGATTAATAAAAAAGATAGCCTTTTCAAAATCTGCCTCCTTTGCCCATCGTTTTTTCTCAATTAAGATACGCCTTTTTTTACTACAGTGTTTCGACTTGATTTTTTCCAGTGAATTTTCGTGACGTAAAAATGTGCCTGAGCCGGTAGATCGAAAGTCCTGCGCTTCGGACATTTCCCTGTCATTCCCGAAATCTCTTATCGGGAATCCATGAGGGCAGGCCATTATGGATCCCGGATCGAGTCCGGGATGACAGTGATTAATTACCATGTCTTATACCAGATCGTTGGCAAAAATCGCGTTAGTAAAGCGTCAGGAAAGGGTTCCTGACGCCGCCTTAGAGTAATAACAGGTGTCGGGTCAGGTGACCCGACACCACAGTTTGATGAGGTAATCCTATCCCTGAAAGGGATACCTGTAATCCGACGGCGGCAGGAAATTCTCCTTTATCGTCCTGGGCGACGTCCATCGAATCAGGTTGAGGTAACTTCCGGCCTTGTCGTTGGTGCCCGATGCTCTCGCTCCGCCGAACGGTTGCTGCCCCACCACCGCCCCGGTCGGTTTATCGTTAACATAAAAATTCCCGGCGGCATTGCACAGGATCTTGGCGGCTCTTGCTATGGCTTCTCTATCTACGGCGAATATGGCCCCGGTGAGAGCATAGGGAGATGTTTTATCGCAGAGATGAAGTGTCTCCTCATATTTATCGTCATCGTAAAGATAAACGGTCAGAACCGGTCCGAAGATCTCCTCCTGCATCAGCTTGAAGTCGGGCTTTTTGGCAACGAAAATCGTCGGATCGATGAAATATCCTTTCGAATCATCACAACCGCCGCCGCAGATCAACTCGGCGTCCTTTGAATCTTTGGCGAAGTCAATATACTCCTTAATGGTATCGAAGGCGGCCTTGTCGATGACGGCGTTGAAGAAATTGGAGATATCGTCGGGATCGCCTTTTTTCATATCGTCGATCTGCTTAAGAAGGATCTTCTTGATATCAGGCCACAGCGATTTGGGGATATAGGCCCGCGATGCCGCCGAGCATTTCTGCCCCTGGTATTCGAACGCGCCCCTGGTGAGGGCGGTGGCGGTCTGGGCTATATCGGCCGATTTATGCACGAAGACAAAATCCTTGCCGCCGGTCTCCCCCACGATGCGGGGATACGATTTATATTTTTCAATATTACCGCCCACCGTTTTCCACATGGTCTGGAAAGTGGCGGTGCTTCCGGTGAAATGAATTCCCGCCAGGTCGGGATTTTTCAGTATCAACTCGCCCACATCGGCGCCGCGCGCCGTAATCATATTGATCACCCCATCGGGCAAACCGGCCTCCTTGAGAATCTTCATCAGGAAATGGGCGGTATAGACCACGCTCGATGCCGGTTTCCATACCACCGTGTTTCCCATAATAGCCGGTGATGTCGGCAGGTTGCCAGCGATGGAGACGAAGTTAAACGGCGTTACAGCGAAGACGAATCCCTCGAGCGGACGGTAATCCAGGCGGTTCCACATGAGCGGCTGGTTGTCCGGTTGCTGATCGTAGATCTGCTCGGCGAAATAGACGTTATATCTCCAGAAATCGACCAGCTCGCAGACCGCGTCGATCTCGGCCTGGAATATGTTTTTGTCATGCGCCAGCATGGTGGCGGCGTTGAGCTCATAGCGGTACTTACCGGCGATCAGATCGGCGGCCTTCAGAAAAATCGAGGCCCTGTCGGCCCAATCCATCGCCTCCCATGACGCCTTTGCGTCCAGCGCCGCCTTGACCGCCGACTCCACCTCTTTTTTGCCACCTTTATAATAATGCCCCAGGACAAAACCATGATCGTGGGGAGTGGTCATCTCGACTTTGTCGGCGGTTTTGACTTCCTTTCCCCCTATTATCATGGGGACCTCGATTTTCATCCCCTTCAAAGTCTTTATGGCCTGCTCCAGTTTTTCCCGGTCTTTGGTGCCGGGGGCGTATGAGTAAATCGGTTCATTTTTCGGGATCGGAACCCTGAAATTTCCCATTTTTACCTCCGATTATTTTAAAAAATCAGACATTATCTTTTTAAAACGCTTTGCCCATAAAAATTGATATCATCCCTGTAGTCAAGGGAATTATAGTGTGTCAGTAACATCTAATTTTATGCTTGACTGCAAGATACGGACGGCGGTATAAACTATCGAACAGGCCGGTTAGCCGACGCGGGGGGAGGAGCGTTATGCCCAAAAAAGTCGATAAGGAAGCCAAGAAAGATAAAATTATAAAAACCGCCATGAAGGTTTTTGCCAAAAACGGGATATACGATACCAAGATAGAGATGGTGGCGCAAAAGGCGGGAATCGCCAAAGGGACGATTTACGAATATTTCAAAAGCAAAGACGAACTGGCGCAAATGGTATTCAATTATCTTCTGGTGCAGATGAATATGCACGTGAAACAAAACATGGCGGCCGCAATGTCACCTGCCGAAAAACTCAAGGCGGGAATGCTGGCTTACGTGGATGTCGAGGCGCTGGGATTGAGCGACATTTCCGAAATCCTCCCGGATCTGTGGGCCTACGGTATCAGGCTCCGAAACAGCAAGGCTGACGTTTCCTTTGACCTGAGGTGGATATACCTGCAATACAGGGATCTATTCGGTCGAGCCCTTAAGGACGGAATAGATAAAGGGGATTTCAGGCAGATCGACACCAAATCGGTTTCAGCTTCCATAGTCGCAGCCGCCGACGGATTCTATCTGCAGTGGATGTCGGATCGGAAAAATTTCAACCTGAAAAACGCGGCCGAGGATTTTATAAACACGCTCTTAACCGGAATAAGCAGATCCTGATAGATACCATATAACAGGCAATACAGTATTTACGGAAAAATAACCTTCTCGCCGGGATGCCCCAGTTCCATCAGTTGTTTTTTCAAATTGATCTGCATCATGGGGGGACCGCAGACGAAAATCACCGTATCGTCCGACGGTCCGAACAGTTTCTCATTCATCAAATCTTTAGTTATGCGGCCTTCGCCCATGGGCCAGCCCTCCGGCCCCTTATCCAGAACATAATAAAGATCGAAATTATCATATTTTTCCGCGTATTTATCGAATTCCTCTTTAAGAATGATATCATCGATGGTCTTATTGGCGAACAGGAGGAAGACCTCCACATCGAGTTTCCGGCTTAATATCGACCTTACCATGGAGATCATGGGAGTAATCCCGGTTCCCCCGGCGACCATACCGATCTTCTTCGCCATACCGTCCTCGAAATGCCCTCCCTTATCGGGGCCGCTTACGGCGACGTCATCGCCCAGGCCCCTCTCTTTCATATAACCCGAGACCTTACCGTTGGGATAATGCTTGATGATAAGCTCGAAGTAGTCTTTGATATCGGGTGTGTTTGTGGGCGTGTAAGGCCTGAACTCCAGGGGATTATTCCGATCCGGGTAGATCTTGATATGATCGCCCGGAAGGAATTTAAAATCGATATTCGGCGGCAAGGCGAACCTGAACCTGCTGGTGTCGCGGGTTACCCGCTGTTTTTCAATTATTCTATACCTGGTAATTATAACGTCTTTCTGGCTCATCTCCCCGTCCCCTCTGGCTACCGGTTATTCTTTAAACCCTATCAGAATCGGATATTCTTCGCCGGGCGCGAATGTGGAATGTCTGAATGTATCCTGTTTCGATGTAAATCCGACCTCCTTCAACAGTCTCTCCCACACCTCCACCTCGAATATGCCGCAGATATGCAGATCGAACTCCGCCGTCAGCTTCTTATCTTTCCTTATCAGATATACAAATGCGGTTTCATATGTGGAGTCATCCGGATCGGGATCGTACCAGTGTTCTATATAGGTAAGCTCGATATTGTCTCCGGTTCGATGCCGTACATGAGTTTTGTTTTGCTGGAATGAACTCGGAGTTTCCTCGACAACGGTCAATACAATACCGCCGTCTTTCAGATTCGCGTGAGCCGTTTCAAAAGCGGCTTTCAAATCGTTTTCACTCGCCATGTAGTTGATCCCGTCATAAAGCAAAACGACGTCGAATTTTTCCTCTAATCTTATATCCCGCATGTCTCCGCGAATATAGCTATTTTCGGGATTGAGTTTTTTCGCGAGATCCAGCATATATTTGCTTATGTCCACTCCCGTAATCTCGAAATGCTTCTTAAGCGTCATATCTATATGGCCACCTCCGCAGCCCAGGTGAAGCATGGTTTTGGGAGAATAGCTCATATAGGATTTGATCAATCCTGTAAGGAATTCGGCTTCCTCGATATATTCCTCCGGCGGGCTCATGGTAGGCCAGATCCAGGCCATATCCTTATATAATCTTTCCTGTTTTATCATCTCGTCTCCGAATTTCGCTATTTGTCACATACCTGCCGGAAAACTCTCATGAAATTCTCCCCCAGGATTTTCCTGATATCCTGCGCGGAATAACCACGCGACGTCAACTCCCTGGTGATATTGGGCAGCATGGAGCAATCGTCAAGTCCTTCCGGAATGCGGTGGACTCCATCGTAATCTGAGCCGAGCCCCACGTGATCCGGCCCCACCAGTTTAACGATATGGTCAATATGGTCAACCACCGTCGCTGTATTTATGTCCAGCTTGATAACCTGTGCCGTTAAAGGCGCATAGAGTTTTCTTTTCTCTTCTGTCCAGTTATCGGTTCCTTTATAGAGCTTTTCCACAGAATCGATCTCGGCCTTATGCTCGTTTTCATACGCCTCATCCAGATCCTTGAACTCCTGCGAAAGGTAACCCTCATAAAAATTGATTCCTATCACTCCTCCGTTAGCGGCGATGGCCTTTATCTGCTCATCGGTCAGGTTGCGGTCATGATCGCATAAAGCGTATACACAGGAATGCGAGGCAATGACGGGATCTCTCGACGCTTTCAATATCTCCTCGACCGCGGCCGGTGAGGCATGGGAAATATCTATTATCATGCCGAGCTCGTTCATCCGTTTCACGACCTCGCGGCCGAAATCGGTCAGGCCGTTAAAAGCGGGCACGGTATCGGCTGACGAAATGCACCAGTCGCTGGATTTAACGTGAGTGAGGGTCATGTATCGGACGCCGCGATTGTAGAAATGATCCAGGTTTTCGAGATTGTTCTCTATGGCCAGGCCATTTTCGATAGCCAGGAATGCCGCTATTCTACTGCTTCCTATAATATTCTCGGCCTCTGCCGCCGTCCTGCAGATGGCGATTTTATCCCGATTGCGGCCGATCTGTGTTTCAAGGGAATCGATCATTATATCAATCGTTTTCTTACGTTCGGAGGCGGCAGTATCCGGATCCATATAACAGGCGAACACCTGCAGGTCCACGCCTCCCTCTTTCAGGCGAAGCAGATCTACATGACCGGAGGTATCCCTTTCCGAAATATCAAAATCCTCCTCGACTATCCGCAGGACGGTATCGTTATGCATATCCGCCACCAGGGCATCGTGATGAAGTTTCTCAGGGTCATCTATCGTTTGCGAACAGGACAATAAACCTCCCAGAAACAGGCAAAAAAATAACATTACAGTTTTCATAGAGGCTGTATAACAGTTCAGGGAAGATAAATCAAGGATGAAAATCAGGCTGTTTTAGTTACGGATCAGTTTTTTACTGGGCTTTGGCCAGCTTATTATAAAGCCAGCTGAAAACAAACCCGCAGATTAGCCCATCGACAAAACCCCACACCAGTCCGATCAGGCTTCCTACAAGACTGAGCGAATACCCCGGATACATGCGCATGAAAAAGGTCGGCCCGGCGTCGAGGCCCTCCAGCAGGATCAGCCACCAGGTCAATAGAAATAGAATGACGGCCCAGAGTATCCCGCAGGTCAGGGCGAAGGCTTTAACGTTTAATTTGGTGGACATGGCAACCCCCATGTTATAAAATGAACGCTTAAAAAAGCTGTCGCAATTTTATAACATGCGGTTATCTATTTCAAATTTTTTAATAATAATTTCACTCCTTCAAGCTCGGCGCCGCTTCCTTCAAGGCCTGGAAAAAATTGGGGATATCGTTGTCGAAAACCATTATCCGGTTTTTCTGCCATTCCCCATCCACTTTCCTCGACTCACAAATAGTCAAGTATTTACCGCCCTTGGAAGTTTCTCGCACATCTATAAAATAAGTTCGCGAGCGGGTCTTGACCATCCTGGAAAAAATCGCCTCTTTCTGGGTTTGCTCAGACATTCCTGCCTCCTTTTTTAATTTCATTTCTCCATTACCTGTTCAAATGTATAGTATGTCACTGTCAGATTCGGTCAGTGGCGTACAAAAAAATCGAACTTTTTTAAAATTAATTTGTATATTGTTGATATGAGGAAACTTACGGTTTCCGAAATCTTATCGATTTCCGTGCTATTTTGGGCGTTCTCGGGCTGCTCACATATCCCTCACAGGGCCAGGGTAAGCGAGGGCCTTAATTTATCGGGGGCCATTATTCAGGATTACGAAACAGCCAAACCTCCTGAAACGCCCTGGGACGATCAGGATGATGAAAGCGAATCGACCGAATATCTGAGTACCGAGTACCTGATTAATCTCGGATATGCATCGAAATTGCGCAATGAACGGAAATTCATGGTCTACCTAAACATGGCCGCGGCCAAAAATGCCCGTTTCCCATTTATGATGGGGGCAGGCTTCTATTACCAGCTTACTCCGGACAGCCTGCCATTTGCGTCCGGAACCGGAGCGATCGTCTTGGGTGACCCTCTGGTTTACACAATGTGGGGACGTAAAATCGGGAAATCGACCGGTATCGATTTGGCTGCAGGATTCAGTTTTATACCCTCGCTGTTTTTTCATGCCAAATTACTTCAGGAGTTTGGCCCGATCCAGTTCGGCATAATAGGAGAATACAGGAGATTCTGGGGGTCACTCAATTTTTGCTACGAGGGATCATGTACTTATATAAAATCCGAATCGTATATAGGAATAATCCTGATCCCCGAATTTCGATAGCCGGTAAGCATAAATAATAATATAAAGTTCAGCCGGTTCGTAGCCCGCAGGGCGTGA